>DAOUJZ010000063.1:0-64830 GCA_034421955.1 Dehalococcoidia bacterium | reverse complement strand
AAGACGACCGTCGTTCGTATGCTGACCACGCTGCTCGTGCCCACGTCCGGCGGCGCGACCGTCGCCGGCTACGACGTTACGCGCGAAGGGCAGCAGGTGCGGCTGCACGTCGGCGCGGCGCTGCAGGACGCGGCGCTGGACGACAAGCAGACGGGCCGGGAACTGCTGAGGCTGCAAGGCCGCCTGTACGGGCTGAGGCGAAGGGAGATAAACCAGCGCCTTTCTGAACTGGCCGCGCTCATCGACATCGGCGACGCCATCGACCGACTGATTGGCACATATTCAGGCGGCATGAAGCGCAGGCTGGACCTGGCGGCGGCGCTGGTGCACAACCCGGAGGTGCTGTTCCTGGACGAGCCGACCACAGGACTCGATCCCATAAGCCGCAATCGAGTCTGGGAAGAGGTCCGGCGCATCAACCGACAACTCGGCGTGACCATCTTCCTAACCACGCAGTACCTGGAGGAGGCCGACGCGCTCGCCGACAGGGTGGGCATCATCAACGAGGGCGAACTCGTGGCAGAGGGCACGCCCGCGGATCTGAAACGCTCGGTGGGGCTGGACGTCATCGTAGCGCGCGTGGACGGCAGCGCGGACGCGGCCATCGAACGCCTGAACGCCATCGAGGGCGTGCAGCAGGTGGACGCCTACGAGTCCGAGCTGTCCGTCAGCGTGGCGAACGGCGCGTCGCTCGTCAGCGCGGTGGCGCTGGCGCTGAACGACAGCGGCGTGGGCGTGCAGGAGCTTACGCTGCGCACTCCCACGCTGGACGACGTGTTTCTTCAGGTTACGGGCGCCCGCCTGCAGGAGGATGCCCCCCAGGACGTTGGAGAGAACGAACAATGACGACCATCGCTTCCACACAGATAAGAGCCAGGCGTTCGAACTTTCTGCGGGACGTCGTGAGCGTGGCCGAGCGCGCGCTGCGCTCCATCCCGCGCGACGTCGAGGGCGTGATTCCGGCACTCATCATCCCCGTGTTCTTTTTCGTCGTGAACGTGGGCGCGCTCCAGGACCAGACCGAGCGGTTCATGGAGGTGGACTACAAGGCGTTTCAACTGCCCGTGGCCATCCTCTTCGCCGTAACCGGCATATCGCGGGCCATAACCGTCGTCACCGACATTCAGAGCGGCTACTTCGACAAGCTCTCGCTCACGCCCGTCAACCGGCTGGGCATGCTGATAGGCTTCACCGTGGCCGACTTCGCGCTGGTTGTGGCGCTTACCGTGCCCGTAATCGTTCTGGGGCTGGTCGTTGGCGTCCGATTCGAGTCGGGCCCGGTTGGACTGTTGGTGTTCGTGTTGATGGGAGGCGCCTGGGGCCTGGCATTCGCCGGCTTCCCCTATGCCATAGCGCTGAAGACGGGCAACCCCGTCGCGGTCAACAGCAGCTTTCTGTTGTTCTTTCCGTTCATGTTCCTCACCACCGTGTTCGTGCCGATGGAGGCGCTGACGGGCTGGCTGGCGACGGTCGCGGTGTACAATCCCGTAACCTATCTGCTGGACGGGCTGCGCTCGCTGATAACGGTCGGGTGGGACTCGGAGACGCTGCTGAAAGGCTTCGGCGCGATAGCGGGCGTGGGCGTCGTGAGCTACACGCTGGCGCTTATGGCGCTGCGAAGCCGCGCCAGGCGCCGCTAGCGGTAACGCCGCGTCCTCCGAGCGCGACCTCTACTCCACGCGCCGGAAGCCGGGATACACGAGCAGCAGCGCGACCGTGCCGACCAGCAGCAGCACGCCTGTTACGAACAGCGCGTTGGGCGTACCGATGTTCACGGCCAGGAACCCCAGCGGAATCGAGCTCAGGGGCTGGATGCCGAACGTCATCATGCCCAGGCTCATCACCCTGCCGCGCATCTCGGGCGAGGCGTACACCTGCACAAGGGTCATGGCCAAGGACATGACCAGCGAGCTCACGAGGCCGGTGAACAGCAGCAGCGGCACCGCGGCCCAGAACGACGTCGTCTGCGAGAAGGCCATCAGCCCCAGCGCCCAGCCCACGCAGTTGGCGAACAGCAGCAGCCCCCGCTTGCCGACGTTGCCCATCGCGGCCAGGGCGAGGGTGCCCACCAGCGCGCCTATGCCCATCACCATCAGCAGAAAGCCCAGGTCGTCCGAACCGACGTCCAGCGCCTCCCGTCCCCAGGCGGGCATGAGCGCGAAATAGGCGAAGCCGAACAGCGAGGCGATCAACATAAGCATGTTGACGCCCAGGATGGGCGGGTTGGAGCGGACGTACCTGATACCTTCGCCGATGTCGCCCGAGAGTCCCCGGCGCGAGCGCGACGCGGCCGTCTGGCCCGCGCGAATCATCACCACCGACAGCACGGCAAGAGCGTACGTGGCCGCTATGAGGTAGAAGACGCCGTGCGTGCCCATGAAGATGATGAGCACTCCCGCCACGGCCGGCCCCGCGATGCGCGTCGCGTTCATGGCGGAGTTGGTCAGCGATATGGCGTTCATCAGCGTGCCCTCGGGCACGATGTCCGACAGTATCGCCTGGCGGCTGGGCATGTTGAGCGCCATGAGCGAGCCGTTCACAACTCCGATGCCAAGCAGCATCCCGAAGGTGATGACGTTGGTCATGTCGAGAGTGGCGACGAGCGCCGTGACCAGGATGTTGCCGCCCTGGCTCAGGATGACCATGCGCTTGCGGGGGATGCGGTCGGCGAGCGCGCCGCCGATGATGGCCATGATGGTGACGGGCATGGAGAACGACGCCATCACCAGCGCGAGAGCGAGAGGAGAGTCGTCGGCCAGCTCCAGCACCAGCCAGCCCCGGGTGATCATCTGCATGTTCATCGCCATGTAGGAGGCGAGCGAGCCGACGAACATCCACCGGAAGTCGACGTAGTGGAAGGACTGGAAGACGGGCCAGCGGGACAGCACCCGCTGGGTCAGACGTGGCGCCGCAGCGGCGCGCGGGGAGTCCTCTTCCGGCGCCGGTCCCGGGGGTGGCTTGGTATCTCTGATAGCGTCACTTCTCCTGCGTTACCGAGGCGCGCCCGCGCGGCCGCCACTCCCGGAATGCGCCTTCAAGTTTCAATTATACAACCTGACCCGCCGCTTCCGCTCACGAGCATAGTCTCGAATCCTGTTGCGATCAACAAAACGCTTGACAAGAACGCGCGTACTGTTCTATTATGTTCTGTATACGAACAGGCGTTTGATGGCGAATACTTGGAAAGGAGCTCGGCATGGTGGCACAGAGTCACGGAACGGCAACCCCTCAACTGTCCTTGCCCGGCATGGCCGTCGCCGAGCGGCAGCCGGTTGCGCTGCACTGCGGCAGCGTCATGCCCGGGCAGCAGGTGCAGTACGTGGGCAGGGTGAGCGGCGGGCCGCGCTTTCTCTCGCGCGGCGTGGTGAAGCAGGCGCTCCAGCGCAAGGCCATCGTGGACCTGGGCCACGGCGGCACGTGGCACATCCCGTACTACTTCCTGGAGATGCCGGAGGCGGCTTAGCGCGGGCAGGCACGGACGCTAGCCGAAAAAGCCGTCCCTGTAGTGCCTAGTGATTACGCCCGCCACCAGTTCGGGGCGCTGCAGCGGCACGTCGTGGATGCTGTCTTCTAGCCAGACGGTCTTGCTGACCGGCAACCGAGACGCCGCCGTGGCCACGGACTCCTCCCGCCGGAACCGTCGCGCACCGGGCGACTGATCGCCCTTGCGCCGGGCGGGCATGATGAGCACGGGCTGCCGGACGTGTGCGTACAGCTCGGACGGCCTGTGCTCCCACAACGCGTCGATTATGCGCATGTGGTTTTCGCGGCTGAGCCTGGCGCGAATGGTGCCGTCGTCCAGCGTCCGAAAGTTGGCGAGCAGCGTGTCCTCCAACTGCTCGTTCATCGCGCCGAGCCAGCCGCGGCTGCGGGCGCGTTCCAGCAGTCCATCCGGGGTCATCCCCTCGAACGACGGCGGCGCCATTTCCCGCCTGGCCTCTTCCAGGGTCGCTCCGGGCCTGCCCGAAATCTCTATCATCCCGCCGTCCACCCAGCACAGACCCTTCGGCACGTCGGGATAATGCACCGCGAACTCGAGGGCGACGCTGCCGCCCCAGGAGTGGCCGACGACGAGCGGACGATCAATTCCCATCCGGTGCACGAACTCTTGAAGGTCCTTACTGACGGTTGCGAAGTCGTAGCCGTGGTCGGGCTTGTCGGACAGGCCGTGGCCGCGCTGGTCGAGGGCGACGACCGAAAAGTCTTCGGCCAGAATGGGCGCGACCAGGTCCCAGATGCGGCAATTGGATGCGAGGCCGTGTAGGAGCACCAGCGGCTGGCCACTACCGCCCCAGTCGCGGTAGTGCATGCGCAGTCCGTTGGCCGTGACGTACCTGTCCTTCGCGCCGTGGGCCATCGCCGCTATGAGGCCTCTCCGCCGTCGCGCGTGTCCCGCTGGCTCTTGAGGAACTGCTCCAGGTCCTCCACGAGCACGTCGGGACTGGGCAGCTCTTGCGATTCAGCGTGCGCGGCGTCGTATCGCCGTTCCAGACGGCGCACGTAGGCGGACAGGTCGTTGTCCTTCGCCACCACGCGCGAAAGCTCGGCCCCGAAGGTCTCGCCTGCGCCGCGTATCTCCTCCAGGTCGGCGTCGAAGCTCACGAGGCTGTGCAGCTTGGCAAGCAGCGCGTGGCTGAGTATGGGGTTGGGCGAGCGGTTTGCGTAGTGCGGCACGTGGCCCCAGATGCTGGCGTGGGGCAGTCCGATCGCGTCGCAGGCGGCCAGGAACGCGGTGTGGATTCCTGTCGGCCCCTGGTAGGCGGAGTTTCTTATTCCCATCCACTCGGCCTTCTGGGTGAGGCCGGGCCGGCTCGCCCTGCCCGACACCCGTGGCGGCCTGGTATGGGGCACCGCGTCCAGCAGCGCTCCCAGCGTCACCACCAGCTCCACGCCGTGCTGCCTGGCGACGCCGGTGAGGATGCCGGAGAAGCGGCGCCAGCGCAGGTTCGGCTCGGTGCCGACGTAGAGCAGCAGGCCGCCGGCCTCGCCGCCGGAGTCGGCGTGGTAGAAGTCGTTGCGGGGCCAGCGGATGGTACGCTCGCCGCGGCTGTTCACGCGAGTTCGGGGCCGGGTGAGGGTAAAGTCGTAGAACTCCTCGGGGTCGATTTCGGCGAACTTCCTCGCGCCCAGCCTTCGCACCAGGTACCGCAGCGCCCGCGTCGCCGCCTCCGCGGCGTCGGGCCACCCGGCGAACGCCGCGACCATAATACGCAGCGGTTGCGGGGGCGAATCGTGAACTATCAAGCCGTCCAAGCGGTCCCTCCATCAGCTCTCTTGCGGCTGTTCGAGTTTACCACTCGCCGAAAGGCGGTGCCAAATCAGGGTATGGGGCGTGCTATACTTCGCCACCGGGCCGCTCGCCGGACGCGCGGCCCAATCCTCCGCCGGCAGGCGGGAACGGCGGTACACCCGATGTTCGCGAGACTCACCTTCGCCGCGGTGACGGCGACACCACACTCGGAGTGGACGTTCGCGGAGTTGCGCGACGCCGGTGGCGTGGCGGCGGTCGTCGAGCTGACCTGCGGCGCCGAAACGCCCCGTGCCGTCTCCCTGCTCGCGGAGCTGGTGTCCGCGCTCGCCGGCCGCGACGACGTCGACGAGACGACGCCGGACGCCGCGCTCGGCCTCGACATCACCCGTATAGCGGAAGACCGCGCGCTCGCGGCCGCCGTCAGCGCGCTGCGGTCGGCCATCGTCATTGCGCGCGCCGCGAGGAACGGCGTGAGTCTTCGTCGCGAGCTCGGCGGCGTCGCAGGCCCGAACAGCGTTCCCCTCTACGCCAATGTCAACCGAGGGCTGCTTGGCACGGCGCGCACGCCGAGGGACTTCGCCGCGGCGGCTGAGCGGGCAGTTCGAGACGGGTTCGACACGGTCAAGTGCGCGCCCTTCGACGAGGTGATACCGCCCTCTCCACCCGGCCGCATCCTTGAGTTGGCCCGGCCCGGCGTGGAGCGCGTGGCCGCTGTCCGCGACGCCGTCGGCCCGGACGTGACGGTGCTGGTGGACTGCCACAGCCGCTTCGAGGAGCACACCGCGCCGGTTGTGGCCCTGCGGCTCGCCTCCCTGGACGTCGCCTGGTTCGAGGAGCCGGTCGAGCCGACGCGGGACGCCGACGCCCTCGCGAGGCTTGCTCGCGCTGTGCCCATGCCGGTCGCGGGCGGCGAGAGTGGCTACGGCGTGGCCTTCTTCAGCGACCTGGCGGGCACCGGCACGGTGGAGGTGGTGATGCCGGACGTGAAGTACTGCGGAGGAGTGGCGGCGGCGTATGACGCGGGCCGGCGAGTCGCCGCGTTCGGCGGGCGCGTGTCGCTGCACAGCCCATCCGGGCCAGTGGCGCACCTCGCGGGCGGGCACGTCACGTCGGCCCTGGCCGGCGACGGTCGGATCGAGACGCCGCTGGAGTACGCGGCGCACGAGGTCGATTGGCGGCCGGAACTGCTGAGTCCGCCGGAGCGCATCGAGCATGGGCGGCTCATTCTGCCCGAGGGCCCGGGCCTTGGAGCCGCGCTGGACTGGGACGAGGTGCGACGACGCGGGCGGGTGTGGTCGGCGTAGCGGCGGATCGAGGCCCGGAGCTCCAACGATCTGTCGGAAGTGAACGAAACTCAGAGGCTGGGAGGGAATCATGAAGCTCACCATCGACAAGGCCGTGCGGCTGGGCGTTATCGAAGAGCTGCCGTACGCGACGACGATCAAGGACAATGAGCTGCGCGAGCTCGTCTACGACGCCTGGGCGATGTCCCTGTCGTCGAGCGGCTTCGAGAGGATAAACGACATGCCGTGCTCAGGCGGTCCGGGAGGGCCGGAGTTGAAGGGACGCGGCCAGGCGGCCCATCTCAACGGAGTGGCCCGCATCGGAGTGTCCATAGCGCAGGGGCTCACAGACGAGGTGGGCCACTTCCGCGTGGACCTGGACGAGGTGATCGCCGGCGGGCTGTGCCACGACCTCGGCAAGGCGTGGGAGTACGACCCCGAGAACATCGCCAGGTGGAGCGATCACCGCATCACCGGCGCGCCGTCCATGCGTCACCCGGTGTTCGGCGTGTACGTGGCGCTGACCGCCGGCCTGCCCGAGCAGATAGCCCACATCGCGGGCGCACACTCCGCCGAGGGGCTGAACGTCACTCGGAGCCTCGCCGGCGAGATTATCGCCATAGCCGACGAGACGTTCTGGAAGGTGCTCGCCAGCGGCGGCCTGCTGGAGGGATAGCGGCGCACTACCCTACGCGCCGCCGCCTAGCGCCCGCCCAGCATGTTGTAGGCCAGCGCGATCATGATCTTTGTGCCGCTCACGAGGCTCTTTATGCCCACGGACTCGTCGGTGCCGTGCGCCTTGCTCAGCATCGGGTCGTCGTCAGGGTGCGAGCCGGAGAAGCCGTAGGTGGTGACGCCAAGCGGGCGGGTGAAACGCGAGTCGGTGAATCCGTTGCTGATGGCCGGCACCCACTGGATGTCCGAGCGCTGCAACGCGAGCGCGGTAGCTTCCTGTATGTTGTCGGCCAGCTCGGACTCGAACGGCGACGAGTTGGGCACGGCCATGTAATCTATCTCGTAGGACACGCCGGGGATGCCGCTCAGGATCGTGTCCAGCTCCTGGCGCAGGTAGGCGTCGTCCTGGTGCGGCAACGTCCGGACGTCGCAGGTGAGCCGGATGGTCTCGGGCACGCTGTTGGACTTGATGCCGCCATTGATCATGGTGGGCGTGAGAGTCATGCGGGACAGCGCGCGCAGCATGGACGCGAATCGCGGGTTGTCGTCCTGCACCTCTTCGATTATCTCGTCCACGTTCTGCGGCGAGGGCTTGTGCTCGATGGCGAACGTGGAGAGGTGGTCGAAGAGCACCGTGGAGGTGTCGCGCTGCGGCTCGTACGACTCGATGCGCGAGAGCACCTGGCCCAGCCTGTAGAGCGCGTTTGTGCCCTGCCACGGCACGGATGCGTGCGAGCTGACGCCCTTCACGTCGATCTCCACCTGCAGGCGTCCCTTCTCGCCCACGCCGAGCACGTAGGTCAGGTTGCCCGCGGCCTCTATGGGCGTGCCGCCTCCCTCGTTCACGGCATATGGGGCGTATATCTTCTCGGGGTGGTGCTCGGCGAGCCAGCCGAAGCCGTAACGCCCGCCGTGCTCCTCGTCGGCGCCGGAGACGAGAATCAGGCTGTCGTCGAACTGGACACCGTTTCGCTTCAGCAGCCGCATCGCGTATAGCTGGGCGGTGAGCAGGCCCTTGCAGTCCGACGCGCCGCGCCCGTACACGCGGTCGTCGGCCACGGTGGCGCTGAACGGCTCGAACCGCCACTTGTCCCAGTCCTCCACCGGCACGACGTCGGTGTGCGACATGAACGACAGGCCGGCGTTGCCGGAGGCGCCCTCGATTCTGGCGATGATGTTGCCCCGGTTGGGCGCGGACTCCAGAATCTCGGACGGGATGCCGTCTTCGGCCAGCCAGTCGCGGGCGTACTCGCACACGGGCGTCTCGTCCCCGGTGGGCATGAAGCCAGTGTTGACCGACGGAATACGGACCAGCGCCTGTTCCAGCGCGACGATGTTATCGGTCTCGGCGTCGACCTGTGCGATCAGTTCTTCCAGGCTTGGCATGGGGCGTCCTCCTGTGGAACCTGGCCGCGTGAGCGGCGCCGGCTCGCTAGGGTTTGGGTCCGTCGTCCAGATGGGCGGCCATCAGCAGAACGGCGATGCTCTTGGCGTCCCTGATGCGGCCATCCCCAATCATGGCGGGAATCTCGGACATGGGATAGCGCTCGACCTCGATGTCCTCGTCGTAGTCCATCTCGAGCCGGCTGGGAGACAGCTCCCGGGCGACGTAGGCGTACATGTACTCGGAGCAGAAGCCGGGACTCGTCCAGAAGCCGCCGAGGGAGCGCAGGTCGCCGGAGCGATAGCCCGTCTCCTCCTGGAGCTCGCGTTGGGCGCAGTAGTCCGGGTCCTCGCCCGGCTCCACGATGCCGGCGGGCGCCTCGAGCAGTGCCTCCTCCACCGGGTAGCGGTACTGGCGCACCAGCACCACGCTGCCATCGGAGTCGATGGGCGCTATCACCACTGCGGGCGCGTGGTCGGCGACCTCCCGCACGGCCTCTCGGCCGTTGTCCAGCCGCACGTTGTCGACGCGCACCCGGATGACGTGGCCCTCGAACACCCTCTTGGACGTCAGTCTGGTCTCTTTCATAAGTCTCTCTCAGCGACTCTCTCGCCGGCGTACAGACGGCACCCTCGACACGGCATAAGTTCGCTAGTCGGACGGAGACGGCTCATGCTGGTGCGCCTGCTGTTGCAGCACGCTGTTCACGCCCTCCAGCCGCGCCTGCTCGCGCTCGCTGTCGCTGAGCCGCTGGCCCAGCACCTGGGCCATGGCATCGAGGCGTCGGATATCCTCGCGGTGATTTCGCTCAGACTGTTCGAGTTGGGCTGTTGCGTTGGCCTCAAACCGCTGGACCTGTTCCGTCGCACTTCGCTCAGACTGCCGCATCTGCTCCCGGAAGCTCGCCTCGGACCGTTGCATCTGCTCCCGGAAGCTCTCCTCAGACCGCTGCATCTGTTCCCGGAAGTTCGCCTCAGACTGCCGCATCTGTTCCCGGAAGTTCGCCTCAGACCGTTGGTTCTGCGCATCCATCCTGTCCTCGAGTCGTTGGGCGGTGTCCGCAATCAGCTTGCTCTGCGCGTCAAACTTGGAATCGAACAGTTGGTACATTGCGTCCATCCGCTGGTTCAAGCTGTCGTACTTGCTCCCTTGAACCAGCCCCTGCCACACCAGGACCACGATTCCTATCAGCACAGAAACTGCTATTGCAACCAGTGCTACCACATCCGCGTCCAACGCCATCACCCCCTCAGTCCGGAGAATTCCTGCGGCATGTATCGCATTATACTCTATGCTCTCATGCTCAGGGCGCCACGCCCTTCACCCATCGGTCACGCTCCGCTAGTCTGCTGGCCGGAGCGGTAGACCAGTCCCAGGCGCTGCGTGAGCGTGGTGTAGAAGGCGCTGGACGGGTTGGCACGGAGGAAGCGCGCGGTGTGGGGGCTGCGCGTCACGCGGACGCGGTCCTGGGGGCCGATCTTCGCGTCCACGAAGCCGTCGGGTATCACGGTGGCGCCGCTGCGGTTGGCCGGGCGCAGCTCCACCACGGCGTCGTCGGGCACCACCAGGCCGTCGCGCAGGCCGGTGTGGGCCGCGACGGGCTGCACGAGCATGACGCGCGCCTCGGGGAAGAGGATAGGCCCCCCGGCGGCCAGCGCGTAGCCGGTGCTGCCGGTGGCCGTGGACACGATCACCGCGTCGGAGCGGAAGCTGGTGAGGGGCACGCCGTCGATCTCAGTCTGGATGTCCAGCAGGCTGGACACGTCGGCGCCGCCCACCACAACGTCGTTGAGCGCGTGCACCGTCAGGCGCGGCGAGGTGTCTCCCGCCGCGGTGACCGACGCCTCCAGCATCATGCGCTCCTCGGTGCGGGCGTGGCCGGCGATGTAGAAGGGCAGCCGCGTTATGGCGTCCTCCACCCTGAGCTCAGTCATGAACCCGACGCGGCCCATGTTGACGCCGACGATGGGGATGGTGTGCGGCGCGATGGCGCGCACGGTGCGCAGGATGGTGCCGTCGCCGCCCGCGATGACCAGCAGCCCGGTCGACTCGAGCTTGTCGCGAACTTCGCCAATCTCGTCCGCGGTGCTCTTCCAGTGGCGGTCCGCCAGACCCAGCCCGGCGACCAGCGACGCCAGGAACGCGGGCGCCTGGGGAGCCTGCCGGTTGTAGACCATGCCGATGAGGCCGTCGGAGGCCATGCTCATGCTAGGACACCAGGACGGCCGCGGCGGCCTTGGACAGCTCCAGCAGCGGCGCCGGGTACACGCCGAACACCAGCACACCGGCGAACGCGGCCAGCACGGCGAGCCGCATGGGGAGGCCGGAGGGCACCCGCTCGTCGCTCTCCGGCTCGGACAGGTACATCTCCTTGACGATGCGCAGGTAGTAGTAGGCGGACAGGACGCTGTTGACCACGCCGGCGACCGCGAGCCATTCCAGGTTGGCGCCCACCGCCGCGCCGAAGATGTAGACCTTCGCTATGAAGCCGACGGTGGGCGGCACGCCGATCAGCGAGATGAGCGCGAATCCGAGCGCGGCGGCCAGGTAGGGCGTGCGGCGGGCCATGCCGGCGAAGTCCCTTATCTCGTCGCTCCCTACCCTGCTCGTGATCGCTATGATCACGGCGAACGCCGCGAGGTTGGTCGCCGCGTAACCGGCCAGGTAGAAGATGACGCCCGACGCTCCGATGGACTCTCCCTCCGCCGTCCTCGCCGCAACCGCCGCGAGTCCCACCATCATGTAGCCCGCGTGGGCGATGGTGCTGTAGGCCAGCAGCCGCTTGATGTTGGACTGGCGTATCGCGACCAGGTTGCCGAACGTCATCGACAGCACGCTGAGCATGGCGAATATCGCGCCCCACTCCAGGTTCAGGGACTCGTCCGCGAAGGCGACGTAGAACACGCGCAGAATGACCGCGAATCCGGCGGCCTTGCTCGCCACCGAGAGGAACGCGGTTACGGGAGTGGGCGATCCCTCGTACACGTCCGGCGCCCACATCTGGAAGGGGACGCTGGCTATCTTGAAGCCGAAGCCCGCCACCATGAGCACCACGCCGAACAGCAGCGCGTTGCCCGAGCCGGCGGCGGCAACCTGCGCGGCGATGCCGGCGATGGACGTGGTGCCGGTGAAGCCGTACACCAACACCATGCCGTACAGCAGCACGGCGGAGCTCACGGCGCTGAGCACCAGGAACTTGACGCCCGACTCGCTGGAGCGGCTGTCCCGCGCGAACGCGGCCAGCGCCGCGATGGGCAGCGCCGTGAGCTCCAGCGCGACGTATATGGTGATGAGCTCGGTGGTGGACGCGAGCAGCATCATGCCGCTGGTGGAGAGAAGCACCAGGGCGTAGTACTCCCCCTGGAAGCGCTGGAACCGGCGCACGTAGTCGCAGGACACCAGCACCACCAGCGCGGCCGCGGCCACGAGCAGGAACTTGAAGAACAGGCTGAACTTGTCGACGACCAGAACGCCGAAGAGTCCGGTCGTCCGCCCGGCAGAACTGCCGTCGCCCAGGTCCAGCCACAGCGCCACGCTGAACGCCAGCGGCGCCGCCAGCCCCAGCACCGACGCCCACGCCAGGATGTCCTTGCGCCGGAACAGCAGATCGAGCACGATCACGAGCACGGCCACGCCGGCCAGGCTCAGCTCCGGGGCCAGCAGGTAGAAGTCGCGGGATGTCAGATCGAATGTTGCCATGCGTGGTCAGCGAACGCTCGCCAGAGCGGCCTCCTGCAGGGATTGGGTCAGCGGCTCCAGGCCGGACGCGAAGACGTCCGATATCACGGCTGGGTAGATGCCCACTATCAGCACGCTCGCCGCGAGCGCGGCCACGGGCAGCATGTCCATGGCGCTGGCGTCCTTCACGTTCTCGTAGCGCTCGACCCTGGGGCCGAACAGCGAGCGCTGCACCATCCACAGTATGTAGCCCGCCGCGAGCACCACGCCGAACGCCGCGAGCGCGGTCATCCAGCCCCAGACCGGGAACGCGCCCAGGAACACCGTGATCTCTGCGATGAAGCCGCTGGTGCCGGGCAGGCCCAGCGACGCCAGCCCGGCCAGCAGCATCGCCGACGCGAGCAGCGGCATCCGCGTGGCCAGGCCGCCCAGGTCGGGTATGTAGCGGGTGTGCACCTTGTCGTAGACGAAGCCCACCACAAGGAACAGCAGGCCGGTGATGGTGCCGTGCGTGAACATCTGGAGCGAAGCGCCGGTGAGTCCCAGGCTGCTGACGCTGCCCGACACGCCCACGACCGACGATATGCCCAGCAGCACGAAGCCCATGTGACTCACGCTGGAGAACGCGATCAGCCGCTTCAGGTCCGTCTGGCGCAGCGTGACCACCGCGCCGTAGAGCACGTTCACCACGCCCGCCGTCGCCAGCAGCCAGGCCACGTCCGTCACTACGTCGGGGAACATGGCGACGGAGACGCGGATCATGCCGTAGGCGCCCATCTTCAGCAGGACGCCCGCCAGCATCACGCTGGCGGCGGTGGGCGCGTCGGTGTGGGCGTCGGGCAGCCAGGTGTGCAGCGGCCAGACGGGCAGCTTCACCGCGAACGCCGCGAACAGCAGCGCGAAGATCAGACCCACCGGCAGCACCAGGCTCGCGCCGCGAATCAGCTCGGGGAGCAGCGTCATGTCGAAGGTGTGCGGGTCGGTCGAGAAGAACAGCGCCAGGATGCCCACCAGCATGAAGGCGCTGCCGATGAAGGTGAAGATGACGAACTTCATCGCCGAGTACTCGCGGCGCCCGCTTCCCCAGATGGAGATGAGGAAGAACATGGGCACCAGCTCGAGCTCCCAGAAGATGAAGAACATCAGGAAGTCGAGGGAGGTGAACACGCCCATGACGGCGGTCTGAAGGGCCAGCAGCCACACGAAGTACTCGCGCACGCGGTGCTTCACGCTCCAGGAGCCGAACACGGCCACCGCGCCCAGCAGCCCGGTGAGCAGCACCATCGGCGCGCTCAGACCGTCCACGCCGAGGAAGTACTGCACCTGGAAGGACTCGACCGGTATCCAGTCCGCGACGCGGTCCACTAGCTGGAAGCCGCCCTCGCCCCGGTCGTACAGCGCGAACACGGCGATTGCGAGCGCGAAGTCGGCGACCACCGCGGCGCCCGCGAGCACCCGCGCGACGATGACACGCCGCCCGAACAGCGCGATGACTATCGCGACCGCCAGGGGGAGGAACACCGTCGCGGTGAGCAGCCCCGGAACCTCAGCCAACCGAGTCTCCCTTCCTTATCATTGCCCCCTCACCTCAATCCTCTCCCACCAGGGGAGAGGAGGCATGTGCCTACAGGAACAGCAGGTACACGCCGAATATGACCAGGACGCCTGCCGATATGGCCAGGCCGTAGCCCTGGAGTTGGCCGGTCTGGACCTCGCGCAGCGGCCGGCCCACGTTCCTGGCCAGCAGGCCCACGTAGTTCACCACCTTGTCCACCACGGCCCTGTCGGCCCAGTCCAGCGCGCGGGCAAAGCCGCCGTAGAACCCGCGCGTCACCACGGCGTCCTCGTACAGCTCGTCCATGTAGTACTTGCGCACCAGCAGCCGGTGCAGCCCCCGCGCTCGCTCGGCCATGCGCTCCGGCGACAGCGTCTCGCGCACGTACATCAGGTAGGCCAGCCCAATCCCGGCGGCCGCCAGCGCGGTGGACACCACCGCCGTCACCACGTCGAACTTGGCCGCCTTCACGACGACGGGGCCGGCGCCCAGGAACTCCGCCAGCCAGTGGGCGGGCACGATGCCGAGGCTGAAGGGCGGATTGACCAGGAAGCCTATGGCGACCGACGCCACCGCGAGCGGCACCAGCGGCCACACCATCACGCGCGGCGCCTCGCCCAGGTGGGGTTCGCCGTGCGGCTCCGCGTCGGGGTCTGCGGAGGCGCCGCCCCTGTAGCTGCCCTCGAACGTCAGGAACAGCGCGCGGAAGATGTAGAAGGCGGTCATGAACGCCGCTACCAGCGCCAGCGCGAACACCAGCAGGTCCACGCCCTCTCCGTGCAGCGCGTGGGCCAGTATCTCGTCCTTGCTCCAGAAGCCGGACAGCGGGAACACGCCCGCCAGGCTCAGCGCGCCCACCAGGAACATCGCGTAGGTCCAGGGCATCACCTTGCGGAGGCCGCCCATGTAGCGCATGTCGAAGGTGCCGGTGGCGTGGTTGACGCTGCCGGAGCCGAGGAAGAGCAGCGCCTTGAAGAAGGCGTGAGTGAACAGGTGGAAGAGCGCCGGTCCGTACGCGCCGACACCCAGCGCCAGCATCATGTAGCCGAGCTGGCTGACCGTGGAGTAGGCCAGCACCCGCTTGATGTCGGTGGCCACGAGTCCCATGGTCGCGGCGAACAGCGCGGTCACGCCGCCGATGAGCGCCACCAGCGTCATCGCCTCCTGGGACAGCTCGAACAACGGCAGGAAGCGCGCCACCAGGAAGACGCCTGCGGCGACCATCGTGGCCGCGTGGATGAGCGCGCTGACCGGCGTGGGGCCCTCCATGGCGTCCGGCAGCCAGGTGTGGAGCGGGAACTGGGCGGACTTGCCCGCGGCTCCGGCGAAGATGCCGACGGCTATCCAGCCGGCCACGCCCGCGGCTATCAGTCCGCCGCCGACGGCCTCGTAGAGGTCGGCTATGACGAACGGGTTGAGTCCCTGGGCGGCGAAGGCGTCCGCATTGAAGAACAGGTACATGATGCCGAGCAGGAAGCCGAAGTCGCCGAGCCGGGTCATCAGGAACGCCTTCTTGGCGGCGGCCGCGGCGGCGGGCCGCTGGTACCAGAAGCCGATGAGCAGGTACGAGCCGAGCCCGACGAGCTCCCAGAAGACGAACAGCAGGATGAGGTTGCTGGCGATGACGAGTCCCAGCATCGAGGCGGTGAACAGGGACATGTAGGCGAAGTAGCGGGCGAAGCCGGGGTCACCGCGCATGTAGCCCATGGAGTATATCTGGACGAGCAGGCTGACGCCGCTGACCACCACGAGCATGATGGCGGTGAGCGGGTCGAGCAGCACGCCGACGGTCAGCTCGAAGTTCGCGATGACTAGCCAGGAGTGGTCGGGGAAGTCGACGCGCCCGTGGGCGTCCACGACGCTGACGAACGCCCAGAGCGAGAGCGCGAAAGCGACGCCGACGGCGGCGATAGTGACCAGTCCGGCGAGGTGTGACTGATGATTGAGGAAGGGTCGGACGACCAGGGCGCAGATGACAAAGGATGCGAGCGGCAGAAGCAGTATCAGCCACACCGCAAGTTCTGAAATCATCTAGCGTCCTCTCGGCATCGGCAGATTGGCGTCGAGCGCGCCCCAATCCTGCGGGCGGGAGCGGCTCCTCCCGCGGCACGCCAGATAGTTTAGCGCAAGGGCAAGGGGTAGGCAATGCTGGGGTGGGAGGGCGCAGAGCCTTTGCAAAGTCTCTTCCTCCTTGACGGGGGAAGGCTAGGATTTCCAATAGTCCCTTCCCCCTCGATGGGGGAAGGCTAGGATGGGGGTGACGACTTCGGGCCACTCCTTCCTCGTCTTGTACGCGCCTACTAGCTTGTGTACATTATCGACCATGCAAGGATCGAAGAAAGAAACCGTGTGGAGCCAGTGAAATGAGCCCGGGTAGCGACGGCGACCTTTCGTTTGTTCTCTCCCATTTCGGCGGGGACCCCCAGCGCACCGAAGGCCTGGCCGCGTTCCTGGGATTCGAGCCGATTCCGAGTCCGGAGGACAGGCTGGCAGGCGCGCTTCAGGGCGATCTCAGGCGGTACATTCGCGGACGCTACGAATCGAACTTCGGTGTGAGCGAGCTGTACCTCGTAGGCCGTCGCGAGACCGTCGCGGGCAGCGTCGGCCTGTGGGTGGCCGTGCTCTCGGATTGGGGCCACCGTTCGTCGGACCGCGACCGCGCTCGGCGGCGCGTCGCCCGCGGCCTGGTGAGATACGAGAACGATAGGCGGACGCTGACCCTCCTCGTACCTCCAGCTACAGACAACCGCCAGGAAGCCGAGCTCATCTTCCCCCGCACCCAGGCAGGCGGCTCTCGCGATGCGGTTACCACCGTCCGCGCGCACCTGGACCTCGCCAAGCCATCGCGCTTCCACCGCGACCTGTTGCGTGGGCTGCGCGTCCAGTCCGGCGCGGGGCTGCTCGAAATCACCCGCCAGTGGCAGCAGCAGTTCAGCGTCGAACGCGTCACCACCAGGTTCTACATGGAGTACGCCGATGTGCGGAACCGCATCGCGGACGCGCTGCGGGCACACAACAAGGACCACCCAGAGGTGAAGGACTTCACGCTGGACGATGCGCGAGCCTGGGCCACGCGCCAGATGGGCCGCGTGCTCTTCCTCTGGTTCCTGCAGGCCAAGCGCTGGCTGGGAGAGCCTTACGGACAAGGTTCAGTCACATACCTGCCGGACCTGTGGGACAAACGGCCGGGGGACTACTTCAACACCATCCTGGAGCCGCTGTTCTTCGACGCGCTCGCAACCGGTAGCAGCGGCGGCGAAAGCGCTGTGCTGGGTTACGTCCCCTATCTAAACGGCGGCCTGTTCCGCCGGAACGCCGCCGAGGACCGCATCGCCGAGGCCGGGCCGGTGTCCCTGCCGGACGAGGTATTCGACCCGCGGGACGACAACTCGCTGCTGGGTCTGCTGTCCCGCTACCACTTCGTCACCAGGGAATCCACGCCGGACGACCAGTCCGTGGACCCTGACCCGGAACTGCTGGGCCGCGTCTTCGAGAACCTCTACCAGGGCGACGAACGACACGACACGGGCACCTACTACACCCCGCGAGAGATAGTGCACTTCATGTGCCGCGAGGCGCTGGACGGCTACCTGCGTGACGAGGCGGAAGTCGAACAGGGTACTCTGGACAAGCTACGGCAGGTGGGCGTTGGCACCGATGACGAACAGGAATCACCGGGCAGGTTTCCCGCTTCCAGGCTCATAGACGCCCTCGAGAACGTGCGCATCTGCGACCCCGCCGTCGGCTCGGGCGCCTTCCTCATGGGCGCCATCCAGGAGATAGTGGCCCTGCGGCGCGGCATACTCCATTCGAGAAGACGTCACGTAGAACTCGACGAGATCTACCAAGAGGTGAGCGACTGGAAGCGGCACACCATAGAGAGGTGCCTGCACGGTGTGGACATAAACCCAGAGGCCGTGGAGATCTGCCGCCTGCGCCTCTGGCTCTCCATGGTCCTGGACATGGACGAACCGCCAGAACCCGATTCCGGCTGGGCGCTGCCCAACCTGGACTTCCAGATCGTGGCCGGGGACTCGCTTGTGGACCGCCTCCCCGGTGTCGTGTTCAAGGAATCCTGGCCGCCGCCCGACGGCCTACAACTCGACATGGGCGTCCAGAATAATCTCAGGCGGCTCGAAAACAACATCGCTCGCTGGAGAGCGGAGTTCACCGGCACTCACAGGGATCCGGGACGCCTCCGCGTGCTGCGGGATAACATCGCGCGCGACCAGGGCGAGGTCGTGCGCGTGCACATCAAGGACGCGCGTAACAAGGCGGAGGCGGAAGCGAAGGAATTCCTCGATAGGAAGAAGCCGCCCAAGACCAAGGTCAAGGCGGCGCAGGCACGCGCTGAGCGAATGCGCGATTTGCTCGACAGCCTCGACTCCAAGAACTTTGCACTGGTGCAGAAGCCGTTCCTGTGGCCCATCGCTTTCCCAGACGTGTTTCGTGAGGGCGGCTTTGACATCGTGCTCGCCAACCCACCGTACGTGCGGATGGAGAAGCTAGATGACGAGGACGAGAAGACTTACATTGAGGCCTTCTCGGAAGTAGCTGCTTCACGAGCGGACATCCTTGTGTACTTTTACGCTCGCGCCGTGCAGATACTCAGACCCGGTGGGTGGATGTCGTTCATCACTAGCAATTCCTTCACCAAGCGCAAGTATGGCACGAACCTTCGAGGCTATCTACCCAATACGCTGACTATAGATAGGGTCATTGATTTCGGGGAAGTTAAGATATTCGATGCGACTGTGGAGCCGTATGTCTTGGTAAGTCACAAGACAACTCCCGAACCCGGCAGTGTTGTTCTCGGACATAATCTGTTCGCACCACTAACTCGAGCGCTTGGTGGGAAAGGGAACGTGGAGCGAGTTCGAGCGGAGATCCAAGAACTGCCAGAATACTTGGATAGTGAGGTATCGTCTTTCCCCCAAAGCCGCCTCACAGAAACTGAGTGGCGTATCGAAGACGAGGCGGTCAACCTCCTGTTCGAGCGGTTGATGAACCTAGGCACGCCGTTGGGCGAGTTCGTCAAAGGGCGGATCTACATGGGAGTTAAAACTGGCCTAAACAAGGCGTTCGTCATTAACGAGGACAAGCGGCGCGAGTTGATAGGTGAAGACCGGAGCAGCGCGGAACTCATCAAGCCGTGGTTAGAAGGCAAGGACATAAGGCGATGGAAAGCGGATTCATCGGACCTCTACATCATCTTTACAAATCGCGGCGTTGACATTAGCAAGTATCCAGCGATTCAAGGTCACCTACGATGGTTCCGAGATGAACTTGAGGAGCGCGCTACGGCACATCTGCACCCATGGTATGAGCTCCAGCAACCCCAGGAGGGTATCTACCACGAGTATGCTCGCGCCAAGATTGTGTGGCCGGAGTTCGCCCGATCCATACGATTTACGTTCGACCCAGAGGGAAGTTATGTGAACAACAAGTGCTACGTGATTCCAGTCGATAACAAGGGCTTGTTGGCAGTCTTGAACGCGAGCCTGTCCGAGTTTCTGTTATGTCAAATGACCAACTCTTTGCCTGGAGGATTTACACAGCTATATTTGCACAGCGTGAGTCGTCTTCCCATCGTAAGTCTGGATGAAGATGCGCAAGCCGAACTCGAGATTCTCGCCAGCGAGATACTCAGTCTTGAGGATTCTCCAAAGCAGGTGGAGGCCATCGAACGAGAGATAGACTCCATCGTCTTCCACGTCTACGGCCTGTCAGCGCCGGAGCGGAAGCTGGTCTTGGACTGGCTGGGCGAGCGCCGCGAGGCCCTGGGCGCTGAGATGCCCCCGGATTGGCGGAAGCTAAACGCTCTGCGGGCAACGGCGGGCGCGTGGAGGGACAGCATCGACGGGGATAAGCTGATTGAAGACATCCACGCCAGCCGGTTGATAAACACGCGGCCTGAACCGAGGCTGTGACTACCGGAGCCGCAACACCCGCACTAGGGGGGTTCGTTGCCGACTTCGTAGATGTCGTCCACCCGCAAACTGGAAGGAACGCCGCTCCTGTTTTCCGTAAGTGTACCCCTTACCCCAACCTCGACGTCTTCCACCATGAAGGTTATGGCTTGGGTCATGATCTCCCGGGGAATCTGGCAACGTAAAGACGGCTCGTCGTCGGGCCGTTCCCTCAGCATGAACGCTCCACTGTCCAGGTCGGCCGTCCGCAACCTGCCTGTAACCGTCACACTCTGCGGCAGCGACTCGACATGCGCGACTGCATCGCGAATCCTATTGGCGGCCCGATGCGACAGGACGTAGCGGGCGGGCGGACTGGCCATGCGTCCCGCAAACTCCACTCGATTGACCTGTCCGTTCAGTCTGGGCGTCATGCGGCGTACCTGGTGCAAGAGTAAGCGAGTCAAGCGGTCATCGTTGACTGTGCCACGCAAATCGTCCGCGCTCTCGTTCGATCCAATCCACCTTATGGCATACAGAATGAGGCTTAGCGCATCTTCGACCGGCTTTCTGTCCATTTCGGCAAACAGTGTCCGAGGGGCTGTAAGGTTGAGCCTGAGCCGCACGCTGCCGGCGGCGACTCCCATGAATTGGAACTCCGACGACGACGCCAGGTATCTGGGCGGCCGGCCCATGTCTGGGAGCGCTTTAGCCATGAGATAATCGGCCAGGGTTCGGGTGGCGACATGTAGGCTTGAGAGAAAGCCGGTGATGTTCCTGGAAGGACCCACTCCTAATCCGATGCCTGGGCCGTGTAGCGAAACCACCAGGTCGCAGGGTTCCTCTGCAAATCCCATTGCCGCGTCCAACTGCGTCCGCAGGCGAAGTATCTCCTGGAATTGGACCGCCGCGATGGCATCTATCGCCTCCTGCGGGGCGTTGGAAGACTGGCGCAAAGACAAGAGACCGCGTTCAAGTGTAGCGATCTGTTGCGCGGTGAACTTGAAGTCCTTGGCGGCGTGAGTCTCGTTTTCGTTCATCGTGACATACCCACTCTCAACAGACCTCGGGCATTGCCGTCGGGTGTCGCGCTGAAAAACGTAAACCAATCGGCATAGTTTTCCGAACCGACCTCATCCACCGGATAAGCGTCGCAGCCGAATACGTCCCTGACTTCAGCCTTGTTGCTCCACAGTTCCTGGTGCAACTGAACATAGGCGGCATCAGCCGTCGCTCCGGACATCGGCACCACCAATAGGTCTATGTCGCCGGGTTTCGGCTCGGTCGTAACAAAGCTGCCGTCTATCACCACGCTATCCAACACAGAGTAGCTCTCCAGAAAGCTGAGATACCGCTCTAGGCCGTCGATGAGTTCCTCCCTGCGTTTGGTGAACCCCAGCGCCTGCCGAATTTCCGGCAAATTGCTGTCGTGCAGTCCTTCAGGCAGCATACCCCTGTTGTCGAAGGAAGGAATCAATGAAAGGAAGCTTCTTCGGGTATCTCCGGCGTCGGTCTTGGTTTCGCTATGGCACAGCGCCCCACGTCGCCCCCGAACCCCCTGTCGCCTGGCCAGAAATTAGCAATTTGGCGAAGTGGTGTCAACTTTTTGTTCCAATCAAGGTCTGGATTCTATAGACTCATACCATTGGAAATCGTAACGAACCACGGCGCGAAATGATAGAAACCTCCCAAATCCTGCCCATCGCCAACGAACCGCCCACCGGAACTATGCGCGATCATCTGCTTGACGCCTTGGGCCGCGTCGAGCCGGGGGACGTCCGCATCGCAACAGCCTATCTGACGCCGGACGGATTCCTCGAGCTGAAGGGCAACCTGGAACTGGCGGACAGCGTGCGCCTGCTGTTGGGCGAGCGGCCCTTCATGAACCGTCGCGGGCCGCGCGATGTGCTGTCCCAGCCCGGCGACCACGACGAACTGCAAGGCCCCTCGGACTCGGTCGACTGGTACACGTTTCTGGAGGGCGGCTACCCCTGGCTTCTGCTCACGCACGAGGAGCGCCGGGAACTGCTGAGCCGCGGCGCCTCCCCCGAAGCCAGTGCATTCGACCTTTCCGCGTGGGAGCGGGTCACATTACTGGCCGACTTTCTGCGTAAAGACTGCGTTGAGGTGAGGCGCTTTCTCGGCTCCGAAGTGGGCATGGTCGTTCCCGAAAAGGTGCTGGACTTCCGCTCTCCCCAAAATCGACTTCACGCCAAGGCTTACCTCTTTTCGGGACAGGCGTGCCGCTACGCCGCCGTAGGCTCCAGCAACCTGACCAGGAGCGGACTGTCGGCCAACTCGGAACTCAACCTCGCGTCCTACGACCCGGACCTTGCGTCAGTGCTGGAGGGCTGGTTCGACCTCAAGTGGGAGCAAGGCCAGGACTGTAAGGAACAGTTCATCCGTCGCCTCGAGGAGTGCGTGCTGTTCGGCAGGCGCTACACGCCGTGGCAGGTGATGATCAAGTCGCTGCACACCGCCTACGGTCGCTTCTTCGAGCTGGGGCTGTCGGAAGAGGTGATGCGCCGGCTCGCCGGGTTCCAGCAGCAGGCCGTCCAGCGGTGCGTGGCGCTGCTCCGGCGGCACTGGGGCGCGATGCTGTGCGACTCGGTGGGGCTGGGCAAGACGTACGAGGGGCTGGGCATACTGCGGGAGTTCGCCGATCAGCGCTCGGACGACCCGGACCGGCCCAGCACGTCGACGCGGGCGCTCGTCGTGTGCCCGTCGCAGCTCCAGGACAACTGGAGCGCGGACAGGCTCGCCGAGTGGGGCATCCTCGCCACCACCATCACCATGGAGTCGCTGCCCAGCCTGGCGGACATCCACGAGGTGGAGTCCCCGACCCAGCGGCAGCAACTGGAAGCCGAGCTGAAGCGGTACCAGGACCAGTACGACATAATTCTGGTCGACGAGTCCCACAACTTCCGCAACCCCCGCACGAAGCGCTACCGAGCGCTCATGGACATCATCCGCGGCGGCAAGCCCGACACCAGGGTCGTGCTGATGACTGCCACGCCCATCAACAACTCCGTGTGGGACCTCTACCACCAACTCATGCTCATCACCAGGGGCGACGATACGTGGTACGCCGGGCGCGGGCCGATTCCGAACCTGCGAGACGCCTTCCAGGCGATCGAAAGGGGCGAGTCCGCCACCGGACTGCTCGACACGATGATGCTCTCACTGGTGCGCCGCACCCGCCACGACATACGCGCGATGCAGGAGGCGGGCGAGACGATGGAGGTCGATGGGCAGCCTCTGCGTTTCCCGCAACACGAGATTCCCAAGGCGGTGGAGTACAGCCTGCAGGGGCTGTACCAGAATGTTTACGTGGACATCATCGACGCCATCGAGAACCTGAAATTCGCGGTGTACCGGCTGGATGAGTACGGGGTGGAAACCGGGGAGAAGGAGACCAGCGCACAGCTAAGGCAGCGCAACGCCAACTTCGTCGGCATCATGCGCACCATACTGCTGAAACGCATGGAAAGCTCCCTCGCGGCGCTCACGTCCACCGTGCAGAGTCTCGTGGACTACCTCAATCTCTTCCTCGCCAGGCTGGACCAGGGCCGCGTGCTGACTCCCCGGCAGGCGTACAAGCTGCGCGCCGTGCTGGGAGGCTCGCTGCCGGACAGCGACCAGGACCTGGAGGACCTGTCGCCGAACGCGCTGGCGGCCCTGCAGCAGGAGCTCCACGCGCCGGCGGACGTGAAGCGGCGGGATAGGCTGCAAGAGGACGCCGAGTTCGACCGTGACAGGCTGCGGACACTACTCGAGCGGCTCAAGTGGCTGGACACCATGCTCGCCGACGAGGGCGACCCCAAGGCCCAGGCCGTGCGCGATCTATTGGAAAAGCTGCCCCGCAAGGATGGGAACGGACAGCCGACCAAGGTGGCGCTCTTCACCACGTACAAGGACACCGCTCATCACCTGTTCCGCCAGTTCGGGGGCGACCCGGACAGCCTGAGCGAAGGCGTCCGCGCGCGAAGCAACCTGGAGGATGAGCGATGGATGTCGCTACTTACGGGTGCCGACAATCAGAATCGGCGGCGCATGGTGCTGGAGAGGTTCGCGCCGCTGGCGGCCCACCGTGAGACCGAGCCGCTTGACGACCCGGGGTTGCTGCGCAAGATAAAGCCGCTACGGAGCGAGGGTATAGAGCTGCTGATAGCCACGGACGTTCTCTCGGAGGGCCAGAACCTCCAGGACGCCCAGTTCCTCATCAACTACGACCTGCCCTGGAACCCCGTGCGGATGATCCAGCGCGCAGGGCGCATAGACCGCCTCTTCTCACCCCACGACAGGGTGTCCATATACAACCTGATGCCCGAGGACGGCCTGGAGGAGTTGCTGAATCTCGTCGGCAACCTGTCCAGGAAGATCGAGACCATCGAGGATGCGGTGGCGCTCGACGCGTCGGTGCTGGGCGAGCAGATCGAGGCGAAGGAACTGGACAAGGTGATGAAACTGCGCGCCGGCGGTATCGAGGCGGAGCAGGTGTACCGCGAGGGCGAGCGGAGCCAGGGGCTGGACGAGGGCGCGGAGCTGTTGAACAGGTACTTCGACCTGATGAAGGGTCTGGCTACCGAAGAGATTCTGGAAATCCCCAACGGCGTCTACAGCGTGAAAGAGGGCATGGCAAGCGGCGTCTACATCATGCTTAAGATGCCGGAGGAGGCGTCCGGAGAGGTGTTCTGGCGATTCTATCCGCTGGGAGACGTGGCCAAGCCTGTCACTTCGCCAAACGATGTACTTTCGGTAGTCGAGTCCGGCCGGGAGGAGCGCCGCCTGGACATGCCGCCGGGCGAGAATCCCTTCAAGCACCTGGAAAAGCCGCTCAGGGCGGCAGTCAACCAGATCGGCCAAGCCTACCTGGACGCGGTGTCCTCAGGCACTGCGGACAAGCTCACGATAAAAGTGAAGCAGTTTCTCAATCGTGACGACTTACTGGAGGCCGAGCCGGACCTGTTCAGTTTCTTCAGTAAGTGGGCGAACATGTCCCTGCCGGCCGACGCCGCGAGCCGGATGAGCATGAGGGACCCCGTTCGAGTGGTGAACCGTCTGTCGCCCAATGCGTCGGAACTCGGCCGGCTGGTCGAGGCGCTGACAGCGCTCAGAGAGGCAATTCGGGAGGAAGGCCTCGACCGGCCAATCGTGCGGCCCGATACCAGGAAGCCGTCGATCGAAGACCTGGAACTGGTCGCCTGGGAGCTTGTGGTCGACCCGGACGATCTTCCGGGAGACCCCGAAGCCCCCTCACCCTGACCCTCTCCCGCGCGGGTGAGAAGGAATGTGATTGCCCGCTCGCACATGGGAAAGGGGGTATGCGACCACCCCGCAAAAAAGGTTGTGTGCGGGGGGCTATGGTGGTAAACTAGCGCCCATCAAAGCGGTGGATTTCTTTGAAAGTGGGCTGGTCCCCACTTTCTTTGTTAATGAGACTTTCGCGAGAGGGATACACCAGGGGCGACCGGCAAAAGCCAAACCCGACAGGAGGTGGCCACAAGGATGAAGAGCGATTTCGTTATTGCCCTAACTCAGCTTGCCGCCGAACGCAATCTCCCCAGGGAGATAGTGCTTTCCGCCATCGAGGCCGCCTTGGTGTCTGCCTACAAGAAGGACAGCGTGACGGCCGGGCAGGACGTGAGCGTGAAGCTGGACCCCGGCACCGGCGACGTCAGCGTCTTCATCATCAAGACCGTCGTCGACATCGTGGAGTCGCCCCAGACCGAGATGACGTTGGCCGAGGCGCGCAGGATCAAGCCCGACGCCCAACTGGGCGACGTGGTGCCCACGGACAGCGTGCCGCACAGCGCGGGCCGCATCGCCGCGCAGACGGCCAAGCAGGTGGTGCTCCAACGCCTCCGCGAGGCCGAGCGGGATCTGGTGTACGAGGAGTTCGCCGACAAGGAAGGCGAGGTCATTTCGGTCACCGTCCAGCGCGTGGACCCCAGGTACGTCACCGTCGAGCTTGGCCGTGCCGAGGCCATTCTGCCGCCCACCGAGCAGATACCGACGGAGCGCTACCGCGTGAGCAACAAGCTCAAGGTGCTGCTCCAGTCGGTCACGCGCTCGACCAGGGGCCCGGAGATAATCGTCTCCCGGGCCGACAAGATGCTGATGAAGCGGCTGTTCGAGATGGAGATCCCCGAGATATTCAACGGCTCGGTGGAGATCATGGCGATCGCCAGGGAGGCCGGGCTGCGAAGCAAAGTCGCGGTGCGCGCCACCCAGTCCGGCATAGACCCGGTGGGCTCGTGCGTGGGCCTGCGGGGCGTGCGCATACAGAACATCGTCAACGAGCTGCAGGGCGAAAAGATCGACGTCATCGAGTGGCACAAGGACGCCGGCGTGCTGATAGCCAACGCGCTCAGCCCCGCGCAGGTGCTGCGCGTGGAGATCGACGCCGATAACGAGACGGCGACCGCCGTGGTCCCCGACAGGCAGCTTTCCCTCGCCATCGGTAAAGAGGGCCAGAACGCCCGGCTGGCGGCGAAGCTGACCGGCTGGAAGGTGGACATCAAGAGCAACGTAGAGGCGGACACGGCGCCGAGGCCGCAGGTGGCGGCGGCTCCCGCGGTCGCGGAAGCGCCGGAGCCGGCCGTCGCGCCGGAGGACATCGCGCTGCCGGCACAGGTGGAGGAGGCCCTGGACGCCGCGGTGCGCCAGGCCGTGACCCCCGAGCCGGTGGTGCCGGTGGTGGAGGAAGTGCCGCCACAGCCCGCCGAAGAGCCCGAGCCCGTGGTGGCGGAGGCCGAAGCCACGGTGGAAGCCGTCGCTGAGGTCGCGGAGGTCGTGGAAGCGCCCGAGCCGGTAGTGGCGGAGGAAGAGGCCGAGGAGCTCGTCGAGGTGCCCGTCGCGGAGGTGGAGGAGCCGGCCGAGGCCGTGCTTGCCGCCGAGCCGGAGGTCGCCGCGGAGCCGGAACCGGAAGCGGTCCAGGAAGAGGAAGCGGAGGAGGAAGAGGAGCCGGAACCCGAGCCGGCGCCGGTGCAGGTGTACGAGTTCGATCCGATCCCGGAGCCTGCCGCGGCAGTGCCCGACCGCTCGACCTCGCTGCGCGACCTGCCCGACGACGTCTGGTCGCTGCGGCGCAGGCGCTCCTCCGAGCCGGAGCCGGGCCGCATACGATTTGCAGAGGACATCATCGGACTACGCGGCGGCCCGCCGTCGCGCCGCGACAGGGACGGCGGCAGGGGCAACCGCCGCACGAAGGCCGGCAACAGGCGCCGCCGCCGCTAGAGATGCCGCCCAGGCCGCGACGCAGACCGGTACGGACGTGCCTCGCCTGCGGCAGAAGGGCGGACAAGCGCGAGCTGGTGCGGATCGCCGCATCGCCGCAGGGCGTCGTCGTGGACCCGTCGGGACGGGCGGCCGGCCGAGGCGCTTACGTGTGCGGGTCGGGAGACTGCACGGTCGCGACGCTCAGGCGGGGCCGGCTGGAGCACAATCTGCGCACGAAACTGTCCGATGACGACTGGACTCAACTGGTCCGGTCGCTCGAGGCGCTGGCGGAAGAAGTGACTTCGGGACCATCACCCTGCCACCGCGCGGGCGAGCGGCATGACAACGGAGCGGGACTATGACTAGCAGCACCAGGGGACGACGACCGGCAAGGGCCAGCTACGGCCCGGCGAGGCAGACGGCATACGCCAACGCGGGCGGTCAGCAGACCGACCCGATTGACTACGCCATCGAGATTCCCGCGGCGATCACAATCCACGACCTCGCCGACGTGATGGATCTCAATCCCATCGAGGTCATCAAGGAGTTCATGCGCAACGGCTTCATGTACACCATCAACGAGGTGGTGGAACATGAGACGGCCGCGCTCATAGCGGAGTCGCTGGGCTTCGACGTGCTGCCGCTGGCCGAGCCGGACCAGCCTTCCGGCTCGATGGTGGTGTCCACGGACGACGAGGACCCCGACCTGCTCGAGTCCCGGCCGCCGGTGGTGACGATCCTCGGACACGTGGACCACGGCAAGACCACGCTGCTGGACTCGCTACGCAATAGCGACGTCGTCAGCGGCGAGGCGGGCGGCATCACCCAGCACATCGGCGCGTACCAGATAGACTTCGACGGCTCGGCCATCTCCTTCCTGGATACGCCGGGCCACGAGGCGTTCACGGCGATGAGGGCGCGGGGCGCGCAGGTGACGGACATCGCGATCTTGGTCATCGCGGCGGACGACGGCATCATGCCGCAGACCATCGAGGCGATAGACCACGTGAAGTCGGCGGGCGTGCCCATCGTCGTCGCCATCAACAAGATCGACATACCGGACGCGGACCAGGAGCGCGTGAAGCGCCAGCTCGCCGAGCAGGACCTGCTCATCGAGGAGTGGGGCGGCGACGTGATCGCGGTGCCCATTTCGGCGCTGAGGGGCGACGGCATACCCGACCTGCTCGAGAACGTGATGGTGGTGGCCGAGGTGAGCGAGCTCCAGGCCAACCCGCAGCGGCCCGCCCGCGGCGTGGTGGTGGAGGCCCGCATCGACAAGCAGCGCGGCTCGATTGCGACGGTGCTGGTGCAGACGGGCACGCTGAGCGTGGGCGACAACATCGTGCTGGGCGAGGTGCGCGGCAGGGTGAAGGCCATGTTCACCGACAGGGGCAGGCGCATCAGGAGCGCCGGTCCGTCCCAGCCGGTCGAGATCCTGGGCGTGTCAGGCCTGCCGCAGGCGGGCGAAATTTTCGAGGCGGCGCCGGACGAGAAGACGGCCCGGCAGATAGTGGAGGACCGGCAGCGCCAGCGCGAGCTGCAGTCGGCCTCCGGGCCCACGCTCGAGGACGTGTACACCAGGATAGAGTCGGGCGAGGTGAAGGCGCTGAACCTGATCGTCAAGACCGACGTGCAGGGCACGGTGGACGCGGTGAAGAACGCGCTGGAGCGTCTCAACACCGAGCAGACGAAAGTCACGCTCGTGCACGCGGCCAGCGGCAGTATTACTGAGAGTGATATTTTGCTGGCGGTAGCGTCCAAGGCCATCGTGATCGCCTTCAACAGCCGGATCGAGCCCGGCGCGCGCACCCTGGCCAGCCAGGAGGGCGTGGACATCCGCTTCTACAGCATCATCTACAACCTGGTGGACGACGTGGAGCGGGCGCTGACCGGTCTGCTGGACCCTGTGTACCGCGACGTGCTGGAGGGCCGGGCCACGGTGCGGGCGATATTCAACCTGGGCCGCAGGGCCAAGGCGGCGGGCTTCTACGTCAACGACGGCAGGATCGCCCGCGACTCCACGATCCACCTGCTGCGCGCCGGCCAGGTGCTGTACGAGGGCCCCATCGTCAGCCTCAAGCACTTCCGCGACGACGTCAGAGAGGTTGCCAACGGCCTGGAGGGCGGCATCACGCTGGAAGGCTTCCACGACTACGAGGAAGACGACGTGCTGGAAGCCTACCGCACCGAGCAGGTGAGCTAGCACCACTTAGTCCCTTCCCCACCCGCCATCTTCACTACCGAGGCTTCCCATGAACCGGCGGATTGACCGCGTGAACATGCTCCTGCGCAAAGAGATTAGCCGCGTCGTGGCCAACGAGCTGCGCGACCCCAGGCTCTCGCAGGTCGTCAGCGTGACCCACGTGGACACCACCTCCAACCTCAGATTCGCCAGGGTCTACGTCAGCGTGCTCGGCGGCGACGAGGACAAGCGCGGCACCATGGACGCGCTCAATTCCGCGTCCGGCTACATCCACCGGACGGTCCGCGACAACGTGACGCTGAAAGTCATGCCTTTCCTGAAGTTCCAGCTCGACGAGTCCATCGAGCGCGGCGCGCTGCTCTCGGACATCATAGAAGACGCCGTCGGCGACGCGGAGACCGTGAATGGCTAGAGCACCCAGAGCGCCGGTAATAAACGGCATCCTCAACATCAACAAGCCCTACGGCCTCACGTCCATGGAAGTGGTCCGCCGGCTGAAGCGCGCCAGCCGCCAGAAGAAGGTGGGCCACGGCGGCACGCTCGACCCGGTGGCGACCGGCGTGGTGCCCATCTGCTTCGGGCAGGCGACGCGCATGATGGAGTACCTGGTCGACGGCCAGAAGGAGTACAGGGCCGAGATAGAGCTGGGCGTCACCACCGACACCTACGACTCGATGGGCACTGTGGTCGAGGAGCGTCCGGCGGACGGCGTGACGCTGGAGGACGTGGAGGCCGCCATCGCACCCTACATCGGCACGGTGAAGCAGGTGCCGCCTATGTACAGCGCGCTCAAGCGGCAGGGCAAGCGCCTGTACGACCTGGCGCGCCAGGGCATCGAGGTGGAGCGCGACGCGCGGGACGTGACGGTGTACTGGACGCGGCTGCTGGACTGGTCCCCGCCCGTCATCAGCGTCGAGGTCGGCTGCGGGCGCGGCTTCTACATGCGCTCGTTCGCCCACGACGTCGGCGAGGCGCTCGGCTGCGGCGGCCACCTGAAGACCCTGGAGCGGCTGCGGAGCGGCGGCTTCTACGTCGCCGACGCGGTGGACCTCGACGACGCGGAGGAGCACTTCATCGAGGACACCTGGCCGGAGCACATGCACGCCCCGGACGCCGCCCTGTACGAGCTGCCCGCGGCGATCGTGGGCAGGCGGCTCCAGCAACTCATACGCAACGGCCAGCCGATACCGCCCGAGTCGCGCATCCCCGTCGCGGAGGACGGCGCGCGGTGCCGCGTGTACAGCGTGGACGGCGTGTTCGTCGCGGTGCTCAGGTTCGACGCGGATTCGAGGCGCTGGCGCCCCGAGAAGGTCTTCCAGCAGGGCACGCCCGGCCGCGGACGGTCTCGTCGAGGGTAACGCAGGCCCGGCGCGGACGAAAACCACACATCCTGAAGAGGTGAGAACGTGATCGAGCTACAGTTGGACGAGAAGGGACTTGTGCCCGCTGTCGCGCAGAACGCCCAGACGGGCGACGTAATCATGCTGGGCTACATGAACCCCGGCTCGCTCAAGCGCACGATGGAGGGCGGCGAGGTGTGGTTCTACAGTCGCAGCCGGTCGGACCTGTGGCACAAGGGCGAGGTGTCCGGCAACTACATGCGCATAGAGTCCGCGTCCCTCGACTGCGACGGCGACACGATCCTGCTGAAGGTGAACCCCGACGGCCCGATATGCCACACCGGCAACGACACCTGCTTCTTCACCTCGTTCGAGGAGCTGCCCGACTTCGTCAAGGCCGAGGGCGGCCCCGGCGTGGTCGAGGACGTATTCTCGGTGATCCAGGACCGCAAGCGCGCGATGCCGGAGGGCAGCTACACCACGGCCTTGCTGCGCAGCGGCGTGGACCGCATAAGCCAGAAGGTTATCGAGGAGGCGGGCGAGGCCGCCATCGCCGCGGTGAAGGGCGACCCTGACGCGGTGATCGAGGAGCTCGGCGACCTCGTATACCACGCCCTCGTGCTGCTCGCCGCCATCGGCGCCCGCCCCGAAGACGTCTGGGAAGAGCTGCGCCAGCGCCAGGGCTAAGGGCGCGTTCCCAAGAATCCCTTCCCCCTCGCAGGGGGAAGGCTAGGATGGGGGTGCAATCATCCCTTCCCCCTCGCAGGGGCAAGAGCCTGCCCTGAGCCTGCCGAACGGGTCAGGACGGCGGTGCCGTCGCCCCGTCCGCCTCCAGCGTCAGCCGCATCGCCTCGATGGCGATCTCGATCTGGTCGTCCGTCGGCTCCCGCGTGGTCAGCCGCTGTAGCGCCAGGCTCGGTCCCGTTATCAGCCCCACCAGCGGGTTGCCCGCGAACATCCCGCTCAGCCGGATCAGCTCGTAGCTCACCGCGGCTATCACCGGTATCAGCACCACGCGCGAGGCGACCAGCCACCACAGCGGCTCCCGCCCCACGAACACGAACGCCACCACGGACACCACCATTACCACCAGCAGGAACGCCGTGCCGCAACGCGGGTGCGCCGTCGAGTACTTGCGAATCTCCGCCACCTCCAGCGGGTCGCCCCGCTCCAGGGCGTGCACCGTCATGTGCTCGGCGCCGTGGTACATGAACACGCGCCGGATGTCGTTCATCCGCCCGATGAGCAGGATGTAGGCCAGGAAGAATACGAGCCGGATGACGCCCTCGGCGATGTTCGCGTAGAGCGCGGAGTCGAACAACCCCTCCAGCCACTCGCTGGCGAACAGCGGCGCGAGGAAGAAGACGCCCACCGCGAACGTGAGCGACACCGCCATCATCAGCGCCATCGCCGCGCCGCTCAGCTCCTCGCCCTCCGCCTCCATCCCCACGTTCGCGGAGAAGTTGAGCGCTTTCATGCCCAGCGTGAGCGTCTCGGCGAGCGCGATGACGCCGCGCACGAGCGGCACCCTGCGGGCGGTTCCGGTGAATAGTTGGCTGAGCGGTTCCTGGCGGACGGCGACGGTGCCGTCGGGTCGGCGCACGGCGACGCACACGTTGCGCTGGCCGCGTATCATCACGCCCTCGATGACGGCCTGGCCGCCGTAGGTGGGTCTATTCCGCACGGCTCACCTTCGGGACGGCGCGCGGGCGGCCGCTGGAGAGGTGCGGCGGGGTCTCAGGGCGGGGCGTTCTGCCAGCGCTGCGCCTACTGGAGATTGAAGCGGCGCTTGAGGCGCTCGACGCGGCCCTCGGTGTCGACGATGCGCTGCTCGCCCGTGAAGAACGGGTGGCACAGGTTGCAGATCTCCACGCGCAGCTCCGGCTTGGTCGCGCCGGTGGTGTAGGAGCGTCCGCACGAGCAGGTAACCGTCGCCTCGGGGTAGTAGGTTGGGTGTATGCCGGTCTTCATCTGTCTCTCGGCCCGGTGTACTAAGAGCCTATCCGATAAGTCCCTTCCCCCTTGACGGGGGAAGGTTAGGATGGGGGTGAAAGCCCTTTATCCAGACTCCCAAAGTCCCTTCCCCCTCGCAGGGGGAAGGTTAGGATGGGGGTGTCTGAACAGTTACGCAACAGGGTAGACGCTCGCGCGCTTCTTGTCCTTCGTCTTGAACTCGAACTTGACGGTGCCGTCGATGAGCGAGAACAGCGTGTGGTCCCGCCCCACGCCCACGTTGGTGCCCGGGTGAATCCTGGTGCCGCGCTGCCGGACGATGATCGAGCCGGCACTGACGTACTGGCTGTCGTACCGCTTGACGCCCAGCCGCTTGGACTGGCTGTCGCGTCCGTTGCGTGTGCTGCCTCCGCCCTTCTTGTGTGCCATCGTGTGATTCCCTTTCTGGCAGGGTGCGGGCGTTCGTTCCCGCGGCCGGCTACTGCTGGGAGATGCCTATCACCCGCAGGTCGGTGTAATGCTGCCGGTGGCCGTTCTTGCGCCGGTAGCGCGTCTTGGCCTTATACTTGAAGACGATGATCTTCTTGGCGCGGCCCTTGCCCACCACCTCGGTGGTCACGCGCGCGCCCTCGACCGTGGGCGCGCCCACGGACACGTTGCCGTCCTGGGAGAGCATCAGCACCTCGTCGAACTCGATAGCGTCGCCCTCGTCGCCGGGAATACTCTCGACGCGAATCGTATCGCCTTCTTTGACGCGGTACTGCTTGCCGCCCGTCTGAAAAATAGCGTAGTCCATCTGTGAAACCTCGCACTAATTCTAGGGCGTGGCGGCACGTGCGTCAATGGCTGTACTTTGAAGTAACTGCTCAGAGTCGGTGATTGCCAAAGTCCCCTCTCCCAAGACTGGGAGAGGGTTAGGGTGAGGGTTGAAGGTAGCGCGGGCAGAGTAGCTTGCGCCTTTTGTCCCCTCTCCCAAGACTGGGAGAGGGTTAGGGTGAGGGTTGAAGGCAGCGCAGGCAAAGCAGCTTGCGCCACCGGCAGCGAGCGCATATCCTCAAGACGAACGCAAGCCAAGTCCAGCGCCCGCGTTTTGCGGCAAGGGTCTACCTCCACTCGGAAAGGCGCTCCATGAGCACGACCAGGATAGAGTCCATCAAGATCAAGGGATTCCGCTCCCTTGCCGACGTCGAACTATCGGATATGCCATCGGCGACGGTGCTCATCGGCGCGAACGGCTCCGGCAAGACCAACTTCATGCGCTTCCTTGACATGCTTAGCTGGATGCTGACATGGAGACGACTTCAGCAGTACGTACAGCTTCAGGGCGGCGCCGACGACCAGCTGTTTGGCGGCAGCGCCACGACGCCGTTCATACAGGCCGAAATTCGAATGCGGACAGGACTGGACCGGCGGGACTATGGATTCACGCTGGCCCACGCGCACCCTGATCGGCTCTTGTTTGCAGGCGAGAGGTTCCGGTTCAGCACCATTGATTCTGGGACTGACCCAAGCTGGCACCATCTCGGGTCCGGGCACCTTGAAGCGAGAATCGTGGAAACTGCTCAGTCGCCGGACGTCCCGGAAGGCGTTAGGGGTCACGCATTTCTGGTTAAGATTCTGATGAGCAATTGGGAGATATTTCGATTCCAGGACACTTCCAAGACTTCCTCGTTCATGAAGAGTTGGGAAGTTTCCGACAATTTGCACCTACGCGGCGATGGTGGCAATCTGGCGGCGGTACTCTACAGGCTAGAGCAGGAAGACCTCACGCGCTACGAAACGATCTGCCGCCAGATTGGGCGGGTACTTCCCGGTTTCGACCGGTTCGACATCCACGAGGACTACGGGAAAGTCCTGCTGAGGTGGCGCGCCAGGTGGAGCGACAAGAGCTTCGGCGCCCATCTCACTTCGGACGGCTCGCTGCGCTTCTTCGCCCTGGTGACGCTGCTCAACCTGCCGCCTGGAATGCTGCCGGACGTCATCATGCTGGACGAGCCCGAGCTCGGCCTGCACCCCGCCGCCATAGCGCTGCTTGGGGGCCTGATAAAGTCACTCTCCGTCGAACGGCAGGTCATCGTGGCCACGCAGTCCCCACTCTTGGTAGACTCCTTCGACTTGGACCAGATTTTCGTGCTGGACCTCAAAGACGGGTGCACCACCTGCCGCAAGCTCGACGCCGAAAGCTACCAGCATTGGCTTGACGACGGCTACAGCGCGGGAGACCTGTGGCGAATGAACCTGTTCGGCGGGCGGCCGTGATTCGCCTGGCGATAGTGGTAGAAGGTGAAACCGAAGAACGGTTTGTAGAGGATGTGCTCGCCGGCCACTTGCTCTCACTGGGAGTTGCTCCGTTTCCGATTCTCCTTAGAGGCAATGTAAATGTCGAGCGCCTGACTAGAAGAATGGCGAATCTGCGCCGGAACTTTGACAGTGTGACTTCCCTTGTGGACTTCTACGGGTTTCGCGGCAAGGGAACCGACACAGTCGACCAGCTCGAGCAAAGGGTATTTGACCAGATAGACACTAGGATTAGACGCTCTTGGGATCAGTCGCAGGTCTTCCCCTACGTCCAGATGCACGAATTTGAGGGGCTGTTGTTTACCGACGCTGAAGCGTTTGCGGCTGTGCCCAACGCGACGCCTGAGATAATCGAAACGCTGGGATCTATTCGCTCGGGCTTTGCGACGCCGGAAGACATCAACGACAGCAGTGAAACTGCGCCGAGCAAACGCATCGAGAAACTACTCCCCGGGTACCAGAAAGTCGTACACGGCCCTGACCTCATCGCCGCCATCGGCCTGGACGCCATCCGCGAGCAGTGCCCCCGCTTCAACGAGTGGCTGTCCCGCCTGGAGTCGCTCGCGAGCCGCCCAGCCTGAGCACCCCACCCTACACCGCCACGTCGGTCCTGGTATCCCCCGCCGCCAGCGCGTTCATGTACGCCAGCACCATCTCCCGCGTCCGGCTGGAGCTCGGCTATTCGCCGGCCTCAATGAGAACGCGCCCGCCTTCCCAGCCCCGAAGCTGCGCAACGCCCGGTACCCGACGCGCTCGCACAACACGTCGACAGCACGGGGCCGCCGCGCCCGCAGACGCTCCACCGCGACGCGGGTAGTGTCGGCAACGGCCCAGTCGCCGGTCTCAACGTCGATGGCGACGTATTCTCCAAAGTGGTCGGCTTCGACCTGCGGCAGAATGTCTCGCTCGTAGATCTCCTTGCCTAAGCGGACCGCCTCTTCGCGAGGGCGACGAGTGGCCATAGTGGTCTCCGATCCTTGAGTGGGCGCCGCAGTTTCCGCTTCCCTCATGCGTCCTCCTTTCGAAGGCGTTCCTCTTAAGCATCCAGTCTACCACGTCCGCGACGAGCCCAGATGCACCCTACACCGCCACCACCGTCCGCGTATCCCCCTCCGCCAGCGCGTTCATGTACGCCAGCACCAGTTCCCTCGTCCGGTAGCTGCCAAACTCCTTCTCGTCCTGCCTGCGGACGATGGGGAACGTGTCCAGCACATAGCCCGCGTCGTCGCGGTCGAGGCCGTACAGATGGAAGTACAGCGCGTCCAGCCGCGCGCGCAGATGGCCGCGGTCCTATGATGATCAAGTTGCAGTGGATGAAGCAGGGCTGAATCCTTGCCGTGCATCATGAAGTAGTGTACAACTTCCAGGTAGATCAGGCGCCTTCGTGGTTGAAAGACCGGAGTAGACCCAAAGCATTGAACAGGCGAATCGACAAGCCTGAGCCCCCGCAGCTTTAGAACCGCCATACCAACAAGCCTTCAGACCGGTCAGATTACTATACACACCAGCCAAAACGGAAAGGCACGACTTCATCTGTGGAATCATGCGACTCACATCCATCAACGTGTCTCTCGCAATCTCGGCCGTAGCGGCTACCCTGTTGGCTGCCTCTATCGCCCTTTTCAATCCTCACATCGTCAGGGGCGAAACCGAATCCTGCGAGACCGGAGGAGCCGTGGAGGATGCCGCCGCTAACCCGGGACTGGCGTCGGACTGCAATGCGCTGCTTGCGGCCCTGAACCGCATGGGAGGGGTTGCGATACTGAACTGGTCGTCCGAAAGACCCATTGGCCAGTGGGATGGCGTCACCCTGGACGGATCGCCGCTCCGGGTCATTCGGTTGAACCTGAGTAACAAGCGGCTTGCAGGCGAGTTGCCGCCGGAACTGGGACAGGTTTCAAGGTTGGTTGAACTGTACCTTAACAGGAACGAACTCACAGGACGGATACCCCCCGAACTGGGCGCACTCTCAGAGTTGAAAGTCATGCACTTGGCAGAGAACAACTTGAACGGTTCCATTCCAATGCAGTTGGCAGACTTGACAGCCTTAACGCGGATAGACCTCTCTTACAACAGTCTCACCGGCACAGTGCCGGCCTGGCTTGGCAGTCTATCAGACCTGCAGGCTCTCCAACTCTGTGGAAACGAGCTGACGGGAAGCATTCCTGCCGAACTGGCCAACCTTACGAACCTCAAGTATCTCTATCTTGAATACACCATGCTGGAGGGGACAATACCGGCCGACCTTGGCAAACTCGCAAGCCTGGAGTACCTGTATCTCAGTGGGAACGAGTTGAGCGGGAAGATACCCCCGGAATTGGGCAGTCTTTCAGATCTCAAACAACTGTTCCTTGCTGAGAATCGGTTGACCGGGAAAATTCCGGTTTCGTTGGGTGCTCTCGAAAGTCTGGAGTGGCTGGACCTCAGCGAAAATGGCCTGACCGGACAGATACCGAGGGAATTGAGCGCTCTCTCCAAGCTGAAATTCCTAGACCTCCGTGGAAACCAGTTGACCGGACAGATACCAGCAGAGTTGGGCAAGCTTACCAATATTGAGCGCATATCTCTTCAGGTCAACCAGTTGACCGGACCCATACCGGCAGCCCTAGCCGACCTGCAGCATCTCGAGTTGCTGGAGGTTTCACAGAACAGACTGACCGGTTGCGCGCCGTCGGGGCTGGGCCGTGGGCCCTGGCTAGTTCCCAAAGTCACGGGCTTCCCTCTCTGCTCAGTACGGAACGACATCCCGGCCACCGGCTCTGCTGACGAATCTACCCGTCTGCCCTCAAGTATTGACCAGGGTGAGACGCTAAAGTTCCATGTGTCTGCACTCCTTTACAAACGCACAGATTTTCCAGGGGGTGCGATGGCGATATCGGAGGTAGGTATGCCGATCAACGGCACAGTAGAGCTTCGTGAGACGACAATAACCTACGTGCACGATGGATCGGAGACGACCACGGGCGGCTTCACCTACGTCGTCACTGACGGCGTGGAGATCGCTATCTCCACGTTCGAGATCTCCGTCAGGCCTGTCAATGACCCTCCGGTTGCCGTCGGCGACAACGCAGCCGTGGGCGAGGGGAAAACGCTCGTTCTCGAGGTGTCGGCTCTCCTGGCCAATGACAGCGATGAGGAGGGGGATGCAATGGAGATATCTGAGGTAGGCGAAGCGTCCAATGGCTCTGTGTGGATTGACGGCCCGACGATCGTATATGCCCACGATGGATCCGAGACGACCACGGGCGGCTTCACCTACGTCGTCACTGACGGCGTGGGGACAGCAGTCTCCATGGTCGAGATCGCCGTGGCGCCTGTGAACGATCCTCCGGTTGCCGTCGGCGACAACGCAGTCTTGGGCGAGGGAAGAACGCTCGTTCTCGACGTGTCGGCTCTCCTGGCCAATGACAGTGATACCGATGGGGACGCGATGGAGATATCTGAGGTAGGCGAAGCAGTCAACGGTTCGGTAAGGATTGACGGGACAGCGATCATTTACGTGCATGATGGATCGCAGACGACAACGGGCGGCTTCACCTACACCACCAGTGACGGCGTGGACGTAGCGACGGCCGTGGTCACAGTCACCGTGAGGCCCGACAACGGTTTCCCGGTTGTGCCACTCATCACCCTCGTCTTCGGATTCGTACTGGCGGTAGTTGTTGCTTTGGTGGTGATACGAAGGACCAGAGGAGCCAAGGATCCATCTTAAGCCGAGATACAAGTCTCGAGATTGACGGACTCATAGGTTCCTCACGTACTCAGCACCACCTACGTCGTAAGAGTGCTCACATGTATCTCTGTGATTCCCTTACATGGAAGACTCGTACCCCCGTCACCCTCTAGCCGCAACCACCCCGAAAATCCCGTCCCAAACCTTCCCAACCGCGTAACCCAAACGCCACTCCCCTTCCCACCAGCGCGCAATCCCATCCCAACCGTGTCACAGAAATTCCCGCTCTTAGGCCGTTCCCACGACGTTATGTCAAGTAACCGCGCCTTGCGCCAACACGTCTGCCCACTTACCCGGGCGAATCCGCATTCGTCGTTCCCGTGAAAACGGGGACCCAGGGGAGCGGGGCCGTTCACACGCACCCGCAACTCTGACCACCCTCTTGATTCTACAGCACACACGTGCTATTTTCTACCTGATAGGCGCTGTGTCCGCCGACCGTCGGTAGGGGCGGGTTTCAAACCCGCCCGCCCGCGATCCAGCACCACCGTCGCGTTCTGCGACATCCGGCGCAATGCCCATGACAATTCTTCACTCCAGGGTACAGGCGAATGAACAGGAAATCGGCCCGCCCAGCTACGAAACGGGCAGAATCGAGCAGAATAGGACGAGTTTTTCGTGGAGCCACGCCCGGAGGCGCAGACCGCCCCTCAGTCCGCGGGCCGCTCGCGGGGACGGATGGGCAGCCCGCGCTCGCTGAGGTACCGCTTGGCCTGCTGGATGGTGTAGTCGCCATAGTGAAAAATGCTGGCCGCGAGCACCGCGTCCGCCCTGCCCGTCTCCAGCGCGTCGTACAGGTGCTCCAGCTTGCCCGCGCCGCCGCTGGCGATGACCGGCACGCCCACCCCGTCGGATATGGCGCGGATCAGCTCAAGGTCGTAGCCCGTGAGCTGCCCGTCGGTGTCCATGCTGGTGACCAGCAGCTCGCCCGCGCCGATCTCGGTCGCGCGGCGCGCCCACTTGAGCGCGTCGATGCCGGTGGGCGTGCGCCCGCCGTGGGTGTAGACCTCCCACACGGAGTCCCCGTCCACCGGGATGTCGGAGCCGACGCCGCGGTCCTCCGCCTCGGCGCGCTCGCCGTCGCGTATGCGCTTGACGTCCAGCGCGACCACGATGCACTGGCTGCCGAAGAAGTCGGCGGCGTCTGCGACCAGACGCGGGGCGGCGACCGCGGCGGTGTTGAGCGACACCTTGTCCGCGCCCGCCTCCAGCATCCGGCGCACGTCCGCCAGGTTGCGCAGTCCGCCGCCCACGGTGAGCGGGATGAACACCTGCTCGGACACCTGCTCGACCACGCCCAGCATGATGTCGCGGGCGTCGGAGCTCGCGGTGATGTCCAGGAAGACCAGCTCGTCGGCGCCCTCGCTGTTGTAGGAGGACGCCAGCTCCGCGGGGTCGCCCGCATCCCGGATGTTGACGAAGCTGACGCCCTTGACCACGCGCCCCCGGTCCACGTCCAGGCAGGGGATGATCCTCTTGGTGAGCACGGCGGGCTACTTCCGCATCACCAGCATGTAGTGGTGGTCGTTGAGGTTGTGCGCGGTCTCGATGCGGAAACCGAGCTCCCGCGCCATGTCGCCGACTTCCGTCTCGTCGAGCCGCCGATTCACCGGCGGGCCGTCCTCGGCGGTCTCCTTGTGCTCCAGGGCCGCCAGCCAGCCGCCCTTGCGGAGGCAGCGCCGCGCCTCCGAGAGCATGGTGGTTGGCGATTCCGTCTCGTGCAACACGAACGCGATGAACGCGCCGTCCAGGCTGTCGTCCTCCAGCGGCAGTTCGCTCTCCCCGGCCAGCTTGAGCTCCACGTTGGTCAGGTTGACGGACTTCACCTGCTCCGCCGCCGCGTCCAGCATCTCCTGCTGCACGTCGATGGCGTACACCCTGCCGTCGAACAGGTACTTGGCGAACGGAATGGTGAAGAAGCCGGGGCCGCAGCCGATGTCGGCGACCTCGTGGTACACCAGCACCGGCAGCATCGAGATGAGCCGCTGCGGGTCTGTGGTCTCGTAGCGGTCGGCGGAAAGCAGCTCCGCCTTGTCGTGGTGGTCGTACTTTTCAGACATGGGTTTACGTCCTCGAGTGCTTCAGGTAATTCAAATGTTCCTCCCCCCTCGCAATTGTAGGGGCAGGTTTGAAACCTGCCCAGTCCCACGCTGTCCCTTCCCCCTTGACGGGGGAAGGTTAGGATGGGGGTGACACGCTGCGGATGGCATCCGGCAGGCTGACGTCGCCGGTGTACAGCGCCTTGCCGACGACCGCGGCCTCCACGCCGATGTCCCGGAGCCGGAGCAGGTGCTCCACCGACGATATGCCGCCCGCGGCAATCAGCCCGGCCTCCACCTCGTCCCGCAGCGTCTCGATGGCGGCGTAGTTGGGGCCGGAGAGCGTGCCGTCCCGCGCGATGTCGGTGTACAGGAAGCGCACCACGCCCTGTCCGGCCATGCGGCGCATCAGGTCCGCGGCGCGCACGCGGCTGCCGCGCGTCCAGCCGTCCAGCGCGACGAGGCCGTCGCGCGCGTCCACGCTCACCACCACCGCATCGGCACCGAGCGCGTCGCACATGGCGGCGACCGCGTCGGGGTCGCTCACCGCAGCGGTGCCGGTCAGCACGCGATCCACGCCCAGGTCGAGCGCGGCTTGCGCGGACTCCACCGAGCGTATGCCTCCGCCGAGCTGCACCGGCACTGTGGCCGCGGCGGCGATGCTCTCGATAGCGGCCAGGTTCACCGGCTCGCCGGCCTTCGCGCCGTCCAGGTCCACCACGTGCAGGCGGGACGCTCCGGCCTCGATCCAGCGCGCGGCGACCTCGGCGGGCGCGTCCGAGTACACCGTCTCGCGGGCGTAGTCGCCCTGGTACAGCCGAACGCACCGGCCGCCGCGCAGGTCTATCGCGGGGATTACTTCCACGCCCCGTCCTTCGCGCCGTTCGTCACGAGGTCGACAAAGTTGCGGTAGAGGCGAAGGCCCACGTCGCCGCTCTTTTCGGGGTGGAACTGGATGGCGAACACGTTGCGCCAGGCGGCGGCGCTGCAGAAGTCCACGCCGTAGCTGGTGTAGCCGGCCACCACGTCCCTATCCGCGGGATCCGCGTAGTAGCTGTGCACGAAGTAGAAGTGGGAGCCGTTGGGTATGCCGTCGAGCAGCGGGTGTTCGACGCGGAAGTCGACGCTGTTCCACCCCATGTGCGGCACCTTCAGGTCCACGTCCAGCCGGCGCACGCGGCCCGCGAGCACGCCCAGGCCCGGCTCAACGCCCTCGTCCGAGCCTTCCAGCAGCAACTGGAGGCCGAGGCAGACGCCCAGGAAGGGCCTGCCGCCGCGAATGAACGCCTGGATCGGCTCGACGAGTCCGCCCGCCCTGAGGTGGCGCATCGACGAGTCGTTCGCGCCCTGGCCGGGGAAGACGACGCCGTCCGCGCACTCGACGTCGGCGGGGTCGCTGGTGATGGCGGCGCGCGCGCCGAACCGCTCCAGCGCCTTCTGCACGCTGCGCAGGTTGCCCGCCTGGTAGTCGATCACCGCGATGTTCGGGGCGCTCACGGCGTCAGATCCGGGTGCCGGTCACCGCTTCGACCGGCAGCTCCCTGTCCTCGTAACGCGCCAGGATGAACAGCAGGTCCGAGAGCCTGTTGACGTAGCGCAGCAGCTCGGGGTTCGAGACCATGCCCTGCTCTTCGAGCGCGACCATGCGGCGCTCGGCGCCGCGCAGCGCGGTGCGGGCGAGGTCGAGCGCGCTGGAGGCGGGCGACGCGCCGGGGATGATGAACTTGGGGGGAAGCTCCACCTCGTCCTTGAGCTCGTCGATGAGACTCTCCAGGTGCGCGACGTTCTCGGCAGATATGGCGTGGAAGGTGTCAGTGAAGAGCTGGTAGTTCTCGTCGTCGGTGGCGAGCTCGGACTCGACGGTGAACATCTCGCGCTGCGCCAGCAGCAGGATCTCCTTCACGCGCCGGTCGCTGGACAGGGCCCGTGCGAGTCCCATGGCGGACACGGCCAGGTCGGCCTCGCCGTAGGCCTCGCAGCGCGGGTGTGTCTTGGGGACGCGCCCGCCGAACAGCAGGCCGGTCGTGCCGTCGTCGCCGGAGCGTGTGTAGATGCGCATGGGGGAGCCTCCAAGCGAAAATTATAGCAGGTCGGCGCGCCAGCCGTGGGGGCGCGGGCAGCTTGACCGGCCTGTTCACGCTGTGCAAAACTTCGACTGTGCGACACAGGATGGTAGTTGAATGGTCGCCGAGAGCGGTCAGGGACCTTCGGCGCCTATCCAAACGGATTGAAGACCTGATAGTTTCCAAGGTCAACCAATACGCTGAAAGCCCGTCATCCCTAGCCAACCAGGTAAGGACGTTGAGGGGGAGCAATCAGAGACGGTTGAGAGTTGGCAGCTATCGCGTCATCTTCGTTGTTGTACTCGGCCAAACCAGGATTTTGCGGGTTATGAGAATTCGACACAGGAGCGAGGCTTATGACTAGCGAAGAGACCATAACTCTCCCCAGAGCCGAATACGAAGCCCTTCTACAACGCTGTGAAGACTTAGAGGACAGCCTCGCCGGATTGGAGGCACACAACGGCGCGTTTATTCCCCACGAGATAGTGCTAGACCTGATTGCCGACGTCCAACCCATGCTGGCCTATCGAAAGTATCGCGGCATGACGCTGCGCCAGTTGTCTGAGAAGACGGGCCTGGGAGCGAGCTATCTGTCCGAGATCGAGCGAGGCCGCAAGACAGGGTCCATATCGGCGTGGAGTCGCATCGCAGAAGCGCTCAATACCACGATAGACATACTCGTGGGATGGGATGGCGACGAGCGCGAAGGAGACGAGCATATGACTGGACCGCACGACGTAGGCGGGATGTCCACCGACGAGCCGATCGATCGCGGCGAGCACGAGTGGGCCGACTGGGAGCGCCAGACAGCCGCGATAATGGGCGCGGTGCGCTCCGCGGGCCTGATGACCGTGGACGAGATGCGCCGCGGCATCGAGGCGATTCCGCCCGGCGAGTACGAAGCGCTTTCCTACTACGAGCGCTGGGCCGCCTCGATGGAAACCATCCTGGTGGAAAAGGGCGTGGTATCGCCGGAAGAGGTGGACGGCAAGGTGAAGTCCCTCGAAGAGCGCTGGGGGTGACGCGTGGATAGCGAGCACAGCAGATACGGCCCCGGCGACCGGGTGCGGGTGCTGGACGACACGCCGCCGGTGCACCACCGGACGCCCTGGTTCGTGAAGGGCAAGACAGGCCGGGTGACGGTGGTGTGCGGCGTGTTCCGCAACCCTGAGTCGCTGGCCCACGGCGGCGACGGCACGCCGCGCCAGGCGCTGTACCGCGTCGAGTTCGCGCAATCCGACGTGTGGCCCGACTACGCCGGCCCGGCGGACGACACCATCACCGTGGACCTGTACGACCATTGGCTGGAGCGGGCGTAGCGTCATTGGCCGCTCCCTAAATGGCATGAAGGGGCGTGGGCGGGTATAATGGGCACCGGCTGGCGGCGTGATTGGCCGCCGGCACCAATCGGCAAAACGACAGGGGGCTTCCACCATGGCAACCAGGGTAGGCATCAACGGCTTCGGACGCATCGGCAGGCAGGTGCTCAGGGCTATTCTCGAAAGGCATTCGGACAAGCTCGAGGTGGCCGCGGTCAACGACCTTACCGACACCCAGACCAACGCGCACCTGTTCAAGTACGACACCAGCTACGGACGCTACCCGGGCAGCGTGGAGGCCACCGACGACGGCATCTCCATCGACGGCTCGGAGATCAAGGTGTTGTCCGACCGCGACCCGTCCCGGCTGCCCTGGGGAGACCTGGGCGTGGACGTGGTGGTGGAGTCCACCGGCTTCTTCACCAGCGCCGCCGCGGCGTCCGGCCACAAGGAGGGCGGCGCGAAGAAGGTCATCATATCCGCCCCCGCGTCCGGCGAGGACCTCACCATCGTGCTCGGCGTGAACGAGGACAAGTACGACGCCGACAACCACCACATCCTCTCCAACGCCTCCTGCACCACCAACTGCATAGCCACCATGGTGAAGGTGCTCCACGACAGCTTCGGCGTCGAGCGCGGGCTGATGAGCACCATCCACTCCTACACCAACGACCAGAAGATCCTCGACCAGCAACACGAGGACCTGCGCAGGGCACGCGCGGCCGCCATGAACATCATCCCTACCACAACGGGCGCGGCCCGTGCGGTGGGACTGGTGCTTCCGGAGCTGAACGGCAAGATACACGGCATGGCCTTCCGCGTCCCAACGTCCACCGGATCGGTGACCGACTTCGTGGCCGAGCTCGGCAAGGACGCCAGCGTGGACGACGTGAACGCCGCCTACGCGGAGGCCGCCGCGTCGAGCCTCGAGGGAGTGCTGGAGTATTCCGAGGAGCCGCTGGTCAGCAGCGACTTCATCCAGAACTCGCATAGCTGCATCATCGACTCCCTCTCCACGATGTCGATGGGCGGAAACATGGTGAAGGTGGTCGGCTGGTACGACAACGAGTGGGGCTATAGCTGCCGCACCGCCGACCTGGCCGCATTCCTCGTCGACAAGGGCGTCTAGGCCACCATGACGCTGGCGCGCGCGCGGCAGGCGAGAGCTCGCGTCAACCTTGTGCGCGAGCTGTCCAACGGGCTGGCCGCGCACATCCACACGCTCCCGGACGACGTATGGCGCAACGCCGCGCAGTACGGCAGCCCGTGCGCGGGCTGGAAGCTGGCGGACGTGATCACCCACCTGGTCGTTGGCGCGAACATGCTCTCGCTGAGCATCGCCCGCGCGCTGAAAGGCCAGACGTCGCCGCCCATGGGCTACCGCAGGCGCGGCGGCGAAGATGCCACCGCGGACCTCGTGTCGCTGCGCGAGACCTACAACGAGGACCTGTTTCCAGAGTTCAATGCGAGCTGCAAGCGGCTCAGCAACGTGCTGGTGTCCCTGGACGCCGACGCAATGGACTCGCCGGCGTTCCACCCGGCGGGCGTGACTCCGGTGTCGGGCCTGGTCGACATGCGCGCGCTGGAGCTCGCGGTGCACGGCTGGGACATCCGCTACGCCTTCGACAGGTCTACGACGCTGCCGCCCAGCGCCCTGCCTTTCCTGCGCGAGTGGCTTCCCAACTGGCTCTCGGCGGCGTTTCGAGTGGCCGAGCCGCTGGACGCTCCGGTGACCTACAGGTTCGCACTGACCGACGAGGGCGCGGCGCGGGACGTGGTGGTGCGCGGCGACGGCTTCAGTGTGGAGGACGCCGGCGACGGACCGGCGGACGTGACGTTCACGTGCAACACCGACACCTACCTGCTGTTCTGCATGGGCCGGCTGCCGTTCGCCCGCAGCGTTCGCCGGGGACGGCTATCGTTCGAGGGCGACGAGCGGGAGGCGGCGCGCTTCACGGAGTGGTTCGGGCCGGTCTAGCCCCGGAAGTCGCCGTCGCGCCCTGCCGCACCGACAAGCTGGAGACCCTCTTCCCACTTACTCCGCAGACCATGGCCGCCACCAGGTCTCGCCAGACGCAACAAGGAGGTACAACCCATGACGGACCAGATGCTCGAACGCGCGCGCGCGCTTCACCGCCGGATACCGCTCATCGACGGACACAACGACCTGCCGTGGCGCTACCGCGAACTGGTGGACCGCGCCATATCCAAGGTCGACATCGACGAGCACCAGCCCGATCTGCACACCGACATCCCCAGGCTGCGAGAGGGCGGCGTCGGCGGCCAGTTCTGGTCGGTCTACGTGCCGTCGTCGCTCAGCCCGGAGGAGTCGGTGGGCGTCACGATGGAGCAGATAGACGTGGTGCACAATCTCGTGCGCACGTACCCCGGCGCGCTCCGGCTCGCGCACACCGCCGACCAGGTCGAGGGCGCCTTCCGAGCCGGCAGGGTCGCCTCGCTCATCGGCATGGAGGGCGGACACTCCATCGACAGCTCGCTCGCCGTGCTGCGCATGTTCTACCGGCTCGGTGCGCGCTACATGACGCTCACCCACAACGACAACACGCCCTGGGCCGACTCCGCCACGGACGACCCGCGCAACAACGGCCTGTCACCGTTCGGGCGCGAGGTGGTGCGCGAGATGAACCGGCTCGGCATGCTGGTAGACCTGTCCCACGTCTCTCCCGACACGATGCGTGACACGCTGGACGCCGTCGAGGCGCCGGTCATCTTCAGCCACTCGTCCGCGCGCGCCCTCAACGACCATCCGCGCAACGTGCCCGACGACGTGCTGGAGCGCGTGACCGCGAACGGCGGCGTGGTGATGGCCAACTTCGTCCCGCCGTTCATCTCACCCGACGTCATGGCGCGCGAACACAGACGCCGCGCCGAACAGGAACGGCTGAACGCCGAGCACGGCGCGGGCAGCGACGCCGCGGCGGAGGCGCTGCGAACGTGGGAGGCGGCCAACCCGGAGCCTGAGTCGACGCTGTCTCAGGTGGCCGACCACATCGACCACATCCGCGCCGTGGCCGGCATAGACCACGTGGGCATCGGCGGGGACCTGGACGGCGTGACCAGCACGCCCGTCGGCCTGGAGGACGTGTCCAAGTACCCGGAACTGACCGCCGAGCTGCTGCGCCGCGAGTACAGCGACGAGGACGTGCTGAAGATACTGGGCGGCAACGTGCTGCGCGTAATGCGACAGGCGGAACGCGTGTCCCTGCGGCTGCGCGAGCAGCGCGGCCCGTCGGAGGCGCTCATCGAGGATCTGGACGGGTAGGCTCCGCCGTTACCAATTCCGTGTCTCAACAAGATATAATGGGCGGCGCCCGCGCCGTGCCCGTTTGGGCTTGAAGTGCGGGGTCGCCCATACACCATTCTAGGAGGGACACGAGCCTATGTCCGAACAGCAAACCTACCGGAAGCCGCTGCCGGCTCCCACGCCGGAAACCCAGGAGTTCTGGGACAAGGCGCGGCAGCACGAACTGTGGATTCCCTGCTGCAACGCCTGCGGCGAGACCTTCTTCCCGCCTCGCTTCGTATGCCCCGTCTGCCTTTCGCGAGACGTCTCGCTGGTCAGGCACTCCGGCAAGGGAACGCTCTACAGCTACATGATCAACCACCGGGCGCCTCCCGGTTTCGAGGAGGACGCTCCCTACGCCATCGCCGTCATCCAGCTCGAGGACGGCCCGCGCATCATGTCCAACATCGTGGGCATCGAGAACACGCCCGAGAACCTGGTGCTGGACATGCCGCTGGAGGTCACGTTCGAGGACGCGGCCGGTGAGGACATCTCCATTCCCAAGTGGAAGCCCGCCGGCTCCTAACAGAAGTCCCTTCCCCCTCGCAGGGGTAGGTATCGCGAGGTAGCCTTCCGAACTGTCCCTTCCCCCTCGCAGGGGGAAGGTTAGGATGGGGGTGACCGTCCAGGCAAGACCCCCTTAGCACGCAAAGGAATACCACATGTCACTACGTTACAAGGTAGCGGTCATCGGAGCGTCCGAGACAACCCAGATCGGGGTCGTCCCCGACATGACCTACCAGCAGCTCGCGGTCGACGCGGCGCTGAACGCGATCGAGGACTGCGGCATCGACAAGAACGACATCGACGGGCTGGGGAGCAACGTGCCCCCGGCGGAACTCGCCAAGTACCTGGGCATCGTGCCGCGCTGGGTGAACAACACCTCGGTGGGCGGCACGTCCTGGCTGATACAGGTGCGCCACGCCTCCGCGGCCATAGCCGAGGGCCTGTGCGACACCGCGCTGATCACGATGGCCGAGAGCGGCCGCAGCCGCGTCGGCGAGACGCGACCGCCGATGGGCGCGCTCACCGGCGGCGCGCGCCGGGACAGCACCTGGGGCGGCCAGTTCGAGGCGCCCTACGGCACCGTCGGCCCTACCACGCTGTTCGGCATGGGCGTGCTGCGCTACATGAAGGAGACCGGCACCACGCGCGAGCAGCTCGCGTCGGTGGCGGTCGCGCAGCGCAAGTGGTCCAACAAGGTGCCGCGCGCCATGTTCGGCGAGCTCATCACGGTCGAGGACGTGTTCAACAGCCGGATGATCTGCTACCCGTTCAACCTGTTCATGTGCTGCCTGGTTACCGACGCGGGCGGCGCTATCATCCTGACGAGCGCGGACAAGGCGAAGGACTTCCCGAAGCCGCCGGTCTACATCATGGGCACGGGCGAGTCCGTCGAGACGCCGCTGGTCAGCCAGATGTACGACATGACCACCTCGGCGGCATTCCGCACCTCCAGCACCAAGGCGTTCGAGGAGTCCAGCATATCCCACGACGACGTCGACCACATCATGATCTACGACGCCTTCGCGCACCTGCCCATCTACGGTCTGGAGGACCTGGGCTTCGTCGGGCGAGGCGAGGCGGGCGCGTTCATCGAGGAAGGCAACACGTCCCCGGGCGGCAAGCTGCCGATGAACACCAACGGCGGAGGGCTCTCGTATACCCACTCCGGCATGTACGGCATGTACGCCATGCAGGAGTCCATCCGCCAGATGCGCAGCGAGGCGCCGCACCAGGTGGAGGGCGCCAAGGTGTCGTTCTGCCAGGGCGTCGGCGGCATGTTCATGGCGTCCGGCAGCCTCGTCTTCACCAACGAAGACCCGCACGGCTAGCCAGCGCCGCGCGCACATGGCGCGCTGTCTAGGGTGATGATACCAAGAGGGGGGCAGGCTTGCGGGCCTGCCCCCCTCCCCCTTTGACTGTGTCCTTGCCCTGTCTTCTAACCGATGGTCGCGCCAGTGCTATCATACCGCAGTACATGCAATTCATTGGTATAGATATGGCTTGATTTGGTATAAGTGTGGTATGATAACTCTGAGCCAGCTTAAGGAGGTATCACATGGCAACGATCCAAGTGGATGGCGAGGTTGAAGAGGCACTGGCGCGGAGGGCTTCTAAGGAAGGTCTGTCCATATTCTCCCCTAGTACTCCAAACCGTGTGCTTAGAATCGTACTGGGGTTGGAGAAGCCTCAGACTGAAAGCTCAAGCCAGCCCCCGCAAGAACTCAAAGACCTGAGCACCTTCAGCAAATCCGCAAATGGAGGACAAGGCACCTATACAGCCAGCCGCACGCATCAGAGGATCGGCCCCCGCCTCCTAAGAGAACACAGCCTCTCTGCCGCGAAAGGGTACTTTTCCAAGACCGGTATACCATACCAAAAGCCGAACGACTTCCCAGCAGTGTTCTTTGACCCAAACGGGTACTTCGTCGTTGATGACGAAGCATCTATGGCTAGCAACCAACACATCAACGTCGGCAGGCAAGTTAGCATTCCGAAGGGAATTGCCTCTCTTGAGGGCTATCAAGTGTGTTCACACCTGCACAGTTAGATTCCCTCGCCGTGTTTTCCGGCATTTTGGGGATCGCCAACAAAACTACCGAGGCACCCCTTCGAAGTTACAGGAGGCTCCACATGTGGCCCGCAATCGCCGAAGAAGACCTCAAATGCACAGAGTGCTACCACACGATTCCCGCAGGAACAGATTGCCTGTCGCAGATGCCCGTGCCGATGCCCGACGGATTCCGCCGTCGCAAGTACGACAACTTCTGCGCCGATTGCCCTGAATGCAAAGCGCAGAGGCGCAGAAGACCCTGCTACGTCCGACACCTCAGCCACTGGTACGCCCGCAAGGAGAAGACAACCGGGTCTGCTACTTGCGTCTACTGCGGCGATGCCATACCCGACGGCACGCGGGCCGTAGTTCAGAAGTTCTTCGCCTGGCCCGATTCGGAATTTGATTCAGTGACACAGAATGCCGCAACGCAGCGTGGCGGCACAGCCAGCGGGGTAGTGAGCGGAGTGACTACCAAACCCAACGCGGCCGCGTGGCACAACCTCAGCCGTGCTACGCAACGTCGGTTCATGTCCGGAGGTCTTGGGCGCGGTCTCGGTCGCCGGTCGCCGGCGATGGCACAGCGTCTGTACGACAAGGAAGTTCCCCAGGCCATTCAGCGGATGGGCGAACCGGCCGTCAGGGAATTCCTGAAAGGGAAACACTTCAGCCACGTCAAGTCGGTGGCAAACGCGCCCGGAATGGCAAAAGCGCCGGGCAACGTAGTCCTGGAAGGCGCGACGGCGAACCTGTCTCGCAGCAGCCGAAACATGACCTCGAGCGCTCGCGAAGCCGCAAAGTCAGCGGCTCGAAGTTCGGCCATAAGGGCTGGAGCCAAAACTGCTCTGAAAGGCGGGGCCAAAGCTGGCTTCTTCGCCGGCGCTGTGGAAGCAGCGGTATCGGTGCCGGAGAATATCCTCCACTACAAGCGCGGTCGGAAGTCTCGCAAACAGGCAGCACAAGACATAGCCAAAGACACGTCTATTGCCGCAGGGGTCGGCGTCGCAACCTGGGGCGTAGCGCAGGGCGCGACGATGGCTGGCTTCGGGTTTTCGCTCGGTCCGTACGGGACTCCGCTCATGATAGCTGGTGGAGGCTTGATGGCCGGCAGCGCCATCCACCGCATCTACAAAGCCGCTAAGCGCGACCTTCCACTGGACGAGTACCGCGTGTACTTCTGCAAGAACGCCAATTGCAGGAAGAAGTACGCCCGACAGGTAACTAAAGCTGTCCGGGGCCGAAGCTCCTTCGGTGGTCCTTGGGCAATCACGCTCGGTCTTGCAGGGCTGGCGATAGTGGCAATCACCGCCGTGGCGTGGCTGTCGTGAACTTCACTGTCGACACAGCCAGGAGACGGCCGGGCGGGTAGGCGCAAGCCACCATCGTACCTGCCTTGCCGTTACCCACTCCCTACATCCCAAACGCGCTCACAACCTGCCTGATGCGGGCCAGACTGGCGGATGCGTAGTCGGTGGCCTCGTACCGCTGAATCTGCTGCTCCTTCAAACCGATGCGCTCAGCCAACTCCCTTTGGCTCATGCCCTGCGCTATTCGCGCCTTGATGAGGATGGACGGCAACTCGGCGACGAGCTTGAGCGAATCCAACTGGAACTCGCCTGCCTTGAGCGATTCGTACTCGCGCAACTCGGTTTCCAGCTCCTCTAGCTGGCTCTTAACCGCATCCTCTTGCGCCTTCGCGACTAGCGGGTGCAGGCCGCTGTCAGCGTTCGTGCGCTGACTGAGCGCACCAAGCGCCTTTGCAAACCGGGCGGCCTGTGCCTTGGTTATTCTGTACTGCCTTTCGTTCTTGATCACGTCACCGTCCTCCGGGCGGGAGCAATCCGCATCTATCAAACTGGGGATGGCACAACACAACTGTATCATTGTGTTGAGGCTTCGTCCATGTTGGGCGAAGTTCCTCCCTCGCCACGTTCTCTGCTACGACGACCTGACCGCCCATGGGCGCGGGTTTTTCTTCTCGCCGTGCGCCGGCCTGCGAATCCGTTGCCCATGACGCACAAACTGACTATCATTGATCTGATTGTCGACCCGACAAGGTGGAAGCAAATGGCGACGAAACGCGAATACAAGCTGCCAAACCGGGAGTTCGGCGGCAAATACAGAAAGCTGCGCCTGTACCTGGAAGCCCACCCGCGCCGGGAGTGGCGGACCACGTTCAGCAATATCGAGGTCATCCTGGGCTTCAAGCTACCCGCGTCAGCCCGCAAGCATAATGCGTGGTGGTCCAACGAGAAGAAAAGCGGCCGCCACAGCCAAGCCGTGGCGTGGTCCTCCGCAGGCTGGGAGACGGCGGAGGTGGATATGGGGGCGGAGACTGTGCTGTTCAAGCGCAAGAAACGCTCAAGAACTTTGACCGCTAGCATTCTCGACGCAGAGTGGCCCGGACGAGACATGGGCCCGTGGCCGGAGGGACTCAGCCTGAGGCGGGAGGACATGTACGAGGACAGGATCTAGTTTCTCCCATGTTCGTGGACACAAACGTCCTTGTACAGTCTCGAACCATCAACGCGCCCGAGTACTTCCGCGCCAGGGCAATGCTGGTAAGGGCCTCTACACAAACAGGTCCTCTGCGGATCAGCCGTCAGATCATGAGGGAATATCTGGCCGTAATCACCCGGCCGCAGTCCTGGGCGGTCGCCACGCCTATGGACCAAGCGCTCGACGACATCAACTGGCTGAGTGAGAACTTCGAGATTCTCGAGGACGGGCCTCAGGTCACCGAAACGCTGATTGCGTTGTGCAGAGAAGTGCCCGTCGGCGGCCGGCAGGTTCACGACGCGAACATCGTAGCCACCATGCTGGCGCACGGAGAGCGGCGGCTGCTCACGTTCAACACGGCGGACTTTCGACGGTACGGCGACCGGATCGCTCTGGTGAGCACCTAGCTCCAGGCTTTGGGTAACCGCAATTTTGAGGTCATACGCGCCCTTGACAATCCAGCACATCCGTGCTACGCTCCCTTCATCGCAAACCACCAACCACTCGCGAGCCGACAACCGACAACCTGAAATCTGAGGAGATAAAACAAAAGAAACGAAACGGGACACCTTTTTCTAGCTTGTTTGTCCCACCCGGCAGTTTGGCCACTGCCTCTGCCCGGACGCTACTCCGCTTGGTAGCCCGTGCCGCCAACCTATAACCGCTACCCGCCACTTGACCGGCTCGCGGCGCGGACTGTAACCTAAACCCTGCGGCGGCGCGGCCTCGAATCCACGGACCCGCGCGCCCACTCCCCCTACAGGAGACGCCACGTGTGCACATACAACATCGAGAAGGCCGACATTACCGGCAGCGGCAAGGGACCACAGGGCTGGTTCAGCCTGAACGAGGCGCGGGTGTACTACGACCACCCCTTCCACTCGCCGGCCGACCACACCCTGAACATCGACTTCGTTAACGACGCCCAGGGTTTGGGCGCCCGAGTCGCGGTGGAACTGAGCGCCGAGTCGGCGCTGAAGCTCGTCGACAGCATCATGGCCGCGCTCGACACCGCGCAGGCGCAGCACGAGATAGCCACCCTGCATTCGCGATAGGCGCGCCCGGCCCAACGAGGCCCCGGAGAGGCACCTTATGAGATTGGCCAGCCGAATGAGCCGACTGGGCACCGAAACCGCGTTCGAGGTGCTCGCCAAAGCGCGGATGCTGGAAGCCGAAGGGATGGACGTGGTCCACCTCGAGATCGGCGAGCCGGACTACGACACGCCCGAGAACGTGGTGCGCGCCGGCGTGGACGCCCTCAGCGGCGGCTTCACCCACTACGGCCCGTCGCCCGGCCTGCCCGACGTGCGCGCACGCATCGCCCAGGAGGTCGCCGAGACTCGCGGCATATCCGTTTCGGGCGACAACGTCGTCGTAACGCCAGGCGGCAAGCCAATCATGTTCTTCGTCCTGCTGGCACTCGCCGAGCACGGCGACGAGGTGCTCTACCCCAATCCCGGCTTTCCTATCTACGAGTCTATGATCAACTTCGCGGGCGCGGAGGCCGTCCCCATGCCGCTGCGCGAAGACAGCGATTTCAACGTTGACGTGGACGAAGTGGCCGAGCAGATAACCCCCGCCACCAAGCTGATGATAATCAACTCGCCCAACAACCCCTGCGGCAGCGTGATGAGCCGCGAGGAGTTGCGCGCCCTCGCGGAGCTGGCCGTGGAGCGCGACGTGCTGGTGTTGGCGGACGAGATCTACAGCCGCTTCCTGTACGAGGGCGAGCACCACAGCATCACTGCCTTCCCCGGCATGGCGGAGCGCACCATAATTCTGGACGGCTTCTCCAAGACCTACGCCATGACGGGCTGGCGGCTTGGCTACGGCGTGATGCCGCTGGAGCTGGTAGAGCCGATTTCGCGGCTGATGACCAACAGCGTGTCGTGCACGGCCAGCTTCACGCAGATGGCCGCGATCGAGGCGCTGGACGGGCCGCAAGACGACGCCTACGGCATGGTGGACGAGTTCAAACGCCGCCGGTCGCTTATAGTGGACGGCCTCAACGCCATCCCCGGCATACGCTGCCCCATGCCCAAGGGGGCGTTCTACGTGTTCCCCAACGTGGAGGGCACCGGCCTCAGCAGCGCCGAGTTCGCCGACCGGCTGCTGCAGGAGGCCGGCGTCGCGTGCCTCTCCGGCGAGTCGTTCGGCGCGTACGGCAAAGGCTACGTGCGGTTCTCGTTCGCCAACTCGGCGGAGAACATCCAGAAGGCGCTGGAGCGAATAGCCGACTTCGTCGCTAAGGTCGCCTAGCCCCCAGAGCGCGTGCGGGCGACCGCGAGCCCCCACACCTCACGCGCGCCGCTATCCTTGAGCGCGCCGGCGCATGCCGACATGGTCGCGCCGGTCGTCGCGATATCGTCGACGAGCAGCAGGCTCAGATCGTCCACCGGCTCCTCGCACACGAAGCTGTTCGCCACGTTGGTCCAGCGGTTCATGCGCCCGGCCACGCTGAGCTGTGAAGGCGCGTCGCTCGTCCGCGACAGCAGCGCCTCCCGCACCTCCACCCCAGTCGCCTTGCCCAGCTCTGCGGCCAGCAGCGCGGCCTGGTTGAAGCCGCGCTCGCGCAGCCGCCTGGGATGGGACGGCACTGGCACTATGGCGTCGGCGGTTAGGCCGTAGCGTGCCATGCACTCGGCCAGATGGCCCGCAAGCTCCGCGGCCATGGCCCGCACGTCTCCGAACTTGAACTGGATGAGCGCGCGCCGCACGAGGCTGTCCCGCGAGTAGACGTAGGGCGCGCGTATGCCGTCCACGGCGACTGGCGCGGAGCGGCACCAGCCGCAGCGACCGAGCACGTCCGGCTCGGCGCACACTACGCAGAATCGCGGCGGCACCAGCCTGGGCACACCCGCCAGGCAGTCGGCGCACATGCTGCTGCCCTCCCTGCCGCAGCCCAGGCACACGAAGGGGAAAACCGCGTCGAGCGTCTCTTTGGCGAACAGTTTTGCAAGCTTTTCGAGCAAAATCCTAAACTGCGCCCCCTTTCGCCTTCCAATGGTCAACTACTGGGGCTAAAATGCCGCATTGTCGCCCCGTTCTTATTCGGGGAGTTCCGTGCCGGGCGAGCCGGCATCTTTTCCGGCGAGTGCCAAGCCGGCGGCGTTGGCTAATCATATGATAGCGGCTGCACGGCCTTGTTGGTTAACTACAAAAGCCTTGGCGCCCCGAAGAGGACGATAGGGAGGGTCCGCTCCCTCCGGACGTTCGACGCTTTCCACAATCGCAGCTTCCGTTTCCTGTGGCCCGCGAACTTCTTCTCCTACATTTCGCGGTGGATGCAGATGACGATGCTCGTGTGGTACGTGCTCGAGCTGACCGGCTCGGCGTTCCAGGTCGCGCTGGTGGGGTTCTTCGGCATGGCGCCCATGCTCTTCCTGGGCATCCTGGGCGGCACGCTCGCCGACCGGTTCGACCGGCGTCGCCTGCTGTTGAGCGTGCAGTTCGCCAACTTTGTCGGAGCGGGCGTCACCACCGCGCTGCTGATTACCGGGATGCTGGAGGTGTGGCACGCCTTCGTGCTCATCTCGATCAGCGGAGTGGGATGGGCGCTGGACTCGCCTTCGCGCCGGTCGATCATCCTCAACCTCGTGGGCCGGGCCGCCGTGACCAACGCCGTGGCGCTGGACTCGATGGCGATGCACTCGAGCCGCATGGCCGGGCCCGCGCTGGCCGGAGTTCTCATCGGCCTGGTTGACGTCCCCAGGGGTTTCTTCGTAATCCTGGCGTTCTACGCCCTGTCGCTTACGCTCATGTGGCTGGTGAGGCTGTCTCCGGAGCAGCCCGGCGGCGCGCAATCTCGCGGCGCGTCCTCGCAGGGCATTCTGCGCAACCTCGCCGAGGGGCTTGTCTACGTGCGCGGCAACCGCACCATCATCGCCACGATCATGGTCACCATCATAATGAACCTGTTCGTGTTCTCGTACATGCAGATGGTGCCGGTCATCGCCGTTGAGGTGCTCGAGGTGGGTCCGGGGCCGATGGGCGTGCTGATGGGCGTGGACGGCTTTGGCTCTCTGATGGGATCGGTCTTGATAGCTTCCGCGGCCAACATACGCCACCACGGGCGCGTCTATCTGATCGGCTCGACGATAGCCATAGCCGCGCTGCTGCTGTTCTCGCTGTCGCGCTCCTACGAGCTGTCGTTCGGCATACTGCTAGTGCTGGGACTCGGCGGCGCGGGGTTCGGCACCATGCAGTCGCTGATCGTGATGCTGGTGTCACGGGAGGAGATGCGGGGTCGGGCGCTTGGCGTGATAAGCCTGGCCATCGGGACGGGACCGCTGGGCCTGCTGATGACCGGCGCGGTGGCAGACTGGCTGTCGCCGACGACGGCGATAGGGATAAACGCATCGGTCGGTCTGGCGCTGATGGCCCTGGTCGCGGTATTCATGCCGTCCCTGCGCCGCGAGACGATGCATGCAGAGCGCCCCCCGGAGCCAACAGAGCAGGCGGAGCAAGCGGAACAGCCCGAGACCACGCTGCGCCCGGCGTGATATTCCAAGAAGTCCCTTCCCCCTCGCAGGGGGAATGTCAGGATGGGGGTGGCGAACGGAATACAGCCGCCGCCCTACCCCTCTTCGTCATACGTGCGGCCGTGCAGCCGCCTGTACAGCGCGCGAAACTCCGCCTCCAGCTCGGGCGGCGTGTGCCGCAGAAACGCGCGGTAGATTTCTTCTTCGGTCGCCTGACCCCATGCCGTGCGGCGCAGCACGTACAGGTCCCTCAGCGCGGCCGACGACGCTTGCTCACCTAGCGCCTCGACCATAGTGAGCAGGAAGTGTTCCCCCAGAATGTAGTTGCATAGGTGGGGTCCTGTGGTTAGACGAGCCTGTAACTTGTTAAGCTGTTGTATGTTGCGTAAGTCGTCGGCGTGGCAGTTCCATTCCATTTCCCTCTGGACATTGCGCCTCCGCTCATCCAGGCTTTCCACGCCGAGTTCGTCCCACGTTATCGCCTCGATCAGCTTTGCGCCACCTACAGTCAGCCATAGGGGACCTATGCCGCCGCCGAAGTAGTAGAACGCCACTAGTTGGTATACGAGCGACCGCGGAAGCCGGTCTGAGCCGTACCTTGCGCTCACGAGGTGATTACCGCCAAAATATCCCCTAGTCCCATGCTTGGGAAAAGACGGGATCACCATAATGGCGTCAGCCACTGGGAACGGTACTCCCATGAACGCCTCGCTGGCCCGCACCACCTCTTCCATCATACGCAGCGTGTCTTCGCCCTCAGGGAACGGGCTGGGATCGAGCGCCCACAGGCGGACTTCGCCCGCGAGGGGCAGGGAGATGGTCTTGGATTTCACGTAGAAGGAGTGGACGAAGTCGTCGTACAGTGTGGGTAGCTCGCGTCCTATTGAGGCCAGGGTTGTCAGCAAGGCCAAGTCTCCATCATTGAGGCCGTCGGCGTACCATGGCGCTTGGGTCACTTCGTCAAACCGGCCCTCAGCGGCGAGCTCAGCCACTGATGCTAATGCCCCTATCTCAGTTGTAAGTAAGCCATCAGTTACCCACGGCATCTCCAAGACGGTGCTGACAAGCGCAGGATCAGTCTCCGCAAGCACTCGCAGGTATAGGATCACTTCCCATTTTGCTCCGGACACGCCATCAACCAGCCACGGCAGCTTCGCTAGGCGCAGGGCGAATGCCGCGTCTTGCTTTGCAATCGACGCTAATGACTCGCTCGCGCTGACTTCGTGTAGGGACACACCGTCAACCAGCCACGGCAACTTCGCTAGGCGCAGGGCGAATGCCGCGTCTTGCTTCGCAATCGACGCTAATGACTCGCTCGCGCTGACTTCGAGTAGGGACACGCCGTCAACCAGCCACGGCAGGCCCAACACACTTTGAGTGAGCGCTACGTCTTTCCGAGCAAGCTCTCGCATATGCGAAAGCATCCACCTTTCTTCGTATGAGATTGTGTCATCCTCCAGCCACGGTAACCCAACTACAATCTGGGCGAGCGTCACGTCAATCTGGGCAAGCACGCGAACTTCGTGAAGGGCCAACTCGTCGTTCCCTGATACGCCATCCGCCAGCCACGGCAACCCCGCTACAGTCTGGGCGAGCGCCACGTCAACCTGAGCCAGCCGGCGCAGTTCGGAGAGTGGCCACCTCTCTTCTTCGGAGACGCCGTCGGCCAGCCACGGCATTTCGGCTATCCGCTCGGCGAGGCCGACGTCCAGCAGCCAGATGGCGACCAGCGCATCGCCCGCCCCGGCGTGCGCGTCGTTCGGCGGGCTTTGCAGCCACGGGATGAGCTCGGACAGCCGAGCGGCGGCGGTCTCTTCAGCGGTGGGCGTAGGCGTGGCGGTCGGTTCGGGCGTAGGCGTAGCAGTCGGGTCAGGCGTGGGAGTTGTCGTGGGCAGCGGTGTTGGAGTGGCCGTCGGTTCGGGTGTGGCCGTGGGCTCAGGGGGCGGCGTTGCGGTCGGCTCAGGTGTGACCGTGGGCTCGGGTGTACGTGTCGCCGTAGGTTCAGGTGCGGCAGTGGCGGTAGGCTCCGGCGTGGACGTAGGCTCGGACGTGGGAGTCGCCGTGGGCTGCGGCGTTGGAGTGGTGACAGCCGCGACGACGGCGGGCGTCGGCATAACGGGCGTGGGCTGCGCGGACGGCTCGCCGCAAGCGGCCACCAGCGAAGCGGCGGCTACGGCAAGGGCGAGTAAGATGATTCGCATAAGCGTTACCTTGTCTGCGGATTTTCGGCCGCTGGGACCAAACGTGGGTGTGGGTCTAGTTCCCTTCTTCGTCGTCATACGTGCCGCCGTGGAGCCGCTTGTACAGCGCGCGAAACTCAGACTCCAACTCGGTCGGCGTGTGCTTCAGGAACGCGCGGTATATCTCCTCCTCGGTCACGCCACCCCCCTCGGACCGACCCATCAGGTATATCTCCCTAAGCGCGGCGGACGACGCTTGCTCGCCCAGGGTCAGAGTCATCATGATCAAGAAGTGCTCGCCCATGACGTAGTTGCAATGGTGGCGTCCTGTGGTTAGTCGAGCCTGCAACTTGTTGAGCTGTTGGATATTGCGTATGTCGTTGTCGGCGTGGCAGATACGCTCCATTTCCCTCCGGGCATGGCGCCTGCGTTGCTCAATGCTCTCCACGCCGAGTTCGTCCCTCGTTATCGCCACAATCAGGTTTGCGCCGCCTTCGCTCAGCCAGAAGGGGTCAGCCGTAAAGTAGTAGTGCCCCACCTCGTGGTATACGAGCGACCGCGAAAGCCGGTTTGAGCCGTCCCTGGCGCTCACCAGGTGACTGCCGGCATGATATCCACCACCAGTCCCATGCCTGGAGAAAGATGGGACCACCATGATGGCGTCAGTCACTGGGAACGGTACTCCCATGAACGCCTCGCTGGCCCGCACCACCTCTTCCATCATCCGCAGCGTGTCTTCGCCCTCAGGGAACGGGCTGGGATCGAGCGCCCACAGGCGGACTTCGCCCGCCAGGGGCAGGGATATGGTCTTGGATTTCACGTAGTAGGAGCGGACGAAGTCGTCGTACAGTGTGGGTATTGTACGTCCTACAGAGCCCAGGGTTGTCAACAAGGCCAAGTCTGCATCATTGAGGCCGTCGGCGTACCACGGCGATTCAGCTAGTTCGTCCAGCAGGCCAAGCTCAGAGAGCCTGCGCATGGACCCTTTCATCCCCGATACGATCCCGTACATTCCGTCCGCCAGCGATGTCATACCTACGACAGCCCTGGCGACCGCCACGTCGACCTCTGCAATACTCCCCAGGTCCCAAACCACCCGGCTCTCCTCTCCGGTCACGCCGTCGGCCAGCCACGGCAATTCCACCACTACCCTGGCGACCGCCACGTCAATCTCAGCGAGCCACGGCAATGGGGCGGTAGCCCAATCTTCGTCTTTGGACACGTCGTCGGCCAGCCATTGGAATTCGGCTACGGTTCGCGCAAGCGCGACATCTATGTCCGCGAGGTTGCGCAGGTCAAGGACTACACTAAGCTCCATTGGGGACACGTCGTCAGTCAGCCACGGAAATTCACCCACGGTTCGCGCAAGTGCTACATCTACATCCGCAAGCCCGCGCAGGTCACCAATGACCTGCTTCTCGCCTCCGTTCACCCCATCGACCAGCCACGGATATTCCAGCACAGTCCGAGAGAGTTCCGTGTCAATCTCCGCCAGCATAGACAGGTCGTAAACTACCCGTGTCCTTTCCAAAGTCACGCTGTCGGTCAGCCACGGAAATTCCGCCACAGTCCGCGAGAGTTCCGTGTCAATCTCCGCTAGAACGTACAGGCTGTAAACTACCTGCTTCTCGGCCCAAGATATCCCGCGGACCAACCAGGGCCTTGCGGCGATAAGCTCTGCGAGAGATGCGTCCAGCAGCCAGTGGCGACCAGCGCATTGCCCGCCTCGACGTACGCGTCGGTTCGCGGGCTTTGCAGCCACGGGACGATTTCGGACAGCCGAGCGGTGGCGGCCTCTTCGGCGGTGGGAATCGGCGTCGCCGTCGGTTCGGGCGTTGCCGTCGCGGTGGGTAGCGGTGTTGGAGTGGCCGTGGGTTCGGGCGTGGCCGTGGGCTCAGGGGTCAGCGTTGCGGTCGGCTCTGGCGTAGCCGTGGGCTCAGGGGTCAGCGTTGCGGTCGGCACCAGCGTGACGGTGGGTTCGGGTGTGACCGTGGGCTCGGGTGTACGTGTCGCCGTAGGCTCAGGCCTAGCCGTGGCGGTCGGCTCCGGCGTGGACGTAGGCTCGGGCGTGGGAGTCGCCGTGGGCTGCGGCGTTGGAGTGGTGACAGCCGCGACGACGGCGGGCGTCGGCATAACGGGCGTGGGCGTGGCTGCCGGCTCGCCACAACCGACCACCAGCGAAACGGCGGCTACGGCAAGGGCGAGTATGGTGATTCGCATCAGCAGCCCTCGCTGAGGTCATGTCTTACAATAGAGACCCGCAGGCATCCTGCGAAGCCATGATCGCTCGCCCTAGAACGTATTCCTGAAGCGGTACAGCGTCATCTCCGGCTCTATCGGCGCGACAGGCATGTACTCCGGCTCCTCCTCGACCTTGGCGACGATAAACCAGGGGCCGTCCTCTTCCAGCGCCTGCATCAGCACCGTCTGCAGCTCCTCCTCCTCGCGCACAGTGGCGGTCTTAGCGATGTTGCAGCCGCGCGCCACCTGCTCGAGGTCGGTGCCGTAGGCGGTGTGGCTCAGCTGGTTGCCCGTCTGCGCCCACTGCTCGTTGTCCCAGACCACCACGACCAGATTGCCGGGCTGCTCGCGACCGATCGAGGCTATCGTTCCCATGTTCATCAGCAGCGAGCCGTCGCCATCCAGCGAGATGACCTTCTCGTCGGTGGACAGCGCCATACCCAGCGCGATGGACGAGCACAGCCCCATCGAACCGTAGGTGTAAAAGTTGCGGTCGCGGTGACCGGCGTGCCACAGCTCGTCGGTGGTGGGGCCCAGGTTGGCCACGATCGGCAGGTCGCCGACCAGGCCCAGGATCATGCGGGTTGCGGAGTATCTATGCAAGCTTGCCTCCGTGGAGCAAAGGTGTCATGCAGAGCGCGAGCGGCTGGCGCGAGGCGTAGCACAGCGCCAGCGCGCCGGACACCCGCTGCGCGAGCCTGTCGTCGCTGTCCAGGGTGTAGTACGGAATACCGAGAGTGTCGAGTATCGGGCGCGTGGTGCGGCCCATCGCCACCTGCGCGATGTTGAACTCGCCGACCTCGCCGCGCAGGTTGATGAACATCGGAATGGGCAGACGGCACGGTATGCACAGGCTGGCGATGGCGTTGACACAGTTGCCGAAGCCGCTGGACTGCATGAACACGGCGGCGTTGCGTCCCACGGCGTAGGCGCCGGACGCGATCCCGATGGCCTCCTCCTCGCGCGTGGCCGACACGACGCGGAAGTAATCGTCCTCTTCCAGCAGCCGCGTCACCTGGTGGATGCTTATGTCGGGCACGTAGGCCACCAGGGACACCTCGGCATCCTTGAGCGCCTGCGCTATAGTCTCGGCCCAGTTCATGGAAACACCTCGCCTAGTCTAATATCCAGTCCTTCCAGGGTGGGCGACACCAGGGTCTGCCCCGCGCCGTAAGTGCCGGCGACCGCATAGTCGTTCTCACCAAGCGCCAGCACCGTGATGGTACTGGCGTCCGGGTCCACCAGCCAGTACTCTCCGACACCGTGCCGGGCGTACAGCTCGCGCTTGTAGCCTCTGTCCCGGCCCTCGGTCGACGGAGACAGGATTTCGACCACGAGGTCGGGCGCGCCCTGGACGTTGGCCTCGGTGATTATGCCCACCCGCGCGGCGGAAATGAAGAGCAGGTCCGGCTCTACAACGTTCGCCTCGTCGCCGTACCATAACACGACATCAAGGGGTGCAATGAACAACTCGCCAAGTGAATTTCGATCGATGAAAGCCTTTAGTACCGTAGCTAACTGCAAGGCGATTCTCTGGTGTCTCGTGCTCGGCGCAGGAACCATCAGCAACTCACCGTCCACAAGTTCATAGCGTTCGCCTTCCGGCGTGTTGAGATAGTCCTCATAGGTGGCTCTCGTCCTCTGCCCTCGCGTGGTCATGTCCGCCTCCTCTACAGTCCCACCAGTGCTCATATGCCCATCACGTTGTAGCCGGTGTCGACGTGGATGACCTCGCCGGTGACGCCACTGGAGAGGTCGCTGCACAGGTAGAGCGCGGTCTTGGCCACCTCGTCCATCGTGATGTTGCGGCGCATGGGCGAGCGCTCGGCATGGACGCGCTTCATGTCCCGGTAGTGCCGGATGACCCTGGACGAAAGGGTGTCCAGCGGGCCGGCGGAGATGGCGTTGACCCTGATGTCGTCGGGGCCCAGGTCCGCGGCCAGCAGCCTGACCTCGTTCTCCAGCGCGGCCTTGGCGGTGCCCATCACGTTGTAGCCGGGGAAGGCGCGCTCGGCGGCCTGGAAGGTGAGCGTGACTATGCTGCCGCCGCCGGTCATCAGCGGCGTGCCGTAGCGGGCGATGGACACCAGTGAGTAGGCGCTGATGTCGAGCGCGATGCGGAATCCCTCGCGTCCGGTGTCGATGAACCGGCCGCCCAGGTCCTCGCGGTTGGCGAAGGCGATGCTGTGCACGATGACGTCCAGCCCGCCGAGCGCGTCGCCGGCGCGGCCGAACGCCGCTTCCACGTTGGCGTCGTCGCTCACGTCGCACTCGATCAGCGGCGTGTCGTCCTCCCACGGCGCGACCAGGCGCTCGATGCCCGCACGCACGCGCTCGTTCTGGTAGGCGAGCGCGATGGTGGCCCCGGCCTCATGCAGTATGGACGCGATACTCCAGGCTATGCTGCGCTGGTTGGCCACGCCGAACACGATGGCCCTCTTGCCCGCCAGATCTATGGGATACATGCACTCCTCCGATTCGGTGTGTGGATGGATTCTAGGGGACGTGCGTGGCCTACCGCAAGCGGACGCTCGCCCGTTCGCCGGAACTGCGCGCGTGGTTACGGGGCCGACGTGAGGCGTGGCGTCTGCCGAGGCACACTACGTAGGCAGCCACCTGCGGCGTCCGTCGCTCCGTGCCAGCCGTCCAAAGCCGGGCGCGGGATAGTGCCCCGCGATCAGCAGACCGCCCTCCCCTTCCACGCGGTCCATCAGCGCGTGGCGCGACTGCGTGGAGAGTTTCGGGTCGCGGTCGGCGCGCGGGTACCAGTCGGTCTCGTGTGCCTGGAGCGGCACGTGCGTCGCGTCCCCCGCGATGACCGCCGACTCCCCCACGGACGAGATGCGCAGCGACGTGTGCCCGGGCGTGTGGCCCGGCGTCGGCATGGTGACCACCTCGGAGGTGAGAGAGACCTCGCCCTCGAACAGTTCCAGCACGCCCAGTTCCTCCAGCGGCACAACCTGGGTTTGCAGGTAGGGCGCGCCGTTCATGCGGGCCATCCGGGAGAAGGCGCGCCAGTCCGCCCGCGCGACGTGGTAGCGCGCGTTGGGGAACAGAGGTGCCGGGCCGTCCTCCGCGGCGGCGACGTTCCAGCCGACGTGGTCCACGTGCAGGTGCGTCATCAGCACGACGTCGACGTCCCCGGCGGACAGGCCAGCCTCGGCCAGCGCCTGGGGCAGCAAGCCGGACTGGGCGTCGTCGAAGCCGGAGGAGTCCTCGCCGATGCCGGTGTCCACGAGTATGACGCGGCCCTCGGACCGCACCAGGAACGAGCCGACGTTCAGCTCGATCTTGCCCTCGGCGGTGAGTTCTTCGCTGTACTCCCCCCACCGCTCGGCGGGCACCGAAGGGAAGAAGTTGTCCGGCGTGAACCTGATGTAGCCGTCGGAGAGCGACGTTATCTCGACGTTGCCGACGCTTATGGTGTGTGCGGTCATCGGTCACCTCTTCCGCGGGCTGGACGCGTGGCCGCGGCGCGCTCAGTTGTGGTAGCGGGGCACCACGTCCCGGCCCAACAGCTCAAGCTGTTCCATCATCTTCTCGGGCGGACAGGCTGGACGCGCTACGAACTTGGTGGCGCCGCCCTCGATGTAGCGATCGATCAACTCGGCCACGTCGTCCGCGGATCCGAAGGCGGAGAACGCCTCGTAGTCGACGTCCGTGC
>DAOUJZ010000062.1:0-52410 GCA_034421955.1 Dehalococcoidia bacterium | reverse complement strand
GCGGTGCTGTCCAGCACGTCAACCCGGATGTCCGCCGGCATCGCCGTTCCAAATTCGGCCATCACGCCGCGCGGGTCGCTGACCGCCCGCGACCGGTACGCCAGGCTCTTGTACCAGTCCGGCGGCCGGCCCAGCAGCATCCTCGGATAGCACGAGCACAGCGTGCACACCACCAGGTTGTGCAGCTGGTCGGTGTTCTCAACCACCGCGAGCTCGGCGTCGTGGGGCAGCGTGTAGCCTAGCTCGGCCACCGCGGACTTGGCGTCGTCCAGCAGCCGGGCCTTGAAGCCGGCATCCACCCAGGCCCGAGCCACCACCCTGGCGCCGTCGGCGGGCGAGCGGCGGTGAAGTTCATCGGCGCGCCTGCGCACGTCGTCAGCGTCTATGATCCCCTTCTCCAGCAGCAGTTCCCTGATAGCCAGTGCGCGCTTTGCGCGTTCGCTCAGCGCCGAGTCCCCCAGCATGCCGGGGTGGTCGGCGTGGGATGCGTCGTTGTGGTCGGCGCCCATAAGTCACCTCTTTCGTAGTAGCGTCCCCAGGGTTAACCGCCGCGAGGCGGCGCGGGCGTGAGGGAGTGCGGACGGACGGGCCGTGAGGCTAGACCCCACGACCCGCCGGCTGGTTCGTAGATGCTGCGCTAGGCGGGCGCGAACTTGGGCAGCGCGATCGTGTCGGTGATGTCCTCGAACACCACCTTGAGAGGCATCCCGATCTGCAGCTTCTCGGGCGTCGGATCGTCGATCACGATGTTGGTGGGCATTCGCGGGCCTTCCTCCAGCTCCACGATGGCGGGAACGAAGGGAACGTCCCCGACGAAGCCAGGATGCGGCGCCCGGTGGACTATCGCGTAGGTGTAGAGGGTGGCGTTGCCGCTGGCCTTTATCCACTCTGTGTCCCTGGAGAAGGTGAACGGCGAGATGTCGCGCGGGTAGAAGTAGGCCTTGCCGGTCTCGTTGCAGCGCCGCAGCCAGAGTTCGTGCTCCTTGGCCTTGTTCCAGTACACGTCGGACTCGCCTTGCGGCACCGGGATGGGCTTGTTGTACTGCTGGGTCATCGAAATCTCCTGTTGTAGTCGTTCGTGGGAGTTCGGAAGCTCCGGCGGGCCCTAGTCGGCGGCCAGCACCACGGTGCCGGTGGACGAAAGCGAGCCGCCGGTGCCGTGCATGATTCCTATCTTGGGATCGTCTATCTGCCGCTCGCCGGCCTCGCCGCGAAGCTGCCTCACCGCCTCCAGTATCAGGAACATGCCGTACATGCCAGAGTGGGTGTACGAAAGCCCGCCGCCGGAGGTATTCATCGCGAAGTCGCCGCCCGGCGCGGTGCGCTGGTTGGCCACGAACTCGGGGCCCTCGCCCGGCCCGCAGAAGCCCAGGCTCTCCAGGGTGATGAGCACAGTGTAGGTGAACGAGTCGTAGATCATCGCCAGGTCGATGTCGTCGTGGGTGATGCCCGCCCTGCCCATGGCCGCGGGGCCGGAGTTCACGCCCCACGTCTGCGTCAGGTCCGGCATCTGGCTGATGATGTTGTGCGAATGGCCCTCGGCCGCGCCCAGTATCCAGACGGGGTCCTTGGCCAGGTCCCGCGCCCGCTCGGCCGTGGTGACCACCGCCGCGCCGCCGGCGTCGGTGACCAGGCAGCAGTCGAACAGGTGGAAGGGCCAGGCGATCCAGCGCGATTCGTGGTAGTCGTCGAAGGACATCGGCACGTCCTTCATGTAGGCCTTGGGGTTCTTCTGCGCCCACTTGCGGGTGGCCACCGCTATCTCCGCCATCGCCTGGCGGGTGCGGTCCTCGCCGTACTGGTGCATGTACCTGCGGGCGGCCATCGCGTAGTTGATGGGCGCGCCGATGAAGCCGTAGGGCGTCTCGTACTGGGAGCCGGGCTCCGCGGCGTTGCCGCCGGCGCGGCTGCGAGCGCTGCGACCCGCCTCGCCGTGCGTTATCAGCGCCACCTCGCAGTACCCGGCGTTGATCGCCGCCACCGCGTGGCCGACGTGTATGACGAACGACGAGCCGCCGACCGACGTGCTGTCGGTGTAGCGGGGTTGTATCCCCATGAACTCGGCGGTGCTGAGGGTGGAAGAGCCTGCGCAGAAAAGACCGTCGACATCCTTGATCGACAGTCCGGCGTCGGCGAGCGCGTTGTAGCCCGCCTCCGCGTGGTGCTGAAGGTTGGACTTGCCCTCGACTCTGCCGATTACGTCGGACTCGTCGACGCCGACGATGGCGCACGTTCTGGATAGATCAGCCATGCTGGACTGGACCTCCTTGATTAGTCTGCCTTTATCGCTGACGTGAGCGTCAGCGCCGCGACTAGCATATACCCGACGCGTGCGGCGTGGCAAGCTTGGCTGTCCCTTCCCCCTCGCAGAGGGAAGGCCAGGAAGGGGGTGCTCTTAGGCGAGGCCCAGAAGCTTCTCCAGTCCCACTGTCAGCCCGGTCATCTCGCTGGAGCGGCGGATGGCCAGAAGCACGCCCGGCATGAAGCTCTCGCGGTTGATGGAGTCGTGGCGCAGCGTCAGCGTCTGGCCGAGCGCGCCGAACACCAGCTCGTGGTGGGCCACCCGCCCGGTCATGCGCCCGCTGTGGATGACCACCCCGTCGAGCGTGCCGCCTCGCGTGCCCGCCAGCGTCTCCGTCTCCGCTGCCGGCGCGACGAACGGCGTCCCCCTGGCGGCCGCGGCGGCCCTGGCTATCGCGAGCGCGGTGCCCGAAGGCGCGTCCAGCTTGGCCTCGTGGTGGACCTCGGTGAGGTCTGCGTAGTCGAAGAAGGGAGCGGCGACGCCGGCGAGGTGTATGAGCAGCACCGCTCCGAGCGCGAAGTTGGGCGCGACGATCACGCAGCGCCCGCTGTCGTCCGCCAGCCGGCGGGCCTCATCGAGCTGCGCCTCGCTCAGCCCGGTCGAGCCGGTGACCACGTTCGCGCCACCCCCGGTCGCCGCGCGTATCGCCGACATCGCGCCCTCCGCGTTCGTGAAGTCCACCACCACGTCCGCGCCCGCGAGAACGTCTGCCACCGAGTCCGACAGCGGCGCCTCGCCGGAGCCGTCCGGCAGCGCGTACACGTCGCCCGGCCGGCCGCGTCTGGACACCGCGCCCACCAACTCCATGCCGTCGTCCCCGCACACGGCCCCAACCGTCTCCAGCCCCATCTTGCCGTAAGCCCCTTGTACCACAACCCTGATAGCAGTCATAGCCGCGCCTCCTGGTGGCAGTGTCCCGCGGGCAGAGTGAATGGTCCCCGCCCGGTGCTGGGAAGGTTAATCCAGCGTGTAGGACGATGCAACCCGGCTGCGCGGCTGTGCTCAACTTGAACCCCCGCGCCGCATCCCCTAGAATGCGGGCATCCCAATCTTTACGAGGTGCAGCTTTGGCCCTGATCCAACCGGACCCTACCTTTTACCCGTCGCCCGAGATGGCTACGAAAGCCCCGCCCGAACGGCTGGGGTACGTGGCCGGCCTCAACGTCGATGGTCGACCCGACAGCATGTCGGTAGTGGACCTCGACCCGGAATCCTCCAACTACAGCAACATAGTCAGCACCGTCGAGATGCCCAACGTCGGCGACGAACTGCACCACTTCGGTTGGAACGCCTGTAGCTCCGCGCTCTGTCCATATGCACCTCATCCCCACCTGGAGCGCCGCTACCTCGTCGTTCCCACGCTGCGGACGTCCCGCATCTACATCCTGGACACCAAGCCGGACCCGTACAATCCCAAGCTGGTCAAGACGATAGAGTCCGACCTCATATTCGAGCGCACCGGCTACAGCCGTCTCCACACCGTCCACTGCGGCCCCGACGCCATCTACCTGAACGGCATCGGCTCCGCAGACGGCGGCGCGCCCGGCGGCATCATGCGCATCGACCACAACACCTTCGAGCCGCTGGGCCGCTGGGAGCTGGACCGGGGCACGCAGCAGATGTCCTACGACTTCTGGTGGCACATGGGCCTGGACGTCGCCATCACCAGCGAGTGGGGCACGCCGGACATGTTCGAGAACGGCCCTGTGCTCGAACACATCGTGAATCACAACTACGGCCACAAGATACACTTCTGGGACCTGCGCCGCCGCCGGCACGTGCAGGAAGTCGACCTGGGCTCCGAGCACCAGATGGCGCTTGAGCTGCGACCGGCCCACGCGCCCACCGAGTCCTACGGCTTCGTGGGAGTGGTGGTGAACGCCAGCAACCTGTCCGGCTCCGTGTTCACCTGGTACCGCGAAAACGGCAAGTGGGCCGCGAAGAAGGTCATCGAGATTCCGGCCGAGCCTGCCGACGCGGACGTGCTACCCGACGCCCTGAAGCCGCTGGGGGCGGTGCCGCCGCTGATCACCGACCTGGACCTGTCGGTGGACGACAAGTTCCTCTACGTCTCCTGCTGGGGGACGGGGGAGTTGCGCCAGTACGACGTGTCCGACCCGTTCAACCCCGAGTTGACCGGCACGGTGCAGGCGGGCGGCGTCGTGAGGAAGGCCGAGCATCCCAACGCCGGGCCGCTGGTGGGCGCGCCGCAGATGGTGGAGATAAGCCGGGACGGTCGGCGGGTCTACGCCACCAACTCGCTGTACAGCTCCTGGGACGACGTGTTCTACGACGACATGACCGGCTGGATGATCAAGATGGACACGAACCCAGAGGGCGGCATGGAGCTGGATCCGAACTTCTTCGTCGACTTCGGCAGCACCAGGGCGCACCAGCTACGGCTCGAGGGAGGGGACGCCTCGTCCGACTCTTTCTGCTACCCGTAGCAACACCAGGGGGCAGGTTTGAAACCTGCCCCTACCCACGGCGGCCCTGACGGGGCTTCTGTGATTCGCTCGAATGCTGCCTTCGCCGCTCGCCCACGTTGAGCCTGCCGCGCTGGCGTCCCTGGGGGCGCTGGCCGGCCTGGCTGCGCTGGGAGCCTTCCACGGCCTGAACCCGGCCATGGGCTGGCTCTTCGCGGTGGCGTTGGGACTGCAACAACGGAGCGCCTGGGCGATATCCCGGGCGCTCGCGTTCATCACCATCGGCCACGCCGCCTCCCTGGTCGTCGTGGCCGCCTTTCTGTTGCTCATCGGGGCGTTCGTGCCCTTGGACTGGGTGAGGATACTCTCCGGCGTCACGCTGCTGCTCTTCGGCGCCTACAAGGTGTTCCGCTACTACCGCCATCCCAGGTGGGTGGGGATGCAGGTCAGCTCCGGAGACCTCGTCTTCTGGTCGTTCCTCATGGCCACGTCACACGGCGCGGGGCTGATGCTGGCGCCGATCATACTTAACCTCGAGGAGCGTCAGCACCGGCTGGGAGACCTGGAGCACCACGCCGACTTCCTGGACCTGGCCGACACCTCCGTGGCGTGGAGCATCGGGTTGGGCGTACACACGCTGGCCATGCTGCTGGTGATGTTCGTCATCGCCATGGTGGTCTACAAGAAGGTGGGGCTTGCGTTCTTGAGACGAGGCTGGATAAACGTCGATCTGTTCTGGGCGGCGGCTCTGCTGCTGGGAGGGGTCGTCACGCTCATGTTGATCTGGCTGTGAGGCCCAGCGGGAAGGCTTCGCGGCACGGCAGGGGCGGAGTGCGGCGTCTTGACACAAGGTGGTGGCGCCCCTAGAATGTCCTCTCAAGCTTTGCAGCGGGACAGCGCGGGCGGAGGCGGTTACGATGCTGTTTAACGTTGCCCAACTTATGAAAGAGGGCATCGGCTCCACCCGGCACTACCTGGTCGATGAGCAGGCGGAGTCGGGGGGTGGTGTGCCCACCGGCCGCGTGTTCGGCAGCGTAAGGCTTATGCGAACCGACAAGGGGATCTGGGTGAGCGGCCGGTTGGACACGGCGGCGGCCTGCCAGTGCAGCAGGTGCCTTCGCGAGTATCACCAGCCGGTGCCCATTACGATAGACGACGAGTTTGCCGCCCCGTCGGAGAGCGTGGCGATCGACACCTGGCCGGAGAGCGAGGAGGGTGGATTCTCCATCGGCCCCGACCAGATTCTTGACATCACGGAGGCCGTGAGGCAGTATTCTTATCTCGGTATTCCCATGAAGCCAACGTGCGGCAATGACTGCGCCGGCCTGTGCACCGGCTGCGGAGCAGACTTGAACGAGGCCGCGTGCCTCTGTGAGACGCCCCGAACCGATCCGCGTTGGGACGAGCTTCTGAAGCTGGTGTCGACCGGAGGCGACGACTGATCCGGACCGTTACGGAAACAGGCGATTTTACGCCTGATCTAACCTGGAGATTCCCAATGCCCCCACTGCCAAAAAAGAAACATTCCAGAAAGCGCAAGGGAGGCCGCACGGCCCACTTCGGGCTGAGGCCGGTCACACTTTCGGACTGCCCTCAGTGCCGCTTGCCCAAGCTGCCCCACCGGGCCTGCCCGGAGTGCAATTACTACAACGGCCGACAGGTGGCCGTCGTCGGCTAATCGCTCGGCCCAGATGGGCCGCGACAGCGCCCAGTTACATCTGAGCGATGCAGGAGGCGGACATGACACTGAGACTCAAGACAGACGCCAGCGCGGCCAAAGTCGGGTTCCTGTTCCCGGGCCAGGGCGCGCAGGCCGTCGGCATGGGTCGCGAGCTCTTCGACCGCTCGCCAGCGGCACGTGAGGTTTTCCGGCAGGTGGACGACGCGCTGGAGCGGCCGCTCGCGGACCTTATGTTCAACGGCCCCGAGGATGACCTGCGCCAGACGGTCAACGCGCAGCCGGCCATCATGGCCGTAAGCCTGGCCTGCATGAAGGCAATGGAAGAGCATCTCGGCAACGAGCGTATGCCCCAGCCGCTGCTGATGGCGGGCCACAGCCTGGGCGAGTACACTGCCCTGGCCGTCGCGGGCGTCCTCAACGTGGCCGAGACCGCACAGCTTGTCAGGACGCGCGGGCTGCTGATGCAGGAGGCTTGCGAGAGCAACCCGGGCACCATGGCGGCGGTGCTGGGCCTGGACGAGATGACGATCGAGGAGATAGCCAGGGAGACTGGGACCTACGTCTCCAACATCAACACCGCCGAGCAGATCGTCATCAGCGGCGAACGGATGGCGGTTGCCGTGGCGCTCGACCTGGCTACCGCGCGCGGCGCCAAGAGGGTCGTGCCCCTGAGCGTGGGCGGCGCGTTCCACTCCGGCCTCATGGAGCCGGCCCGCGCGGGACTCATCGAGGCTATAGACAAGCTCGACTTCAAAGACCCACAGGTGCCGATAGTGGCCAACTGCACGGGCCAGCCCCTCACCACCGCAGAGAGCGTGAAGCAGGAGCTCGCGGCCCAGATCTGCGGTTGCGTGCAGTGGAAGCGCTCCGTCGACCACATGATTGGTTCGGGCATCGTCGACTTCCTCGAGATCGGCCCGGGAAGGGCGCTCGGCGGCATGATCAAGCGCATCGACAAGCGCGCCAAGGTGTCGAGCGTGGGCGACATCGACTCCATTCGCAAGCTGCACGCAAACTAGCCTACCGTGCTCGGGCGAGTTGCGCGGAGCGGACTGAGGTAAGCGTTGCCTGAACAATCGGCGCTCCATGTCCACTGACGCACGCGGGACGTCCGAGCGACCCGGCGTCAGACGCATGGCGCGTCTGGCGGCTCTGCAGGCGCTGTACGAAGCTAGCGCCGTGGCCCACGATCCCTACGAGGCCTTCTCGAACGTATCCGCCGAGCTCGGCCTTACCAAGCAGGCGGAGGAGTTCGCCCGCGGCTTGGTACGGGGGGTGCTGAGCCACAAAGAGCAGATCGACGCGCCTATCGCGGAGCTGGCCCCGAGTTGGCCTATTCACCAGATGGCGCTCGTGGACAGAAATATACTTAGCGTGGCGATTTATGAGATAATGTTCGGCGGTGAGACGCCCCCTAGAGTGGCCATCAACGAAGCGGTGGAGCTGGCGAAGGCCTTTGGCTCCGACAACTCGCCCAAATTTGTTAACGGCGTTCTCGGTTCGCTGCTGGAAAGGGTGGGGGCCTGACAGCCTCGGTTGACTCATAGCCCGCAGGCGCTCACGGGCGGCGCGGGCGCACAACTCAATTCGGACATTAGCTGGTTTTAATGCCTTGGAGGTGGCAAAATGGCAACAGTTCTCGAGCGCGTTCAGGCGTTGGTCGCCGATAAACTCGCCGTAGAGCTCGAGGAAGTGGAACTCGACTCTTCGTTCACAGAGGACCTCAACGCCGACTCCCTGGATCTGGTGGAGCTCATTATGGCGTTCGAGGAGGAGTTCAGCACCGACGGCAACCAGCTCGAGATCTCCGATGAGCAGGCCGAGCAGATAACCACTGTCCGGGAAGCGCTCGACTTTCTCAAAGAGCAGGGTGTGGAGGACGATTAGACCGTCCCCGCCCGGCCAGGCGTTCCCGCCGAATGACCCCTTTGTGGTAAGTTGAGGCCACCGCAGCCCAATCGGCGGTCGTGCCCACGTCCCCCAGCTACAATCAACACGCGAGAGGTGCCGCGTTGGTCGACTCCGAGCAATTTCGACAAGCCTGGGCCAGGTTCGCAACCGGTGTGTCGGTGGTCACGTCGATAGAGCGGGGCGGCGGCGTACACGGTATGACGGCTCAGGGCATCTGCTCGGTTTCCATGGACCCTATGCTCGCGCTGGTATGCGTGGGCCACAGTCGCCACAGCCACGAGCACATCTCCGAAAGCCGCCGCTTCTGCATCAACATCCTCAACGTTGATCAGCGGGGGATAGCCGAGCACTTCGCAATGCCCCCGGAGCGGCGTGACGCATCCTTCGACGTCCCACTCAGCTTCACCGAGACGGGCGCCGCGGTCATCGAGGACAGCTTGGCAAGCCTGGACTGCCGCGTGGTGGCCGATCACGTCGCCGGAGACCACACCATCTTCATTGGCGAGGTCGACGAGGTCAGGCTGAACGACAGCGGCGGCCCGCTGATGTACTACCGGAGCGAGTTCGGGCGCCTGGCGTAGCGCGGCGGAACCGGGTTGCTGGAGCGCCGTGAGATCGAGGCGGCGGTCGCATCGACCTTTCCCGGGCGGGCCGTGCGCGACATTCAACCACTCAAGGCCGGGTTCGACTTCGATGTGCGGCGCATCGACTTTCACGACGGCGAATCCGTTGTCTTCCGCGGCCAGAGAAACCTGGTTTCAACCTACCTGGGACCGATAGACTGGGGCAGCGTCCTTGCCGACGAGATAGAGTTCTACCGCCTGGTTCCCGACCTTCCGGTGCCGAGGATTATCCACTTCGAGCAGAGCGAGGCCGCGCTGGGGTTCCCATACGTCCTGTTCACGTATCTTCCCGGAAGTCCGCTGGACGATGTGCTCCCTCTCGCGTCAACCGACCAACGCCGCGCCGTGGCACGGGAGATGGGGGCGCTGCTGGCGACGATACACAGCGTCCGGCTCGAACACGTCGGACGGCTGTCGCGGGCCTCGTCCGAGTCATGGGGAAGCTACTTTGGTCGCCGAATGCGTCGCCGCCTGGAGCCCCATGCGAAAGACGGCCTGATTACGCACGCGGAGGCGGACGTCCTCGCGGAGAGAGCGGGCGCGATCAAGCTTGATCAACCTCGCCTGCTGCACATGGACTTCAGGGCGGCGAATATGCTGGCGACGCTGGATGGCGGCTCGCTCAAGATAACCGGCATTGTCGACGCGGCCAATGCGCTGGCCGGGGACCCGGCGTTCGACCTCGCCAGGGCCGACGAGGGGGTCGGCCTAGGCGCGGACTTCTGGGCCGGATACGAGTCGGTCCACGGGAAGGTGGAGCGGGAGTCGGAGGCGTACTTGTTGTACCGCCTGGAGACGGCGGCGCTACTGGCCCACGTCTACGAGGGGTCCGCACAGGAGGCGTACCGGATGGAGCGCCTCCAAACGCTGACGAGGCAATTGGCATAGCGCGGCAGAAGAGCTAGGCGCGCTGGTACACCTGGATGCGAAAGCGGCAGCTTTCGACTACGAACAGCCTGCCCTCGTCGTCCACCTTGACAGCGGTGGGACCCCAGAAGAGCTTCTCGACGTTGGCCGACTCCTCGCGCGAGCTGCCCCGCGCCAGAGGGCCCACCTCCGGCTCCATGTTCGAGTTTTGGCGCTCGCGCAGCTCCTCCGTGTTGGCCTCGAAGTATTCGTAGCCCCACTTGGATATGCCGGACTCGCCGCGCAGCTTGAAGAGAAAGCCGCCGTCGGGGTCGAGCACCTGCACGCGCTCGTTGCCCCAGTCCGCCACATACAGGTTGCCGTCGGCGTCGGTGCCCACGCCCGCGGGCCGGTTGAACCGACCGTCGGCGTCTCCCGGCGCGCCGTAGGTGGCGAGGTGGCTGCCGCCGGCGTCGAACCGCTGCACGCGGTCGTTGCGCCAGTCGGCCACGAGCACGCCGCCCTCGGCGTCGACGTGGATACCCCAGGGCAGGTTGAACTCGCCGTCGGCCCGGCCCGGGCGACCCCAGGACTCCAGGAAGCGCCCGTCGCGCGTGTAGCGCTGCACGCGACAGTTGAGGCTGTCGGTGACGAGCAGATTGCCGTCGGCGTCGAAGACGATGCCCGACGGCCGGTTGAACTCACCGTCTCCACGGCCCCGGGTTCCCCACTTGTCGAGGTACCGGCCTCGCGAGTCGAAGATGGTGATTCGCTGGAGCGCCTCGTCGGACACGTACACGTTGCCGTCGCGGTCGATGGCAATCGACGAGGGCCACATCAACTGGCCGTCCTCCACGCCGCCGCTGCTGAACTCGCCCAGGTAGTCCTCGTCCACGGTGCACATGGTCACGCGCTTGTAGGGCATCCTGGCGGAAACCTCCGGCCCGGCGCGGTTGAGCACGTAGAGCAGACCGTCTTTGCCGAAGTCCAGGTCGACGGGGTTGTTGAATCCCCGCCCCTGGAGCGCGTACATACCTATGGTGTGGCTGTAGCTGTATTGCAGATCCGTGGTGACCATGGCGCGCCTCACTCACCCCCATCCTAACCTTCCCCATCAAGGGGGAAGGGACTTGTTGCAGCCTTCACCCATCGAGGGGGAAGGGACTCAGGCCATCTGGTATTCGCGAGTGGAAACGATGAGCTGAAGCAGCCCTTTCACGCACTCCGCCGATTCGCCGTCGCCATTGGCGTCCGCGGCGTGGGCCACGAGCTCGTCCCGAGTACTGGGGGAGACGTCCATCGGCCCCATCAGTTCCAGGCAGCCGTCCACCAGTTGCTCCGGGGTCTGGCCCGGCCCGCGCGCCTGGACGCGCTCGATGATGGACCTCACGCCCGGCTTGGTCTCGTCGGCAAACTGCTTCACGGCGAAGTTGACGCGGTTGACGAGGCTCGCGGTCGTGACCCACTCCGGGCCGGTGTGCCAGCCCTCCACGCTGGGCGGGTCTACGAGCAGCTGGCCCATGTTGCCGGTCTCCAGCGCGAGCTGGATGTCCTCCACCTCGGGGAAGGCGAAGCCGCCGGACTGGCGCGCGGCGCCGACGACCATCTCCGCAGGGCTCTTGACCTTCGCGAACCGGGCGGCCTTGAAGAAATCGGAGTTGAAGAGCGTGCGAAGCATGGCGCGTACATCGCCGCCGCTCTCGAAGTAGGAGTCGACCAGCGTGTCGATGGCGGCGGGATCGCGCGGCGGCACGGTCTCCCAGGCGGGAACCTGCGGCTCATCGGCTACGAAGTAGTTGTAGAGGTGGCGGGAGATGAACCGGGCGGTCGCGGGCTGTTCGCAGATGATTTCGATGACGTCCTCGCCATCGAAGTCCCCCTTCTGGCCCAGGAATGTCTTTTCACCGTCGTCGTGGTCGTCGGGCAGGTACTCGTACTGCCAGTCCAGGCGGCCGTAGGGCCAGACCGAGTCCTGCGCCGTGCGCACGGTGTGGTGCGCGGCGTTGCGGATGGTCCAGCCGGTGAAGGCCCTGGAGCACTGCCTCACGTCGTCCTCGGTGTAGTTGCCTACGCCCATCGAGAACAGCTCCAGGATCTCCCTGCCGTAGTTCTCGTTCACGGCGTCCTTGTGGTTGTCCTTGTTGTCCAGCCAGAAGATCATCGCGGGGTCCCTAGACAGCTCGACGAGCAGGTCCCGGAACCTCCCGAACCCGTATCGTCGGAACATCTCTATCTGGTTGAGAATCGCCTTGGGCTGGTTGAGCTTGGTGTATCCGGTGGCGAATATGCCGTGCCAGAACAGGGCCAGCTTCTCCTCCAGCGGTCGGCGCGTGTTGATCATCCGGTAGACGAGGTACGTCTGGCAGCTATCGACTATGAGCAGACCGTTTTCGTCTACGTGGTAGCGCCTGATCAGGTCTTCGTCCTCCAGCGCGGGCGGCATGTTCTCGGGGTACAGAAGTTCCTCGACGGTCGCCTCGTACCCTATTTCGGCGTACCGTTCCAGCTCGTCGGGTGTCGCACCGAAGCCGGCGCGGCGCATAAGGTGTGACAGCAACGCGATGTCCTGGTTTTGCATGGCGGAAACCCTCCTCGGTGAGATAGTGGTGCGCGAATCGGGTGTGGCGTGAGTTCATTATATTGCGGCATGGATGTATGCTCAAGTGGAACGGCGCAGGCGAACGGCGTGTGGGTGGCAAATGGTATAATTGCCTTGATGAGACGATTCCACGAATACTTCCTGGCGGTGTCCCTGTCGGCGCTGCTGGTGTTGTCCGCGGTCGGGCCGTTGATCGACCATCACTACGTCGAGCGCGACCCCACGCACACGCACCTGGGCGCGGCACGGCCCCACGTCCACGACTACGCCGCCCCGGACACGCACGACCACGCGCATCCGCTGCCGTCGGACGCCCCGAACGGCGTGGTGGCCCTGCTGGACCGCGACGCGGGGTTTGCGGGCGTTACGAACGTTGTGACGGACCGCGACGGCGCGACGACGTCCATGTTTTTCGAACCATCCTCCCTCTTCAACCTGCCGACTCCGCCCATGGCGCGGCTGCGTTCTGAAGAGACGCCCCCGCCCGACAAGCCGCCGCGCGTGCTTGCCTAGCCCCTGCATCCCGGCGATGCGCGCACGGACCGAGTCGAACGGGTGGATTCCCCGAACATTTCGCTTTCCAGCGACCCGCGAAAGCCGCCGTTGGAGCGGCGGGTGAGAGCGAATCCGCGCAGTCCGGCGCAAGCGAGAGATAGTGACGATTTCCCATGTGGTCTGACCCAAAACGCAGGCTCCTGGCGGTGTGGCTGATAGCGGTCGCGGCGATGCTCGCCGTGCCGCTGGCTACCGCGCACGCCAACGGGCGGGTGATCCGGTTCGAGGACCACACGGCCGGCCCGTACCGGCTGTCCGTCGGCACCATCCCGGAGAACCCGGTAGTCGGCAACCTGCACGTCACTATGACGATAACGGCCCCGCCCGGCGATGAGCTGATCCTGGACGCCGAGGTCAGCGTGTCCGGAGCGGGCCCGGAATCCGAGGCGGTCGAGATTGGGCCGCTGCGGGCGGAGCACAACGCGGACGACCCCTCCTTCTACGACATCAATACGTTCGTGGACAGGCAGGGCGAATGGCGGTTCACCGTGTCGGTGAACGGGCCGCACGGAGAGGGGACGGCGCGATTCCCCATTGACGTGAGGACACAGAGTCCGCTCATCGGAATCGTCACCATAACGGCGCTTGTGGCCTTCCTGGCCGCGCTGGGATACTCGCTGCGCGCATTTCTCCGGGAGAGGAGCAGGGGCAGAAGACGATCGTAACTCGAAGCGTCTGCGGGGCAACAGCCCCGGCCCATGCCGGTCGGTTCGCGCCGGCCGCCTCGACAAGGAGAATTATTTTGAGACTCAACAGAACCGGGTTGGCGCTATGTTCGCTGTCGGCCCTCATCGCGGTGCTCGCGCTGGCAGCGTGCGGAGGAGGAGACCCGGAATCGCTGCAGTTCGGCCTCTCAATCCAGGAGAGACAGCTCACTGTCGACGAGGGAGAACTGGTGGTCAAGCAGGGCGACGAGATCACATTCACACTGGATACCGACGAGGCCGGCGCATTCCACCTGCACGGGTACGACTTGGAGCGCGAGCTGACGGTTGGAGAGACGGCAACGCTGAGCTTCACCGCGAACGCGACCGGCCGATTCGGCATCACGTTTCACCCCGGTGTGGGCGGCAGCCACTCGCATGCCACCGAGCACGGCGTGATGTTCGAGTCCGATACGCTCCAGCAGGGCGACAGCTTCGTCTACCACGTCATGGACTCCATGAACGGCCAGATGATCCCGTACCACAACCACATGAACCACAAGATGACCGCGTCGATTATGGTGAGCAAGGACGCGGAGACGTCGGAGCGGGCCGAGGTCACCATCCTGGAGGATGGCTCGTTCTCGCCCGCGATGCTGAACGTGCAGCCGGGCACGATGGTCATGTGGACGAACACCGCCGAACAGCGCCAGCGCGTGGCGAGCGGCGACCCGCTGGCCGTGGCGGACGTGCCGGACGACGAGGGCGAAGAGGTGTCGCTCGGCGTGCTGGAGGTGCGCCCCCGGTAGGTGAGCGCGCCGCGCCGCGGACGGCTATCGAATCGCCCGCGGCGCATCGGAAGGATACAGGAAACAGCCAATGCACTTTCGCAACATCGCCGCGGCGGCACTCGTCGCCGCGCTGGGACTCGTCGGCTTCGCCGCATCCGCCCGCGCGCACGCCTTTGGCGAGCGCTACGACCTTCCCATACCCCTGAGCTACTTCCTGGTGGGCGGCGCCGCGACCGTTGCCCTGTCGTTCGTCGTCATCGGGGTGTTCGTGCGCCGCGGGGAGGGCGAGCGCGGATACCCGCGGCTGAACCTGCTCGCGATCCGCGGGCTGGGGGCCGTTCTGGGCAGCCCGGTCACGCTCTTCGTGGTGCGGCTGCTGTCCGTGGCGGTGTTCGGTCTGACACTGGCCACGTGCTTTTTCGGTAACGGTCGACCGCTGGAGGTGTTCGCGCCCACCTTCGTCTGGGTGGTGTGGTGGGTAGGCATGGGGTACGTGTCGGCGCTGTTCGGTAACGTATGGATGCTGGCAAACCCGTGGAAGATACTCTACGAGTGGGGCGAGCGTCTGCTGGGCGGCGATGGTCGCGGGCTCTTCGTGTACCCGGAGCGGCTCGACGTGTGGCCGGCCGTGGCGCTGCTGCTGGCGTTCGCGTGGCTGGAGAACGTGTACACGAGCGCGACGCTGCCCGGAAGCCTGGGCCAGCTCATCATCGCGTATTCCCTGGTGACGTGGCTGGGCATGGCGGCGTTCGGCAAGCACACCTGGCTCAGCCGCGGCGAGGTGTTCAGCGTGCTGTTCGGCATATTCGCCCGCTTCTCGCCGACGGAGGTGAGAGTCGCCGACCGTCGCGCCTGCTCGCGGTGCCGGTCCGACTGCGCGCCCGACTGCGTGGACTGCTACGAGTGCATCGAGCGGGTGGACCGGCCGCGGCGCGAGTTCAATCTGCGCCCGTGGGCCGTGGGCCTGGCGAATCCGCACCGCGCCAGCTTTGGGATGAACGCGTTCGTGCTGCTGGCGCTGGCGATTGTTTCGTTCGACGGACTGCAGGAGACGCCGGCATGGGTGAGCGTCCAGACGGCGGTGTACGACGAGGTGTCGGTGCTGGGGCCGAACGTGGTGAGCACCATCGACACTCTGGGACTGTTGGTGGTGCCGGCATTATTCGTGGTCGTCTACGCGGCATTCTCGTGGGCGGTCGCTCGGTTGTCGGGCGATCCGGAGGGAACCGGAGGTGTGGCCAAAGGGTACGTACTTACGCTGGTGCCAATCGCGCTGGCCTACAACCTGGCGCACTACCTGTCGCTGTTGCTGATAAGCGGCCAGACCGTGATACCGCTGATGTCAGACCCGTTCGGCAACGGCTGGGACCTACTGGGCACAGCCGACTACAGGACGAACATAGCGATAATCAACGCACGGGTGGCGTGGTACGTGTCGGTCGCGGCGATAGTGGCGGGGCACGTGGTGTCGGTGTACCTGGCGCACCTGGTATCGATGCGCAGGGTGGCGCACCGTGGCCCGGCCCTGCGCGGGCAGCTTCCGATGCTGCTGCTGATGGTGCTGTACACGGCCACCAGCCTGTGGATCATCGCGCAGCCGATAGTGGAGGAGTAGGGGGCGGCGTTCGAGGCGTTAGACTTCACGTTCCTCGTGCCTGGCACGTATCCCTGGCCTCGCATCATACGTACCGCTTGGGACGGGACAGCAATGACCCCAGTAGAGTCACTTAACGCTCGACAGATGAACGGATGGACGTTTCCTGCGCAATTCTGGAGACCCTTCCCTCCATTGACCGGCTTTGCAGGAGAGTATACACTCCTGCAAACGGGTGCAGGGGGGTCACCATGGTCGAACAACACGGAGAACCAGCGCACATGTTAAGTTTCGGTGCGGGAGTAAACACGGTTGCTCTTATGGTCATGCTGGTACGAGATGGAGCACCACTAGACGGTGTCATCTTTGCCGACACGGGCGGCGAAACGCCTGACACATACGAATCAGTGGAGGTCGCACAGGAATACCTTAGTAGCCATCGGATACCATTCACTGTTGTGAAGGCCCGATCTCGTAATACTGACTTGTATGGGACAGCGATGCGACGACGCGTCATTCCCTCAGTGCAGTGGCGATGGTGTACGAGGGACTTTAAGGTGAATCCAATTCATCGGTATTACAAGGGCCTTGGGCGCCATGTGAATCAGTATATTGGAATTGCGTTCGATGAAGTTCACAGGATGCGTGATAGCCGTGAGACATTCGTCACAAACTTGTACCCGTTGGTCGACCACCGCCTTACGCGACAAGATTGTATTGACATAATCAATGGTGCAGGACTACCCGTACCAGAAAAGAGCGGATGCTATTTCTGTCCGTTCAACTCCACCGAGAGATGGCGCTCGATGCTGCGGCACCACCCAGACCTCTTTGAGAGGGCTATCGCGTTGGAAGAGAATTCCAAGCATTTCCCGCGCCAGCGACTTACAGACCAGGTCTTTCGTGAAAGGGATCAGGTCACGCTGCGAGAGTATCGGCACAGACTTGAACTCGGAATAGCTATCGAGCAAATACCGGAAGGCATGGAGTGTGGTGGAGAGTGCATGACATAGGCTAGCCCATGTCTCCTATGAAAGAACGCAGGTCAAGGAGTTCACTCACGATCTGCACTAGGCGGGCAGTTTCCCGGTCCAACTTGCGATACGCATCGAGAATATCATCATAACTGCCATGTAAGGTGTCTGTTCTGACCTCTTCGTGTTCTCTTACGGCAATGGGGAGTTCTGTTTGGCCTATTGCCCTCAAACGCTCCACAACTTTCTTAACTTCATCACCTAGCATTCCTTGGACCAGAGTCTCTTGAAGTTCTGCCTGAACAAGTATCGCCTTCAATTCCGCCTCGGCCCACTCATGCAATTCCCGACGGTTGTTTAGGGCAGCACTACACAACCCCAAAAGTAGCGTCTCGTCTCTTTCCATTGCTCGATCATAAAAATCGCTAGTCACGTTTTTTTTCCAGCCAAGAGTTGACAATTGTCGTAACAAGACTGTTCACGCTAGTCTTTTTCTTGCGTGCACGCGATTCCAGAGACTTGTACTCACTTTCAGCAAGAATAGCTATCACGTGATATTCATGTGAGACTGTTGACTTGGCGGCCTCTAATGCCTGAAGGCCTTCTTGAACACTTGTAGAGGGAGTGCGAACAAGATACTCGACAAGGTCGCGTGCTTCCATAGCCGTCATTGACTCCATCGCCTGCGCCGCGTCCTCAACTAGTGATGGTCGCGACTGTTGGAGTTGCCACAGACGACGCCCGTGTTCCAATCCAAGTTCTCGCCGTTCAAAGCGAGTCTGAACTGAGGATGGCAGATCCAGCAAAGATATGAACTGCCGAACAATCTCCCCGCTGACTCCTACGGCCTCGCCAACTCGCTTGTTAGAGGGATACTCGGGTAGCTCCCTAAGGTACTTGAGAGCTCGCGCAGTCAATTGGAGATCCTTACACTTCGACCCCTTGAGGTTTCGAAAGCAAACTGCGAGCGCCTCAGTCTTGTCTAAAGTAGACGTCATCGGATGTATCCTTTGTCCTGCAGCCACTCAGTTGTAGCTACCATTGCGATCTCATTCGCCTCGGTCTGCAACTCAGTCTCTGCCCTCTCCATCGCAATAGCAGAGGACTCCGGCAGGACAAAAGTAATGTGCTTCTCCCTTCTCTTGCGTTCTGCCCGACGTAGTATTGTGTCTGCCGAGCGGCCGGGAAGTTCCTTTGCGCTCTCAAGTATTCGTTCTCTGTCTGCCTTCACAGGGGACGTCGACACGCGGTGGGCTACATCAATGGCCGTCTGCTCATCGTCAATGGCATTCGCAATACGCGTGGCCTGTTGGACCGATAGGCCTCCTGGATGTACCATTTCCTTGATTGGCTCCGGGACGCCAGCATAGCCTAGCCAGTTTCGTACGGTTTGCGGAGTGACTCCGATCGCTTCGGCAACGTCTCGGACAGCTCCGAGTTGTTCCCGCAAATACACGCAGGCATCAGCCTTGTCCCTAGGTGACAGGTCTCGCCGGTGCACATTCTCACTGAGGGATAAAACGGTCGCCTGCACCTGCTCAGGTGTTTGCGTCAAGACCAGAGCAGGTAGCTGATCCATTCCCAACTGCTTAGCAGCCAGGTATCGACGCTGCCCAATCAGTACCGCGTATCGTTCACCCTTTCGAGTGACAACGATGGGCTGATGCAATCCGAATCGAGAGATACTGTTCGCCAGATCATCTAGGTCGGCTGTGATTTCCCTACGTCGAACATTGAACTCTGAGATGTCGAGATTCTCCAGAGGTAGAAGCTCAACCTGCCTGTCGAATAAGCTTGTCAGCCCGACTTTCACGACCGCCCCCAATGAAGTTTCGCAGCTAATGTCACTTCGCTTCTCGGTACTAGCAACACTAGCTTAGACAGTGAATCGATGTCAATGGGAGTCGACGGCACCACAATACTGTACCCAATTCATTTCGCTGTGAGCGCGCATGCCGCGCCTGACGTGGGTGTGGGGCTTGTGATATACTCCCTCTTGTAGAAGTCCAAGACCTGAGGAGATAATTTGACGCACGTAATGCTCCGCGATGGAGAAGACCCGGAAGCTCTGCTCAAGAGGTTCCAGACTGGAATGCAGCGCTCCGGCATACTGAGGGAGTTGCGCAACCGCCGCTTCTTCCGCTCGAAGGGCGAGCAGCGCCGGCTGGACCGCGCCCGCAGCCTACGACGGCAGCGACGCCGCCGCAACCGCTAGCCCCACAAGGCCGCTAAGAGGACGCACGGCGACGGCGTTCGTGCGCTGTCAGCGCCTCGATCTGACGCGCGGCGTCGTCCAGCTTGCCGTGCCGGTTTACCACCACATGGTCGAATAGCGCCGCGGCCTCCATCTCCGCCTCCGCCTCCCTCAGCCGCCGCCGCATCGCATCCTCCGCCTCGGTTCCCCTCGACGCGAGCCGCCTTGTGAGTTCATCTATGTCCGGCGGCGCCAGGAACACCAGCACCGCGTCCGGGATAAGGCCACGAATCGTCTTCGCGCCCTGAACGTCCACCTTTACCAGTACGTCCCGCCCCTCAGACAGCGCACGCTCCACCTGCGCCCTTGGCACGCCGTAGAGGTTGCCGTACACCTCGGCCCACTCCAGTAGCTCGCCACTGGCAATCATGCGCTCGAACTCGGCGCGCGCGACGAAGTGGTATGGCTCGCCCTCCCGCTCGCCATCCCGCATGGGGCGCGTGGTTGCGGTGACGGCGAAGTGATAGGGACTGTTGAGCCGCTTCATGCGCTCCAGGACGGCGTCTTTGCCGACGCCCGACGGTCCGGAAAGCACCACCAGCAGAGGACGTCTGCTGGGATGCGACGCGGCGGTCAAGGCCGGCCCAGTTCCTGCAGCGTGTCCCAGAAGGCGGGGTAGGAGACGGAGGCGGCCTCGGCGCCGGTGACCACAGTTTCGCCGCGAGCCAGGAGGCCGGCGACGGCCATGGTCATCGCGATGCGGTGGTCGCCGTAGCTGTCGCACTCGGCCCCCCTCAGGGGCGCGCCGCCGGTGATGGCCATACCGTCAGGGCGCTCCTCGACGCGCGCTCCCAGACGCGAAAGCCCATCCACAGTGGCGCGGATGCGATCCGACTCCTTCACACGCAGCTCGGCGGCGTCCTCGATGACGGTGGTGCCCTCGGCGAAGCACGCAGCGAGCGCCAGCACTGGCAGCTCGTCGATCACCCTGGGAATCACGTCGCCGCCTATTCTGACGCCACGCAGGTTGCCGGACTCAACTACCAGGTCGGCGGACGGCTCGCCCGCCTCCTCATATACGTTCTCCACCCGCACGCCCGCGCCCATATCGTCGAGCACGTCCAGCACGCCGGTCCGCGAGGGGTTGATGCCCACTCCCTTCACTCGCACGCTCGCGCTGGGATGGCAGGCGCCGGCAACGAGCCAGAACGCGGCGCCGCTGATGTCGGCGGGTACGCGAACGTCCATGGCCGTAAGCTCGGAGGCGCGCACTCCAACGCTCAGGCCGTCGGCCCAGGTGGACGCGCCCATCGCCGCGATCATGCGCTCGGTGTGGTCGCGGGAGGCGGCCGGCTGGCGCAGCACGGTCTCTCCCTCGGCGTGAAGCCCGGCGATGAGCACACAGGACTTGAGCTGGGCGCTGGCGACGGGCATTTCGTAGTCTATGCCGCGCAATTCTCCGCCTCTGATCGCAAGCGGGGCCAGCGAGTCGTTTTGGCGACCCATCACGCTTGCGCCCATCTGCTTGAGCGGCGTCATGATGCGGTCCATAGGGCGGCTTCTGAGCGAGCGGTCACCCGAGATGACGCTGAGGAAGGGCTGGGCGGCGAGCAGCCCGGATACCAGTCGCATGGTGGTGCCGCTGTTTCCGGCGTTTAGCTGGGCGTCAGGCTCTCGCAGCCCGTCCTTACCTTGCCCGCGCACGGAGAAGCACTCGGCGGCGCCGGACACCGGGCAGTCGGCGTGGCGTCGGATGGGGACGCCCAGGCCCCTGAGGCAGCGCAGCATGGACGTCCGGTCGTCCCCGACGCAGAAGTTGGACACGTGGGCGGTGCCTGTGGCGATGGAGTTGAGCAGCGCGGCTCGGTGCGAGATGGACTTGTCGCCCGGCGGGACGACCTCGCCTTCGATACGCTTCGCTGGTGTGATGAGCTGGTTCATTGGATGGTCTGGGCCTAGTTGCGGCGGAAGTAGGTCCAGGGGCTGCGCTTTCGGTCCTGGCCGCGTGTCAGCTCCTGGTAGCGCCGCAGCAGCATCTCACCCATGAAAACCGTGGCCATGGACTCAGTGGCGCTTGGCGCCTTGGTGGACTCGTCCTCCAAGACGGCGTTGGCATCCCACTTGGCGCGCGCCTCCCATGCCCTGATGAACGTGTCGAGCAGGTTGTCGCTGCGCTCCGTAATCTGGTTGCGGTAGGCGTAAAGCTCGGTGATCATCTGGTCTATCCAGTACACCACGTCGTCCGGGTTGGCGAGGCAGGCCGACTCGATGTCCTGCGGGTCGGTGGCCGCGAGTTGCGACACCAGGTTGAACTCGCTCGCGGCGAGGCGGTGCATGTCGCGCCAGCCTTCGCTGCCCGACGTGGCGGTTACGAACGCCGACGACAGCAGCATGGGCAGGTAGTTCATCGCTATGGCGAAGCTGTCGTGCTCCTGCGCGTCCATGAACAGCGGCTTGGCGCCGAGCGTCTCTGCCATGTTGACGACGGTCCTTATCGAGGTCTGGCTGGACCTGTCGGAGGCCACGATGCAGTAGTCGGCGCCCTCGAACAGGGTGGGACTGGCCTCCTCCAGTTCGACGGTGGAAGACTTGAGCAGCGGGTGGCCGCCCACGTAGCTCACGCCCTCGGGCAGATACTCACCGGCCCACTGGATGACGAGCGACTTGGAGGTACCCACGTCGGTGACGACGCAGCCCTGGCTGGCGCGCTGCCCAATCACTTCCAGAAGCTCCTTAGTCTCGGTGATCGAGGTGTCCAGGATGATGAGGCTAGATCCCTCGACTGCCGAGGCCAGCCCACCGACCACCCGGTCGATCGCGCCCATCTTGTCGGCGGCGTTTAGCACGCGCCGCTCCCGGCCCGAGCCCACTATCTCGGTATTCGACAGCCTGGCCTTCTTGAGGCCAAGTCCAATGGAGGCGCCGTAGGCCCCGAAGCCTATAATAGCTATGCGTTCCAAAGTCTCACCTCCGTTCGAACCCGGCAGACCCAAAGCCAGTCGCTGATTTCATAACAGTTTACCACGCCGCCTGTCCACCCAACGCGATGAAGCCCAGCGCTTTCATCATTGGCTCCACTATCCTTTGTAGCACGGAAGGCCCCGGAATCCAGCTGCCTATGAACACCACGCCGAGCAGTATGAAGATGCCGAAGGGTTCGAGACGGGCGAAGTGGTTGGCCGCCGCCCGGGGCAGCACGCCGAGCGCTACCTTGAATCCGTCCAGCGGCGCGATGGGCAGCAGGTTGAAGGCGGCCAGCAGCAGGTTCCAGTAGACGACTTCGGATATTACGACGCCCAGCATGGGGCCGCCGACGACCGGTGTGCTAAGTCCGCCCGGCAGGGCGAGTGCGGTGATCCTGGACGCCTGGAACACGAGCGCCGCTATCACTACGTTGGCGAAGGGGCCGGCCAGCGCCACCGCCGCCATGCCCGCGCGTGCGCCGACGCGCAGGCGTGTCGCGTCTACCGGTACGGGTCTACCCCACCCGAAGCCGACCAGGAGCAGCATCAGCGCGCCCAGCCACTCCAAGTGCGAGAGCGGGTTGAGCGTAAGGCGGCCGAGCCGGCGCGAAGTGTGGTCGCCCAGCCTGGTCGCGACGAGCGAATGGCTGTACTCGTGGAAGGTTACGGCGGCGATCAGCGATATGCACGTGGCGGCGAAGGCGAGGAGCGCCAGGGCCGGGTCGTCACGGAAGAGATTGAAGTAGCGGAAAATCAAGGACGTTCACGAGGGAGGGGCGAGGGCCTTAGGCGCAACGGCGCAGGCCGCGAAAGAGGCGAGCCGCCTTTTCTGCCGGGAAGCACAGGGTGACTAACGCAACGGCGGGACGCCACGCGCCCCGCCGCATTAGATTCAGGTTGGGTAGGAAGGATTGCGCCTAGTGGCCGCCGCAGGCTCCGCCGCAGCCGCCGCCGCCGCAAGCGCATCCACCGCCGCCACCGCCACACCCGCCGCCACCGCAACCACAGCCGCCCATCGAGTTGGGGTTGCTGATGACAAATCCGCTGCGCATCAGGCTGTCAACGTAGTCGATCTGGGCGCCCTCGATAAGGGGCGCGCTGTCGGAGTCGATCAGCACCTGGACGGTATCGGTGTCGATCACAAAGTCCCCGTCCTTCGCTGCCTTCTCCAGTCCGAGCATGTACTGCATTCCGCCGTGCTCGCCGGGCACCACCATCACGCGGAGCAGCGAGCCGACCTCGCCCTGCTCCTCGATGATGTCGCTGAGCTTCTGTGCCGCGGCCGAGGTAACTTCGATTAGCTGAGTGGTTGCCAAGTCCCCTACCTCCGTGCGCAGGTGGTGCGCGATGCATTCGAATGGTTGTCAAGTGGGGCCATGCTAACACGGGGTGCAAACCCCGTCAAGGAGCGTGTATTGCCGCCGGGGCACTGGCCGTCATCCACCCAACCCGACGTGCCCAAACTCACGGCCCGCATTTGACGCCATGCCGGTGCGTCGCTACCATTGGGAGCGAGCGACCGGGCGCTGGATGCCACTCACTCCAGCCTCGGCTACGCACCCGAGAACCGGAGGGCACCCCCGTGAGCGACGACGTTGTCAGGTGGCCCCGCGTTAGAGAGATTCTCGAATCGGTCATGGAGCGCTGGGAGCGCCGCGAAGGCCGCAAGGGGATGCTGGGCATACACGATTACCACTGGGACAGCCCCGAGCACCTCGCCAACGACGAGTCCATGGGCAAGGTGTTCATCGAGCCCGGCGTCCCGGGCGAAGAGACCAACCTCGTAATCTCCCTCAGGCGCGGATTCGGCACCATACCCCGCATGCCTATGAGCGGGCCTTTCGTCAAGGAAGAGGAGATTCAGGAGGTGGTTCGCTGGATCGACGCCGGTATGCCCGAGTAGGAGACCCTCACCATGACCGATAGGCCCTCCACATCCGTCGATCTGAGCTGGCAGGGCGGCTATAAGTTCGCCTCGTCGGACACTCACGGCCACTCGGTAACGGTCGACGCGCCCGTGAACGACGGTGACGAGTTCGAGGGCATGATGCCCGGCGGACTGCTGCTCACGAGCCTGGCGGGTTGCAGCGGCATAGACGTGGTAAACATCTTGCGCCGGCAGCGCCAGAACGTGACCGCCCTGGAGATAAGCGTGACGGGTTACCAGCAGCCCGATCCACCGTGGACCTACGAGAACATCGAGCTGCGCTACGTGGTGAGAGGCAAGGGTCTCAGAAAGACCCTGGTGGAGCGCGCCATCAAGCTGTCGGAGGAGAAATACTGCTCAGTCGGCGCGACGCTCTCGGGTCGCTGCGAGATTACCAGCACCTACAAGATTGTGGAAGATGACGTCTGACTGTCCATCGCGGCATATCATCTCCTACGCACGGGCCGGCCGTTGATCACCGTCTACTATCAGGGCCACGCTCAGACGCTGGACATGGTGCGCGGCGTGGCATCCGGCCACCGCGACACCGAGCTATCGGACCACGGCCGGCAGCAGGCCGCCACCGCCCTCCACGCCGCATACGAGGGCATTGCTTTCGATGCGGTCTACACGTCCGATACTCGCCGCGCGTACGACACCGCCACGCTCATGCTGAACGGCCGCGCGGTGCCCATAACGCGGGACGCGCGGCTCAGGGAGTGCGACTACGGCGACATGACGGGCGGGCCGCGGGCCGAAGTGGAGGCGCTGCGGCCACGCCATCTGCGCGAGCCGTTCCCGAACGGCGAGAGCTACGACCAGGTGATGCAACGGATGAGGCAATTCGTCGATCAGATCGCGAGCGCCGAGCGCGGCAGGACGCTGCTGGTGGTGGGCCACTTCGCGACGTACCTGGGCATGGAGCACATTGTGAACGGCGTGCCCTTGGAGACCGCTTTGAAGGCGAAATCCCACTCCCACGGCGTCTACACTCTGACGGGCTAGCACACAAGGGCGCACGGCCCCAGAAGTGCGAGGTCGGGGGTCGCCGCAAGTGAAGCAAAATCGCAACCGAGGAGGCCGAACATGACCGACATTACAAGGGAACAACTGGAAGCCATTGGGCGCATACCGTCCTGCGCCATCGCCAACGCCATCGAGACATTCGATATTCAGGACCGCGACGAAGGGTTCATGCTTCCCCAGGTGAGAAGCATCTTCCCCGACCTGGGCAACATGATCGGCTACGCTGTCACAGGCGTTATCACCGCGAGCGCGCCGCCCAGCCCACACATGCGCATTGCGCGCTCGGAGTGGGTGGACTACGTGCTCTCCATTCCCGAGCCGCGCGTGATAGTGCTGCACGATCTGGACTATCCTGACGTGATAGGCTCGTACTGGGGCGAGGTGCAGAGCAACGTGCACAAGGCGCTCGGTTGCGTGGGCACCGTGACCGACGGCGGCGTTCGCGACCTCGACGAGATGCGCGACCTCGGCTTCTTTGCCTTCGCGAGCGAGGTGCTCGTGTCCCACGCCTACGTTCACCTGGTCGAGTACGACGTGCCCATACAGGTGGGTGGCCTCAGGGTGGAGCCCGGCGACATCGTGATGGGAGACCAGCACGGCGTGCTCACGATCCCGCCCGAAATCGCGGCGGACATCCCCCGCGCGGTGGAGGACGTCGAAAAGGATGAGCGCGTAATAATAGACTTCTGCCAGTCGCCGGACTTCACCACCGAGGGTCTGAAGGAGCTTCTGGCGGGGCGGTACTAGTCGAATCGAGGTACACACCCATGGCCGACGAATACAAGGTAGTGTTCATAACCGGGTTCCCACAGCAGGCGATCGACGCGGTGCTGTCGTACCAGCCTGAGGGCTTCACGACCACGGTGCTGAGAAGTCGCGAGTCTTCCGAGGAGGAACAGGTGGAGGCGCTCAGAGACGCCGACTTCCTGATTCTGTACGGCGGCACGCCCAGCGAGAGGGCCTTCCGCGCCGCCACACGCCTTAAGCTGGTGCAGCTTCTCGCGGCCGGATACGACGCCATGGACCTGGACCTGCTGAGCGAGCTCGAGATTCCGTGCGCCAACAACGGCGGCGCAAACTCATGGTCGGTCTCCGACCACGCGGTGCTGCTCATGTTGTCGGTCTACAAGCTGCTGCCGCAGACCTACAACTCGGTGCGGGATAAGCGTTGGCGCGGCCCCCTGAACGCGATGAACGCGTTCGAGATGGCAAACAAGCTGGTGGGCATAATCGGGTTGGGCAACATCGGCCGGCGCGTTGCCCAGCGCGTCCAGGGATTCGACGCGAAGGTTCAGTACTATGACAAGTACCCCCTGCCGCCTGAACGCGAGAGGGAGCTGAATGTCTCCCGCGTCTCCCTCGAAGAGCTGTTTCGCACGTCGGACATCCTCACCTGCCACACCAACCTGACGTCTGAGACTTACCACATCGTCGACCGCGAGCGGCTGGCCACTATGAAGCCGACGGCGGTCGTCATCAACACCAGCCGGGGCCCGGTGATAGACGAGCCGGCACTGATAGAGGCGCTACAGGAGGGCCGCATCGCGGGCGCCGGGCTGGATGTGTTCGAGAAGGAGCCGGTGGACCCGGACAACCCGCTGCTAAGCATGGACAACGTGGTGGTGACTCCGCACAGCGCGGGCACCACCTGGGACGCGGTGTTCCGGCGCGCCGAGTTCGCCTACGGCAACATCGAGCGCGTGGCCAACGGCGACGAGCCGCTGGCCGTGGTGAAGGACTACACCGGCTAAGGAGCTGAGAATGGGAACATATAGAATGTACACGGGTGACGACGGCGAAACGCACTGGGAGGCGGTGGAGCTTGCGGACGCGCCGGGCTGGACCTCCGGGATCGACACCGTGGACATAACCTTCCGCGAGATACCCGTGGGCAACTTCGTCGACTGGCACCCGGCGCCGCGACGCCAGTTCGTCATCATCCTGTCCGGCCAACTGGAGATAGGCTTCAGCGACGGCACCACCAAGGTGTTCGGCCCAGGCGACGCCCGGTTGGTGGAGGACACCACCGGCAGGGGGCACACGACCGGCGTCCACGGCGACGCGCCCTGCGTGACCGCCACCGTGCCGCTGGCCTAGCGCCATACGAGGCTGACCATGACCGAGTTTCTCTGCTACGACGACAGCTACCTCAGGGAGTTCGACGCCACAGTCACGGCCGTAACTTCCGGGGGCGTTGTGCTGGACCGCTCCGCCTTCTACCCGGGCGGCGGCGGCCAGCCCTCCGACACAGGCGTGTTGGGCGCCGGCGACGAGCTGTACGCCGTCAAACGGGTCTCACGCCAGGACGGCCAGCAGGTACACCAGATCGACGGCCCCGACAGGCCTGAGGTAGGCGCGCGGGTGAAGGGCGTGCTCGACTGGGAGCGCCGCTACCAGCTCATGCGCACGCACACCGCCCTGCACGTGCTGTGCGGCGTGGTGTGGCGCGACTACGGCGCGCAGGTGACCGGCGGCAACATGGAGCCGCTGACAGCCAGGATGGACTTCGAGTTCGACCGCATGTCCGCGGAGTTCGCCGCCGAGGTCGAGGTGCTTATCAACAAGGAGGTCGAGGCCTCCCGTCCCGTGGAGGTCCGCTCGCTGTCCCGCGAGGAGGCATTCAAGATTCCCGACCTCATCCGCACCAAGATCAACCTGCTTCCTCCCGCGATAAAGCAGGTCCGCATCGTCGACATCGTGGGGCTGGACCTCCAAGCCGACGGCGGCACCCACGTCGCCAACACGAGCGAGGTGGGCCACATCCGCGTGGTGGGCCACGAGAGCAAGGGGCGCATCAACAAGCGGCTGAGAATCGCGGTGAGCTGAGGTCTTTCGCTAGCTGGGTCGTGCTAGCGAAACAAAGGTACCTGGCCGGTCCGAGAAGGCACCTCGGGCTCCGGCTCCGGACCGTTGTCATCAAACAGATCCGCGTAGCTCTGATAGATGAACAGCCTGTTTCGTGATCGCCCCGTGATCTCGCGCAGGAAACCGCTGTCCACCATCCTTGCGACCAAATGGTTGGCCGCGGGATATGAAGTGCCGGTCAGATGCCTTGCTGAGTTGACCGAGATAACAGGACGCTCATAGAGGCTCTCCAACACTGCGAGTCCGTTGCTGGTGGCCCGGCCAAAGCTGTCCGTGATGGTCCGCCGATGTTCTTCACGCAAGAATAGTATGCGCCTGATCGTCGAGGCGGCCTCATCGCTCACTTCGGACACACCTTGCAGAAAGAAGACAATCCAGCCTTCCCAGTCTCCTCTCTCCGTTACGGCCAGCAGACGGTCGTAGTACTCCTGCCTGTTTCGCTCAAAGTAGCGAGACAAGTAGAGGACGGGTTGTCTAAGAATACCGCGTTCTGTCAGCAGGAACGTAATCAGTAGCCGGCCCACGCGCCCATTGCCGTCCAGGAATGGGTGAATGGCCTCGAACTGGGCATGGGCGAGACCGACCTTCAGCAAGATGGGCAGATCGTCCCGCGCGTGAATGAAACTCTCCAAGTCGCCCAACGATTCGGGAACGAGATGGGGTGGTGGCGGAACGAATCTTGCCTCGCTTAGCGTGGCTCCGGCGTGGCCAATCCAGTTCTGGCTTGTCCTCAACTCCCCTGGCGTCAGGTGCGAGCCGCGCACGTTGTGGAGCAACTTCTGGTGAATTTCCCTGATTAGGCGTATCGAGACCGGCAAATTACGCAGTCTATCAAGGCCGTGATTCATGGCGTTCACGTAATTGATGACCTCATCCACGTCATTCGGACGTGTGGGGGAGCGGAACCGCGCTTCGGCGGCTAGCACGTCCTGAACGGTGCTCTGCGTGCCCTCTATGCGGCTGGAGAGCACCGCCTCTTTGCGCACGTACATGAACACGAACATGTCGGGATTGGGCAAGGTCTGCACTGATCCGTCCAAGCGTCCCAACGCAATGTCCGCCCGTGAGAGGGCCGCCTGGATTTCGCCTCCGGTGTCCAGGGGAGGGTTTGGGGGAAGGGGTGTCGGGATGAACGCGGAGTAGCCCGTTGGCTGCCTTACGTATCTCCCGGCACGCCCAATGTAGTCGCCTGACCGTGAAGCCATGCTAAAGTCACCACAATCTAAGCGCCACGAGGCCATTCTATGTGTAAGGCTGTCAATAGTATGGAGAGCAGAGCCATTTGTGTTAATGGTACTCTGCAATAGTGGATGTCAGCTTGATCCATGCTAAAGATAGCCTGACACAGCGACCAAAGTACGATGTTTTATCATAGGTAGCCTATAATGTAGGCGCACGAGATAGTCATGCGCAAGGCAGACTTTAGCAAAGATGCCGCGCCGCGTTTGTCAAAAGCAGCCCTTGCCACTACACTTAGCCGCAGCAAGCACACTCCCCAGGCATTCTCGCAGAGCGCCGAATCGCCCTCGCCCCCAGGAGGACTCTTCCATGGCAAACCAACCGTTCAGCTTTGAAGACTCGTTCGCATCGTCCCTGCCGCCGGCGCGGCCCCGCGCGGCGGTGCGCCGCGGCAAGTACGACTTCGCCGTCGCCTACGCCGACCCGCCGTCGGTGCCCCTGGACGGCCTGCTGGACTCGCTGGCGTCCGCGTTCAGGGACGAGGGCCAGGACCTGGCCGTCTACCCGAACCCGCAGGGCTACCCGCCCCTGCGCGAGTACATCGCCGCCAAGCTCCAGCGCAACAGGGACATGCGCGTAGGCCCGGACGACATCCTCGTCGGCGGCGGCTCAGGCGAACCCATCGGCCTGCTCATTGAGACGCTCATCGACCCCGGCGACGTGGTGCTCACCGAGAACTGGGTGTACGGCGGCACGCTGAATACGCTGCGCCGCTTTCGCGCCGATATCCGCGGCGTCGAGTGCGACGACGAAGGCTTCGTGCCCGACGCGCTGGAAGGTGCGCTGCAGAAGGCCGTCGGCGAGGGCAAGCGGCCCAAGTTCATCTACGCCATACCCACCTTTCAGAACCCGCAGGGCTGGACGATGACGCTCGAGCGCCGCAAAGAGGTCGTCCGCCTGTCGCAAGAGTACGGTGTGCCCATACTGGAGGACGACTGCTACGCGGACCTGCGCTTCGAGGGCGAGGACGTGACCTCGCTCCACGCGCTGGACGACACGGGCCGCGTCATGTACGTCGCCTCGTTCTCCAAGATCATCGCGCCGGGCGTGCGCATGGGCTACATGGCCGCGCCGCCCGAGGTGCTGGCCAGGGCGCAGTCCGTGAAGCAAGGCGGTGGCGCGAACCAACTCGCCGCGCTCACCGTGCATCGCTACGCCACCACCGGACTGGAGGACCACATAGCCGACCTGAAGAATATTCTGCGCGCCAAGCGCGACGCCATGGTCGCCGCGCTCGGCGAGAACTTCGGCTCGGCGGCCACCTGGAGCAACCCCCAGGGCGGCATGTACGTCTGGGGCCGGCTGGCCGAGGGCGCCGACCTGGTGAGCGTGCAGCAGAAGGTGATGGACGATGCCGACGTGGGCTACCACACCGGCGTCCAGTACGCGCCCGACGGCGTGTCCGGGAAGAACTACTTCCGCCTGTGCTTCGGCTACAACACCACCGACGAGATCCACGAGGGCGTGGCCAAGTTCGCCGAAGTACTTGATGGCGAGGGACTGCTCAGGGGCTAGTCGTGCGCATTTGCAGCTTCCTGCCCAGCGCGACCGAGATAGTCTACTCGCTCGGACTGGGCGACAGTCTCCACGGCGTGAGCCACGAGTGCGACTACCCTGAAGAAGCGCGCTCCAAGCCCAGGGTGGTGACAAGCAAGATCGACTCCGACCGGCTGGGCAGCGCGGAGATCGACCGACTCGTCTCGGAGCTGATGAGCAGGGGCGAGCCGCTGTACGAGGTGGACGCTGCCGCATTGGAGCGCGCGCGACCGGACCTGGTGATCACGCAGGAGCTATGCGAGGTGTGCGCCGTTTCGCTGGACGACGTGCAGGCCGCGGTAGCCGGTCTGCCGAACGCGCCGCAGGTCATCTCTCTGGACCCCCACGGCGTTGAAGACGTGCTCGCAGACGTGGTGCGCGTGGGGCGGGCCGCCGGGGCAGAGGAGAGATCCGAGCAGGTGGCCGCGGCCGCCCGGCAGCGGCTGGATCGCGTGCGCGCCGCCGTCGCCCAGTCCCGAACCCCGCCGAGGGTCGTCTGCGTCGAGTGGCTCGACCCGCTCATCGTGGCTGGGCACTGGGTGCCCGAGATGGTCACGCTCGCGGGCGGGTTGGACGGCCTTGCTCAGCCGGGCGGCCCGTCGAGGCGCGTCGAGTTCGACGAGCTGGCCGCCTGCGATCCGGACGCGCTGGTGCTCATGCCGTGCGGCATGGACGCCGACCGCGCGGCGGCCGAGTTCGACGGCATGCCGCATCGGGAGCGGTGGCAGGGGCTATCGGCGTGGCGCTCCGGCGCGGTGTACGCGGTTGATTCGGGCAGCCTGTTCAGCCGCAGCGGCCCGCGCCTGGTGGACGGCGTGGAGCTGCTCGCCGCCATCCTGCACCCGGAAGCGTTCGGCGCGCCCGCGCACGATGTACGCCGCGTGGCCGAGGGCCCCTAGCCAGCGTCCGCGCCCTACTGCCTGCTGAAGCGGGACCTGAGCTGCTGGGTGACCTGCTTCCGCAATTCCTCGCCCTCGCGCCGCAGAAGGTCCAGCTCCGTCTCGAGGCGCCTAGAGGTGGAAGGCTCGGCCAGCAGCGCCTGCTTCTCCTCGAGGCTCGCCTGGAGCATTCCCCCGATGAAGTAGGACAGGTCGAGCGGGTCGGAGGGTAGTTGAGACTCCCGCACCCAGCCGCCGCTGAGACCGTAGCGCAGCCGCACGTGCTCGGTGGCCGCCTTGCGAATCTGCGCCATCTCGGTGGGCGGCACGTCGACGTTCTCGTCGTCCGCGAGCAGCCTGACGTCCGCGGCCAGGTAGGGGCGTTGCTGTGAGATCGCCACTATCTCGAACCGCTCGCGCCCGAATATGGAGATGAAGAAGCGGTCGCCGGAAACGCGGTTCACGTGCACGATGTCCGCGACCGTGCCCACAGCGTGCGGCGTCGCCGGCTCGCCTACCTCAACGCCCTCCTTGATGAGCGTGACGCCGAACCTGGAGTCGTGGTCCAGGCAATCCCTCAACATCTGCTTGTAGCGCTCCTCGAAGATCTGAAGGGGTATCGTGGTGTTTGGGAACATCACCACGTTCAGAGGGAAGAGGGGCAGGCGGACAATCTCGTCGGGCATCGAATTGGCGGCTCCTGCGGGTATTGTGCGAGTATATAGCGCGTGGACGGCTGTTGCCAATGTGGGGGGCCAGCGCTGCCACGGGAGGTTTAGCGACTTGACGCCACTGATGAGCCTCAGGGTGAGGAAGCGGTTCGCCGGGTTCGAGCTGGACTGTGAGGCGGACTTCGCGCCGGGCGTAACAGCTATCTTCGGGCCGTCCGGCAGCGGCAAGACGACGCTGCTCAACTGCATCGCCGGCCTGGTCGCGCCAGACGAGGGCGAGATCGAGGCGCTGGGCCGCGTCATCTTCTCCGGCTCGCGCCGCCGGAACGAGCCGCCGGAGCGCAGGCGCTTCGGCTACGTCTTCCAGGACTCGGCGCTGTTTCCGCACATGAGCGTGCGGGACAACATCAGCTACGGCTACAAGCTCACGCCGAAGCACCTGCGCAGGACCGATCCGTCGACGCTGGCTGAGCTGTTCGGGCTGAGCGCGTTGATGGACCGGCGCGTCGGGGGCCTGTCCGGCGGGGAGCGTCAGCGCGTGGCGGTGGCGCGGGCGCTGGCCGTTTCGCCGGAGCTGCTGCTGCTCGACGAGCCGCTCGCCTCGCTGGATGCCGGATTCCGGGGGGTGATCATCGAGCACCTGAAGAGCGTCCGGCGCGAGCTGGGAACGTCCATGATCTACGTCTCCCATTCTATCTCCGAGGTGTCGGCGCTGGCGGACACGACGCTGGTGCTGGTCGACGGGCGGAAGGCGGTGCACGACAAGACGCCGCGGGTGGTGGTGCATCCGGCGATAGCGGACTTCGCGGACTACAACGCTCTGGAGAACCTGCTGGAGGCCAGGGTCGAGTCGACGGGCGCGGGCGACGGGCTGGCGGAGCTGCGGGTGGGCGAGGCGCGGCTCGTCGCCCGGGCCGACGGCAGGCGGAAGGGCGAGGTGGTGACGGCGTCGATTCGGGCGGGCGACGTGATTCTAACGACGGACCCTCCATCCAGGATGAGCGCCCGGAACGTGATTCCCGCCGTCATCGAGGAGATTCACACGCTGTCGCGGGGCGGCAGGGTGCTGGTGTACTGCGACGTGGGCGAGCGGCTGATGGTGGAAATCACGGCGGGGGCGCTCGAGGAGCTCGGTCTGAGTCCGGGGCTGGGGGTACACCTGATCATCAAGGCCAACAGCATCTGGGTGCACGCGCCCTGAGTCGCCCGCCTGTCGAGGTCGGGCCGCCGTAAGACAGGAGAGCCGCCTTGAAGGCGGCTCCCTCGTGTTTGCCGTCTGGCAATGATCACTCTAGAGCTTATCCGACATCCCGTTCATCACCCCCATCCTAACCTTCCCCCTGCGAGGGGGAAGGGACTTATCGGATAGGCTCTTAGCCGGTGGGTTCCTGCTCCTGTTCGCCCTCGCCGAGGCTTTCCAGGTTGAGCGTGTTCAGGAACGGCTCGAAGGCCGACATTCGCGACACCTCGTCGGCGGTGACCGGGGCGGCCGGCTGCTGCTCGCGGCCCGTCACCACGGCCTTGCCCGTCTCCATGTCCATCTGGACGCCGCCCTTCTTGAGCACCGACTCCTCGGCGTAGATGGGCGACTCCGAGCGAACGGCCAGCGCGATGGCGTCGCTGGGTCGCGAGTCCACCTCCAGCGTGCCGCCGTTGTGGGTCAGCACTATCTTGGCGTAGAAGGTGTCGTCGGTCAGGTCGGACACAACGATGTGATCTACGGAGGCGCCCAGGTTGTCGATGACCGACCCCAGCAGGTCGTGGGTGAGCGGTCGAGGCACGGACACTTCCTGGAGCTTCAGCGCGATGGAGTCGGCCTCGTTGGGCCCAATCCAAATTGGGAGGTAGCTGTCCGACCCCTTCGCGCGCAAGATCACGACGCGCTGGTAGTTCTGCATGCTTACGCGGATGCTGTCAATGACCATTTCGTGCATTTCCAGTTCCTCCCGGTTGTCTTCCAAAAAAACGGCCCCTTTCCCGGGTTAGGCGCCATTTTATGGGTACGATTTTGCCTATGTCAACGCGCTGCGGCGCAAATTAGGTCAAGTTTCGAGCAGTTTTGGCTACCTGCCTGGCCCGCTTTTCCAGCGCCGACCTCGCCATCAGGGTGCGGCGCTCGCATCCCAGGCAGCGCAGGCCGATGTCGGCTCCGAGCCGGACGACCTCCCATACGAAGCCGCCGCACGGGTGCGCCTTCTTCAGCCGGACGACGTCGCCCATGCGAAGCTCTAGCACCATCCGGCCCCCTGCCGGGCCAGCACGTCGTTGATGTCGTCGCGCAGCCGCGAGGCCGCTGCCCTGGCCGCTCCGGCGAAGTCTCCGGCGCAGCGTGAGGCGTAGGTAACGCCGCGCGACGAGGAGATCATCAGGTTGGGGCGGTCGCCATCCAGGCCGAACTTCACCGACTGCTCCAGGTCTCCGCCCTGGGCGCCGACGCCGGGCACCAGCAGGGGCATACCGGGGCAGTGCGCCCGCACCGCCTCAATCTCGCGGGGGTAGGTTGCTCCGACGACCAGGCCGACGTTGCCGCGCGAGTTCCAGCCGGCCGCGCGCCTGGCCATCAGCTCGTACAGCGGCATCCCGTCGTCGTCGGCCGAGCGCAGGTCCTGGAAGTCGTCCGCGCCCGGGTTCGACGAGCGGCACCAGACGATCACCCCCCTGTCGGCGTAGTCCAGGAAGGGTTCGAGGGAGTCGCCGCCGGCGTAGGCGTTCACGGTCGCGGCGTCGAAGCCCCACACGTCGAAAAGGGCCCTGGCGTAGAGCGCATTCGTCGAGTCGATGTCGCCGCGCTTGGAGTCGCCCACCAGGACGACGTCCGGGGCGGCATCGCGGATGTGGTCGATGGTGCGCTCCAGCGCGTCGAACCCCTCGCGGCCCAGCGCCTCGTAGAAGGGCAGGTTGGGCTTGTAGGCGCAGACGAGGTCGCGGGTGGCGTCCACGATCTCGCGGTTGAACGCGGCCACGTCCCGGACCGCCATGAGCTGGGGGTCGGGGTCCAGGCCCACGCATAGCAGGCTGCGGTTGGCGGCGGAGGCCGCGGCGAGCTTTTCTACGAAGCTTTTCATGTGGTCCCTCAAGTCCACACTACGCCTATGGGGTTGGCGTAGTCAACCCCGTCGATTCGGCTGCGGCGACCGCCGCGCGGGGCCACTGGACGCTCGAGGGATGGGTTAGCGGCGAAAAGTGTGTCATTCTGGGTCATTCTGTGCCATTCGTAGCTGGGAGACCTGGGCGTTTCGTCCCCTGGAAGAGCCGGGTTGCGCGATTCTGTGGCCTAATTGGCCGGAAATGCGGCAGGAATGGCACAGTAGACCGGAGCGCCGGCTGGGGTGGCCGGTGTTGGTTATTGGGTTGTGCAGGTGCGTCATGCAGGGAGAGTAGCACGGATGTACGGTAGAATCAAGGGGGTTGGGGAAGACGACAGACTATCGCATACTACCCCACAGCCGTTAGCGCTGGCACAGGAGCGGCTCTTTACCGGGAGGTGAGTAATGTCTGACGAAGTTTTCAGGCTGTCGGCCGAGGAGGCTTTTGAACAGCCCGAAATGAGCGACGACGAGTTTTACTCGATTGTCGACAGCAGCCTGCAACCACGCTCCCCCGATGTTCTCTACGACAAGCTGGGTGTGCTGTTGCATGGAGTGAACGAAGCGCGGGTTCTCGACGCGGGTTGCCGCGACGCGACGCATATGTGCGAGATCGCAAAACGTTTCGACACGCTGGTCTGGGGCATTGACCTCGTAGAGAGCAACGTTGAACTTGCACGGAAGAACATTGTTGACAGAGGCCTGTCGGAGCGCGTCAGAGCAGCAAGGGGCGACATACAGTCGCTGGGATTTGAGGACAACGCGTTCGACGTGGTGTGGTGCCGGGATATGCTGCCGCTGGTGCCGGACCTGCGGCGCGCGTTCTCTGAGTGCGCCCGCGTTCTGAAGAGGGGCGGACACATGCTCATTTTCACCAACTTTGCCACGGACTTGATGGAGCCGTCGGAAGCCGAGCGGGTTTACGGACCGCTGGGAGTCTGCGCCGACAATCTATCCAGCGGCTACTTCGAGGCGGCCTTGCTCGACTCGGGGTTTCGGATTGTGGAGCGCGAACGTATCGACGGCGAATGGAGAGAGTGGCGAGAGGAGGAGGGTGACGGTCACACCTCAAGGCAGATGCTACGCATAGCCCGCATGTTGAGAGACCGGGACAATCTGATCGACAGAGTTGGCCGCAAGGATTACGAGATCGAGCTGGCCGACTGCTACTGGGGTGTGTACCACCTCATCGGGAAGCTGTCGGGGGCGATTTACGTGCTGCGGAAAGTGTAGGGGAGGGGCTGGGATTGCAGTTGAGGCGGAACCTGAATCGGCTTAGCCGGTGAAGGCTGATGCAGGCTCGGAGTGGATGGCATTGTGGAGTCTGAACGCAAAATCGGCTAGACTGCTAGAAATTCTGGAGGGCAGCATCTTTTCGCGCGAACGCATCTACCACACTTGTGTGCCGAGGAACCCCGGTTGCATGAGTCCCTAGTTTGCCGTCTCGTTCTTGGAGGAAAACAGTTGAACTCACAGGACATAGATGACCTAGTATTGACGGCCGTTCAGGCTCACTACGCGGAACATGACACTCCATTCTATCTGGCCGAACTCGGCAATCTTTTCCGCGAGCGAAACATTGACCTCCCACCTGGAGTCCGGTTCAAGGACTATCTGAGCAGTAGATTTCACGGTCGTCTCGTCGTCATACAAGACCCCGAGATTCCAGCCCGAATAGCTATTGCCGAACCAGAGCGTGAATCGGCGATTCGACGGCAACTGTCCGGACAGCGCATGGAGTTATCCGACGATTCCGAAATTGATTATGAGCGTTTGCCTTTCGCTCTAATCGCTGCTTTCTGCAAAGTACCTCTGCCAAACGAAAGAGTCTTCTTTCGGACTACAACGCCATTCCGTTACGAAACTCTGACTCACCCGCCAGATGACAACTACGTTGAAATCAATGATAGCTTCCGACCGACACCCTTGGCTGGAAAGTCTGTTCACGCTCTTTCTCTCAGCGACAAGCAGACAATCTACTCTTGTATCGAGAAATGGGCGGATACCAATGCAGTCGATCTCACAAGTCTCTACTATGATCGTAGCTCGCAAAGAAGCCAACAAGAGCGAGGGCATGGAGAGACAGCCCACAACGCGCTGCAAAGATTGATCAACGCCCAGGAACCAGAGTTGAAGGGACGAATCCGAATTCCTGGGGATATAGCCAGCACACTCATGCGTCTGCCCTAGACAACATGCGTAAGAGGAAGGGAAGGGCAAAGAGGCCACGTGCCCGCAGCAAAGGCGGTAATGTGGTCGTGTTCTTGGGACTGGGCAGGGATATGCTGCAGTGGATTGAGCGCGAACTGGCCGCAGACACGTCCCGGAGGCCAGCGCGGTATGTTGGTGCCCCGTCTCCGCTAAACGACTGGGGCAACTTGTACAGGAAGCAGACTCTAAACGAGGCGGTGCGGCTAATTGCACAGGAGGTACAATCCTCTGCGCCTCATCGAATTTTTGTCCTTTACGTACCCTCTCGCGACGACCAACGGCTAGTGGCATCGCTTGGCATTGTCTGTTACCTCGCCCCTCTTAAGCCGGACCCGGACGCAGTCGTCAATCATGGTAATCCCATTGCGTGGCGACACGACAAGGCAGTTGTACAAGTGGCCGTCCAGAGTGCTATACGTCAAGCCTGGAAGACAACGAATGGCCTCAAGGCAGAGATCACCGATAAGAGAATCTGTGCCCTAAGTCTGCCAGCACGAAACTTCTATTACCCCGACAGCGATTCGACTATCTCAGATACTTATCAGGAATTTGCGCAACATTCGTCCGACCCGCTCAGCCTGAGGGACGCTCTGGCACCTACACGATTCGACAGGAAGCAGCTCCATCACAAGGCCTTCAAGGGACAACAATACACTGACAGATTCTTTCAAGATTGCCGAGGGCGGGTATTTCCACCCGACCCTTACCATGCACCGAATCGGACCGACTCTGGAGTACCCGTTGCGAACAGCCTTCCCTTAGCCGTGCGGCAAAGATATCGCTTCGGAGTCACGGTGAGGGATGGCAATCTCCATTACGACGTTCAATTCGAAACTCCAATAGAATTGAAGAGGGAACCGATGTACTGCGCTGTGGAGGGAGATGTGTGGGTTACAGGTTCCCACGCAAACGTGGGTGTGAATGACTTCGTATGGGTTCCTAGTGGCACGAAGGAGCGCCGGGGCCAAAAATAATAGTAGGCGCAACAATGTTGCGCCTAAACATGAGTAGCCATGATGTAATCTGGTGAGAGCGCTTTCACTCAGGCGGCTTGCCTAGATTATTGTCCTTAGGCAACATCAGCCGTCGGCCACTTTTCGTATGACCTAGACTGGAGGTCCTTTCGGAACGCCTTTTCCTCTGGGCACCCCTCCCGAAGGCTCAAGTCCGACGGGTCGGTGCGAGTGTCCCCTCCACCTAGCTGGCTAGTTAATTTATAACCCGGCGAGTCTCCTGCTGTCAAGTCAAGCTGTTGCGGGCAACTGTTCAGGATCGGTGGGAAAAGAGCAGCCTAAGCGGCACACCAGCCCACTTCTCCCAAGACCATGAGACGTAAGTGCTGCCCCGCACGGTATGCTGAGGTGAGGGGCCAGGGTTGGCCCGCTGTTTTCGATTGTGATACACTACACAAGCACTTTTTGGAGGGCCTGATTGACCGCCGGATTCATGGCTACGGCGCTCCGGCTCATAGGCATCGGATGGTACGTCGCCATCTGCATAGGCGGGGGCGCGTTCGCGGGAGTCTGGCTCGACGGCAGGCTCGACAGCGGCCCCATCCTGACCATGGCCGGACTTGGCGTGGGCATCGTTGCCGCGGTGGTGGGAATGTACCGCATGCTGATGGCGGTGCTTTCGACCGGGCCAGACAGCGAGGAGAACTAACCAGGTGTCGAGGATACTCAGGAATCCCAAGGCGCTGACTATTCTGCTCGTTGCCGTTGCCGTACTGGTGGTCAGTCTCGCCGGCGGCGCGCTCGGTAACGAATTCGGCGGCGGCTTCCTCGGCTCCCCCATAGCCCACATCCAGCTTCCCGCCGAGCCTGTGCTCGCCAACCAGCTCTTCCCCGGCTTCTACCTCACCAACACCATGGTCACCACGTGGCTCGCCATCATCGTGCTCGTGGTCATTTCTTTCTTCGCCACCCGCAAGATGCGGGAAGTGCCCACCGGGCTCCAGAACCTGGTGGAAGTGCTCATCGAGTTCTTCATCAACCTGAGCGAGGCCATTGCGGGACCCGAGAAGGCGCGGCGATTCCTGCCGCTGGTGCTGGCCATCTTCCTGTTCATCATGACGGCGAACTGGATGGGCATACTGCCCGGGTTCGCCACCATCGGTCGCATCGAGTCCCCCGAAGAGGTGATTCACCACGCCGAGGATAAGGCCAAGAAGGCGGGCGAGGAAGTAAACCTGAAGGAGATCAAGCTCCAGGTGTTCGACGGCGACGGGGCGTTCGGCGTGCTGCCGCTCGGCTCGTACGACGCCGTAATCAGCGCGGAGCAGTGGGAGAAGGACCACGGCGCGGGCGAGGGCAAGCAGGCGGGCCTGCTGGTGCCGTTCCTGCGCAGCGCCAACACCGAGGTGAACACCACGCTGGCCATCGCGATAGTGGCGATGGTGATGGTGCACTTCTGGGGATTCAGCACTCTGGGCGTGTTCGGCCACGTGGGCAAGTACCTGGACTTCACCAAGGGGCCGATAGGCTTCTTCGTTGGCATACTGGAGGGCATCGGCGAGATAGCCAGGCTCATCAGCTTCACCTTCCGCCTGTTCGGCAACATATTCGCGGGCGAGGTGCTGCTGATCGCGATGGCATTCCTGATGCCCGTCATCGGCATAATACCCTTCCTGGGGCTGGAGCTTTTCGTCGGCGTCATCCAGGCGTTCATATTCGCCATGCTGACGCTGGTGTTCGCATCGCTCGCCACGATAAGCCACGCGGCGGCGGACCACTAAGGCCCACGCTGGCTACATGACTCCCCCATCCCCGTATCGAGTGCGGGAACGGCCCCACCCCTGGATTCCCGCTTTCGCGGGAATGACGGGGATACGAGTGGGGAAGGGACAACTGAAGAGAATCGGTACGCAAAATCCCCTTGAGAGGAGCGGAAATGATAGAAGGTGACATTCAGAACATCGGAGCCGGATTGGCCATCGGACTCGGAGCGCTGGGTCCCGGTATCGGAATCGGGATGCTGGCGGCCAAGGCGATGGAGTCGCTGGGACGCAATCCCGAGGCGGCGGGACCCATCCAGCAGAACATGATCCTGGCGATCGCGTTCGCTGAGGCGATAGCGATCTACGCCCTGGTCGTCGCCATCATCATCAAGTTCGTGTAACCTGGCCCGCCCTCTCGCAGGGCGAGTTCCGCGCGAGCCACAGCCGCACTCTCGGGTCGCACCGCCACGGCGCGCCCAGGGGTGGAAGTTGGCATCGCGTGCGCAGGACGCTAAGGAGAAGCCATGGAGGCCTTGGGCATAAACCTAGCCGGTCTGCTGACGCAGCTTGTCAGCTTTACGGTGCTGGTGGTGGTGCTTTGGGTGCTGCTGTACAAGCCGGTCACTCGCGCGCTGGACGAGCGCTCGCGGCGCATAAGGGAGAGCCTGGAGACGGCTGACCGCGTGCGCCAGGAGGCCTCGGAGTCCCAGGCGGCGATGGAGCAGCAGAACGCCGAGGCGCGCGAGGAGGGCCAGCGGCTGATCGCGCAGGCGCGCGAGGTGGCCGACAGGTTCCGGGAGGAGGAGATCTCCAAGGCGAGGCAGGAGATCGAGGCCGAGCGAGCGAGGGCCGAGGCCAACATCCAGCGCGAACGCGACGCCGCCATCGAGGACCTGCGCCGCGAGTTCGCGGGGCTCGCCATCACGGCCGCCGAGCGGGTTATCGAACGCTCGCTGGACGAGGACGACCACAGGGCGCTCATCGAGAGCGTGCTGGAGGAGGGGGCGCAGGCCAACCGGAATTAGTCTGTTAGTAGACGCCCCCTCACCCTGACCCTCTCCCACGGAGGGGAGAGGGGACTATGGGGAAGCCCTCTCCACTTCGGAGGGGGACCATGGGAAATCCCTCTCCTTTAGCGGGAGAGGGAAGTACGGAGAATCAACCGAATGCCGAAAGCCGCATCCGCCAGACGCTACGCACAGGCCGTGTTCCAGATTGGCTCGGAGCACGACAGCCTGGAGCAGTGGTACGACGACCTGTCGACGATGGCCGCCGCGCTCGATGACGACGAGTTCGGCGCGTTTCTGGACGCGCCGCAGGTGAGCGTAGAGCGCAAGGTGGAGCTCATCAGCAACGCCCTCGGCGACGCGGTGACGCCGCTTGCGGCGAACCTGCTGTCGCTGCTGGCGTCACGCGGAATCGCGTCGATACTGCCGGACGTGGTGGAGAGCTACCAGTCGCTGCTGGACGACCACCGGGGCGTCGAGCGCGCCGAGGTGGTGTCGTCCGTGCCGCTCGACGACGAGCAGCAGCGGCGCGTGACCGACCTGCTGGAGGGTATGGTTGGCAAGGAGGTGCGTCTCAACTCGCGCGTCGAGCCGTCGATACTGGGCGGGTTCGTGGCCCGCGTCGGCGACCGCGTGATAGACGGCAGCGCCCGGACGCGCCTGGACCAGATGCGGCGCAGAATTGTCGATAGGGTGGGATGACCACTCGCACAGGGAGGCCCGAATGACGACCAGGGGACAGGATATCGCATCCGTTATCAAGCGCCAGATCGAGGAGTTCGGCGCGCAGTTGACCATGGTGGACGTGGGCACCGTCGTCGAGGTCGGCGACGGCATCGCGCGCGTGCACGGCCTCTCCGGCGTGGCCTACAACGAGCTCGTGGAGTTCGAGGGCGGCGTCATCGGCCTCGCGCTCAACCTCGAGGAGGACAGCGTGGGCGTCGTCATCATGGGCGACCCGCTGTCCGTCAAGGAGGGCACCGAGTGCCGCAGCACCGGCCGCATCGTCGAGGTGCCCGTGGGCGACGCGCTGATAGGCCGCGTGGTCGACGCGCTCGGCCGGCCGCTGGACGGCAAGGGTCCGGTGGAGACCACCGAGTCGCGGCCGGTCGAGATCGTGGCGCCGGACGTCGCCTCCCGCAAGTCGGTCGACACGCCGGTGCAGACCGGCATCAAGGCCATCGACGCCATGATTCCCATCGGGCGCGGCCAGCGCGAGCTGATAATCGGCGACCGCTCTATCGGCAAGACGGCCATAGCCATAGACACCATCATCAACCAGAAGGGTGGCGACCTGCTCTGCATCTACGTCGGCATCGGCCAGAAGGTGGGCAAGATAGCCCAGCTCGTGGGGACGCTGGAAGAGCACGGCGCGATGGAGCACACCATCATCGTGGCCGCCAACGCCTCGGACCCCGCGCCCATGCAGTACCTGGCGCCGTATGCCGGCTGCGCGATGGGCGAGCAGTTCATGAACCAGGGCAAGGACGCCCTCATCATCTACGACGACCTTTCCAAGCACGCCTGGGCCTACCGGCAGATGTCGCTGCTGCTGCGCCGCCCTCCCGGGCGCGAGGCTTATCCCGGCGACGTGTTCTACCTGCACAGCCGGCTGCTTGAGCGCGCAGCCAAGATGGACGACGAGCGCGGCGGCGGCTCGTTGACCGCGCTGCCGGTGATCGAGACGCAGGCGGGCGACGTGTCCGCCTACGTTCCGACCAACGTGATTTCGATTACGGACGGGCAGATATACCTGGAGCCTGAGCTGTTCAACTCCGGCATACGGCCGGCGGTGAACGCCGGACTGTCGGTGTCGCGCGTGGGCGGGTCGGCGCAGACGCGTGCGATGCGGGGCGTGGCGGGCAGGCTGCGGCTGGACCTGGCGCAGTACCGCGAGCTGGTGACGTTCGCGCAGTTCGGCACGGCGGACCTGGACAGGGCGACCAGGGCGCAGCTCGAGCGCGGGCAGCGCGCGACGGAGGTGCTGAAGCAGGACCAGAACGTGCCGCTGGCGATGGAGCAGCAGGTGGCGATACTGTTCGCGCTGGTGAACGGCCACCTGGACGACGTGGAGCTGCCCCGGATACCCGCGTTCGGCGACGGGTTCCGCGCCTACATGGACTCGAACCATCCGGAGGTGCTCGGGGCAATCGCGGAGTCGGGCGACGTTTCCGACGAGACGCGGGAGCAGTTGAACGCGGCGATCGAGGACTTCAAGGCGAACGTGCCGTATTAGGGAAACAGCGAAGTAGTGATGCGTGCTTCGGTTTCCCGGCCTGCTCAATTCGAAATGGTGTACCATGGCATGACAACGCCATCTGAGGACACCGGACTATGACCACGGCAGAAGTTAACTCCGCGAGCATATTTGCCGACGCCCGGCGGATGCACGAGTCCGCCCTGGAGCGTCTGGCGGCGGGCGACATTCGCGACGCGGCGGAGAAGGCTTGGTGCGCTACGCTGCGTGCTACGGAGGCGCTCGTGCTCGCACGCACGAACCAACAGCCGCAGACCTCCACCGCCGCTGGCAGGCGATTGCGCGCCATTGCCGAGAGAGACCTGTCGCTCCGGGACCTGCGGCTTCGCTATCTGGATCGACAGGGCGTGCTGCATGGGGAGTGCTTCTACCACGACTATTGTGATAGTGAGGAAACCGGGCGCCTCATCCGCGAGACGGCGGACTACATACGGGACGCCGAGCGGCTGGCGGAACATAGGGGCGACGAGGACTAGATTATGCCAAGCGTAAGGCAGATACGGCGGCGGATTCGCAGTGTGGAGAACACGGCCAAGATTACGAAGGCCATGTCGATGATTGCCGCGTCGAAGATGCGCCGCGCCCAGGAATCGGCGCTCAGCGGCCGCCCGTACTCGGACAGGATTCAGAGCCTGCTGTCGCACCTGGCGGCGCAGCCCCAGGACGATGAGGAGCGGATGCCGGCGCTGCTGAGACGGCGTGAGGTCAACAACGTCCAGGTCGTGGTGATTACCCCGGACCGGGGACTCACCGGCGGCCTGAACTCCAACATCAACAGGGCCGCGGCGCAGTTCATCGTGGGCCAGTCGGCCAAGGTGAGCGTGATATGCGTGGGGCGCAAGGGCCGTGACTTCATGGTGCGCTCCGGCCAGGACGTGCGCGCCGTGTTTACGGACATGCCCGACCGGCCCCTGCTTACGGACGTCACACCGATAACCCGGCTGGTCATTGACGCCTACGCCAGGGAGGAGACGGACGCGGTGTACCTGGCCTACGCCGACTTCGTGAACACCACCCTGCAGCGCCCGGTGGTGCAGTCGCTGCTGCCCGTCGAGCCGGCCGACCTGCGTCCGCAGGAAGCGGTGGGCTACATATACGAGCCCTTCGACCTCACCGTGCTGTCGGCGCTGCTGCCCCGCTTCGTGGAGATGCAGACCTACCACGCCGTGCTCGAGGGCATCGCCAGCGAGCAGTCGGCGCGAATGGTGGCGATGCGAAATGCCACCGACAACGCACTGAGCATGGCCGAGGACCTGACGCTGGTAATGAACAAGGTGAGGCAGGAGACCATCACGCGCGAGCTGCTGGACATCGTTGGAGGCGCGGCGGCGGTGGAGTAGGGGCGGATACCGCCACTGAACCTGGACTACAAACACTCCGGAGGAACCATGGCTACAGGAAAGGTTACGCAGGTTATCGGCACCGTCGTGGACGTGGAGTTCCCGCCGGAGGACATGCCCTCGATCTACAACGCGCTCGAGACTACCATCCAGGACAGCCGGCTCGTGCTCGAGGTCGAGCAGCACATCGGCAACAACTGGGTGCGCTGCCTCGCGCTCGGCCCCACGGAGGGTCTGACGCGCGGCGTCGACGCCGTGGACACGGGCAACCCCATTTCGGTGCCGGTGGGCGATCCAACGCTGGGCCGACTGTTCAACGCGCTGGGCGAGACGCTCGACAACCTGGAGGAGGTCGAGTCCGAGGAGAACTGGCCCATTCACCGCCCGCCGCCCACTTTCGAGGACCAGTCCACCACCATCGACATGCTGGAGACCGGCATCAAGGTGATGGACCTGATAACGCCGTTCACGCGCGGCGGCAAGATCGGCGCCTACGGCGGCGCGGGCGTGGGCAAGACGGTGATCATCCAGGAGCTGATACGCAACATCGGCACCGAGCACCAGGGCGTGTCGGTGTTCGCCGGCGTGGGCGAGCGCTCGCGCGAGGGCAACGACCTGTGGCACGAGATGCGGGAGTCGGGCGTGCTGCAGAGCACCGTGCTGGTGTTCGGCCAGATGAACGAGCCGCCCGGCATACGCGCGCGGGTGGGTCTGACCGGCCTGACGATGGCGGAGTACTTCAAGGAGACGCGCAGCCAGGACGTGCTGCTGTTCGTGGACAACATCTATCGCTACATCCTGGCGGGCATGGAGGTGTCGGCACTGCTGGGCAGAATGCCCTCCGCGGTCGGATACCAGCCCACGCTGGGAACCGAGATGGGCGACCTGGAGGAGCGCATCACGTCCAGCAAGAACGGGTCGATCACGTCGTTCCAGGCCATCTACGTGCCCGCGGACGACTACACCGACCCCGGCATCGTGACCACGTTCGGCCACCTGGACGCGGTGGTGGCGCTGGAGCGCTCGCTCGCCTCGCAGGGCCTGTACCCGGCGGTTGACCCGCTGGCGTCGTTCTCCAACATCCTGCAGCCGGCCGTGGTCGGGCAGGAGCACTACGACGTGGCGCGCGGCGTGCAGCAGGTGTTGCAGCGCTTCCAGGAGCTGCAGGACGTGATAGCGATTCTGGGCATCGAGGAGCTGTCGGAGGAAGACCGGCAGACGGTGGCGCGCGCCAGGAAGATACAGCGCTTCCTTACGCAGCCCATGTTCGTGGCCGAGGCGTTCACGGGCCAGGAGGGCCGCTACGTGCCCATCCGAGAGACGGTGCGCGGCTTCAAGGAGATCCTGGACGGCCAGCACGACGAGCTGCCGGAGCAGGCCTTCTACATGGTGGGCACCATCGAGGAGGCGGTCGAGCAGGCCCAGCGCATGGAGGCCGTGTAGCGCACGCCTAGATACCTTATGGTCCTCCTCTCGCTTGATGGGAGAGGATTGAGGTGAGGGTGAAGTTCACCATGTCAATTCGACTTGAGATAGTTACCGTGGAAAGGCAAGTCTACGCCGAGGACGTTGACATCGTCGTCGCGCCCGGCATCGACGGCGAGCTTGGGATACTACCGCACCACGCGCCGCTGCTGACGGTGCTCAGGCCCGGGGAGATCATGGTGAGGCAGGACGGCGAGGAGAGCATTATTGCCGTGAGCGGCGGCTTCCTCGAGGTTCTGGGAGACAGGGTGATCGTGCTGGCCGACACCGCCGAGCGCGCGGACGAGATCGATCTCGAGCGCGCGGAGGAAGCGCTGAAGCGCGCCGAGGAGCGGGTGTCCGCCGCCGCGTCGGACGTGGACCTGGAACGCGCGCTGGCGTCCATTCGCCGATCGCAGGCGCGCATCAAGGTAGCGAGGAGAAGGCGGCCGCGGCGGGCGGCGCCGTCACCCCCATCCTAACCTTCCCCGATCGAGGGGGAAGGGACGGTGAGGAAAGCGGCGCCCTCAGTCCAGCTTGCGCAGGTAGAACGTCATCGATTGCAGGGCCAGCACGGGGTCGATGTTGCGAATCACCACGTGCATCGACACCTGCGGGGCTATGGGCGCGTAGTTGAGAATGCCCTGGACGCCGCTCTCGATGAGCTGATCGATCACCGACTGCGCCTCCGCGGCGGGCACCGCCACGATGCCGATGGCGATGCTGTCGCGCTCGACGACCTCGCCGAGGGCGGACATGGGCTGAACGCGCAGGCCGCCGACCACTCCGCCCACCTGTCGCGGGTCGCTGTCGAACACCGCGCGCATCCTGAAACCTTCCGGGGCGAATCCGGGGTAGTTTATGATCGCCCGCCCCAGCCTGCCGACGCCCACGAGGCAGGCGTCCCACTCCTGGTTGAGGCCGAGAATCTGGCGCAACTCCTCCAGCAGAAAGCCCACATCGTATCCTCTGCCCTGCTTGCCGAACCTGCCGAAATAGCTCAGGTCCTTCCGTATCTGGGCGGGGGTCATCTGCAATCTGTGGCCAAGTTGCTGGGAGCTGACTACGGTGATGCCCTCGTCGAGAAGCTGTGTCAAGGCCCGCACGTACATGGGCAGTCGAATGACAACTACTTCGGGGGCTTCGGATGAATTCATACGAGCAGTCTGCGAGAGGCCAACGCCGTCCTCCACGCCTCCGCCAGTTCCGCTCCGGCGCGGCAGCGAGAGTGTGTGTTGAGCCGCATTTTACTTGCTTGGGGGAGTGTAGGCAACCGCGGCGCGTGTTGTCAGGCCGCGCCTGGCCGGCAGCGCCAGCGGGTGGAATTCGTCCTGTCTGTGATATGATTTGGGCCCAGGTGAAGCCGTAAAGCCCCCTGGGATGGAGGCGCAAATGACCACTGCGGAACGACTTCAGGCCCTGTACGCCCGGTTTCAGGACATGTCGACCCGGTTTGTGGGTTATCCCGTCAACCAGGACTTCGACTACTCCGAGCTGCTGCCCTTCCTGGAGTTCAGCATCAACAACGTGGGCGACCCCTTCCACGAAAGCAACTTCAGCATGAACACGCACGAATTCGAGCGCGAGGTGATCGGCACATTCTCCGACCTGATGCACATTTCACGCGACGATTCGTGGGGGTACGTCACGTCCGGCGGCACCGAGGGCAACATGTACGGCCTGTACCTGGGACGCGCCCTCTTCCCCGACGGCATCGTCTACTACTCCGAGGACACGCACTACAGCGTCGTGAAGATAATGAGCCTGATCAACGCCCGCAACATCATGGTGAAGAGCCAGGACAACGGCGAGGTGGACTACGACGACCTGTACGAGGCGGTGCGGGTCAACCGGGACGCGCCGGCCATAGTCGTCACGAACATCGGCACGACCATGAAGGGCGCCGTGGACGACGTGCACAAGGTGCGGGACATGCTGGACGACCTCGCCGTCAACCGGCGCTACATCCACGCCGACGCCGCGCTCAGCGGCATGATCCTGCCCTTCGTGGACGACCCGCAGGCCTACGGCTTCGACTCCGGCATCGACAGCATGGCGGTGAGCGGGCACAAGATGATCGGCTCGCCCGTGCCGTGCGGCGTGGCGCTCACGAAGCGCGAGTACGTGGCGCGCGTCTCCCGCTCGGTCGAGTACGTCGGTGTGCTCGACACCACGCTGACCGGCTCACGCAGCGCGCTGGCTCCGCTGATCATCTGGTACGCCCTGCAGAAGCACGGCCTGGACGGCTACAGGAGCATCGTGGCCAGGTGTATCGAGACCGCCGAGTACGCGGTGACGAGGTTCAACGACAGCGGCCTCCCCGCCTGGCGGAACAGGAACTCCGTTACCGTGGTGTTCCCTCGACCCTCCGCGGAAGTCGTGCACAAGTGGGCGCTCGCGCCCTACGAAGACATAGCCCATCTCATCGCGATGCCTAACGTCACTCGCGAGCAGATAGACGCGGTCGTGGACGACTGCCTCAGATAGCGCGGACGGTCCGCGCACGTCACGTAAGGAGACCCGAATGACCAGGATTGTGATAATGGCGAAGAACGAAGTCGGCGTCATCGCGGACATCAGCCGGGCGCTGGCCGACGCCAGTATCAACATCGAGACCATCAGCGCGAAGGCCCTGGGCGAAAAGGGTGTCATCACGCTGACGACCGACGACGACGACGCCTCGCTGCGCGTGCTGACCGACGCCGGGTTCAAGGCATCGGCGGACGACTCGCTTATGCTGAGCCTGCATGACGAGCCCGGCGCGCTCGCCAAGGTCGCCGAGCGGTTCAAGGAGGCCGGGATCAACATTCAGAGCCTGCACATCCTCGACCGCCGCGAGGGCCATACGACGATCGCCGTTTCCACCGACGACCGCGAGAAGGCCGAGGCGCTGGTCGACCCCGACAGCATTATCTAGGGTGAGGACGAACGCTCCGCGTTTGACTTGTCACGCCGCACTTATTAAGCTTTAAGCGCTAAACCTTAATAGCTGATTGTGCTAATAAGGTTTGGCAAATAAGCCTCACAAGTGGATTCTTAGGGGTGATCCGTCGTGGAGCGTGGTGAGATCGGTCGCTACCAGGTTACCAGGTTTGGTGGCGAAGAGGTGCGCGCATTCATTCCCGCGCCATTGCCGCCGCATCCTCCTATAGCATTGGACGGTGCGCTGCAACAGCTATTGGAAAAGGCGCACCTCGCACTGGGCAGACTGGACAGTGTTACGCAGTTACTGCCGAATCCGCCTCTGTTCATCTACAATTACGTCCGCAAGGAAGCTGTTCTATCCTCGCAGATAGAAGGAACGCAGTCCTCGCTCTCCGACTTGCTGTTGTTCGAGCGCGGCCAAGCACTAGGTGTTCCCACGGACGACGTTGTGGAAGTGTCCAACTACGCGGCCGCGCTCTATCATGGGCTGGAGCGGCTGCGCGGCGGCTTCCCGCTCTCCAACCGGCTCATCCGAGAGATTCACTCAGTGCTGCTGTCGCGCGGAAGAGGCAGCGACAAGTCTCCGGGCGATTTCCGCACCTCGCAGAACTGGATTGGCGGCACACGACCCGGCAATGCCGCATACGTGCCGCCCCCGCACACCGAGTTGATGGATTGTATGGGGGCGTTGGAGGCCTTCCTGCACGCCAGGGAGGACGGCCTTCCCATGCTGGCCCGCGCGGGGATGGCGCACGTGCAGTTCGAGACCATCCACCCCTTCCTGGACGGCAACGGGCGCGTGGGCCGGCTTCTCATCACGTTACTGCTTTGCGATGCTGGAGTCTTGAGCGAGCCGCTCCTCTACCTGAGCCTGTACCTCAAGCGGCATCGCTCCACCTACTACGATCTGCTCGACAGCGTGCGGCGCACCGGCGATTGGGAGAGGTGGTTAGCCTTCTTCTTCGAGGGCGTGTGGGAGACGGCCCAGGGCGCCGTCGCAACCACACGTGAACTGTTGGAAGTTTTCGAGAAAGACCGTACGAACATCACGCAACGTGGAGCGCGTAGAGCCAGCTCCGCCTTACGTGTACACCAGGCGCTGTCCTCGGACCCGATTCTCTCGCTGTCCGACGCGCAGGAGCGGTCAGGGCTGGCGTTCCCGGGAACCTCGTCAGGAATGAACTTGCTGGTCGAGTTGGGGATAGCACGCGAGATAACGGGCCGGCGTCGCAACCGGCTGTTCGCCTACCACCGCTACCTGGACGTGCTGAGCGAGGGAACTGAGCCGCTGTAGCCGCCGCCGCGTTGAAAGACGGCCGCTGGGCTGTTACTTTAGGGCTGTCCAACAGGCTACTTCTGAGGGAGACTTAACCGGATATGGACGACATTACCGACGTGCCCGGCATCCGTGTCGGGCACTACACCAACGCGGAGGCCGCCACCGGCTGCACGGTGGTGCTGTGCGAGGATGGCGCCGTGGGCGGCGTGGACGTCCGAGGCTCGTCGCCGGGCACGCGCGAGACGGACCTGCTGCGTCCCACCAATAGCGTGACCGAGGCGCAAGCCGTGCTGCTGAGCGGCGGCAGCGCGTTCGGCCTTAACGCAGCCGCGGGCGTGGTGCGCTACCTGGAGGAGCGAGGCGTGGGCTACAACGCTGGCGACGGCATCGTGGTGCCTATCGTGCCGGCGGCGATCCTCTTCGACCTGCGTCTGATCACGCACCGCACGCGGCCCGGCCCGGACGATGGCTACGCGGCCTGCCTGCGCGCCACGTCCGGGCGGGTGGCCGAGGGCAGCGTCGGCGCCGGCACCGGCGCGACCGTGGCCAAGGCGCTGGGCCGGGCGCGCTCCATCAAGGGCGGCATCGGCACCTCCAGCCTGGACCTGGGCGGCGGCGTGATGGTGGGCGCCATCGTCGCGGTGAACGCCGTCGGCGGCGTCTACGACGTCGACACGGGCGGCCTGGTGGCCGGCCCGCTGGCCGACGACGGCGCTTCCATGCTCGAGTCTATGTCGCTGATAACCACCCCCGGCTACACGCGGGAGCCGCCAGCCGCCACCAACACCACCATTGGCATCGTGGCCACCAACGCGCGGCTCAACAAGGAGCAGGCCAACAAGCTCGCCTCCGCCGCCCACGACGGCCTGGCGCTGGCGGTCCGGCCCGCGCACACGATGAACGACGGCGACACCATGTTCGCGCTGGGCACGGGTTCCGCCGAGGGCGCGCCGGACATGTACCGGCTCTGCGCAGCGGTCGCACTGTGCGCCGCGAGGGCCATCGCCAACGGCGTGCGCGCCGCGGCCGGACTGGGCGGCGTGCCGGGCGTGGGGGAGCTGGGCGCCAGTGGCGTGGACTAAGCGGGACACGCGGCTGGCGTTCGTGGGCGCCGGCGTGGTCGGCGGCTCGCTGGCGGCGGCGCTCAGCCGCGCCGGCTACAGAGTCGTGGCATGCGCCAGCCGGTCGTTCGCATCGGCCCGGGAGCTGGCGCGCTGGGCCGACGGCTGCGCGGCCTACGAGTCGCCCCAGCAGGCCGTGGACGCCACGGACTTCGTGTTTCTGACCACGCCCGATGACGCGATACCGGGTGTGGCCGGATCGCTGGCGTGGCGCACCGGGCAGGGCGTGGCCCACTGCTCGGGCGCGGCGTCGCTCGACGCCCTGGACACGGCCTCCGCGCAGGGGGCGATCCCGGGTGCGTTCCATCCGCTGCAGGCGGTGTCGTCCATAGAGAACGGCTCCAAGAGCATACGCGGCATAACCTTCGGCATAGAGGGCGGCGCCGACATGCGCTCGTTCCTCAGCGCCATGGCGCACGACCTGGGAGCGCATCCTATTTTCGTGCGGTCGGAGGACAAGCCGCTGTACCACCTGACGGGGGTGATGATGGGCGGCCTGCTCACCACCCTGGGCGCGACTACGGCGACGCTGTGGGAGGAGCTGGGCTACGACCGCGAGGACGGGATTCGGGCGCTGATGCCCATGATGCGGCAGGTGTCCGTCAACCTGTCCTCATCCGGTCTTCCCGGCGCCGTCGCCGGCCCCTACGCGCGCGGCGACGTGGGCACGGTGCGAAAGCACCTGGAGGCGCTCAGCGAGCGCGCGCCGCACGTGCTGCCGCTGTACTGCGAGCTCGCGCTGGCGGGGCTGCCGTTCTC
>DAOUJZ010000061.1:0-20864 GCA_034421955.1 Dehalococcoidia bacterium | reverse complement strand
CCCCGCAGTCCCCTCCCCCTCGCGGGGGGAAGGTGAGGATGGGGGTGACGAGGAGGCCCAACAGGAATCGCACGACACGATCAAGGGGGCAAACACAATGACTACTCAATACGCGCCGGAATCGATGTACAGGTCAGTCGAGGGACTGGGCGTCTGGGAGCACAGGGGCAAAGTCGCCGCCGTCGGCATTGGCCACTCGCCAACCGCGCGCCGCTGGGACGGCAGGGCGGACACCACCGTAGGCGCGGGCGCCATCCTGTCGATGCGCCGCGCGATGGCGGACGCGGGCGTCGACCCCGCCGACGTGGACGGTCTGGTGATCGTGCCGGTCACCACCACCGGCGCCCACTGGCCGGAGGACACGCCCATCCCACAGGACGTGATAGGCGCCTACAACCAGACCGACGACCCGCTGGACGGGCTCGGGCAGCTAAGCGCCGACTGGCTCGAAATCAACATGCCCGAGCTCACGAACGTCAAGTACAAGGTGCACGCGCCCGGCTGCATGTCCGCGGCGATAACCGTCGCGGCGCAGGTCATCGGCGATGGGCTCGCGAAGACGTGCCTCGTGGTCAAGGGCTGGCACAACCTGGAGGGCAGGTACAACCATGGCGGTATCAGCGGGGCGAGCGAAGTGCCCGGTTCCTTCGCCATCGGAGCCGGACGCTCCATCTGGGGGCCGCCCGGCTGCTACGGCACGGCGCTCCAGTTCGCCGAGTACTGCCGCAAGTACGGCAAGCACCACGACATGCTGGCGCCGTTCATGGAGAACTCGCGCCGCAACGGCCTGATGTTCCCCGAGGGCTACTGGGCGCAGCACCGGCCCGAGCCGCTGCCGCCGGAAGACTACCTGAGCGCGCGCTGGATCGCCAAGCCCGCCAACCTGTTCGACAACGACATTCCGATCATGTGCACGGCGGCGTACCTGTTCACCACCGCCGAGCGCGCCCAGGACATGCGGCAGAAGCCGGTGTACATACTCGGCCACGCCTCCAGCCGCGGCGCCACGCGCAGCCTGACGCCGACGCTGGCCGAGGTCGAGGCGGAGTGCGCCAGCACGGGCAGGAAGATCCTGGAGGCCGCCGGCATCACCGCCGACGACCTGTCGTTCGAGAACATGTACGACGGATTCGTGCAGTTCCACCAGTTCCACATCGAGGGAATCGGCTACCGCGGCATGAAGCAGGGCGACGCGCTGGACTTCTACCAGGGCGACATCAGCATTGAGGGACCGGACCCCATCATGCCCAGCGGCGGCAACATCGGCGGAGGGCGCAGCCGCTTCTGGATGCACACCGACAGCATCCAGCAGATCCAGCAACGCGCCGGCGCCCGGCAGGTAACCGGCGTAAAGCCCGAGGTCGCCGTCTCCGGTGGCCCCATGCCCTTCGGCGGCAACTTCACCGTCTGGAGCGCCACCCCGGACTAACAGATCTATCCCCTCTCCCCCACGGGGGAGAGGGTTAGGGTGAGGGGGCGTTGGAGCTGCGCAAGGCGATTCCGCCTTCCTCCTCTCCCCTGGTGGGAGAGGATTGAGGTGAGGGGGAAAGTAAAGCGAGGAACTACAAGGCTTGATACTAATCAGCTACGACATCGACGGAACACTGGAGGTGGGCGACCCACCCGGGCCGCTCACCATGGAAATGGTGCGAATCACCAAGCAGAAGGGATTCCTGATTGGAAGCTGCTCGGACCGCCCCCCCAGCAGGCAGCGCGCCATGTGGGAGGAGTACCAGATCGAGGCGGACTTCGTGTCGCCCAAGCACATGCTCGCCGAGGTCAAGACCAAGTTCGAGGCCGACGCCTACGTCCACATAGGCGATCGTGAGGACCTGGACAGGCAGATGGCCCTGAAGGCGGGGTTCGACTTCCTCTGGCCGGACGAGGCAGCCGCGAAAGACTGGTTCGTGGCTTAGGGGGCGGCGTCACCCCCATCCTAACCCTCCCTCATCGATGAGGAAGGGGCATTCGGAACATCCGCTTGTCCCGACGCCCGGTTGTACTGCCGGATCACGCGCCGTGAGACGCGCAGGCCGTTCAGGGCCAGCACCGAGCCGCCTATGGCTATCGCGACGGGGGCGCTGAGCAGCGCGGCTATGCTGCCGGTGTAGAAACCGGAGAATCCGGTCATGCCCCAGGTGAACGACTGTATGCTCATCACGCGGCCCCGCATGTCGTGAGGCACGGCGCTCTGCAGAATCGTAATGAGTGTCGTCTCGTACAACACTCCCGAGCCGTAGGCCCCCACGAGCAACACGAGCGAGAGCGGCAGCCAGGGCGACGCCGCGAACAACACCAGGCACAAGCCGAAGCCCATGTAGCCGAATACGAGCAGGCGTCCTCCGTTGCGCCCCTCGCCGAGTGCCGACAGCGTGAGCGACGATATGAGCGCGCCCGCGCTGCCCGCCGAGAACATGTAGCCCAGCCCGGTCGGGCCCACGTCCAGCACCTTGCCCGCCATCACCGGCATCATGGTCTCGTGCGACCAGCCGAACACCTCGGACGACAGCATCATCAGGATGAGCAGGCGTATCTGGGGTGTGCCCAGCGTGTAGCGGACGCCCTCCTTGAGGTCTGCGAGCGGAGAGGTGTCGCGCTTTTCGCCCGACGCCCCAAAGCCGCGCAGAAACACCATGAGGACGCCGGACATAACGAGCGCGACGACCATGACGACGTATATCCAGCCGATGCCGAACGTGTCCACGACCGGACCGGCCACCAGCGGCACGATTATGCCGGCGGTGGTCATGGCCGCGAAGTTGGCCGCGTTGGCCTTGAGCAGGTTCTCGCGGCCCGCCACGTCCAGCACCAGCGTCATGCGCGCCGGCAGCTTGACGGCCATCAGCATGCCGTCCGCGAGCGCGGTCGCCAGGATGTGCCAGAGCTCGATGCGGTCGGTGAATATCAGCAGGGCGACGCCGGCGAACACGGCCGCCTGAACCGTCTGCGAAACGATAAACAGCGCGCGGCGGTCCAGCCGGTCGGCCATCACGCCCGCGAAACCGGAGCACAGCATCATGCCCAGCCCCGCCATGCCGGCCGTGGCGCCCACCCAGAACGCGGAGTCGGTGACTAGCAGGGCCAGCCAGCCGTGCGCCAGGATGTACAGGGTGATGCCGACGTCGCTGAACAGGCCCGCGATCAACAGCAGGCGGAACTTTGGATTGCGAACGAGAAGAATCATGTCAGGCGTCGCAAAGCGTCAGATGCAATGGTGACAGGGGCGGGTCTTAGACCCACCCCCGAAGAAAGTGCCAGTTGGACATAGCCAGAGACGGCGGCGCAGGACTGGATGCCCCGCTCCGCACCTAGTCCTTGGCGTATTCTCGGAAGACCGAGTCCACCACGTCCACGGCGTAGTCCACGTCCTCGGCGGTGATGCCGTAGTGAGTGACGAATCTCCACCTGCGCGCGGGCGAGCCGCCCTTGACGCCGCGTTCGTTGATTCTGCGGGCCAGGTCGGCGGGATCGCCTCGCTCGATCTCGAAGAAAACCAGGTTCGTGGGCAGTGCGTCGGGATCGATGGAGATGCCGGGCACCTGGGCGAGGCCCTGCGCCAGCCTGCGCGCGTTGGCGTGGTCTTCAGCCATGCGCTCGACCATGCTGTCGAGGGCGACTATGCCCGCGGCGGCGATGACGCCCACCTGTCTCATGCTGCCGCCAACTATCTTGCGCCACCTTCGCGCCCGCTCGATGAACTCGTTGCTGCCGCACAGCACCGAGCCGATCGGGACGCTCAGTCCCTTCGACAGGCAGAACGTAACGCTGTCTGCGTCCTTCACCAGCTCGGACACCGGCGTCTCCAGGGCTACGGCCGCATTGAATATCCGCGCGCCGTCTATGTGAAGTGGAATCTCGTGTCGATGGGCAACCTCGGCGATGACGCTCGTGTCCTCCTGCGTAAGCGTCGCGCCGCCGCAGGCGTTGTGAGTGTTCTCCAGCGCGATCATTGCGGTGCGCGGGAAGTGGACGTCGTTGGGCTTTATCGAGGCCTCCACCTGGTCGGGATCGAGCATCCCCCTGCTGTCGTTGGGGAGTGTGTGATAGGCCACGCCGCCGAGAACCGACGCGCCGCCCGCCTCGCTGCGGAAGATGTGGGCTTTGTCCCCCACGATGATGTCGTCACCGCGCTGGGCGTGGGTGAGGATGGACACCAGGTTGCCCATGGTGCCGCTCGCCACGAACACGGCCGCCTCCTTGCCCAGCCGCTCCGCGGCCATCGCCTCCAGGCGATTCAGCGTGGGGTCTTCGCCGTATACGTCGTCGCCGACCTCGGCCTCGGCCATGGCCTGGCGCATCTCCGGCGTGGGGTGGGTTACGGTGTCGCTGCGCAGGTCTACGATTCGCAAGGTTCCTCCTTAGGGCGTGGCCGTGGTTGGCGCTGGGTCGCGCCGGCTTCGAGGCTGGAATGATTCTAGCACACTGCTTGCCAAACGCCATAGCGTCTCATAACATGCGGGGCGAGACTCAGCCATGCCAAACCTATCAACGACCCCACAATCGCAGCAAGTGACGTTCGCTGGCTCCGGCGTGACACTGGAAGGTGTGCTGCATCTGCCCAGCGACGAGCGGGAGAAGCTCCCCGCCGTAGCTCTGTGTCATCCGCACCCTCGCTATGGAGGCAATATGCACAACGGCGTCGTCACAGCGATGGCGGCGGGACTGCTTGCCTCCGGCGTGGCGGTGCTTCGCTTCAACTTCCGGGGCGTCGGCTCGAGCGAGGGTTCGTTCTCCCAGAGCGTGGGAGAGGTGGACGACGCACTGGCCGCTGTGGACTACCTGGCGCTGCACGACCGCGTCGAGACGACCCGTGTAGGCGTGGCGGGCTACTCGTTCGGCGCGTGGATCGCCCTTGAGGCCAGCAGGCTGAGCGGCACGATCCAGGCGGTTGCGTCGATAGCCTGCCCCATGGGCGCCTACACCGCGCTGGGAGTGGACGAGTTGCTCCAGCCCAAACTGCTGGTGTGCGGCGAGTTCGACCACGACTTCCCGGTGGAGCACTTCCGCTTCCTGTCGAGGAGGTTCATGGAGCCGAAGGAGGTGCACGTGCAGTACGGCGCGGACCACTTCTTCGGCGGCCACGAGACGGATATCGGTGACCTCACCGCCGCGTTCATGGCCCGGTGGCTGGGTGACCGCGCTCCGGGAGACGTGGGCGGGTTCTAGTTACGGAGACGACGGGCAAATGCGTCAGACCGCGATAGGATTCCGCAGCCAGGGCCTCACCCTGGAGGGCGTGCTGACGTCTCCGCAGGGCATAGCGGGAGACATGCCCACGCTGGTGGTGTGCCATCCCCACCCCGTGCTCGGCGGTGACATGGAGAACGCCGTTGTGATGGCGATCTGCCGCGCCGCCGACAGCCGGGGGCTCGCGACGCTACGCTTCAACTTTCGCGGCGTGGGAGACAGCGAGGGCGAGTTCAGCAACGGCAAAGGCGAGCAGCGCGACCTGGAGGCGGCTGTGAAACTCGCCCGTCGGTGGCCCGGCCTCGACGGAAAGCGCATCGCCGTCGCTGGCTACTCGTTCGGAGCGTCCGTCGTCCTGGGCGGGCTGCGGCGTTGCCGACCTGCGCTCTGCCTGGCGTTCGTCGCGCCGCCCATCGCCGCCGTCACGGAATCGCGCATAGCGTCGGACAAGCGCCCCAAGCTGTTCGCCACCGGCCAGGACGACCGCATCTCGCCGCCGGTTGCCTTGCAGAGCGCGCTTGACGTCATGCGGCAGCCGGTGCGCTTCGCGGAGATCGCGGGCGCGGCGCACAACATGCTGGGCCGCGAGCGCGAGGTGGGCGAGGTGGTGGCGGCGTTCGTGGCGGAAGAGCTGAGAATGGGCGCTTAGAGGCGGCGCGCGGACGGCGGAAGCTCATCGAATGGCACGCCATCGGCTTCAGCCTTCAGACGTCGCTGGTTCCAGTCGTCCCACTCAGCATCGGCCTGCTCGAGGCCTTGTTCGAGGCCTTGTTCGAGGCCTTGTTCGAGGCCCTGTTCGAGGCCTTGTTCGAGGCCCTGTTCGAGGCCCTGCTCGAGACCTTCCCGGCGCTGCTTTTCTTTGAGCGGTTCCAGGTACCTTCTTCTGAAATAGTCTGCGGCAATCATGGCGAACGATGAGACCTCCAACGTCGAGAAGATGGTTATGGCTAACGCGATTCCCGAGACAGCGACTCTTGCGGCGATCGCCGAGAACACTGTAACAGGGTCGGCGTCTCCCGTGCCAACAATCTCATCCGTGACTATAGCGCAAGTTGCGATTAAATTCGAGACGCTGAACGTGATGAAATAGGTTGTCCTCCATCCGTGCGGTACGCTCCAGATGGATTCCCTGTTTCTGTCAGGTAGGGTCATCTCTGCAACATTATGCGATTCTCCGTTCAGGTCAGAATGTGACCAAGCCTGAACGCGCGCGCCCATTTCCCTGCGCGACGTGTGGTATATTCTAACCACGACATGCCACGAACTGCAACATGTTTTCAACAGGAGCGACGATTGACGGACCATAGAGATTTCAGAAAAGAGCGCGACTCGATGGGCGAGTTCGACGTGCCGGTGGACGCCTATTACGGCGCGAACACCATGCGCGCGGTGCTCAATTTCCCGATCAGCGACCTTCGGTTTCCGAGGTCGTTCATCCGGGCGATCGGCCAGATCAAGCTCGCGGCGGCGCAGGTGAACCGCGAGCTGGAGTTGCTGGATGGCGGCCTGGCCGACGCCATCGCCAGCGCGGCGCAGGAGGTAGCCGACGGCGGCCTCGACGACCAGTTCGTGGTGGACATCTTCCAGACAGGCTCCGGCACGTCCACCAACATGAACGCCAACGAGGTCATCTCCAACCGCGCCATCGAGCTGCTCGGCGGCGAGATAGGCTCACGCACGCCCGTCCATCCTAACGACCACGTGAACATAGGCCAGTCTTCCAACGACGTCATCCCCACGGCCATACACATTTCTGCGCTCAAGGCCATCGAGGACGACCTCGCGCCCGCTATATCGAAGCTCCAGCGGGAGTTCGAGCGCAAGGCCGAAGAGTTCATGCCCATCATCAAAACGGGCAGGACCCACCTGCAGGACGCGACGCCGGTGCGGCTGGGCCAGGAGTTCCAGGGCTACGCGGCGCAGATGGATCGCTCGCTGCGAAGGCTGGACCACGCCCGGGCCGAGTTGTCCGAGGTTGCGCTGGGCGGCACCGCGGTGGGGACAGGCATCAACACCCATCCCGAGTTCGCCGCGCGGGTGTGCGAGAAGCTGTCCGAGATGCTGGGCGTGACCGTGACGGAGACCGACGCGGACGGGCACTTCCAGGCGCAGAGCACCCTGGACGGCGTGGTGGCGGCGAGCGGCGCGCTGAAGACGATTGCCGTGAGCCTGATGAAAATATGCAACGACATCCGCTGGCTGGGGTCGGGCCCCCGCGCTGGACTAGGCGAAATCGACCTGCCCGAGGTGCAGCCGGGCAGCTCTATCATGCCCGGCAAGGTCAACCCCGTGATCCCCGAATCTGTGTGCCAGGTGGCCGCCCAGGTGATAGGCAACGACGCGGCCATTACGGTGGCGGGGCAGTCGGGCAACTTCGAGATCAACGTTATGATGCCGGTCGCCGCGTACAACCTGTTGCAGTCGATTGATCTGCTCGCCGCCGCGGCCGACAACCTGGCCGAGCAGTGCGTGAGCGGCCTGCGGGCGACGCAGCGCGGCCCGGAGATGGTAGAGCGCGGGCTCGCCATCGTCACCTCGCTGGTGCCGCACGTCGGCTACGACGCCTCAGCCGCGATAGCCAAGGAGGCGCAGGCGACGGGCCGGACGGTGAAAGAAGTCGCCCTGGAGGCGACGAGCCTCAGCGGCGAGGAGCTCGACGATATTCTCGACCCAAGCTCTATGACCGAGCCGGGCCTCGGCGCGGGCGTGTCAGTGGGCTAGCCGCCTCCGCACGTAGGCGACCTCGTCCTCCCGTGTGACGACTCCGCCGTCCAGGCGCGCGAGTCTGAGCGCACGCAGCAGCTTTCCTACGGTCGGCCCTTCTTCCACGCCCAGAGCCAGCAGGTCGTGGCCGTCCAACAGCGGGCGCACGTGGCGCAGGTCGTCGAGGTAGCGGCGCACCCAGGCCGCCGCCGGGTCGTCATTTGAGACGGCGCTTGCGCGCAGAGCGTGCTCGTCGTAGGCACTCAGCATATCGTCCACCTCGCTGGGCCGCAGTTCGGACCGATCCAGCCGGCCCCCGACGTCTCGCAGCGCGATGGTGTCGCGCGTCACACGCGCCCAGTCCGTACCCATGTTCAGCCTGCGCATTAGCGCGGGGGTCGCCTCCGGGGCCAGCGACGACACCAGAAGCGCCAGCAGCACCGGCCTAGCGGCCGGCTCCGGCCCGCCTGCCAGCGCGTCGATGTGCCCGAGCGTCGCGTCGTCCGGGCCGAGCGCGGGATGAATCGCGCTGAGCGCGCCCGCGTCGCGCAGCAGGCGCAGGATGGACGCGGCCCGGCGCTCGTCGAAGACGCGCTCCAGTTCGTGGCGCAGCCGGTCGCCGGAGATCGTGTCCAGGTGGCGCAAGTCGCGGTCCAGGGCCTGCCGGGTCTCCGGCTCGATGCGGAAGTCGTAGCGGCCTGCGTAGCGGAAGGCCCGTACGATACGTGTAGCGTCGTCGCGGAAACTGCCGTCGTGCAGAACGCGCACCAGCCCGCCCTGAAGGTCCTCGACGCTACCGAACTCGTCCAGAAGCTCGCCCCACGAATCGCCGCGCAACTCGACGGCCATCGCGTTGATCGTGAAGTCGCGCCTGGCCAAGTCGTCGCGTATGCCGCCGGGTCTGACGGTGGGAAGCGCGCCCGGACGGATGTAGGTTTCGGTGCGCGCCATGGCCAGGTCGAAGCTAACGCCGCCTGCACTGATCTTGTGCGTGCCGAACTGGGACGACGCGACGACCTCGCCGCCAAGCGACGCGGCCAGGTCCCGACCGAAGGCCGCGTCGCCGCAGACGCACACCAGGTCGACGTCGGCGACGGACCGGACCAGTAGCGCGTCCCGCACCGCGCCGCCTACCAGGTACAGGGGCACGCCACGCCGCGCCGCCTCCTCTGCGGCTCCTTTCAGAAGCTCCCTTTGCTCCGGCGCGAGCGCCGAATCAAGCATCTCGGCAACGTCTGGCAATGCAGGTGTCTCCTTGGTGCGGTGGCGCGATTATAGCACCCGCGCCCTCGGTGGTTGCGCCCCGTGGGATGGTGTACCATATGCCCGGCCCGGCTGCCCGCCGCGCCCATCCCTGGTGGAGGCCCCCAATCGATGACCGATGCTGGAAGCCCGATCACCACCGACGACCCGGTCGCCGCCGCGCGCGGCTGGTTCGCCGAGTTGGGCCGCTGCTGCGCCGCCGTGGACTACGGCTCGGCGGAGGCGATCTTCGCGCCGGACGTGGTTTCCTTCGGCACCAGGGCCGACGTCGTGTCCGGTCTCGGCCCGCTGCGCCGCAACCAGTGGGAGGGGATCTGGCCCAACATCGCGGACTTCCGGATCGACCTCGACAGCGTGCGGTCGGGCGGCGGCGAGCGGCACGCCTGGGGAGTCGCCACGTGGACGTCCACCGGCTTCCACGAGAGCGGCGAGGCGTTCCACAGGCCGGGCAGGGCGACCGTCACGCTGGTGCGCCGCGACGGCGTCTGGCTGGCGACCCACACCCACTTCTCGCTCAACCCCGGCACGCCGCCCAGGACGTTCGGGCCACGAAAGTGACGAGGCTGCCGCTCTGGGGACTTCATGCTCCCACTTCGGCCCGCAATTCGAGACACGGAGAGGTACGCAGATGGCAACCGCATACGAAGGCTCGGTCCAGCGATACGAGTCGATAGCCGAACGAAACGTGATTATGCGGACGCGTGACGGCGTTGCGCTCGCCGCCGACGTCTACTACCCGGCGCTGGAGGGACGCAGGGCGGACGGCGCGTTCCCGGTCGTGCTGGAGCGGACGCCCTACGGCAAGTCCGCGCCACGCCAGGCCAACAAGGGCCACTACTTCGCGCGCCGCGGCTACGTGTGCGTCATCCAGGACGTGCGCGGTCGCTTCGATTCGGAGGGCGAGTTCTACGCCTTCGCGAAGGAAGCGCCGGATGGCTTCGACTGCGTGGAGTGGATCGCGTCCCAGCCCTGGAGCGACGGCAAGGTTGGCACCATGGGCGACTCCTACGCTGGCAGCGACCAAGCCGCGCTCGCGACGATGGACCCGCCGCACCTGTCGGCTATGGTCGTGGCGGTGGGGGCGTCCAACTACTACCACAGCTCCATGCGGCAGAACGGCGCTCTGGAGCAGCGATTCTTCATCTACGCCTTCCGCATGGCTGTCACGAGCCGGGAGGCGGACGCGGACCCGTCGCTCAAGGCGGCGCTCATTCGCGAGTACACGCAGCGGCTCCCAGACCACGTGAGGAGCTTTCCGCTGAAGGAGGGTACGACGATCCTGCGACGCCTGCCCTCCTACGAGCGGTGGGCCATAGACCTGGTGACGCACGGTGAATACTCCGACTACTGGCGGCAGCGCGGCTACGCGCCGGACGAGTACTATGAGGAGCACGCCGACGTGCCCACGCTGTACCTGGGCGGCTGGTACGACTCCTACGCCCGCAACACCTGCGCGAGCTACGCGACGCTGAGCAAGATGAAGAGCTCGCGGCAGCACCTGCTGATGGGGCCGTGGACACACGGCCAGTACGAGGTCACTCACTCCGGAGACCTAGACTTCGGGCCGGACGCCCAAATCCACTACAACGACCTCCGGCTGTCCTTCTTCGACCACCACCTGAAGGGTCTCCAGTCGGCCGCGGCGGACTGGGCGCCGGTGCGCATATTCACCATGGGCACAGGCGACGGCGCGCGCAACATCCTGGGCGCGCCGGGCGCGAACGAGGAGTACGCCGGCCTGATAAACCACGGCGGATACTGGCGGGACGAGGCCGATTGGCCGGTGCCCGATACCAGCTTTACGCCGTACTATCTGGGCGCGGGCGGCGGTCTCTCGCCCGACCGGCCCGCGGACGCGGATACGGCGCCCAGCCGTTACACGTTCGACCCGTCGGACCCGGTGCCGACCATAGGCGGAGGCATTTCGGCGGCAGAGACGATCATGCGGGCGGGCGCATTCGACCAGCGCGGGCGCCCCGACTTTTTCGGCTGCGATGACACGTTGCCGCTGAACTCGCGCCACGACGTGCTGACGTTCCAGACGGAGCCGCTGGAACGCCCGGTGGAGGTCACCGGTCCCATCGAGGTGCGTCTCTGGGTGTCCTCGTCCGCGCCCGACACCGACTTCACGGCCAAGCTGCTGGACGTCTACCCGCCCGGCGCCGAGCACCCCGACGGGCTGGCGATCAACCTGACGGACTCGATCATCCGCGCGCGCTACCGCAACGGCTGGGAGACGCCGGAGCTGATGGAGCCGGGCGAGGCGTACGAGTTGGTCTTCCAGCTATACCCCACGTCCAACGTGTTCAAGGCGGGACACCGCATCCGCCTGGACGTGAGCAGCAGCAATTGGCCGCGCTTCGACGCGAACCCCAACACGGGCGGCCCGCTCGGAGTGGAGCAGCGCAGCGTGGTGGCGCACCAGGCCGTGTACCACGACTCCGAGCGCGCGTCGTGCGTCGTGCTGCCCATCGGCAGGGAGGGGTAGGAAGGACACGAGTGCCCTGAATCGACGGGCGACGACCTACCACGATCGCGGCCGTCGTGGGGCTGGCCGCATGGTCTCGATTATTGACTGTACAGCGGTGCAAATCTATACTGTTCCGCACTTAATCGGAGGTATCGAGGAATGAGGCTTACGTGCCTTCAAGAGAATCTCAGCCGGGGGCTTGGCGTCGTGGGCAGGGCCGTCGCCACCCGCACCACCTTGCCAATCACACAGCACGTGCTCCTGTCCACGGACAGGTCCAGGCTCAAGCTGTCTGCCACAAATTTGCAGATAGCCATAAGCACGTGGGTGGGCGCCCAGGTTGAGGACGAAGGGGCCATCACCATTCCGGCCCGCCTCCTGACCGACTTCGTAAACTCCCTTCCCAACGAGCGCGTCGACGTGGACGCGATAGAGCAGCCCAAGGGCCTTAGCTTCAAGTGCGCGCGGTTCGAGGCCAACATCAACGGCACGGACGCCGAGGACTTCCCGCCCATCCCATCCGTGGAGGACGGTGTGGTTTGCAGGATAGACGCGGACGTGCTGCGAAAGGCCATCAGCCACGTGGAGTTCGCCGCGGCGACCGAGGACTCCCGCCCCGTGCTCACAGGAATTAAGGTCGAGGCCTCAGGAGACGGCTTCACTTTCGCCGCCGCGGACGGCTTCCGGCTTGCGGTGTACAAAGGCAAGCTGGCTGAGCCTCTGGACGGCGAGCTCGATTTCATCATTCCGAGCAGGGCTATGCAGGAGGTCAGCCGGCTCATCGGCAGCCAGCAGGAGCAGGTCGAGTTCACCGTCACTACCGCGAGGAGCCAGGCGCTGTTCAAGCTCGAAAATGTGGAGCTGACGTCTCAGCTCATCCAGGGCACTTTCCCCAACTACGCGCAGCTCATTCCCGAAAGCTGGGGTACCCGCGTGGTGGTGGACCTGAACCAGTTCTCGCAGGCAACCAAGTCCACGTCCATCTTCGCCAGGGACGGCAGCGGCATCGTGAGGCTCCAGATTTCGGAGCCTTCCGAGGAATCGGGAACGGGCCGCATGTCCATCTCCTCCCGGGCAGAGGAGCTAGGTGAGAACCAGGGCGAGATCGACGGCGAGGTCGAGGGTGACGAGGCCAAGATCGCCTTCAACAGCAAGTACCTCGTCGACGTTTTGGACGTGCTTCAGGGGAGCAAGGTGGCACTCGAGACCACTACACCGTCCAGCCCCGGCGTCATCCGACCCGTCGGGGTCGAGGACGCTCCGGCGTCCGCCGACGACTACGTGCACGTGGTGATGCCGATGTTCGTCCAGTGGTAGCCGGCTAGCCCACCCACGCTCCACAAAGCGGAACGCCCCGCGCCGAATGGCCGGGGCGTCTGTGTGTTCGGATTGGTGCCCAGGAAGGGATTCGAACCCCCACCCCCTGTAAAGGGAAGCGGATTTTAAGTCCGCCGCGTCTTCCATTCCGCCACCTGGGCCTGACGGCGCCTTCGCCACTGTGGGCCACGGGCGCTGCTTGTCGGCGAGCCTCTAGTTGAGGAAAATCGGCGCGAACACCAGCGCGACTATGGACATTAACTTGATGAGAATGTTCAGGGCCGGCCCGGAGGTGTCCTTGAAGGGGTCGCCTACCGTGTCGCCGACCACCGCCGCGGCGTGAGCGTCGGAGCCCTTGCCGCCCAGGTTGCCGGCCTCGATGTACTTCTTGGCGTTATCCCACGCGCCGCCCGCGTTGGCCATCATGATTGCAAGCAGGAAGCCGGTCGCGATCGCGCCGATGAGCATTCCGCCCAGCGCCGCCGGGCCGAGGATGACGCCCACTACGATAGGCGCGATAATCGCCAGGAGCCCGGGGAGCACCATCTCCCTCATCGCGCCCCTGGTGCTGATGTCCACCGCGCGCGCGTAGTCCGCGTTCGCGGTGCCCTCCATCAGCCCAGCAATCTCGCGGAACTGGCGGCGGACCTCCTGCACCATCGCGTTCGCGGCGCGGCCCACGGCCTGCATGGTGAGCGCGGCGAACAGGAACGGCAGCAGCGCGCCGACGATGAGACCCATCAGCACGCTGATGTCCAGCAGGTCGAACGAGTCGATGCCGGTGACCTGCGAGTAGGCAGCCATCAGCGCGAGGGCGGTGAGCACCGCCGAGCCTATGGCGAAGCCCTTGCCCGTGGCCGCCGTGGTGTTTCCGAGCGAGTCCAGCGCGTCCGTGCGCTCCCGCACCTCGGGGTCGAGCCCCGCCTGCTCCGCGATGCCGCCCGCGTTGTCGGCCACGGGGCCGTAGGCGTCCGTCGCGAGCGTGATGCCGAGCGTGGACAGCATACCCACCGCCGCGAGCGCCACGCCGTAGGTGTCGGCCAGGGTGTAGGCGAGCCACATCGCCACGACCACGACCACGCCGGGCACCACGGTACTCAGCATACCCAGGCCCAGGCCGCCGATGATGACGGTGGCGGGGCCGGTTTCGGCCTGCTTGGCGATGTCGCGGGTGAATCCGAATTCGTACGAAGTGAAAGTCTCGGAAGCCGTGCCGATTATCTGGCCCGCCACAAGGCCCACCAGCACGACCCAGAACAGGTCGAAGCTCATGTCCAGCATGGTCAGCGCTATGGCCGTGCCGACGAGCACGAGCGCCCCTGACGTGAAGATGCCGGTGCGCAGCGCCCACAGCAGCCGGCCCATGCTCGCGCCCTCGCCCGTCCGCACCAGGAAGGTGCCGATGATCGAGGCGAAGATGCCGATTGTGGCGATGAGCAGTGGCAGCAGGAATAGGTCCGCGTCGAATCCCGACGGCTCGGCCATGCCGAGCGCGGCCGCGCCCACGGCGGCGAGCGTGATGGTCGCGATAATCGAGCCGACGTAGGACTCGAACAGGTCCGCTCCCATGCCTGCAACGTCGCCCACGTTGTCGCCCACGTTGTCCGCGACGGTTGCGGGGTTGCGCGGGTCGTCCTCGGGGATGCCCTGCTCGATCTTGCCCACCAGGTCCGCGCCCACGTCCGCCGCCTTGGTGTAGATGCCGCCTCCAACCCTGGCGAACAGCGCGATGGACGACGCGCCGAAGCCGAAGCCGGCGACGATGTTGGCGTCCTGGAAAATCCAGTACGCGGCGGCGATTCCGATGAGGCCGATGCCCACGACCGATACGCCCATCACCGAGCCGCTGTTGAAGGCGACCCTCAGCGCGGGATTCAGGCCGATCATTGCCTTCACGGTGGTGCGCGTGTTGGCCCGCACCGCGATGCTCATGCCGATGTAGCCGGCGAGGGCCGAGCCGATGGCGCCCGCAAGGTACGCGATAGCCGTGGAGGGCAGTCCCGAAACGCCCCCGCCGTCCTCTCGGCCGAGCACGTCGTAGTCGATGAAGACGGCCAACACGATGAACACGATCACCACGAACACCGCCAGCACGGTGTACTCGCGCGTCAGGAACGCCCTCGCGCCCTCCTGGATGGCCTTGCCAATGGACCGCACAGTCTCGTCGCCCTCGTCCTGTCGCAGGATGTTGAGCGTCAGCAGCAGCGCGAAGACTAGCGCGACAACGCCCGCGGCGATCGCGAGGTATAGAATTATCAAGGCCGGCCTCCACAAAAATCTCCCCTGCACAGATCGGACAGGGGGTCGAGCGTCTTCAGTCGTCGCTCCGCGAGAAAACTAACATAGCGGCAAACGCGAGGTCAAGCAGATCCGGCCAGCCGGACACCGCCCCGAATCGAGAGGCGGGAGGCCACAAGGCCGCGTGTATGAACCCTGAACGCCGCCACACTTTCACCACGCCGTCGAATCGGCGTAACATAGGCGGTGAAGCGGGTTCCGGTGGACGTGCGGAGGAGCACGCGTCCTTCAGATGGGGACTTGGAGCTTGGGGAATGGCGCAGCAAGAACGGACTGAATCGGCGCATCAGAGCACCAGTCAGCAGGCCTGGATGAGATGGCGGCGGGTGGGTCTCGTGGCCGTCGCTATGGTGGTGGTGCTGGGTCTGCTGTACGTCGCTCGCGGCGCGCTGTTCCCGTTCATCATCAGTGTAGTGCTGGCGCAGCTCCTCTATCCATCGGTCGTGTTCCTCGAGGATCGGATGCCGGGCCGCCACCGCTGGCCTGAGGCAGCCCGCATCATCTCGATCCTATTGATCTACCTCGCGTTCGTGGGGGTAGTCGCCGGGATCCTGTACCTGACGATACCCCCGCTGTTCCACGAAGCACAGGAACTGGCAAGGACCCTCCCGGACCTCTACGAACGTTCCAGGGCAACCGTGGAGAGCTGGTCGCACGAAATCACCGAGCGAATTCCAGCGGAATTGCGGACTCAGCTCGAAGAAGCGGTCGCCGGTGGTGGAGACGTAGTGGCGGACGCCGCGCTCGGCATCCTCGGACGAACTATCAGCGGCGTGTCCAACGCGATTACGCTCGTTATTGGGCTGGCAGTGGTGCCGTTCTTCCTGTTCTACCTGCTCAAGGACCGCGAAAACGTGCTCGGCGGCCTGTACACGATGCTGCCCCCAACCGGGCGCAGGCACACCAGGAACGTCGTGCTCATACTCAACGCGGTCGTGGGCTCATACGTGCGCGCCCAGCTACTGAGCGCCACCATCGTCGGAGTGATGGTGTTCGTGGGGCTGACTATCCTGGGCATCGAGTTTGCCGCGGTGCTGGGACTGGCCGCCGGGCTGTTCGGCCTGATACCAATAATCGGCCCTGTGCTCGGGGCCGTGCCCGGCCTGCTCGTCGCCCTTGCGAGCTCGCCCGAGAAGATTATCTGGGTCGCGCTGGTCTACCTGGCGGTCCAGCTGATAGAGAACAACCTGATAGCGCCCCGAGTGCAGGGAAGCGCCGTGCGCCTCAATCCCGCCATCATCATGGCCACGCTGGTGCTCGCGAGCGAGGTCGCGGGACTGTGGGGCGTAATCGTGGCGGTACCCCTGGTCGCCGCCACGCGGGACGTGTTCGTCTACTTCTACAACGAGTGGAGTGGAAATGTCGGCGGCGAGCCGTCCGAAGACCATGCCGAGCATGAGGCCCCGGGGACCGAGCCGGCGCCACAAGAGGAGGAGTAGCGCGACCCGGCCCAGCGGGACCGGTCGCTCGTTGAGAGTCTGGGCGTGCGTGCGGCGTGAAGCCGCGAGCGCGGTCTAGAGTGTGCGGAACACCCCTACGACCCGGCCGCGCACCGCCACCTGGTCCGCCGGCAACTCGATCGGAGCCATCGTCTCGTTCTCGGGCTGGAGCCTGACGGTGTCGCCTTGGAGGTAGAAACGCTTCAGCGTTACCTCCTCGTCGTTCAGGAGCCACGCGGCCACCATGTCGCCGTTCTCGGGTTGCGCCACCGGTTCGAGCAGCACAAGGTCGCCGTCCGCGACGAAGGCGTCGATCATCGAGGTGCCCTTGACGCGCAGGGCGTAGACGTCCGACCTGCCGCTAGAGAGCGACGGAGGAATCTCGACGTTTTCGTAGTCGTCGTCGGTGCGAATGTCCGAGGAGAAGGTGGGGAGCGGGGCGCCCGCGGCTATGTTGCCGAGGACGGGCACGCGGAGAAGCTGGGGACCTGAAGCGCCGTGCCAGCCGTCCGTGAGCTCGATTCCCCGCGACACGCCGGCCTCCCTGCGGAGGTAGCCCTCGCGGTGCAGGATCTTGAGGTTGTAGTCGACCACCGAGGTGGAGCTGACCTCGCAGCCCGTCTGAATGTCTCGGACGGTCGGCGGGTAGTGGTGATCGTTCAGGAAGTCGCGGATAAACTCCAGGATACGCTCCTGCCTGGCGGAGATACTGCCCTTTGCCATTTTGTTACCCTCCAGTGTGCGCTCTATGCCTTGCATGACCAAATGTTCGGCAAGTGTAACAAGCCAGAACAGCCGTGTCAAGCGCTACTTGAATTGACTTGGCAGGCGCGAAATGCTAATCTCTGTGTGAAATAAGTAACGAATGCCTGTGCCAGGCTTGGCCCACCTGCACGCGAGGCCGATGTTCGCTACATCAGGAGGCGACGTGCTCAAGAGACTGGTCCTCTCAGCGCCGATTCTGGGTCTGCTCATGCTCGCGATTGCCGCGTGCGGAAGTGAGATGGCGGTAGCCCCGCCCGGAGACAGGTTCTCGCCTCCTCCGCCACCCCCCGCACCGGTAGAGCCGGCCACACCGACTCCGACCGGAGGCCAGACGGCTGGAACAGGCGAAGGCACCCAGATCACGGTCGACCTGCTGGACAACGACGGCAGAGGCCCCTACGCATACGAGCCCGCCGACTTCGTCTTCTCGGTCGGCGAGACGGTGACGTTCACTCTCACCTCCGAAGCCGTCTACCACACGTTCACTATCGACGGCACGAGCGTAGACGTGGACGTCGACGTCGACGAGGTGGTGACGGTCACCTACACGTTCGACGAGGCGGGCACCTTCGACCTCATCTGCATCCCGCACGAGCTGAACGGGATGGTGGGCGTCATAACCGTCCAGTAGGGCGTCTTCTCGCATGAGACTGCTGTCTTTAGCTCTTCTCCTCGGCGCAATTGCGTTGCTTGCCGCGATCGCGTGCGGCTCCTCGACCGACACGGAAGAAGACGCCGCGCCGCCACGACCGCCTACGGCCACCGGCGCGGCCCCAGTCCAGCAGCCGCCGACGCCAACGGTCGAGCCTACCGAGACGGTCGCCCAGCCCGCCACTCCGCCGGACACGCCCAGCGCGAACGAGCTCGCTCCCGCACAGGACCGGACGCCTGAGCCGACCCAGCCCGTCGCGTCAGGAGGCGGCGCGACCGTCGCTATCGGCGACGGGACGCTGGCCCGCTACGTCATCGGTGAGCAACTCGCCAACCGCGACCTTCCCAACGACGCCATCGGCGAGACGCCGAACGTGTCCGGCAGCATCGTGCTCGACGCGGACGGCAACGTCGTGCCGGGGCAGTCGAGCCTGGTGGTGGACGTGTCCACGCTGGAGAGCGACTCCGGCCGCCGCGACAACTACCTGCGCGGAAACACTCTGCAAACGGACACGTACCCCGAGGCAACACTGTCGGTAACCGAGGTCGTCGACCTGCCATGGCCCCTGCCTGATAGCGGCGAGACCACCTTCATGCTGATAGGCGACTTCACCGTCAGGGACGTCACCAAGGTGGTGAAGTGGGAAGTCACCGCCCAGTTCGGGCCGCAGATAACCGGCCAGGCGGTAGCGGTGTTCACGTTCGACTACTTCGAGATGAGCAAGCCTCGGCTGGCGTTCATCCTGAGCCTGGATGACGAGATACGGCTGGAGATCGACTTCGTGGCGTCGGTGACTCCGTAGTCCCTTCGTCGTTGACCGGCGGATTGGGCCGCGCGTATCATGTTCCATATCCGACCCGCGCCAGCGGGCGAGCGCGGCGTCCGGCATTCCAAGAGGCTACCAGATGACAACCGGCGAGAAAGTCTCCATTCCAGTTACGGGCATGACCTGTGCGGCGTGCGTTTCGCACGTGGAGCACGCGCTTGAGGGAGTGCCGAGCGTGAGCGGCGCGGTGGTCAACCTCGCCACGGAGCGCGCGACGGTGACCTGGGACTCGGATGGGGCGCTGAGCGAAGCGATCGACGCCATCGAGGACGCCGGCTACGGCGTTGGGACGGCCAAGGCGACGCTCGCCGTTATCGGCATGACATGCGCGGCGTGCGTGTCGCACGTGGAGGGCGCGCTGGACGGCGTCGAGGGCGTGCTGGGCGCGCACGTCAACCTCGCCACCGAGCGGGTCACCATCGACTACGTGCCGGGCGTGGCCGGCCCCGCCGACATGCGCCGCGCCATCGAGGACGCCGGCTATGGCGCGGCGCTGCTCACCGGCGACCCGGACGAGGCGGTTACGGCCAAGGACACCGCCAGGCTCAGGGTCAAGTTCGTCGTCAGCCTCGCCGCCGCCGCGGTCGTGATGGCCCTCATGGCTATTCCAGGCGTTGGTGACGTGCTCCCCTTCTCCATGGACTACCTGCTCCTCGCCATCGCCGCGCCCGTTCAGTTCTGGGCCGGGAGCCAGTTCTATGTGGGCGCGTGGGGCGCGCTCAAGCACCGCACAAGCAACATGAACACCCTCATCGCGCTGGGAACGTCCGTCGCGTTCTTCTACAGCGCGGCGGCGACGCTGTTCGGCAGCGCGAGCATATTCGCCCTCGGCGACGCCGAGACTTTCTTTGACACGTCTACCGCCATAATCGGGCTGGTGCTGCTCGGTCGCTTCCTGGAGGCCAAGGCGCGGGGCCGCGCCTCCGAGGCGATACGCTCGCTGATGGACCTCCAGCCCGCCACCGCGAGGGTGCTTCGCGACGGCGAGCACGTGGACGTGCCGGTGGAGGACATCGCGGTCGGAGACCTGGTCCTCGTTCGCCCCGGCGAGAAGATCGCCGTGGACGGCGAGGTGGTCGAGGGCCGGTCGTCCGTGGACGAGGCGATGCTGACAGGCGAGAGCGCCTGGGTCGAGAAGGGCCCCGGCAGCGCGGTCTACGGCGCGACGCTCAATAACACCGGCGCGCTCACGTTCCGGGCCACGGGCGTGGGCGCCGACACTATGCTGGCCCGCATCGTCGCGCTGGTGGAGGAGGCGCAGGCCTCCCGAGCGCCGATCCAGCGGCTAGCCGACGTGGTCTCCGCATACTTCGTGCCCGCGGTGGTGCTCACGGCCGCCCTCGTGTTCGTGGTGTGGCTCGCGTTCGGCCCTGACCCGGCCCACCTGTACGCGATGCTCACTACGGTCGCCGTGCTCATCATCGCCTGCCCCTGCGCTATGGGGCTGGCCACGCCGACGGCGGTGATGGTCGGCACAGGCAAGGGCGCGGAGCACGGCATCCTGTTCCGCAGCGCGGAGGCGCTGGAGCGCGCCCACAAGGTGGACGTGGTGGTGCTGGACAAGACCGGCACGCTCACCGTAGGCAAGCCGTCAGTGACCGACGTCGTGTCGCTCCACGGTGGGGAGAACAACCTGCTCAGGCTAGCCGCGTCCGTCGAGAGCGGCTCGGAGCACCCCCTGGGCGCGGCGATAGTGGCGGCAGCCAGTGAGCGCACGCTGGCCACTCTGGCGTCGAGCGACTTCGAGGCTCTGCCTGGCCTCGGCATTACGGCGGTGGTGGACGGTCGGCGCGTCGCGCTGGGCAACGAGGCGCTGATGCGCGCAGAGGGCCTGGACGCCGCGTCGCTCGCGGACGAGGCGGGCCGCCTGGCAGGGCAGGGCAAGACTCCGATCTACGTGGCCGCCGACGGTCGCATCGAGGGACTGATCGCGGTGGCCGACAC
>DAOUJZ010000060.1:0-34291 GCA_034421955.1 Dehalococcoidia bacterium | reverse complement strand
CTCCCGCAATGTAGTACCATGACACTACTACTATGCGGGCCTATCCCCCAAGGTGTGGCACGCCATTCCACCAATTAGTTGGAGCGAATGGTTTCAAACCCGCCCCTACCGTGAGTTATGATAGCACGTATGTGCGTATACCACAAGCCGGTGGGCGAAATTTCGGTGCCAGGGCCGAAATGGCGGATTGGGGGGCGGAATTGTGGGAAGAAATTGCGCACGAATGAGAACTGGTGGGACATGGGTGAGAATGGGTGAGACACGACTAGGAACGGATGGCGCGTGAAAGTGACGGAATTTTCGGGGTACGCGAGTGCAAGTTAGCGTGTGTGGGCGCGGGCGAGGGCGGGGTGTACTCGAGAGGGACGGCTATGGGGGCGGCCAGTGATCTGAAACAGACTCCCAGCCCGCTGAGCCACTACGGAACATCACCCCCGCTGTGCTATAATTTCTCCCGTTTGATATGAGAGACCTAGTGTGCGTGCGGGTCCCCGCGACTACCGCCAATATGGGCCCCGGCTTCGACTGCCTCGGCATGGCGCTGGACGTGTGGAACACCGTTCGCGTGGAACGCCGGCCCGGCCCACTCCGCATCGAGATCAGCGGGGAGGGCAAGAGCGAATTGCCCGAGGATGCCTCCAACCTGGTGTACCGCTGCTTCAGCCTGCCGTTCGAGGGCGCGGGCGAGTCGCCGCCCAACGTCAGGATTACCTGCGACAACCGCATACCACTGGGCAGGGGACTCGGCAGCAGCTCCGCGGCCGCCGTGGCCGGCCTCGTGGCCGCAAATGAGATGCGGGGCGATGGTCTGGCACCCCTGGAACTGCTGGAGCTCGCCGCCAGGCTGGAGGGCCACCCGGACAACGCGGCGCCCGCCATTTTCGGCGGCTGCCGCATAGTGGCGAAAGACGAGGACGGCGCGCTGCTGTCGGCTCCCGTGCCCGTGCCGGACGACCTGATGGCCGTGGTCTTCGTTCCGGACGTCGCGATGCCCACGCATGAGGCCCGCGACCTGCTTCCGGCGGAGGTGTCCCGCGCCGACGCCGTCTACAACATCGGCCGCGTCGCCCTGCTGGTGCGCGCCCTCGCCACGGGCGACCTCGCCCACCTGGACGTCGCCACCGGCGACCGGCTGCACCAGCCCGCGCGACAGGCCATCTTCTATCCCATGCGCAACATCTTTCGCGCCGCCCGCGACGCCGGCGCGCTGGGCGTGTTCCTGTCCGGCGCCGGCTCCAGCGTGCTGGCGCTCACCAGGGGGCGCGAATACACGATTGGATACGAGATGGCGGACATAGCCCACAAGTCGGGCGTGGGAGGCTCGATCCTGGTCACCAAACCGACGCAGAGGGGCGCCCACGTCGAGCACAGCGCCTGACGCGCAACGAAGAGGAGAAAATTGGCTCTCATAGTCCAGAAGTACGGCGGAAGCTCGCTCGCCGACGCATACAAGATTAGAAGCGTGGCCGAGCGCATCGGGCGTTCGCACGACGCCGGCAACAGCGTCGTCAGCGTGGTCTCGGCCATGGGCGACACCACCGACGAGCTCATAGACCTGGCCGGCCAGGTCTCGGGCCGCCCCGAGCCGCGGGAGCTCGATCTCCTGCTTTCAACCGGCGAGCTCGTTTCGTGCACTCTCATCGCCATGGCCCTGCGCGCCCTCGGCTACGAGGCCATCAGCCTGAGCGGCGGCCAGGCCGGCATCCGTACCGACACCAGCCACGGACGCGCTCGCATAGCGCTCATGCAGCCCGAGCGCGTGGCCCGCGAGCTGGATCGCGGGCGTATCGTCATCGTCGCTGGCTTCCAGGGCATCACCGAGGATCTGGACATCACCACCCTCGGACGCGGCGGCTCAGACACCACCGCCGTCGCCCTCGCCGCCAGCCTGGAAGCCGACCGCTGCGAGGTCTACACCGACGTCGAGGGCATCTACACCGCGGACCCCAGGCTGGTCCCCAGGGCCCGCAAGCTGGACGAGGTCCACTACGAAGAGATGCTGGAGCTCGCCAGCTACGGCGCCAAGATGAACGCCCGATCCATCGAGATGGGCATGTTCTACAAGGTCCCCATACTGGTCGCCTCCAGCTTCTCCGGCGCCCCCGGCACACTCATACACGAAGGAGCGGACATGAACACAACCGTCGGCGAGATCAGAAACCGCATCAGGGGCATCGCCGTCGACACCAACGTCGCCAAGATCACCGTTCGCGGCGTGGTCGACAGGCCCGGCATCGCCGCCGGACTGTTCGAGCCGCTCAGCGAGGCCGACATCAGCGTGGACGTCATCGTCCAGAACGCCAGCGTCGAAGGCACCACCGACATGACCTTCACCGTCAAGCGCACCGACCTCGCCCGCGCGCTCGAGGTCACGCGCCAGGTGGCCCGCCAACTCGGCAACGGCGAGGTTGTGAGCGCCGACCATCTCGCCAAGCTCAGCATCGTGGGCACCGGAATGCAGGACGCACCCGGCTACGCCTCCACCATGTTCCGCACCCTGGCCGACAACAAGATCAACATCGACATGATCACCACGTCAGAGATTCGAATAACCTGCATCGTCGACGAGTCCGACGTCGGCCTGGCCGCCCGCGCACTGCACACCTCGTTCCAACTCGACAGCCCCGGGCAGGTCGCGTAGGCCGCACCCGCACCGACGCGGCCGGAGCGCCTTGTGACCGACCCCCACCTCTCTGTCGTCGTCCCTGCGTACAACGAGGCCACGCGCATCCTCGCCACCCTCGACGCCGTGGCCGCCCACCTGTCCACCAAGCCGTTCCCATGGGAGATCATCGTGGTGGATGACGGCAGCTCCGACGGCACCGCCGGGCTGGTCGAGTCCTGGGCGCGCGGCGAGCCGCGAGTCCGCGTCGAGTCCATCCCCCACGCCGGCAAGGGCTGGGCCGTCCGCCATGGTATGCTCGCTGCCACCGGGCGCCTTCGCTTCATGTGCGACGCCGACCTCGCCATGCCCATCGCCCACCTCGACGACTTCATTCGCCGAATCTACGACGGCTACGACGTTGTCATCGGCTCCCGCGAGGCCGAGGGCGCCCGCCGGTTCGACGAGCCGGCGCTGCGCCACGTCATGGGTCGGGTCTTCAACTGGTCGGTCAAGGCCATTGCCGTGCGCGACATACAGGACACCCAGTGCGGCTTCAAGTGCTTCCGGGCCGCCGCAGCCGAAGACCTCTTCCGTCTCCAGCGCGTGGAGGGCTTCAGCTTCGACGTGGAGATACTCCACCTGGCCCTCAAGCGGGGTTATCGCGTGCACGAGCTGCCCATCGACTGGCGATACCAGCCGGAGAGTAAGGTGAGACCCGCCGTCGACTCCTTCCAGATGCTCCGGGACGCCGTGCTGGTGCGCTGGCGCTCCGCCCGCGGCGCCTACAACCACCCGGCCACGGCGGACTGCCGCGACAAACCATGACCGCCCGCCAGAAGGGCCTGACGCTCCTGGCCGTACCCGTCCTCCTCGCCCTGCTCGCCCTCCTCGCCGCCTGCGGCACCAACGGGACGCCTACACCGACCGCCGACCCGACCCAGGCCCCTGCTGAGACCGCCACGCCCACATCAGGCGCCACCGAGCTGCGACTCTTACTCGCGTCCACCGACCTCAGTGTCGGCGCCAACCGCGTCGTGTTTGCCCTGGTCGCGAGCGGCTCCGGCCCTGTGCGCCAGCCCGACGGCGTTCGCGTCCAGACCTTCTACCTCGCTCCCAAGGGACAGGAGGGGCCGGTCGAGACCGTCGCCGCCACGTACCGCGATTGGGGCGAGCGCGGACGCGGCGCATACACCGTCAGGCTCGACTTTGACAGGGCCGGCGACTGGGGCCTTGGCGTCAGGGTCGATGGGCAGGACGGCGCGGTGTCTTCCGCCTCCGCGCGCGTGCTCGTCCGCGAGCGTAGCCTCACTCCCGCCCTCGGAGCGTCGGCGCCGCTCACCCAAAGCAAGACCCTCTCGGACACTCCGGACCTGAACGAACTCACCTCAGACCCGCAGCCCGACGTCGATCTGTACCAGATGACCATCGCCGAGGCTGTCGCGTCCGGCAAGCCGCTGGTGGTGGCATTCTCCACTCCCGCCTACTGCACCACCGCCACCTGTGGGCCTCAACTGGACGTAGTGAAGCAGGCCAAAGGGCGGTATGCGGACCGGGCGAACTTCGTCCACGTCGAGGTGTACGACAACCCTCACGAGATACAGGGCGACCTGTCCAACGCCAGGATCGCGCCCGCCGTCACCGAGTGGGGACTTCCCAGCGAGCCGTGGACGTTCGTGATCGACGCCGACGGCCTTGTCGCCGCCAAGTTCGAGGGCTTCGCCACGCGCGACGAGTTGGAGCAGGCGCTTCTCGCCGTTTTGAGACGCTAGAAGTGTTATGATAGGCGCACTTTCGAACCCCAAAGGAGGGCGCCGCCATGCCTGCAAGACGACTCCTTTCGCCATGGCCCGATAACTGCACCACCGCGGGCGCGACCGGTACGTGCAGCGCCGACGGACGCGCGCTCATCGGCAGCACCAGCGACGACCCGTTCACCACCCGGACGCGGCTGGTGGTCGAAGAAGCGCCGGACGGCTTCCGCTACGTCGGCACGCAGATAGTGTCCCAGGACGTGGGCGCCGTGGCCGACTTCAACCACATGCACACGCGCGGGCTCAACGAGAAGGGCTTCGCGTACACCTGGTCGGCGGCGCGCCCCGACCCCCAGTTCGAGCCGGATAGCACGCGCGCCGTTGGCGTACCCTACTACCGGTTCGGCGACCTGCTTCTGAGCCAGGCCGCGTCGGTGGAAGACGCGATCGGCCTGCTGGAGTCCTATCCCAGGGCGATTCACGGCAACTTCCTGCTCGCCGACTCTGGCGGTGAGGTCGCCCTCGCCGAGGTGAGCACTCGCTCGCTCAACGTCGAGACGCGCACGACCGACGGCTGGATAGGCCGGTCCAACCACTGGATATCGCCGGAGATGTCGCGCATCGCCCACACCCCGGAGGCCGGCGACTCGACGACCGTGCGCTACGAACGAATCACCACGCTGATGGCGGAGGGCGCCGGGTCCATCGACCCCGCCTACCTGGCGACGTGCTTCCGCGACCACGCGACGCTGGAGGAGACGGGCTGGAGCATCTGCGCCCACGGCCACACCAAGCGGCCCGGCTCCGAAACTCGAGGCGGCAGCGTCAGTTCCGAAATCCTCCAGCCGGCGGATGGCGTTATGTACTACACCTACGGCTGGCCCTGTGGCGGCCCGGCGAAGTACGGCGATGAGCAGTTGTACCAGGACCGCTCGTGGGGCAGGTACGTGCCGTTCTCGCTGGACAGCATGGAGCCGGGCGAGTACGTGACGGTGGACGGCAGGCTGACGCCGCTGGCGGTGCGATACCTCTCCTCAGGGGCCGCAGAGGGCGTGTAGGCGTTCAAGAGAGAAAGGACGAGACAATGGCCAACGATAACCAACAGCAAGCCGGTCCCGCGCGGGCGTACCCGTTCGTGGGAATACCGTCGTTCCTGCGCTCCGAGATCTGCACGGACCTGGACGCGCTGGATGCTGACATCGCGGTGATGGGCGCGCCGACGGACGAAGGCTCGCCTTTCCTGCCGGGGTCGCGCTTCGGGCCGAGGGGGATACGCGAACACTCGCTGCGGTTCAGCGGGCGCGGTTACTACGACCAGGACGCGGACAAGGTGTACCTGGAACGCGAGATGACGACCGGCCGCATCGTCGACGTGGGCGACGCCGACGTGTTGCCCACTAACGTGGAGCAGACCTTCGCAAACATCACCGATCTCACGCGGCGCATCCTCGACAAGAACGCGCTTCCGGCGGTGCTGGGCGGCGACCACGCCATCACCTTCCCCGTGGTGCGCGCCTATGACGAGCCGCTCCACGTCATCCACTTCGACGCCCACATCGACTACGCGCCATTCATGCACGGTTTCGAGTACACCAACGGCCATGCCTTCAGGCACATCTACCACATGGACCACGTGGAGAGCCTGACGCAGGTGGGCATCCGCAGCCTGCGCAACAACCGGGAGTGGCTCCAGGACTCTATCGACGACGGCAACCGCGTCATAGGCATGACCGAGACGCGCGAGCTGGGCGGACAGGGCATCGTGGAGCCGATTCCGCGCGACGCCAACTGCTACGTGAGCATCGACATCGACGTTCTGGACCTGCCGCTGGTTCCCGGCTGCGTGTCCGCCGAGCCTAACGGCATGACCTACGAGGAGCTGCGACAGGCGCTCATCGCCATCGCTGAGCACACCAACGTCGTCGGATTCGACCTCGTGGAGGTCAACCCGCAGCTCGACGTGGGCACCGGAATCACGTCCTACATGGCCGCTCACACCATACTGGAGTTTCTCGGGCACATCTGCGACCAGCCCCGCTGGGCCGCCAGGGTCGGCGCGGCCGGTTAGCCGACCCCTTCCAGCCTCGCCGTCTCCATGCCGCGCTTTCAGCTACTGGACTCCTGGCGAGGCTACCCGAACTACAGGCTAGTCTGGACCTCGAACTTCTTCGCCAACAGCGCGCAGTGGCTGCAACTGCTCACCGTGGGCTGGCTGGTGCAACACTTGGCGGAGGGCGCGGCGGCTACGCCGCTGCTGGTTGTGACCGTCGGCGGGCTGAACACGCTGCCCGGGCTGATAGTGGCCCCGTGGGGCGGCGTGCTGGGCGACCGCCTTGACCGGCGCAAGCTGGTCATGGCTATCAAGGCGCTGATGGCCGTGCTCGCGTTGCTGTTCGCGTTCTTCGTGCTCTCCGGCGGCGCCCAGGTCTGGCACGCCTACGCATACGTTTTCATCAGCGGCTGCTGCGTTTCGGTAACGCAGCCAATGGGCCAGGCGCTCATCGCCAACACCGTGCCGCGCGAGTACTATTCCAACGCCTTTGCCGCGAACGTGCTCACCATCACCGGCACGCGGTTCATCGGCCCGTTCGTGGGCGGCCTCCTGATAGCCAACCTGGGCTTCTTCTGGAACTTCACGATAGAGGCGATGCTCTACGCCGGAGTCGTGTTTGCGCTGCTGCCGTTGAAGATGCCTTACTACCAGGAACGCCGCGCCGAAGACCGCGGCTCGATCCTGCGCGACCTGGCGGACGGAGTCCGTTACGTGTGGAGCGGCAACAGGGCCATTTTGCTGCTGATTGCGCTCGGCTTGATTCCCAACGTGGTGCTCCAGCCGCTGATGTTCATGCTGCCGGTGTTCACCGACCGGGTGCTGAACGCGGGCGCGGACGTGGGCGGCTACCTGCTGGCGGTGAACGGCGGTGGCGGGTTCGTCGCCGCGTTCATGATGGCCTCGCTCGGCTTCCTGTTCATGCGGGGACCAGTCACCCTCACGGCGGCGATAGCCAGCTCCGTGCTGGCAATCGCGTTCGCGCAGGCGCAGTGGCTGCCCGTGGCGTTCGTCCTCATCGCCATGTTCGCGTTCAGCCAGTCCTGGTTCCGCACCACCAGCGGCGCCCTGATTCAGACGCTGGTGCCCGACACGCTGCGCTCCCGCATCACCAGCCTCCAGTCCTACGGTCGCGGATTCGTCGTGCCCGCCAGCCTACTTGTGGGATGGCTCGCCGGGGCTACGTCGGTGCCGTTCGCGATCACCGCCATGGGTCTCGTGAGCCTGGTGGGTGCGCTCGCTTTCCTCGCCGCCGCGGCAAGCCTGCGCCGGCTGGAGTGACGCTTTGCCGGTGGTCAGTGAGCGGCACCCCGACGATTGCGGAATGTGTATAATGGCGAAACGCGCAAGCAACCTCTAGCCGACATGTCGCGGGATCTGCTGCGCAACTCGTCCTGAGGGGGTCAGTGTGGGCATATTCTACGCCCGTGTTGGAGTGAGTGACGGCAACGGCGGCGTTACCGAGTGGGTGGACGCGCTGGTGGACACCGGTGCGACCTACAGCGTCCTGCCCGCCTCGCTACTGCGCGACCGCGTCGGCGTCAGGCCGGAGACCCACCTGGTGTTCACTTTCGCGAATGGCGAACAAGAACGCCTGCCCGTCGGAGAAGCTCGATTCAGGTACGGCGAATCGGAAGCCACCAGCCGGGTTGTTTTCGGCAAAGACGGCCAGTATCTGCTTGGCGCAACCACTCTGCAGATGTTGGGATTGATTGCCGATACATCCGATCACCAGCTAATCCCCGCGCCAAAGTACCTCATCTAACATTTTGGTTCTGTGTCCGCGCCTCGGTGGACTCTCGATGCGGCGGTGTTTGGCACGGCAGACGAAGAAGGGGGAAAGCCATGACAGAGCGAGTTGACACCATCGTGCGCGGCGGTCTCGTGGCCACGTCCACGGGCGAGTACCACGCCAGTATCGCCATCAGGGGTGAGCACATTGTTGCCGTCGGCCCCGACGACACGCTGCCGGAGGCCGGCGAGTACATCGACGCCACCGGCAAGCACGTGCTCCCCGGCGCCATCGACTGCCACGTCCACCTCAGAGACGCGCCCAACGACGACTGGGACGTCGGTTCGGTCGCCGCGGCCCACGCCGGCCTCACCACCATCATCCCCTTCGGCGCCTACGACGCCGAGGCGGGCGAGACCCTGCCCCAGGCCATCGAGCGCTGGAAGGCGGAGGCGGCGCGCGACTCTGTCGTCGACTACACCTTCCACTACATCCTGAGCAACACCCCCTACATCATCGACGGCCTCGCCGAGGCCATCTCCATGGGCGTCACTTCGTTCAAGATGTTCATGACCTACGACCACCGCGTCTCCGACTCGTTCATCGCCAGCGCGATGGAGATTGTCGGCGCCAACGGCGGGATTGTGCAGCTTCACGCCGAGAACGGCGACGTGATCGAACACCTGATGAACAAGGCCATCGCCGAGGGCCGCACCGCGCCGACCGACTTCCCCGCCACCTGCCCGACCTGGGCCGAGGCGGAGGCCATCAACCGCGGAATACTTATGGGCGCGATGACCGACTGCCCCGTCTACATCGTCCACCTGAGCACCCAGGAGGGCCTGGAGCGCATCAAGGAGGCCCAGCGCATCGGCCAGCGCGTGTGGACCGAGACCTGCCCACAGTACCTGCTGCTGGACGAAACGATCATGGAGCGCATGGGGCCGCTGGCCAAGATAGGCCCGCCGCTGCGCCCCGCCGACGGCGTAAACCAGGGCGCGCTGTGGCAGGGCAGCGAGCAGGGCTACATCTCCGCCATCGGCAGCGACCACTCCCCAGGCCCGCCGGAGCGCAAAAAGGACGGCTGGACCAACATCTTCCGCAGCCCCGACGGCGCTCCTGTACCGTTCGGCGCCCCCTCGCTGGAGACGCTGGTGCCGCTCGTCTACAGCGAGGGCGTCGCCAAGCGCGGCCTGCCCCTGACCTGGATGGCCCGCGTGCTGGCCGAAAACCCGGCCCGCATCTTCGGTCTGTACCCCCGCAAGGGCGTCATCCAGCCGGGCGCGGACGCCGACCTGCTCATTATCGACCCCGACGCCGAGACGACTATCACGGCAGACAACCACCACGGGCGCTCCGGGTTCACTCCGTACGAGGACTGGAAGGCCTCGGGCAGAATAGACACCACCATACTGCGCGGCAAGGTCTTGTTGCGCGACGGCAAGCTGGAGCAGGACGCGGGCTACGGCAGCTTCATCCACGCGGGCAGCCCAACGCCGCCTATCGCAGGCTCCGTGAGGTAGGAGGCCACCATGACGGACTATCTCGACACCCTGTCCGAACTCGTAAGCGGGGCAAGTATCGACTCGCTGAGCTCCGACACGCTATCCGCCGTGCGGGACGTGACCCTGGACACCGTCGGCGCCATGGTAGCGGGCAGCCGCCAGCCAGAGAACGCCGCCTTCGCGTCCAGGCTGGCGCAGCGCTCGCCCTCCGCCACCGCCACCATATTCGGACACGGCCTCAATGCCGACCCCAAGACCGCGACCCTCGTCAACGCCACTGCGGGCGTGGCCCTCGAGGTGGACGAGGGCAACCGGTTCGGCGGCGGCCACCCCGCGATCCACTCCCTGCCCGGCGCGCTCGCCCTCGCGGAGGAGATGGGCGCCAGCGGCCGCGACTTCGTGGAGAGCGCCCTGGTCGGTTACGAGCTGGAATCGCGCGTCGGCGGCGCGACGAAGCCCCGGTTCAACGTACACTCGCACGGTCACTGGGGAGTCATCGGCACCGCGGTCGCCGCCGCCAAGCTCAAGGGGTACTCAACTCGCCAGGTCCGCGACGTGATCAACATTGCGGCGTCAATGAGCCCGGCCAACAGCTGGCAGCCCGCCTTCCGAGGCGCGACCGTGCGCAACCTGTACCCCGGCCGGTCCGGCCACGACGGGCTGCTGGCCTTGGACGTGTACGAGAGCGGATTCACCGGCCTGGACGACGCCCCAGCGGACGTCTTCGGCACCATCCTGGGCGAGAGCTTCGACCGCGATTCGGCGGTGGCGAACATGCCCGGCGAGTACCGCATCGAGCAGAACTACTTCAAGTTCTACGCCTGCTGTCGCCTCAACCACCCCGCACTCGACGCCGTGTTCGACGCCAGCGCCGGCAGCGACTTCGACCCGGACGACGTCCTCGCCGTGGACATCTCGGCGCCGAGTATGCTCGACGGAATGCTGGGCGAATATCCCGACAACATGCTCGCCGCCAAGTTCAACGTGCCGTACGCGGTCGCGGCCTCCCTGGTGCGCGGCAGCGCAAACGTGGACGACTTCTACACCGAGGCGCGGGATGACGCTCGCATACGTGAGCTCGCGGCGAAGGTGAGCGTGAACGTCGAACCGCCTTCGGAGCCGGTTCCCGCCGGCGGCGTGCCCCCGACCGAGGCGCGCATACGGCTGGCGGGAGACCGCGAGGTGGTGGGGCGGGCGGCCATAATCAGGGGCGACTACGGAAACCGCCTGCCGCGCGAGCGCCTGGTGGAGAAGTTCCACTCGCTCAACGACCCCATCCTGGGCGCCCGACGCGCCGGCGAAGTCGTGGAAGCCGTATCACGCCTGGAGGACCTGCCCGACGTCCGCGAGCTCACCGCTCTGCTGGCAGGCTGACCGTGCCGTGCTGACCGGCGCCCGCTTCCCTGCTAGGGCAGCGGCGTCAACATCACCGATGCGCTGTCCAGCACCGACTTGGTGACGGGCTGCTCCTCGCGCTCGTCGGCTATGATCTTGTACGTGAACGCCAGGACGTACTGCGAGCCGTCGAAGTCTATCGGCAGCGTGTACTCCGCGTCCGCGCCGTAGATCCGCTTCTCGGTCGTCTTGCTTCTCGCGGTCACGATCACCCGGGTTGCCGTAACGCTCGCCTCGCTGACCGACGCCGCGCTCACCGCCTGTGCCAGGGCCGCCTTGTCCACCGGGTTGCCATCGGGATCGTTTACGTCACCGAACAGCCCCTCGATGTCCGCCGACAGGTTCTCCAGGAGGTGGGTCTGCGTCCACGCTTCCATGAACTTCTGGACTTCCACTTCCTTGACCGGGGTGGGTCCGGGCGTAGGCGTGGGAAACGCCTCGCGATCAACTATGGACGCCCCGCTGCCACGCTCGCCGCACGCCAGCGCAAACAGCAGAAGCACTATCGGAATCAGAAATACGATCCGCGCTCCCATCTACATCTCCTGAACGTCACTTTGGTTTTTCGTCTATAGTTTAGCTTGGTATCAAGACGCAAGCAACCGCTGCGCCGGGGCCAGGCTGTTCAGGGCCGATGACGGCGCGTCCGCACCTCGCGGCGCTGGACCCCCTACTCGCCTATGTTGGCCTCCATCACGCGCATGGTGTTCTCGCCCAGAATCTTCTTGATGTCCGCCTCGGAGAACTCGCGCCTCAGCAGCTCCTCGGTAATGGCGGGGAACTTGGAGCAGTCCTCCAGCCCGATGGGACCGGCGGGGATTCCGTCGAAGTCGGAGCCCAGCCCCACGTGGTCCACGCCCGCCACCTTGGCGATGTGCTCGATGTGGTCCACCACGTCGGACAGGTTGGGCTGCGGCAGGTCGTGCCACGAGGCCATGCGCCGCTGTTGTATCTCGGCGCGCTGCTGTGCGACGTACTCCGGCGTGCCCGAGTAGTGCGCGATTGGCGAGCGCCTGGCGAACTTCTCGACTTCCTCTATCTCGTCCCAGGTCGCCTCCTGCAGCCTGTCGGTGGCTATCCTCGTCTCCTCCAGCACGAACGCCGGGTAGAAGTTCACGTTCACCACGCCGCCATTGCTCGCCACCGCCCGCAGCATGTCGTCCTTCATGTTGCGCGGGTGCTGGCACAGCGACCACGCCGACGAGTGCGACGCCATGATCGGCTTGTCCGTCACCTCGATCGCGTCCCAGAAGGTCTTGTCGGACACGTGTGAGATGTCCACCACCATGCCCAGCCGGTTCATCTCGCGGATGACGTCCCGCCCGAACAGGCTAAGCCCGTTGTTCTTCACCGCGTCCGTGGAAGCGTCGGCCCAGTTGTTCGTGTTGAAGTGGGTCAGCGTGATGTACCGCATCCCCAGCTCCCAGTAGAGCCTCAGCACCGCCAGGCTGTCGTTGATCGCGTGCCCACCCTCGATGCACGGCACCGCGGCGTGCTTGCCCTCCGCCACGATGCGGCGGCAGTCGGCGGCGGTCAGCGCGATCTCAACGCCATCGGGGTTCGCCGCGCAGAAGCGGTTGAGACCGTCCAGCAGTTGCAGGCAGCGGTCCAGCGTGTTCTTTTCGGGAATCTCCTTGGCGGCCACGTAGCACGACCACCACTGCACGCCCAGGTTGCCCTCCCTGATGCGCGGCAGGTCCAGGTGGCCGGTGCCGGTCGCCGTCGCCAGGTCGTCGCCGTCGTCGGTCATGCGGCTTATCGTGTCCGCGTGGGTATCCACCACGAGCGACGAGAAGTGCAGGTCGCGCGCTCGCTGGCTGAGGGAGTCTTGCGTTGCCATATTGCCTTGTCCTTTCGCTATCCCTTCCCCCTCGCAGGGGGAAGGTTAGAGCCTGCCCTGAGCCTGTCGAAGGGAAGGGGGTGACTCACCGCCCGCCTAGCCCACCACGTCCCGGAACACCCGCAGGTAGTTCTGACCCAGCAGCTTCCGCAGCTCATCCTCGTTGAAACCGCGCTCGGCGAGCTTGACGGTCAGGTTGGGCCAGTCGCTGAAGTCGTCGTAGCCCACGATGTTGTACTCGTCGGTCAGCCTGTGCTCGTCCAGCCTGAATCCGCTGAAGTTGAACGTGCCGGGACGATCCGCGGGCATGTCGCTGGGCCACTCGATTAGCGAAGAGGTCCGGGCGCCCGGGCCGCCCTTGTCGGTGCCCACGCCCACGTGGTCGATTCCCATCACGTCCACCAGGTGTACCACGTGGTCCACGAAGTCGTCGAGCGTCGCCTCCGGGGACGCCTGGATGAAGCCGGGAATGATCACTACCCCGAAGAAGCCGCCCTGGTTGGCTATGGCCCTGGCGAGTTCGTCGCTCTTGCCCCTGTCGTGATAGGCCACGGCCGAGCTGGACGAGTGCGACACGATGACCGGCGACGTGGATATCTCCATCGCGTCCCAGCCCACCTGCTCGCTACAGTGGCTCACGTCCACGATGATGTCCAGCTCGTTCAGCCGTTGCACCACCGCCTGCCCGAAGTAGGTGAGACCGCTCTTGTGTATCTCGGTGCAGCCGTCGCCCACCAGCGTTCCGAGATTGTAGGTGAGCTGGCACATTCGCAGTCCCATGTTGTGGAACAGGTCGATGCGTTCCAGCTTGTCGCTGAACGGCGTCGTGTCCTGGAAGTCGATGACCACCCCGTACTTGCCCTCGCGATGGGCGCGTTCGATGTCCTCCGCCTTGCGCACCATCAGCATCCGGTCGTCCATCGCGTCGATCATCGCCCGCGCCTGCGCTATGCCCGTCACGGACTTCTCGAACGCCGTGTCGAACGGGCCCGGGCCGGCATACGTGCCGCCCGCGACGTTCACGCCGGACGAGGCCCACAGGCCTAGGTACTCCTCCCGCGCCGCAGCGTTCGTCTTGATCTCGTGCGTGGCCATCGCCTGGAGCAGCGGCGTGGCCTCATTGCGCGTCATGCCCATGGCGTGGTACTCGTTCAACGCCTCTCTCATGTTCTCGGTGAACAGAAAGCCGCTGGTCAACGGCGGCTGCTGGCTGTCTATCACCAGCGTCTCGCCGTGAAGCTGACGCGCCTCCTCGGCGCTCAGTACGGGATTCCTCACGTTCTTCCGTTCTGCCAAATCTCTTCTCCTGTCTCAGACGTCCCCTCTCCCTTGAGGGAGAGGGCTAGGGTGAGTGTGAATTCGTTAGGGCGCACTCCCTCGTAGTAACCCCCGCACGCCTACCCCACCACCTCGCGGAACACGCGCAGGTAGTTCATCCCCAGCAACTTGCGAAGCTCATCCTCGTTGAACCCGCGCTCGACGAGCTTGACGGTCAGGTTGGGCCAGTCGCTGAAGTCGTCATAGCCCACGATGTGGTACTCGTTCGAGATCCGGTGCTCATCCCTGAACCCGCTGTAGTTGAACACGCCCGGACGCTCAGTCGGCATATCGCTCGGCCACTCGATCAGCGAGTCCGTGCCCGGCCCCGGTCCCGCCTTGTCGGTGCCCACGCCCACGTGGTCGATTCCCATCACGTCCACCAGGTGCACCACGTGGTCGACGAAGTCGTCGAGCGTGGCCTCCGGGGTCGTCTGGATGAAGCCGGGAATGATCACCACCCCGAAGAATCCGCCCTGGTTGGCGATGGCCCTCGCCAGCTCGTCGCTCTTGCCCCTGTCGTGGTAGGCGATTGCCGCGCTGCACGAGTGCGACACGATGACCGGCGACGTCGATATCTCCATCGCGTCCCAGCCCACCTGCTCGCTGCAGTGGCTCACGTCAACTATGATGTTCAGCTCGTTGAGCCGTTGCACCACCGCCTGCCCGAAGTAGGTGAGGCCGCTCTTGTGTATCTCCGTGCAGCCGTCGCCCACCAGCGTTCCCAGGTTGTACGTGAGCTGGCACATCCGCAGACCCATGTTGTGAAACAGATCTATCCGCTCCAGCTTGTCGCTGAACGGCGTCGTCTCCTGGAAGTCGATGACCACTCCGTACTTGCCCTCGCGGTGCGCCCGCTCGATGTCCTCGGCCTTGCGCACCATCAGCATACGGTCGTCCATCGCATCGATCATGGCACGCGCCTGCGAGATGCCGGTGACTGACTTCTCGAACGCCGTGTCGAATGGCCCCGGCCCGGCGTACGTGCCGCCAGCGACGTTCACGCCGGAAGCGGCCCACAGCCCCAGGTACTGCTCCCTGGCAGCGGCGTTGGTCTTCACCTCGTGCGTGGCCATCGCCTGCAGCAGCGGCGTCGCTTCGTTGCGCGTCATGCCCATCGCGTGGTACTCGTTCAGCGCCTCCCGCATGTTCTCGGTGAACAGGAAGCCGTTTGTGACAGGAGGCTGCTGGCTGTCTATCACCAGCGCCTCGCTGTGAAGCTGCCGCGCCTCCTCGGCGCTCAGCACCTGATTTCTCACGTTAGTGCGTGTTACCAATTCTCTTCCCTCCAGTCAGTCCGAAAAATCGCGTATTACCCGCCCCGGCGTCTTCCCAGTGTACTCCCCGTCTTCCACCGCGAGCACGCCGTTGACCGCGACGTGCGGCACGCCGACCGGGTAGCTGTGCGGCGCCTCGAAGGTCGCGGTGTCCGCCACCGTGTCCGGATCGAGCACCACGAGGTCCGCCGCGAATCCGGGAGCGATACGGCCGCGGCGCGTGAGTCCCAGCCTCTGCGCCGGCAGCGTGGTCATCTTGCGTATCGCCTCCGGCAGCGACACCAGCCCGCGCTCCCGCTGGTAGTGCGACAGGTAGCGCGGATTGGTGCCGTAGCTGCGCGGATGCGGCAGACCCTGCGAGAGCACGCCCTCCGCGGACAGCGACGTGCCGTCGGACGCCACCGATATGAGCGGATGCCTCGCTATCGTCTCAACGTCGTCCTCTTGCATCCCGTGACTTATCACGGACGCCTCCGCCTCGTAGTACAGGCTCAGCACCGCCTCCTCGGGCGACACCTCCATGTCCGTGGCGATCTCGCCCACCGTCATGCCCTCGTAGCGCTCCTGGGGCACGTACCGCGCGATGACCGTCGCGTCCGGCCCGCGTCCCACCTCGAAGCGGCTGGCGATGTCGGCCAGCATCCGGTCCCGCTGCCTCTCGTCGGCCATGCGAGCCAACGTGGCGTCGCGTCCGCCGGACAGCGCCCAGCGCGGGAACATGGCCCCTGTGAGCGACGTGCTGGACGCCGTGTACGGGTACTGGTCCCCCGCGACGTCGATGCCCTCTCGCCGGGCCTCTTCGAACATCGACAGCGCATCCCCCGCGCGACCCCACATCAGGTCGCCGATGCACTTGACGTGCGAGATCTGCACGCGGACTCCCGTCCGCCGGCCCACCTCGATCGCCTCGTTGATGGCTACGAACAGCCCGACGGTGCCCGCGCCCTCATCCCGCATGTGCGTGGAGTAGACGCGGCCCCTGTCGGCGGCCGCCTGCGCCAGCGCGATGACCTCTTCCAGCCGCGCGTAGTTGCCCGGCGCGTAGAACAGGCCCGTCGAAAAGCCCATCGCGCCCGCGTCCAGGCACTCGCCCACCAGCCCGACCATCGTGTCCAGTTCGTCGCCCGTGGGCGCGCGGTCCTCCTGCCCCACGATGCAGGTGCGTATGGTGCCGTGACCCACCTGGAACGCGTCGTTGAGCGTCGAGCCTGCCCGCTCCACCGCGTCGATGTACCCCCCGAAGTCCGTCCAGGACGCCTCGAACGAGTCCGTGTAGGCGGACATCCGGCCGCGGAACTGCTCCTCGGCCTCCCCGATGAGCGGCGCGCAGAAGCTCATGCCGCAGTTGCCGGTAAGCTCCAGCGTGACCCCCTGCCGCACCTTGCTTTGCGCGGTCGGGTCCAGCAGAAACGACAGGTCGCTGTGCGTGTGCAGGTCGATGAACCCCGGCGTGATCGCCAGCCCCGCCGCGTCGATCGTCTTCGCGGACTCGCCCTCGATGCGGCCGATGGCGGCTATCTCGCCGTCCTTGACCGCCACGTCGGCGGAGTACGCTGGACTGCCCGTGCCGTCGATGACCGAGCCGTTCCTGAACACGAGATCGAACACTAGCTCACCTCCGGCAGCTTGTCGGCCCACGGCCTGGCGGACTCGTAGGCCGCGGACGCCGCCAGCACCGTCTCCTCGTCCTTCCTGCGCCCGATGATGTGCAGCCCCAGCGGCAGCCCGTCCGACGAGAAGCCGCACGGCGCGCTCGCCGCCGGGTTGCCGGTGCGGTTGAACAGCGCCGTGAAGGGCGAGTAGCCGAATCCGGTGACGTCGCGCCCGTCGATCACCTTTGGCGCCTCGCCGCAATTGAAGGCCGGCACCGCCAGCGTGGGCGTGAGCAGCAGGTCGTAGCGCGAGAAGAAGTCGGCCACGTATGCGCGCATCTTCTCCAGCTCGCACAGCGCGTGGCCGTAGTCCTGCGCCGAAATCGTCTTGCTGTGGGCGACGGCGTCACGCACGTTGGGCATCAGCATATCCGGGTCGCGCTCGTAAAGCTCGCCGTACTGCACGTAGGTCATCGGGCCCAGGTTGTCCGCCCACGCGCTCATCGCCTCCAGGTCTATGTCAAACGGCGCGTCCTCCACCTCCGCGCCCAGCTCCTGGAACACGTTGGCGGCGCGCTCCGCCGCCGCCCGCGCCTCGGGGTCCACCGCGGCCGATCCGCCGAAGTCGGCGCTCCAGCCGATGCGCAGCCCGGCCACGCCGCGGTCCAGCGCCGCCGCGTAGTCTGCCGGCTCGTCCTGTATCGTGCCGTGCTCCGCCTCCGGATGCGGACCGGACATCACCTGCAGCAGCAGCGCGGAGTCCCGCACGGTGCGCGACATCGGCCCCATGCACGAGAAGTTGACCGGGTGCCAGCTACCGAGCCCGACGTTCAGCCTGGGCACGCGGCCCTGCGTGGCCTTGATGCCGTAGATGCCGCAGAAGGCGCTCGGTATTCGAATGGAACCACCGCCGTCGCTGCCCTGCGCCACCGCGTTCATACCGGACGCGATAGATGCTCCGGTGCCCCCGCTCGACCCGCCGCTGACACGCGCCGGATTCCACGGGTTGCGGCAGTCGTCGCCCAGCTTGTTCTCGGTCGTGCCGGACATGCCGAACTCCGGAGTGTTCGTCTTGCCCAGGATGATCATGCCCGCCTCTTTCATGCGGCGAACGCCGAGCTGGTCGTAGTCGGGCACGTGGTCCTTGAAGAACAGCGAGCCGCGCGTCGTGCGGACTCCCTCCGTCGGTTCCAGGTCTTTGATCGACGTCGGAATGCCGTGCAGGGGACCGACATCATCGCCGCGGGCGATGGCTGCCTCCGCCTCGCGAGCGGCGGCCAGCGCCTCGTCCGCGGTCACCGTCAGAAACGCATTGAGCGTCGGATTGAGCTCCTCGATGCGCCGCAAGCTGATCTCCGTCAGCTCCACCGGCGACACCTCTTTGGCGCGCACCATCCGGTTCAATTCATACGCCGGAGTGAAGGCAATATCCCGCTCTCTCGTCATGGCAAGACCCCCTGGGTGAAATTGGCGTAAGCATAGCACAAGTGGGGCCACCCGGTGGGAAATCACTGATGGACTGCGCAGGTGGTATCATCACCACTGAGCCGTCAATAATGACCGGGAGCCTAGCCATGAGCGTAAGCAACAGAATGAGGCCGGTACACCCCGGCGAGATACTCGGCGAAGAGCTCCAAGAGCTTGGGCTGTCGGCTAATGCGCTTGCGAAGGCTCTGGACGTGCCCACGAATCGAATCACCTCGATCCTGAACGGGCAGCGCGGCGTGACGGCCGACACTGCTCTGCGCCTGGCGCGCTACTTCGGCACCACTCCCCAATTCTGGCTGAACCTCCAGCAGTCCTTCGAGCTTCGCGTAGCGGAGATAGAATCGGGGAAGAACATTGAGGAACGAGTGCAGCCACGGTTGACGACCCCGATGGACCGCAGCTGAGCCATCATCTGACAATCAAGGGCCCGCCAACTCCAGCAAGGCACTCTCCCTGGACAATACACACGAACAGCGTAAGTGAAGGTACAATGATGCCCACTTATCAACAGATAGCCGAATGCGTGCGGCACCAGACCGGGCGAACGGTCCGGACATGCTGGATTGCGGAAGTCAAGCGCGGACTGGGACTGACGACACGGGTTGCATGGAACCGTGGGCAAGGTCAGGGGGTGCCGCCATGTCCAGATAATCTCAGAGAGGCAATTGAACACTGTCTGTCGAGCATTCGATCATCAGCGTGCTGCTAGGGGTGATACCCTAAGATTGAACGGCTTCACATTGCGAAAGTGCTCGGTGTCGTGCAATCGTTGGATGTGTAGCCGAGCGGACGACCAAAGGACACCACAAAACGGTAAGCCAGTTTCCGAAGGGAGTGACGAGTGGCACGCAAGACCACATTTCGTGATGTGATTCGCAGAATGCCCGAGTACATGAAGGAGCTTGAGGGTTGCGAGGTGATACCCATGTACACCGACTCGCAGCGCCGCGCCCTGCGCCATAGACTCCCTGCTACCAAAGGGGTCTACGTTTTGTACGAGGAGGATAAGCCGATGTATGTAGGTCGTTCCGACAATCTCGCAACCCGACTGTTAGAGCATGGACGGCCCAGTGGTCACTCCGAAACCGCATCGTTCGCCTTCAACATGGCTAAGGAACAGTTCTCAAGCCCTGAATCAACTACTAGAAGAGAATTGCAGAGGACCGAGGGATTCCAATCGCATTTCGACGATGCCAAAGAGCAGGTTAGAAAAATGGGGGTGCGCGTGGTTGGAGTTACGGACCCAATTGAGCAGACTATTCTTGAGGTCTATGCTCACATGGAGCTGGATACTCCATACAACAGTTTCGAGAATCACTAGGAGGAAGCGACAAAATGGGATCAGTTCTGGAACAACAGGCGCGGCCCTTCATTCAAGTAGCAGATGGCCTCGCGTTAGAGGACCTAGCGACGCGGTATAGCTTTATGGACATGGGCGACTACTCAGACTTATTGCACCGCGACGTCGGACAAGCCATGAAAGTCTACTGGTCCGAGACATTGGAAAGGGCGCACATCGCCGCTGTCACAGCGACTTTGAGGAGCAGACTCTGGCTGTCCGCATTACTCTCAACAGAGGTGAGCAACAATGTGCTTGCATTTTCCGCTGCATTTCGAGGGCTATTGGAGTCTGCGGCGGATACGACTACAAGCCTACTTCAAATTCCAATATCACTAGCCCAAAATTACCCACTCATCACTGACGCCCTTTCAGGTTCAGCTAGCAAAGTTGCCGTATCAAAGGAACTTGAAGACGAACTCATTCACTATTCTCACGGGCGTTTTGTCAACCGATCTGAGCGGGACAGCACGCCGAAGCCTCACAGGGCACGTTCCGTTCATGAATACCTGAAGGTGTTTGAGAACCTGAACGCCAACAAGGTGGCGGAATGTTATCGGTGGTTGTGTGACCTCACGCACCCGGGTGCCCCGTCTGTTCTGATGTGGCTTGTTCCCCTTGATGACGAGGGTTCGGAACTCATGCTCTCGAAAGATCCAAGAGAGGCAATGATTGCGAATTTCCTAAGCCAGTACGAGTCCGTGCTACATGACGTGCTGACGTTCGCCTTCAACCCTCCAGTTCTAGTCCTGAACACGCTCAACTACTTCCCAATCAAGAAGCTGCACACCCAAGAACTTCTCAAGTATAGTCTTGACAGCATTGCTGCTTGGAAGAACTGCCGGAACGAACTGGAACGGAGAGGCGCTCAGGTTCAAGTTACTGCACAGTGATACAGTAAGTTTCGCTCGAGCGGGTGTCACGACTCTGAGCCTATGTCTGTTTGGTCTCGGCCCAAGTTCCCCCTACCATGTCCCGATGGTGCAAAAATCCCCTAAAATTCTCTCCATACGCGTCTCACAATGACCCTATCCGCGAAAGAACGCCACCCGGCACCTCAGCGGTGGTCAACCCCCAAACCCCGTCGCGCCTCTCTTCGGCTGCCCCGCGCCCGTCTCGGGTTTGACTGAGATTCGGCACAACCACGCCAACCGCATCCCCCTGTGGTAACATCGCCTCCCACAAGCTAGCCTTCCGCAGCCTGACAGCCACTGGGACAGGAGCATCAGACATGGCTACTAACCCGGCACTCTATCGGACTCCCGAAGAGGAACGTCTCCAGGAGCTAAAGTACCCTTCCTCCAATGGAGAGCGCCTGGCCGAGAACGATCTCCAGTACATCGCGCTGACCGACACGGTTGACGCTCTCAGGACTCGCCTCGGCGACAGGCCCGACGTGTATGTCGCGGGGAATATGCTCGTCTACTACCGAGAGGGAGACGCGAGCAGCCGTGTGGCTCCCGACGTTTTCGTAGCGTTCGGAGCGAACGGCAACCACCCGCGCATGTCCTGGCTTGTCTGGGAGGAGGGCCTGCCCCCTACGTTCGTGCTGGAAGTCGGCTCGCCGTCCACCTGGCGGAGAGACGCCGGAGTGAAACGGGACATCTACGCGAGGATGGGCGTCGCCGAGTACTGGCGATTCGACGCCATGGGCAACCTGTTCTCGCCGGGCCTGATTGGCGAGGAACTGGTCGACGGAATGTACCACCCCCTCGACGTGCACGCGGACGAGTCCGGCGCCCTCCGAGGGCACAGCCCGACCCTCGGCCTCGACCTCTGCGTCCGAGGCGATAACGAACTTCGACTCTTCGACGCCGCCGACGGCACGTGGCTGCTCCGCTCCAGGGACAAGAGCAGGATTATCAGCGAGCAGGACGAGGCGTTGCGCGAGCAGGCTGCCGAGATAGAGCGGCTTCGCGCCCAGATGGAGTCCCTGCGCCGCGAACGCTAACAGCCCTGTCACTTCGCGGATTCCGCATCCCGGCGAGCGCTGGGACTAAATGGCGACTGTTGGCGGTTGGCGATAGCGGTCGGTCACGTCCCCACCCCAATCTCGCCAGGGCTATTGCCTTCCCCGCACATCCGTGCTACTCTCTCCCCATGACGAACCCACACCACAACTCGCCAACCACCGCGACCCCAGCCGGCTGTACCGCATCCGTCACGCCTACACCTAGATTCGGCACACTCAACCCGGTTTTCGCGACAGTTCGCGCGACACTTGCAGAACAGATCACAGCCCCCTCAGCTAGGGAATGCGACAAATGAGTCGAAATGTTACAGATTTTCGGAAGTTCCACTCCGTAGCCAGCGTCCGGCCCACACACACCCGTCGATCCGGCCACTGGCCACTAGCCACCGACCACTGACCCGTCCTAGCCACGCCGCCGGTTTGCTGATAACATTGGTTACGCTTCATCCCACCCGGCCCCGAGGCGGAGGTCTGCCCTGAATATCTTCTTTGACGTGGACTACACCCTTCAGTCTATGGACGGCAGCCTCAGGCCCGGTACGCGCACAGTCTTCGAGCAACTCGTCAGCGACGGCCACACCATCTTCATCTGGTCCGGCGTCGGCATCAGGACCGCCGACATCGAGCGCCACGAGCTGGACGACCTCGTGTCCGGCGTCTACCAGAAGCCCCTGGAGGACTTCGAGAGCGGCCTCGAGACCTTCAACGTCCCCGTCCGCCCCGATTTCGTCATCGACGACTACCCCGAAATCGTGACCGAGTTCGGCGGAGTGGTCGCCCGGCCCTACTACTTCCGCCAGTTCAAGGACACCGAGATGGACCGCATCTACCAGATAGTCCGGGAGTACGTGGAGTACGGCTACTCCGACGAGGTGGGCTTCCGCCCCGGCGTGAACGGCGCGGGCTAACCCCGGAGGGCGCCCCCATGACAATCCGCGTGCTCGCCCCCGACGTGGCGTCCAGAATCGCCGCCGGCGAGGTTGTCGAGCGCCCGGCGTCCGTGGTCAAGGAGCTTGTCGAGAACTCGCTGGACGCGGGCGCGTCCGAGGTGTCCGTACAGGTGCGCGGCGGCGGCGTGGACCGCATCCGCGTCGCGGACGACGGCTCCGGCATCCCCTCCGCCGAGCTCGAGCTGGCCTTCCAGCGCTTCGCCACCAGCAAGCTGGAGACCGCGACCGAGCTCGACTCGATAGCGTCGCTCGGGTTCCGCGGCGAAGCCTTGCCCAGCATCGCCGCCGTCTCCCGCATCAGCATCGTGTCCCGCACCGCCGACGAGGACGCGGGCACCCGGCTGGAGCTTGCCGGCGGTCGCGTCATCGCCCGCGAGCGGCTGGGCGCCACGCGCGGCACCGCCATCGTCGTCGGTAGGCTCTTCGAGGACGTGCCCGCGCGCAGAAAATTCCTGCGCACCGCCGCCACCGAGAACTCCCGCATCCACACCGTCGTCGCCAGATACGCCCTCGCCTACCCGCACGTCCGCTTCAGCCTCGACACCGGCACTCAGTCGTCGTTCGCCACGCCCGGCAGCGGCGACGCCCGCGAGACGTTCGCCGCCGTCTACGGCCTGGACGTGGCCCGACAGATGCTGGAGGTCGCGCGCGCCCCCGGAGAGGACGAAGGAAGACCCTTCGCCTCCGGCATGATCAGCCCGCCCGAGCTGACCCGCGCTAACCGCAACCACATCAGCTTCTTCGTCAACGGCCGCTGGGCCCAGAACCGCATGCTCTCCTTCGCGCTGGAGCAGGCCTATCACGGCTTCCTCATGGAGCGGCGCTTCCCCATCGCCGCCGTCAACATCGTCATGCCGTTCGAGGACATCGACGTCAACGTTCACCCCGCCAAGAGCGAGGTACGATTCCGCTACGACAACCGCGTGTTCGGCGCGCTCCAGCGGGCCGTGCGCGAGACCCTCAGCGCGCAGTCCCCCGTGCCCACCGTGCGTTCGGTCCACTCGCCGCACGGCTCCGCTACAGGCCACCCGCCGGCTGCCCAACCCCGCGACGCCGCCTTCTGGCCGAGCGTGCCGTTCGCTTCAGCCCGCGACGCCGCCAACGCCGGCATGGTCGAGCCCCAGGGCCCCGAATCGTCGACGCCGAGAGCGGCCCTGCCGGTGCTCAGAGTGCTCGGCCAGATGCAGAACACCTACATCGTCGCCGAAGGCCCCGACGGCATGTACCTCATAGACCAGCACGCCGCCCACGAGCGCGTGATGTTCGAGCGCATCCGCGCGGATGCGGCGTCGCGCAAGCCCCAGGTCCAGAGCCTGCTGGAGCCAGCCACGGTGCACCTGACCGAGGACCAGGCTGAACTCGCCGCATCCCACTCGCGGGAGATCGAGGCCCTGGGCTTCGTGGTCGAACCGTTCGGCGAGACCGCCTACCTGGTCCGTGCGGTCCCCGCCCTGGTGGACTCCACCGACCCCGGCAAGGTGTTCCGCGAGGTGCTGGACACCATGTCTGAGGGCGGCGGCTTCGAGACGTGGGAGGAGCGCGCCGCCTACTCGCTGGCGTGCCACGTCGCCATCAGGGCCGGCAAGACCCTGACCCATGAAGAGATGAGTGAGTTGAGCCGCCAGCTCGAGCGCTGCGAGCAGCCCAACACCTGCCCCCACGGCCGGCCAACCACCATTCACCTGCGCGCCAGCCAGCTAGAGCGCGAGTTCGGCCGCCGGTAACCATAGAGTCCCTTCCCCCTCGCAGGGGGAAGGTTAGGATGGGGGTGCCAGCGCCGCCCCGCCTACTCTACCGTCGCCACCTCGACCGAGTTGATGGGCGGCAGGTTCTCGACCAGCAACTCCCAGCTATCCCCGTCGTCACGGCTGTAGAAGACCTGCCCCGCCGTGGTGCCGACATAGATGCCGCACGGATCCAGCGAGTCGGTGGCCATACCCTCCCGCATCACGTGCAGGTAGGCGGGACCCGGCGGCAGCCCGTTGGTCAGCGCCTCCCAGTCGCGCCCGCCGTTGCGCGTGCGGTAGACACGGAACTTGGCGTCGGTCACGTACCGCACGTTGCCGCCGATCTCCCCGTCCTCCATCACCTTGTCCTCCGGCACCACGTAGAAAGTGTCCGGCTCGCGCGAATGCAGCCCCAGCACGAACCCAAACCGCGACGGCAGCCCGATGGACAGGTCCTCCCAACTCTCGCCGCCGTTCTCCGACCGGAACACGCCGCAGTGGGTCTGCGTAACCAGCGAGCTCGGCCGCGACGGGTGAGCCAGCACCTTGTGGGGGCACTGGCCCAATTCCGGGAACCGGTCGGGCAGGTAGTCGGCCCGTAGGCCCTTGTTCATCAGATGCCAGCTCTCCCCGGCGTCCTCAGTGCCCATCACTCCTACCGCCGATATGCCGACCCACATGCGAGCGTCGTCGTCCGGATCGAGCACGATGCTGTGCAGGCACAGCCCACCGAGTCCGCCCCACCACTCCTCGCGCGTCGGGTGGTGTGTCAACCCCACGACCTCCTGCCAACTCGCTCCGTAGTCGTCGCTGCGAAACAGCGCCGCGGGATCGACGCCGGCGAACAGCACGCCCGGCGTCAGGTCGCGGCCTGGCTTGATATGCCATATCTTGCCGACCGTCCGCCCGTCGCTCCCCACGAACCTGGGTTGCCCGTCTGAACTGCTCCACGTCTCGCCCAGGTCCGGACTGACGCGCATCTCCGGGCCCCAGACGGTGCTGTTGATCGCCGCCAGCGTATTGCCCGTCCTCGCGTCGTAGACCGCGTGGAAGACGTCCTCGCCCTGGCATCCCAAGTCGCCCACGTCCCACCGCTCTCGGTCCGCGTCGCCCCTGATCGTCACTGTGCCCTTGCGGGTGCCGACCAGCAGCGCCAGCTTCGATCCGTTCGTTCTGCTTGCCATGTTGGGATACCTCGCTCTTGGGCCGCTACCAGTTCACCAGGTGCGGCTTCTGGCTGCGCCAACCGTCGTCGGACGGGAAGATCGTCGTCATCTCGACCCTTGTCCTGTCGCCGTCGAACCAGTCCTCCACCGTCGAAATCCACTTCTTGTAGTGGGGGGCGTTCCTGTGCGCCTCCAGCGCCGCGTCGTCCTGGTAGACCTCGTACAGGTGAAAGCGGTTGGGGTCCTCGTTGCTCTGGAGAATGTCGAAGCGGAAGCACCCAGGCTCGTCGCGCACCGACCCCTGGGCATCTCCCAGGCTGGCCTCCATGAACTGCTCCCTGAACTCTCCCTTGACCTGGATCGTGACGAATATCGAAATCATGGTTCCTCCCTGCTGCAACTAAATCCGTTGGAAGATTCTAACAGCGTCAGTATGCCGGCTTGCTAGGTAGGCGTATGGACTCACGCGCCGATTTTGGGCTAGAATCGGCCTGCGGCCGCCGGAATCCCCGGCCCAATGGCGTCACGGACGGAGAACGAATGCGATACTCGCCCGGAATCGACTTCAGCACATTCTCGATCATCGGTCGCTGCGCCCGCACCGGAATGCTGGGCGTGGCGATTACCACCAGCGACCTGTGTGTCGGGTCGCGCTGCCCCTACGTCGCCCCCGGAGTCGGCGCCGTGTCCACGCAGGCAGCCACCGACCCGCGCATAGGGCCCCGCCTGCTGGCGCTGATGGCCGAGGGCTGCACGCCGGATGAGGCCGTGGCCGCCGTCGAGTCCGAGGACGCCCATATAGAACGCAGGCAGATAGGCGCGGTATCGATAGGCGGCAAGTCGTTCGCAAGAACTGGCGCGCGCAACGGGCCGTGGGCCGGCCACATTGCCCTGCCCGACCACGTCGCCATGGGCAACGGACTTGCGGGCGAGCGCGTGATAACGGCGATGTCGCGCACTTTCGCGGAACGCGAGTCCGACAACCTGGAGGAGCGGCTCCTGGCCTCGCTAGAGGCAGGGCAGGAGGCCGGCGGCGAGCGGCGCGACATGACGCCGCACCACTCCGCCGGGCTGCTGGTCTACGGCAGCGCCAGCTTCTCACGCGTCGATCTGCGAGTCGACGAACACCCGACGCCGATAGTCGAGCTTCGCCGCGTGCTCGAGCTCTTCAAGCCCAAGATAGACTACTTCGCGCTCAGGGCCGACGACCCTGAGACGGCGCTCGCCCAGGGCCCGCCCCGGCCGGCAGATCCCAGTCAGTAATCAGCTCCGCTCACTAACGAAAGGAACCGCAGATGATTGGCGCAGACCTGGTAGCTCGAATTCTCAAAGAGGAAGGCGTGGACTTCATGGGAGTCATCCCCATGAACAGGCTGGAAGAGGCGGCGGCCAAGGTCGGCATACGCCCACTAATCTTCCGCCAGGAGAGGGTCGGCGTGAACCTCGCGGACGGCTACAGCCGGGTCACCAACGGCCGCGGCACCGGCGTATTCGCCATGCAGGCCGGGCCTGGCGCCGAAAACGCCTACGCCGGCGTGGCCCAAGCCTATGCGGACTCGGTCCCAATCCTGCTGCTGCCGGCTTCGGCGCAGCTTGACAGGCACGGCGTGCACCCCACCTTCAGCCCCAATCGCAGCTACGAGCAGGTCACCAAGTGGTCCGGCCAGGTCTCCGGCGTGGAGAGTATCCCTGAGGTCATGCGCCGAGCCTTCAGCCAACTCAGGTTGGGCCGCCCAAGTCCGGTGCTGCTGGACCTGCCGGGCGACGTGCTGCGTGGCACAGTGCCCGACGGAGTGAACGACTATACGCCAGTAGCGCGTCGGATGTCGGCGGGCAATCCCCAGGACGTCGCAACCGCCGTCCGCATACTGCTCGGCGCGTCCCGCCCGGTCATCCAGGCGGGCCAGGGCGTGCTGTACGCCGAAGCGTGCGACGAGTTGCTGGAGCTCGCGGAGCTGGTCCGCGCGCCGGTGATGACCACCATGGCCGGCAAGAGCGCCTTCCCGGAGAACCACGATCTGGCGCTGGGCACCCGCTCGGGCACCACCACCGGCCCGGTGGTCCACTTCCTCGAGCGCAGCGACCTCGTGCTAGGCGTCGGTTGCAGCTTCACCCGCATCCACTACGGCGCGGACGCGTTCGACGCGAAGACTCTCATACACGTCACCAACGACGAGAACGACCTCAACAAGGACTACTCACCCGACCACGCCGTCATCGGCGACGCGAAGCTGGTGCTCCGCCAATTGATCGACGAGGCTCGCGCGCAGCTCGGATCGAGCTCCCGCAACGAGCGCGGCGAAGACGACCCGGCGGATGAGATCGCCGCCGTAAAGCGTGACTGGCTCGCCGAGTGGATGCCCAAGCTCACGTCAGGCGAGCGCCCGCTCAATCCGTACCGCGTGATCTGGGACCTGATGAACACGCTGGACCGCTCGAAGTCAATCGTCACGCACGACTCCGGCAGCCCTCGCGACCAGTCGATTCCCTTCTTCGAAACGACAACCCCGCGCGGCTTCATCGCCTGGGGCAAGTCGACGCAACTAGGCTACAGCTTGGGACTGGCGATGGGCGCGAAGATGGCGGCGCCCGACAAGCTGTGCGTCAACATCATCGGCGACTACGGGTTCGGCATGGTCGGCCTGGACGTTGAGACGGCGGCGCGGGAGCGGATCCCCATCCTGACCGTCATCCTCAACAACTCCGACATGGGAATATATGGCCCCGACAGCTTCCCGACGGCCAACGAGCTTTACGGCACACGCTACACCGGCGGCGACTACGCAAAGGTAGCGGAGGCGATGGGCGCCTACGCGGAGAGGGTGGAGGACCCGGACGAGATAGTGCCGTCGATTCTCAGAGCTAAACGGGTAATCGAGTCCGGCCAGCCGGCGCTACTGGAAATGGTGACCGACCCGAAGGAGAAGTCCTTCTCCTACAGAGGCGCGGTATAGAGGGCAACGATACACACTCATCAGCGTCCCGCCCGAAAGCCGCGCATCCGGGTGAACGGCAGCCTGTAGAGTGTCTGGTTGTGCGGGTCAACCTCAACCCCCATCGATTCCAGGGCGGTCACACCTAGCAACGGCTCTGCGTCCTGTTCACCGAACACGATGGTTCCCCCGACGAAATCTCCCATGAACTCAACCTGCGCTGAGGCGATGTCCATTCTGACTTCGCTACCGTCCGCTAAGCCGTAACTTCTTTGCCCTTGGGGAACCAGGCCAATGGACTCCAAGTGCTGTCTCGGCACCAGGCAGTCCGTCGCGCCGGTGTCCACCAAGAACAATCCCTCCCATACCCTATCGGGTTCAGCGATGTTTCTTATCGCGACGTTGATCCTGATGGCTCCCATTGGGTGCCTCCTTGGATTATGCTCTGAAAAAGCAGCTTGCCGTCCTCGCCGCCCAGCAATGCCTCGCAGCACCGTTCGGGATGCGGCATCATGCCGAGCACGTTCCCGCGCTCGTTGACTATGCCGGCGATGTTTCGCAGCGAGCCGTTGGGATTGGCGTCGTCGGTCACGGCACCCGCAGGATCGCAGTAGCGGAAGGCCACCCGGCCCTGCGCCTCGAGCGCGGCGATGGTCGCTTCATCCGCGAAGTAGTTGCCCTCGCCGTGCGAGATTGGGACTCGCAGCACGCGGTCCTGCTCAATTCCCCGGGTGAACGGCGAGCGCGCCCCTTCCGCACGGAGGTGCACCCACTCGCACCGGAACTGGAGGCTGGCGTTGGGCATGAGCGCGCCGGGCAGCAGTCCTGCCTCACACAGAATCTGGAAGCCGTTGCAGATGCCCAACACGGCACCGCCGTTCGCCGCGAATCGCTTCACCGCGTCCATCACGGGGGAGAAGCGGGCAATTGCCCCCGGCCTGAGGTAATCGCCGTAGGAAAACCCGCCCGGCAGGATCAAGCAGTCCAAGCCCGACAGGTCGCTCTCCTTGTGCCAGACGTAGCGGACCGGCTGGTCGAGCACGCTGTCCAGGGCGTGGTAACAGTCTGTATCGCTCCAGGTGCCGGGGAACACCACTACGCCGAAGTTCACGTCCCTGCCGACCTCCCGCTATCCCGCTAGCCGCCTGAGCGCCGCGGACGCCGCGGCGCTCACCTCGCGGCCCTCGGCCCGGCCCCGCACCTGCGGCATCAGCCTGCCCATCACCTTGCCCATGTCCGCAGGACCGCTCGCGCCCGTGTCCGCTATGGCCTGCTCGACGAGCTCATCGATCTCGGCTCTCGTTAGCTGCTGGGGCAGGTACTCGAGGATTATTGCTAGCTCGTCCCTCTCGCGCTCGACCAGGTCCTGGCGGTTGGCGCTCTCGTACGCCTCGATGCTGTCGCGGCGCTGCTGAGCCTGGCGACTCAACACGGCGAGCACTCCCTCGTCGTCCAACTCCTTCTGCTGAGAGATCTCGGCGTTGTGAATCTCGGAGCGCAAGTAGCGCAGCACCGAACGGCGCGTCGCGTCCTTTGCGCGCATCGCCTGCTTCAGGTCCTCCTGCAATTGTGCTTGTATGGGCATCTGTTTGTCCTGATGGTCTCAGTCGGAAGGCATGAGCTGGGCTGATTCATGCTCTGCCAGCCTGTTTATGGCCGCTCGTATGTCCCTCAACGTTCGTTCGCGGCCCAGCACCTCCATGGTCTCGAACAGCGGCGGCGCGACGCGCAGGCCCGTCGTGGCGATGCGCAGCGATCCGAAGAGCTGGCCCACCTTTACGCCAAGCTCTTTCGCCAGAGCCCGCAACGGCTGTTCAAGTGTGGCGGCGCTGAAATCCCCAAGCGGCTCCATCATTTCGAGTGCGGCCTCCAGCGCCCGCCTTGTCCGCTCCGGATCCATGCCCTTCTGCACCAGGTCTTCGCTGTCGTAGCTGGGCGCGTCCTTGAAGAAGAAAGACAGCCTCGGCGCCGCCTCTCTAAGCTCCTTCAGTCGCTCTTGGACCAGCGGCGCCATCGCCAGCACTCGATGCCTGTCGGGCAGCTCGGGGATCTCCGCGGGTGGGTAGCGGCGCCAATAATCGAGCAGCGCGTCGGCGAGCTCCTCGACGTTCTGCATTCGAATATAGGCGCCGTTCATCCAGTTCAGCTTTTCGGTATTGAAGACTGCGCCCGCCTTCGAGATGCGCCGGATCGAGAAGTTGGCGATTAGGTCGGCTCTGGAAATGATGTCGGTGCGGTCGTCGAGGGACCATCCGAGCAGCGACAGGAAGTTCACCATCGTCTGGGGCAGGTAGCCCATCTCGCGATACTCGAGCACAGACGATGCGCCGTGCCTCTTCCCCAGCTTGGTCCTGTCGGGAGCCAAAATCATCGGCAGGTGGGCGAAGTGCGGCGCGGGCCACCCCAGGGCCGCGTACAACCGGACGTGACGTGGTGAGCTGGAGAGCCAGTCATCGCCGCGCATCACGTGGCTGATGCGCATGTGGTGGTCGTCGACAACGTTCGCGAGGTGGTAGGTGGGAAAGCCGTTGGAGCGTAGCATTACGAAGTCGTCGATCAGCCGGTTCTCGAACGTGACTTCGCCGTGGATCATGTCCACGAGGGTCGTCGTGCCCTCTCTCGGCATCCGGAAGCGCACCACTGCCGGCACGCCTTCTCCCCCGAGTTCGGCCCGCTCGTCTGAGTCCATATCGCGGCAGCGGCCGTCGTAGCCCGATGAGCCGTCCTGCTGCGTACGGCTACGCCGAAGCTCGGCGAGCCGTTCCGCCGAACAAAAGCACCGGTACGCGTGCCCGGTGGCGACCAGTTCGTCTGCCGCCTCGTTGTACAACCCCAGTCTCTGGGACTGGTAGTACGGTCCGAACGGCCCGCCAACGTCAGGGCCTTCGTCCCAGTCCAGCCCCAGCCACGAGAGCGTCTCGAGCAGCATCTCGATCGAGCCCTCCACGTTCCGATTCTGGTCCGTGTCCTCGACACGAATGATGAAGTCGCCACCATTGCGCCGGGCGAACAGCCAGGTGAAGATCGCGGTTCGAACGTTGCCAACGTGCGTCGCACCCGTGGGACTCGGGGCGTACCGCACGCGAACTCTATCGGTCATGGCTTGTACTCCTCACTGCCATTTTAGCACGCCGGGCCAGTCGCGGGGACGTAGACAGGCACCTCACACGCGACCTCTGCTTTTGCTCGCTGCGAGAGTCGCTGCCCATAGGGACCGGTGCGGACTTGCATCTGCTGCTGGCTGCGAATTTGCGGCAAAAGCGCTTGACGTTCGCCGACTGTGGCCATATAATTGGTGTTCCTGCAAAGGCAGTAACATGAACGAGAACGCAAACGACAACTAGTCAAAGCGAAATCCCTGGCGGCGGCTGGGGTTGCCCGGCCGCCTTTTCTTTTGCACTTTAACAATTGAATCCTGTCAAAGAATAAACGAGCCTAATTGTGGGTCAAGTTATTAAGGGTTTACGGTGGATGCCTTGGGGCCAAGGGCCGAAGAAGGGCGCGGCAAGACTGCGAAAAGCCTCGGTGAGCTGTCTAGCAAGCTTAGCCGGGGATTCCCGAATGGGGAAACCCAATCCGGGTCATGCCGGATTATCCGCATACGCGGAGGGCAAGTGGGAGAACTGAAACATCTAAGTATCCTGAGGAAAGTAAATCAACCGAGATTCCCCTAGTAGTGGCGAACGAACGGGGAAGAGCCCAAACCCGGCGGGCTTAGTGGGCTGAGGCCCTATGCCCGGCGGGGGTTGTAACACACGTTAGCTCCAACCTCAGCACGGAGCAGGAAGTAAGAAACCCCTGGCTTAATCGAACGAGCCTGGAAAGGACGACCGTAGAAGGTGACAGTCCTGTAGATGAAAAGTCTGGGACTTCCAACGTGATGTTGAGTACCACGGGACACGTGAAATCCTGTGGGAATCCGGGGGGACCACCCTCCAAGGCTAAATACCCTTGGCCACCGATAGCGAACCAGTACCGTGAGGGAAAGGTGAAAAGTACCCCGAGAGGGGAGTGAAATAGACCTGAAACCGTAGACCTACAAGCCGTGGAAGTTCCCCCAAGGGGGGATGACTGCGTGCCTATTGAAGAATGAGCCGGCGAGTTAATCTAGGCAGCTAGGTTAAGGGATAGAAGTTCCGGAGCCGAAGCGAAAGCGAGTCCGAACAGGGCGCGAGCCGGGCGGAGGCGACCTCGAAGCCGGAAGCCCGACCGACGCCAAACTCCTTCGGGAGCGAGGCAGCGGAAGGGCGGAAAGCCGAGAGCAAGCTTCCATCATGCCTGGCGTGTTGTCTGGATTAGACCCGAAACCGGGTGAGCTACCCATGGACAGGTTGAAGCCCAGATAGTCTCTGGGTGAAGGACCGAACCCGTGTACGGTGCAAAGTGCTGGGATGAGCTGTGGGTAGGGGTGAAATGCCAATCGAACCCGGAGATAGCTGGTTCTCCCCGAAATGTATTTAGGTACAGCCTCAAGGTAGTCTTGGGGAGGTAGGGCACTGGATGGGCTAGGGGGCGTGAGCTTACCAACCCCAACCAAACCACGAATGCCTCAAGATGGTCCTTGGGAGTGAGACAGTGGGGGATAAGCTTCATTGTCGAGAGGGAAACAGCCCAGACCGCAGGCTAAGGTCCCGAAGTGTGGACTGAGTGTGAAAGGAAGTGGGATTCCCAAAACAGCTAGGAGGTTGGCTTAGAAGCAGCCATCCTTTGAAGAGTGCGTAACAGCTCACTAGTCGAGGGGCCCTGCGCCGAAAATGTAACGGGGCTAAGTCCACCACCGAAGCCGCGGGATCCGCCGCACACACACGGCGGATCGGTAGGGGAGCGTTGCCAGGGCGGAGAAGCCGGATCGTAAGGTCCGGTGGAGCGCTGGGAAGTGAGAATGCCGGCATGAGTAGCGTTAATTCTGGTGAGAATCCAGGACACCGAAAGCCCAAGGTTTCCTACGCAACGCTGATCGACGTAGGGTAAGTCGGGCCTAAGCCGTAGCGGACAAGCGAAGGCGATGGACAGCAGGTTAAGATTCCTGCACCGCCTATGACTCGCTACAAAGCAAAGGGGGGACACGGGAAGGTAGGCGGGGCGCGCCCATCGGACATGGCGCGTTTTTCCCTGTAGGCCATGCCAGGATAGGCAAATCCGTTCTGGCGCTACGAGCTGAGGGGGAAGAGAACTCTCGGGCCACAGCCCTGGGGGACCTCGTTGAACCTATGCCGTCAAGAAAAGCCTCGTTGCAAGAGTCACTGGCGCCCGTACCGCAAACCGACACTGGTGGGCTGGGGTAAAAGTCCCAAGGTGTTCGAGCTAACCCTCGTTAAGGAATTCGACAACTTGGCCCTGTAACTTTGGGAGAAAGGGTACCCGTGGGGTGAAGGCCGCTTGCCGGCCGGATGCCCTTGCGGGTCGCAGCGAAGAGGCCCAGGCGACTGTTTACCAAAAACACAGGTCTCTGCTAAGCCGAAAGGCGATGTATAGGGGCTGACGCCTGCCCAGTGCCGGAAGGTTAAGGGGACGGGTTCGCCTGCAAAGGCAAAGCTCGGAACCGAAGCCCCGGTGAACGGCGGCCGTAACTATAACGGTCCTAAGGTAGCGAAATCCCTTGTCGGGTAAGTTCCGACCCGCACGAATGGCGTAACGACCTGGGCGTTGTCT
>DAOUJZ010000059.1:0-10976 GCA_034421955.1 Dehalococcoidia bacterium | reverse complement strand
ATGACCACCGGACGCGCCACCACCATCTTCTACCCTGAGTCGGACGGTATGCCCTTGCCTGACGGAGAGTATCAATCGCCCATATTCCGCAGAGTGGTCGGCCCTCTCGAGGTATACTTCGAGGGCGTCGCGGGCGCCCACGTCAACGGCAACACCTTCCTGTACTACGTCGAGGGCGACCCACGCCGCAACGTGTCCCCGGACTGCTACGCGGTGTTCGGACTGTCCGAGGCCGCGCTGGAGTCGCTATCACTGGAAGGGAACAACACCTACCTGCTGTGGGAGGTGGGCAAGCCGCCGGACTACGTGCTGGAGATAGCATCGCCGAGCACGGCGCGCAGAGACCTGGGGGCCAAGCGCGACCTGTATGCGCGGATAGGGGTAGGAGAGTACTGGCGCTACGACCAGACGGGCGGGAACTTCTACCGTGAGCCGCTGGTGGGCGAGCGTCTGGTGGACGGCGAGTATCAGCGTCTGGAGATGCGCCGCGAGAGCGACGGTTCGGTGTGGGGGCACAGCGACGCGCTGAACCTGGACCTGTGGTGGATAGAGGGGGAGCTGCGTTACTGGGACCCGGTGAAGGGCAAGTGGCTGCTGACTCACCAGGAAGAGAGGAACGCGCGCCTCGTGGCAGAAACCAGGGCGGAATCTGAGCGAGACGCCAGGGTCGCGGCGGAGGCGCGCGCTGCGCAACTCGAAGCGGAACTGCGGCGTCTGCGCGGCGAACAGAACGGCCCTCCTTAGGAAATCACCTTGACCGCACGCCGGCCCGACCCCGAAGACTTCACCGAACGCCTGCTGCGCGCCCGCCTCACGCGCCGCCAGCTACTCGCCGGCGCGATAGGTGCCGCGGGCGCGGCGGCCGCCGCCCGTCTCGCGATCGGCCAGTCGCCTCCGCCGGTCGACACCACGAAGGTGCCCGGCTTCCCCGCCACCGAGGTGGGCGCCCGCACGCCCTTCGAGCAGCCCTTCCGCTTGCAGGTGGGACAGCACTCCTGGTTCGCGCCGATAGACCGCACCTACGGCATCATCACCCCCTCCGACCTGCACTACGTGGTCAGCCACGCGGGCACCGCGGACGTCGCCCCCTCCACCTACAAGCTGCTGATTCACGGCAAGGTCGACAGTCCCAGGGTGTTCACGCTCGGCGAGCTGCGCCGGTTCCCCTCGGTCTCGCTCACCTACTCCATCGAGTGCTCCGGGAACAGCGCCAACGCCTGGTTCCCGCCGGTGCCCACCGATACCGCCCAGAACGTACACGGCCTCACCAGCACGAGCGAGTGGACCGGCGTGCCGCTGAGCCTGCTGCTGCGCGAAGCGGGGGCCGACCCGGACGCGGACTGGCTGCTGGCCGAGTCCCAGGACGCCGCCGTATTCGCAAAGAGCATCCCCGCCTACAAGGCCTGGGACGACGTGCTGGTGGCATACGGCCAGAACGGCGAGGCGCTGCGGCCCGAGCAGGGCTACCCCGTGCGGCTGATAGTCCCCGGCTGGGAGGGCTCAGTCAACATCAAGTGGCTGCGACGCCTGGAGGTGACCGACCGCCCGTTCATGGGCCGCGAGGAGTCCGCCAGCTACACCGACGTCATGCCCGACGGCACCTCGCTTCAGTTCACCTTCGAGATGGGCGCCAAGTCGGTAATAACCTGGCCCTCCGGCGGCTACCGTCTGCCTGCCGCCGGCTTCTGGGAGCTGAGCGGACTCGCGTGGTCGGGCCGGGGGCGCGTGACGCGCGTCGAGGTCACCACCGACGGCGGCAGGACCTGGGCCGACGCCCGGCTGCAGACGCCCGTGCTGTCCAAGGCGCACACCCGCTTCCGCTACCCCTGGACGTGGGACGGGAAGCCCGCGGTGCTGATGAGCCGCGCCACGGACGAGAGCGGCGCGGTTCAGCCCATCATCGACGACCTGGTGAAGGAGCGCGGCCTGCACTCCATCTACCACAACAACGCGGTGCAGGCCTGGCGCGTGGAGGCGGACGGCACGGTGTTGAGCACGCACGACCCGTTCCGCACCTCGATGGCGGTCCCCGGCGGCGACCGCGAGGCGCTGGTGCGCGGCTTTCCCGGCTGCCTTGCGTAGCCTCATCCTCGCGCTCGCGTGCGCGGCACTCCTTGCGGCGGCCTGCGTCGACCCGGACGAGTCGACCGGCCCCACCACCACGGACCCGCAGCCTGCCCTGGCGGAGATGGCCCCCCAGCCCACCATTCCCCCCGGCCCGTTCGGATTCGGGCGGCACGCGACGGCGGACGAGATTCTCGCCTGGGATATCGACGTGGACCCCAGCGGCGCGGGTCTGCCCGCGGGCAGCGGCAGCGCGGCCGAGGGCGATCAGGTGTGGCGCGCAAAGTGCGCGTCGTGCCACGGCCGAAACGGCGAGGGCGTTCCGGGCCAGAGCGGCGCGGTCGTGCTGCCCTACGATCCCGATGCGCCCTGGCCGCCGTTCCCGCGCACCGTCGGCAACTACTGGCCCTACGCCACCACGCTGTTCGACTACGTGCGCCGCGCCATGCCCGCCAACGCGCCCGGCTCGCTCAGCGCGAACGAGGTGTACGCGGTGGTGGCGTGGCTGCTGCACGCGAACGAGATAGTGCCCGCCGACGCCGTGATGGACGCGCAGAGCCTGCCCGCGGTGGAGATGCCGGCGCGGGAGCGGTTCGTGGTGTCGGACGAGGCGCCGTAGGTACACCGACTGGCCTCACATGTCTGCTGCTGTTACGGTGGATACACCCCACCCCGCCGGGCGATGAAGTCAGCGATGTCTCGGCGGATGCCTGCGGCGTCTAGTCCATGTGCCCGGTCATGCTCCGAACTACTGCCGTAATGTCGGTGCTCTCTACTGGCTACACCCAGGGCGAGCAGGCGATGTGGAACGTCCGTGAGGGCCTTGGAGACCTCGGCAGATGAAGTGCCCGCCAGGTACGGCTCGACCAGCACGACGTTGGGAGACACTAGCTCCTCGCGCAGCGTCTCCGCATCGAAGGGTCGTATGGTCGCCGTGTAGAGGACAGTAGCGTCGAGGTCGCCCGTGGCTTCCAGGACGGGCGCTAAGCTCGGCCCCACAGCGATCACAGTCACTGCGCTACTCGATCCGCGCCTCACCGGCGTGAGACCGCTCGAATAGGGTATGGCTTTGGGATTTACCGCCGTCGCGAGACGAATGTAGTCGAGTCCCGATCCGGCAGCAGTCGAACGCAGAATCGCTTCGACTTCGTCCGGATGACCGGGCACGTGCACACTCCATCCTGGCAGTGTTGACATGATGGCCACATCCTCCGGCGCCTGATGAGTTCTACCCGACACGGCGGCATCGTAGGATGCCCCGACGGAGACGAAGACCGCACCTAGCCCCTGGTGGCCGAAGTCGAGCTTGACCTGCTCGAACGGCCGCTCTACCAGAAACGGGGCATAGGTATGAACGATTGGCCTGAAACCCTCCATCGCAAGTCCGGCGGCGAAGCCGACCAACAGTTGCTCCCTGATTCCGACGTTTAGAACCCGCTTGGGATGACGTTCTACCACGCCAGCTTCACTGAAGTACGCAAAGCCGATGTCAGCGAGTACGACAGCGAGGTCGGGGCGTTCGTCCAGCAGTCCCCCGGATATGTTGATGAAACGGTCGCGCATAGTGGGCATCTTATCTATCTCTTCCTTTCTACCTCAGCTACCACAAGGTGCGGACGAGCCGGATGAGCCACCGACAAGGCGGCCTCGATGGCCTTGTGGTCTCGGCCATTGACTGCTACGGATGACCAGCCCTCGACTCTGAAGCGCTCCTCGATGCCGCCCGGCCACCCATGAGTCGCCGAGCGGTTGTCTATGACACAGACTATCAGTCTGGACAGGCCCAGTCGGCCGGCGAACGCTATCGCTTCGTGGTTGCTGCCTTCGTCCAGCTCAGCATCGCCGATAAGGCAGAACACCCTCGGACCCACATGCCCTTTCAGGTCCAATGCCGCGGCCATACCCACTGCAATAGGCAGACCGTGCCCGAGCGACCCACTGGAGATCTCCACGCCCGGTATGAGCGAACGGTCAGGGTGCTGGCCGAGAATCGAATCGTACCCTCCGAATGTGGAGAGAGCGTCCCTTGGAATGAACCCCTTGGCCGCCAAAATCGCATAGTAGGCCATTGGGCCGTGCCCCTTGGAAAGCAGGAACCGGTCGCGGTTCGGATTCTCTGGATCTTGCGGGTCCACCTTCAGCACGCGGTCGTACAGCGTCCATAGCACATCCAGCGTGGACTCAGAGCTGAGATCGTGCTTTTCATCGCCCGTCATCAGCATAAGGAGGTTTGGCAAGTCCTCGTATGACATCATGGACTCCCGCGTCTGTTCACATGTAGAACGGTTGGTCAGTCTCATGGAGCTACTCCTTAACTTTCACCATAAGCCGTTTCACCAGTCTCTGGAACTACTCTACAACTTCAAGTATACTTGAAGTCAACCACTGTTCTGGAGTGGAGATGCCGGCGCTACCTAACAGTCTTACTATCGGCAAAATAGCGGCCCGAAGCGGGGTTAATACATCCGCGCTCCGCTACTATGAGTCGCGTGGGCTGATCGCTTCCGAGAGAACGGCGAGCGGCCATCGACGGTACGCTAGAGACACTCTACGACGTGTTGCGGTCATCCGCGCCGCTCAGCTCCTCGGTCTCACCCTGGAGGAGATACGCAAGGCATTGAACGAACTCCCTGAGGCGCGGACTCCCGACCGGCAAGACTGGGAGCGGCTGTCTCAGACGTGGCGTAGTTCGCTGGACAGCCGCATCGCTGACCTCGAGGCGCTGCGTGACAAACTGTCCGGGTGCATAGGATGCGGCTGTCTCTCGCTCCAGAACTGCGGTCTATTCAATCCTGGCGACCAGGCCGCCGAAATCGGCCCCGGCGCTCAGTACCTCTTCGGCGACGCGCCGGACATCGACGCGGGGCTCTCCCCCTGAAGGGAACCTACGAAGCGGTTCGTGCTGTCGGACGAAGCACCATAGGGGCGCCGCCGTGATTCCTGGTACGAGCCGGGCTACGCCGGCCCGCCGCCCTGCTTCATAATCGTCTGCAACAACACCTCCACGTCCAAGCTCGTCTACGACTACGTCTCCGGGTTTCGCCAAAAGCGTGCGGACGGTTCGGAGAGATTCGAGCAGGGCCGGCTGGAGCTGTTCCGCAACTTCGACGACGCCGGCGATCCCTATCCGATACCGCGAACCGTGCTCATCGACAGCGAGCAGCTCGAGTCCGGCGAGGCGTTGGACCGCAACTTCCACTAGGCGGCCGCCGACGAGATAGACCGCTTCCGCAGGGAGCGCGTCGCCCGCACGGGAGACGCGCGTGACGCCGACAACGTCACCGACCAGCACATGCTGCGCGAGGTGATGAACACGGTCGGCAAGGAGGGACGTCTCGGGCAGTACGGCCGCTGGGCCTTCGCCGAGCTCAGGGACGCATACGAGATAGAGGCGGAGTTCGAAGGCATCGTCTTCGCATTCGTGCAGAAGTGGCTCCAAAGCGTCCCGTACGAGGAGCTGGACGTCAGCAAGCTCAGTTTCAAAGAGATGCTGGTGGCCGGCCCGTCCTTCGACGGCCTGGACCTCACGCGCCCGCGCGATTCTGGAAGGGATGTCGACTTGCTGTCCTGGTGACCGGTCTTGACCTCAGAAACTGGTAAACTATACTAATGACCCTATTGTGCGCCTTGCGCGCAAGCCCGTTGGTGATGTGAGCATGGGAAAGGAGGCTACCATGAGCACACTCAGCAACCAGATTGCGGCCTATGACGCTATGCGCGATGTCCTTGAGACTGACTACTTTGGCCAGTGGGTCGTCTTTCACGATGGGACGTTTGTAAACACCTACGAAACGTTCGAGCAGGCCGCTGAGGACGCAGTGCGCCGCTTCGGCCGCGGTCCCTACCTGATTCGGCAGGTCGGCGCGCCGCCAGTTAAACTACCGGCTCGCGTGTGGTAATGGGCCAGTCAACGCCTGCCAGCGAGTTCGCATTCGACAACCCACCGGTCGACGAGGTTGTGATTGCTGCTTATTTTGACCCTCCCATGATTGACTTGCGAAGTCAACATATTGGGCTCTTTTGGGAGTGCATTAGAGACCAGTTTCCCAACGTTCACCAGCGGCCATCGTTCGGCTTTGGAGGAGTCACGGGTCTTGAAGAGCCATTCCCGATGCCCGGCTACGTTTTCGCCACAGAGGATGACGTCTATGTCGTGCAAATCGAAAAAGGTGCGTTCCAATTCAACTGGCGCCGGCGAGACAACAACACGTACCCGGGATTCCATGAGGACATCTACCCCGCCTTTGACCGGCTCTATGATGAATTCGAAACCTTCCTGCGGCGTGAAGTCGGTGTTAGTGAGGTATCACTGGATCTGTGCGAACTGAGTTACGTGGACATCATTGAGCAGTGTGACTATTGGCAAAGTCCCCTCGACACAAGTAATGTGATTCCCTCATTTATGATCCCTCTGCCTAACACGGAAGGAATCATAGTGAGCGACTTTGATTACAGCTATGTGTACTCCGTTGATAAGGACCTCGAGATCTTCGTCAGGATGCAGACTCTGGTCAATCCGATGGAGCCCGACCGACCGGTACTCGCACTTGAGATGAAGGCCAGCAACGAGTTTGGAGGCGTTCGTAAGGTAGAAACTGAGGAATGGTTCCAGCACGCTCACGATACACTTCTCGATCACTTCATCAGACTCACTGACGAACAGGTACAGCGTAAGCATTGGGGAATGCGAACAGAGGACTCGATGTGACCACATCAACGACGATTGCCAAGCTGGAAAATGCCAGTGGCGCACGCGCCAGTAGCGAAAAGCAGCCCCCCCATGAGACGAGTCTATGGGGTGATACGTCATTCCTTAACGCCCACTTTGGGCAGTTCAGAACCGAGGTAATGACAGGCAACCATGGACTTACTCGCCCTGCATGTCTGAGAGCGGGCCACTACTCCTTTTGCGCGGGGTTAGACATTGTGCCAGTTAGACGTGGAAGAGGAGTTCGCTACCGTTACCCCAGAGGGCTTATACTTCGATTGGCTGCTCTCCGTTCGCATCGTCTTAGGGAGCATTTGGGCCGGCCCATAGATCCCCCTGCCAAGTACATCGACAAGAAAGACCGCGCAGATATTGAGTTGATACGAGCCTACAGTCAGCGAATCGACGAGCTGCGAGAGTATGGTCTGGAAGACGGTATCTCCTTGAGTGAGGCTTCTGGGGACGACTTCTGGGCATTCATAGCGTCCTCGGGCTACACGCGCCGTGCGGGATTGGTTCTGATGGACAATGGGAATCTGCGCGCCGTGTGGAAGGGCGCGGACTCCAGCCATCTGGCTCTCCACTTTCTCGGTGGCCAATTGATACGTTATGTGATCTTCAAGCGCCGTGCGGGAAGCAGGCACACGTCTCGCGTCGCGGGCACAGACACCTTTGAGGGGATCCAGAAGCAGGTTCAAGCGTTCCAGTTGGCCGAGTTGGTGAAAGGGTGACCGCCCAGGATCTACCCAACGAAGACGATGTCGTCCGATACGCAAGGCCGTCCCAGGTCCGAGACGGTGTGGTGGACGGCTCCGCTTTCATCCTGAGAGATATGGAGAGTGGGCTCTCAGTCAACCGGCTGGATCACTTTGGGGGTGTGGCGAAAGAACGCCAACTCGACGAGATTAGGCGTCTCATACGAATGAACGTCAGCCTGAATGGCAGGTTTGCGGAACTGAATGTGGGAGCAACCCTGAGGCGGCTCTCCGGAGAGTTAAGCGCACTTCGTTTTGTGCTCAGTCCGTTGGCTGCGGAAGATGGGTTTGAAGCCGATCCTTCCCACAGCGAGATTCTGGGACTACCCCAACGCGACACCCCGGATGCCGAGCTTGTCGGCGATATGCTCGCCGAGTGTGTCCAACGCAACCACCCTGCCCAATAGGACGCTAGCCGAAGCGTAGCTCCCAATCCCGACGACACGGCATAGCGCATTGGAAGGGGAAGTATCGAGTTCCCATGCCACGCCGTGCACGCACCAGGCGGCCCGTCAAGGCTGAGACGATTACGCACGAAGAGGCGAGCCGGCGCAACCTGCCCTCGGCGGAGCACCAGCCGCTGGCGGCCGGCCCGTCCTTCGACGGCCTGGACCTCTCGCGCTCACGTGATCCTGGAAGGGATGTCTCATTCTTGTATGATGACCTGAACAAACAAGCCTGATGTACCTACTCGATACCAACGTTGTCTCGGAACTGCTGACCGCGCGCACTAATGTAGTGTACACTGCAATAGTGTAGCCAGGTGGACGGGAGCAGTGATGAAGAACATAACGCTCAGCGCCGACGAGTCCCTGATCGAAGCCGCGCGCCGGCGTGCGACCGCGGAGAATACGACGTTGAACGAACAGTTTCGTCACTGGCTTGCCCGATACGTCCACCGCGAGCGGCAGGCCGATGTCGCCATTCAGACAGTCAGGGAGCTTCGCGCCGCGATAGCCACCGGGGGGCGCAAATTCACTCGGGACGAAATGAATGAGCGTTGAACACTTTATCGACACCAACGTTTTCGTTTACCTGTTCGATGAGACCGACACCGGCAAACGTCAACTGGCCGAGAACCTGGTCCATCAAAGCCTGGAACACGGTACCGGATGCATCAGCTACCAAGTCGTCCAGGAGACTATGAATGTGGTCACCCGGAAGCTCGGCGTCCGTCCAGAGGCTGCACGCCGGCTTCTGGACGACGTCCTGATTCCCCTGTGGCAGTCAAACCCCACGGCCGACCTCTGTCGGCGTGCGCTTGCCCTGCAGGCCGAACACAGCTTCAGTTTCTACGACTCGCTAATCATCGCCGCCGCTCTTGAATCGGGATGTAGCCGCGTCTACAGTGAAGACATGCAGCACGGCCGGAGGATACAGCGGCTGACGATACTGAACCCGTTCCAGAATCAATAGCGGAGCACGCCCCATGCCACGCCGCGCACGCACCAGGCAGCCGTTCCATCTGGAAGAACTGGTAAGAGGATAGCGGATACCAAGAGGAATCACTACATGATGCGGGCCAAACATGACCACTAGGCTCTACACGGATGACCAGATTGCCGGGTTGCAATTTACACCCAAGCGTGTGACCAATCCGCGCGCCCGTTGGAGCGACAAGCCGGGACACAGCCAGCGCAACTTTCAGATGACGGGGGTCGAGGATGAGTCTCGTCGATTCCAGATCTACATGCGCCGGAACGTGGCTGACGCGAACGACTTCTCGTGCGGGATTGCGTACCTCCCGATAGGCGGTAATCGATTGACCCTCGCCCGGTACAACGGGCCAAGTCACATCCACCGCGACATCCGATACCGCACGCACATTCATCGCGCCACCGCTAGGGCTATCGCGGAGGGGCGGAAGCCGGAGTCCGAGGCTGACGAGACTGACCGATACACAACCCTCAACGGTGCCTTCAGGTGCCTGCTCGACGACTTCGACGTGCAAGGCATAACCCCTCCTCCAGAACACGACCGTCCGAGGCTGTTCCATGACTCTTGACGCGGAAGCCCTGAAAGCTCTGCTCTGCGAGCGGCTCTGCCAGGACATCGGAGTCGACACGCGCCCGGATGGTGCGGTCATGTTGCGGACGCACTTTACGTTTCCGGACGGAGACGGCTACCCCTTCCGCCTCTCGGAAGCGCCTACCGGCGGACTTCGGCTGTCGGACAATGGCCACACTCTCATGCACATCAGCTACGAGCACGACGTCGACTCGCTCCTGACAGGGACACGGGGGATGCTGCTCGAACGCATCGTCGGCGAGAGCGGTATCAGCCACGCCGAAGGCATCTTTTGGGTCGACACATCGGCTGAGCGGCTGCCCGAGGCCATCTTCTCGTTCGGCCAGGCTCTGACCCGGATTTTCGACCTCACGCTACTCTCCCGCTCCAACGTCGGCTCTACCTTCTATGATGATCTGGCGGACTACCTCACAGGCTTCGTCGATGAAGGAAAGATGGAACGGGACTATCTACCCGACGTGCCGAACGCCGAGGCCTACCCGGTCGATTACAGGATCGAGGGCAAGAGCGGCGTGCCCCTCTTCGTTTACGGAGTTCCCAACCGCGATAAGGCCCGGCTGGCCACCATCATGCTGGGCCACTTCCACCGCCACCGTCTCGACTTCGAGTCCGTCATCATCTTCCAAGACCAGACCGACATTCCAAGAGTCGACCTTGCGAGGCTCTCCGACGTTGGCGGGGACATGGTCTCTTCGCTTGAGTCCACCGAGGACATTAATCGCAAGATTCTACGCCGCGTAGCCTAGATACACGAACAGGAGGCCCAGCACGCCCCATGCCACGCCGCGCACGCACCAGGCAGCCCAACGCGGAGGCGTTCTTCGTCCGCCACGCCTACTTTCTGGGCGCGGGCGACCCCTACAAGTCGCTCAAGACCACGCTGAGGGCCGAGATCGACGCCGACGCCTGGGCCACGCTCCACAGCGACACCTCGCGCCCGTTCGACAAGCCAGAGTCCGGCCGCATCGCCGTGAAGGTCATCAACCACCTCGGCGACGAGGTGCTCAAGGTGTTCCGGGTGGAGTGAGTGCGTTTTGTCCCTTCCCCCATCAAGGGGGAAGGCCAGGATGGGGGTGACGGCTCAGGCACACTCCTGTTCTCCCGCCCGCGTACCCCGAAAAAACCGTCACTTTCCCGCGCCATCCCGTCCCCACCCCGTCCCCAGCCTTGCCCCACCCACGCCCCGCTCCGTCCCTACGCCTGCGCCATTTCTTCCCACAAATCCGGCCCCAAACCCGCAATTTCGGCCCTGATTCCGCAATTTCGCCAACCATCTTGAAGTCTCCGCACATCCGTGCTATTATCTCCCACGGTAGGGGCGGGTTTGAAACCATTCGCTCCAACTAATTGGTGGAATGGCGTGCCACACCTTGGGGGATAGGCCCGCATAGTAGTAGTGTCATGGTACTACATTGCGGGAG
>DAOUJZ010000058.1:0-28247 GCA_034421955.1 Dehalococcoidia bacterium | reverse complement strand
ATCTTGGCCACGCTGTCGCGGTAGAGCTCCGGGCTGTAGAAGTAGGGATACCAGCCGTCGCCCAGGAGGGCGGCGCGGCGCATCGCGGCGTCGCGGCGGCCTGCGACCCAGATTGGCGGGTGAGGTTGCTGCGCCGGGAGCGGGTTGATGGACACGCCGCCTAGCTGGAAGTGGCGGCCCGCGTAGTCCACGCGTTCGCCGGTCCAGAGCGCCCTGAGCGCCTCCAGGCACTCGTTGGAGCGGCGGCCGCGCTGTTTCACGTTCAGGCCGGCGGCCTCGAATTCTACGGGGAACTCGCCACCAACGCCGATTCCGAGCGTGAGGCGGCCGTTGGAGGCCCGGTCCAGGGTAGTGGTGAGCTTGGCGAGAAGCGTGGGATGGTAGAAGGGCACGAGCAGGATGGACGACACCAGCCGGATGCGCTGGGTGGCGCCGGCGGCGACCGCCAGCAACGGGAGCGACACGCCCGTGGGCGTGGGGGGATCGCCGCGCATGAAGTGTTCGCCGGTCGAGAGGAAGTCGAACCCCAGGTCTTCCAGGTTCCTGGCGCTGTTCGCCGTCTCGGAGTCCCCTCCCATCAGGCCCGTGCCGAAGCGCAAGTTTGTTTGCATCAGATCCGCTCCCTGAACTTTTGGTGTTGTCCGATTCTAGCATACGCCGGAAGCTCCGGCGTGCGGCTGGAAATGGTGTCGTAGCTGCTGGTACCATGTTCGCGCGTGGATTTTCCGAATCCGGCATATCGGTGGTAGCATTCGGTCCGGCGATCTGTTACACTGAGTATCGAGGAGCTTGACCTCCTCAGGTGTTCTCTTCCTCTCGGCCGTCGGCGCGGAGCAGCTACTGCGATGCGCTGGCGGCTTTTCTTTTGAAACACGCGCTCGGGCGCTCAGACAGCGCGCCAAAGGAGAGTGGGCAATGAGACCAATTGCGGAAATCGCGGACTCCATGGGCATCGCGGATGGGCACGTTATCCCTTACGGGCGCTACAAGGCCAAGATCAGCCTGGAGGCCATACGGGAAGGCGGGCCGCGCGGCAAGCTCGTGGTGGTGACCGGCATGACGCCCACGCGCGCCGGCGAGGGCAAGACTACCACCACCGTGGGGCTCGCGCAGGGACTGGGCAGGCTCGGCCAGCGCGTGGCAGCGACGCTTCGGGAGCCTTCGCTGGGTCCCATATTCGGAATCAAGGGGGGCGGCACGGGCGGCGGCGCGGCGCGGGTGGAGCCTGAGGACGAGATCAACATACACTTCACGGGTGACGCGCACGCGGTCGGCTCGGCCCACAACCTGCTGGCCGCGCTCACGGACAACGTGGTGCAGCGTGGCCAGATCGACGGCTTCAACCCTGTGGGCATAAGCTGGCGGCGGGTGACGGACGTGGAGGACCGGGCGTTGCGCGACGTGGTGGCGGGCATCGGCGGCTCGCCCAACGCGCCCCTGACGCAGACGGGCTTCGACATCGTGACGGCGTCGGAGGTCATGGCGGTGCTGGCGCTGGCGTCGGACCTGGCGGACCTGCGGGCGAGGCTGTCCCGGATCGTGGTGGGGTTCACAGACGGCGGCAAGCCCGTAACGGCGGATGACGTGAACGCGGTGGGGTCGATGATGTCGCTGCTGCGGTACGCCATACAGCCCAACCTCGTGCAGACGACCGAGGGCCAGCCGGTGATAGTCCACACCGGGCCGTTCGGCAACATCGCGCATGGCTGCAGCTCGGTGGTGGGTGACCGGCTCGCGCTGGGCTACGCCGACTACGTGCTCACCGAGGCGGGCTTTGGCGCCGACCTGGGGTTCGAGAAGTTCATGAACATCAAGGCGCGGTACAACGACCTGGAGCCGAGCGGCGCGGTGCTGGTGGCCTCGGCGAAGGCGCTCAAGTCGCACGGCGGCGTGCGCGACCGGGATCTGGACGAGCCGAACGTTGAGGCGCTGCAGGCGGGCGCGCCCAACCTGGAGCACCTGGTGGGCGTGGTGACGTCGATGGGGCTGCCGGTGGTGGTCGCGGTCAACCAGTTCCCGTCGGACACCGCGGAGGAGCTGGCGGCGGTGAAGGAGATCGCGGAGGGAGCAGGGGCGCACTCGGCGGTGGAGATTCGCGGTTTCACGGAGGGCGGCGCTGGCGCGGTGGAGCTCGCGGAGGCGCTGATGGACGCCACCAGCGGCGCGGCGCCGGAGATCGAGTACTTCTACTCGCCGGAGGACTCTATCCGGGACAAGACGCTGGCGCTGGCGAAGAACGTGTACAACGCCGACCGCGTGACCTGGAGCCTCGCTGCGCGGCGAAGGCTGCGCGGCTTCGAGGCGCAGGGCTGGGGAAACCTGCCGGTGTGCATGGCCAAGACCAACCTGTCGATCTCGCACAACGCCAGGCTGAAGGGCCGGCCCTCGGGCTACACGTTCCAGGTCAACGACGTGCGGGTGTCCGCGGGCGCGGGCTTCATCTACCCCATCGCCGGAAGCATCATGACCATGCCCGGGCTGCCCGGATCGCCGAGAGCGCTGGACGTGGACGACGACGGGAACGTGCTGGGGCTGTAGCGGGAGGCGGCAAGTGACGACGCTGAGCCAGTTTCCGAAGCCCGAGGCGGGCCAATACATCGGGCAGCGCAAGCTGTTCCTGGTGCCGACGTTTCCGGTGTACCTGTCCGGAGATGACGAGGGCCGCGAACTCCTGGACCGCTACTGGTCGGAGGTGCGGGACAATATCCACAGCCTGGAGCGGTCGCTGGGGTCGGTGGTCCGCGTCTACCACGAGTCGCTGTTCGCCGACGGCGAAGAGGGCATGAGATTGCTCGAGCAGCTCAACCCTTCGGGGTACTCGTTCATATCGGCGATGTGCCAGTCCACCGCGACGCTGGTGGTGACGGAGGAACGGGCGACGGTGGAGGAGAACCTGGACTGGCAGCGCTGCCTGTCCATCGGGCTGATGAGCGAAGCGGTAACGAACGCGGCGGTGGAGGGCTACCGCAGGACGGCGCAGAGCCGCAATGAACAGGTGCGCGAGCGCATCGACTCCACGCTGGCGGAGGGCGAGACGGGCGCGCTCTTCATCAGCGAGGACCACGGCGTGCAGTTCCCCGCGGACGTGCAGGTGTTTTACGTGGCGCCGCCGGCGCTGGACGGGCTGAAGCGATGGCTGGCGGAGCGGATGAGGGCGGTGAGCGGCCAGGCGGGGTGAGACCCGGAATCCCAACTCACGAGGCGAAACACATGAGCCGCACCCAACTAGTAGACAACATGGAGCGAGTCTGGCAGGCGCTGGATGATCTGTGCGCCGGGTTCGAAGAGGCGCAGTGGAAGACTGCGACGGACTGCCCCGGCTGGTCGGTACAGGACCAGATCTCTCACATCGTGGGCAGCGAGTCAGGCATACTGGGACGCCCCGCGCCCGACCACACGCCCGCGGACCTGAGCCATACGAAGAACGAACTGGGCAGGCGGAACGAGGTGGTGGTGGACTGGCGGAGGTCCTGGCCGGGCGCGAAGGTGCTGGAGGAGTTTCGCGAGGTGACGGCGGAGCGCATGACCCACCTGCGCGCCATGACCGCCGACGACTTCGAGGTCAAGACGCAGACGCCGGTCGGGCCGGGCAGCATGAGAATGTACCTGGCCATCCGCATTTTCGACGCGTGGGTGCACGAGCAGGACATCCGGCGCGCGCTGGGCCTGCCGGGCGGACTGGACGGCCCCGTGGCTGAGCACGCTATGAGCCGCATCGTGCTGGCGATGCCCTACGTGGTGGGGAAGAAGGTGGCCGCTCCCGACGGATCGAGCGTGGTGTTCGAGGTCACGGGCCCGACTGTGCTCGATCTGTCGATAGGCGTCGATGGCGGGCGGGCCAAACCGCTGGACGCCGCGCCGGACAGCCCGACCGTACGTCTGCGGACGGACTTCGAGACGTTCGCGTGCCTGGCGTGCGGGCGGTGGGACCCGGAGGAGGTGCTGGCGTCGGGCGGCGTGGCGATTGAGGGCGACAGGGCGCTGGGCGAGACGGTGGTGCGGCAGATGAACTTTATGATTTAGGGATCGCATAGAAAGATCCTCGAATGCCTGAAGGGTTGAAGCGGAAGCTCGTATCTCAACACAGCACGTATGCGCTACGGTCCGTTGTTTCCGCGCTGATGGTGCTCCTCATTGCGGGATTCGGTTTCATGCCCACAGGCACGCTTGCTCAGTCCCCTCCTGGTTCAGACCGTGACGCGCTGGTGGCGTTCTACAACGCCACCGACGGTCCCAATTGGAAGAACAATACCAACTGGCTGAGCGACAGGCCCCTGGGCGAGTGGCACGGAGTGTACACGGACAGTTATGGCCGCGTTGTCGCCTTGGAGTTTGAACGCAACCAGTTGAGCGGAGAGTTACCGCCGGAACTGGGCAACCTCGCTGACCTGGAGCTGCTGGCCATCATCGACAATCAGCTGACCGGTCCGATACCAGCGGAACTGGGCAAGCTCTCCAACCTTGAGGCGCTCTATCTCCATATGAATCAATTGAGTGGGGAGATACCGGCCGAGCTCGGCAGCCTAAGAGGCCTTCAAGAACTGAATCTCTCTGGCAACCGTCTGAGCGGACAGATACCGCCCGAGATCGGCAGCCTCACCAACCTGCGATCTCTCGCCTTCAATACCAACTTGTTGAGCGGACAGATACCTATCGAGATCTGGAGCCTCACCAACCTGCAATCTCTGGACCTCCGTTTCAACCTGTTGAGCGGCCAGATACACCCTCGAGTGAGTAATCTCGCTGACCTGGTAGAGTTATACCTCTCCGGCAATCAGCTGAGTGGAGTGATACCGCCCGAGGTCGGCAGCCTCACGAACCTGGAAGACCTGTCTCTCGCTTCCAACCGATTGACCGGCCGAATTCCATCAGAACTGGGGAAGTTGAGCAACCTGCAAACGCTGAGGCTCTTCAACAACTCGCTTAGCGGGTGCATACCGGCGGCGCTGCGCAGAGTCGAACAGAGCGGCTCAACGGACTTTGGCGGTCTTCCGTTCTGCGAGGGGAGCGCCTCTACCGAGGAGGCTCAGGGCAATCGCCCTCCGGAGGCGATAGGCAGCATCCCCGACCAGACCGTAGGCGTCGGCGAGTATTTGACGCTGAACGTCTCACAGAATTTCAGGGACCCGGAAGGCGACCGAGTGGATACCTACGGTCTCAGCCTCAGCAATCCTGACGTAGTAGTAGGAAGCAACGTTGGAAACAATGGCGTGCTGACGATGCGCGGCCAAAAGGAAGGAATCACCTTGGTTGGTGTAGTTGCACACGATGGGACGAGTTGGAGCGATGGGAGTGGCCTGACCTTCAACCTGACGGTCACGGCTGGCTCGGCTAACGACGGCGCCGGCGCAGATGACATCATGCCCACGCCAGTGGCTGCCGCCACACCTATCGCTACAGCCAGACCAACCCCAACCGTCTCGCCTACAGCAGTCCGCGACGTAGCGCCTACACCAACCCCGGCCGTCTCGCCTAGGTCAGCCCCCGCCGCAGCGCCTACGCCAATCCCGAAAGCTACACCGACCTCAACCCCAACGGCAACACCCACGGCGACGCCGACGCCGGCCCCTGAGAGGGGGTTCTTCACCAACTCGGTCCCGTCTCCGGGTGGCGACGAGTCTGAACTGCCTTTCGACATCCTCGACCCGGTGACCCTATCTTTGATTGGCTTGCTGGTGACACTGGGCGCCACGGCCATACAGCTATTCAGGGGACGATGAAGATGGCTGAGCATGTAGCGGCAGGGGGCGGCGACGAGACCCGAGGCGCCCCGGGTGGACTTCAGGGCCCGGTCGCCCTGGCGGTGCGATTGCTGGTGAACGTACTGGTGGCGGTACCGTTCTTCGCGGTAGGCGGCATTGGGCTCGCGCGCGGCGAGCTGCCGAATGAGGCATCGCTGGTGGTTATCGTTGTCGGGGGGCTGGTAGTCGTGGTTGGGCTGTACGTCACCGTTCTGTCGCGTCCGCGCCTGAACCTTATGCCGGATGAAGAGACCCTGGCGTTGCGGCACCCCTCTATGAAGCCCGCGCTCGCGCGGCTAGTGATGAGCGTGCCCTTCTTTTTGGCGGCCGGATATCTTCTGCAATTCACGGTCTTGCCTTACGTCTATCCGTTCATACCCTTCGTGATCGCGATGTACCTGTACTTTCAGGGGGTCATCAAGTACTGGGTGAACCACCACACCACATACTACGTAACCAACCGCCGAGCCGTGCATATGTACCGGTTCATCTGGCTGGATACGACCGAGATTCCGGTGAACGCCATCAATTCTATTTCGGAGACCAGGAGTTTAATCGAGACGCTCACAGGACGGGGCAGCGTACTGGTGGCGAGTGGGATAGGCTCGCGGCAGAAGGTGCGCATGGCGGAGATTGACAACCCTGGGCCAATGGCGGCGACACTTCGGCGGCTGGTGCCGTAGCGCAGCCCTTGACGCACCCTCACCCCGACCCTCTCCCATCGAGGGAGAGGGGGTTGGCGGCTAGCCGCCGCCTACGGCGCGGACTATTTCGAGGTGGTCGCCCTGCTGGAGGGTGACGGAGGGGAGTTCGTCGCGGCGGAGGACGTTGCCGTTGTGGGCGACGGCGATGTGGTTGACGTTTACGCCGAGGGACTCGACGTAGGTCTGGAGGTTCGTCGGACTGTCGAGTTGGCGTTCTTTGCCGTTGACGACGAGGGCTATCATGTCCCCACTCTCCTCCTGGCGGCGCTGGCGATGCTGGCCGCAAGATCGTGCGCGGCGCGCTTGGGGTCTTGGCTGCGGGCGATTGCGCCGATGACGGCGACGCCGGACGCCCCGGCGTTCATCGCGGAGGGCGCGTTATGCTCGGTTATGCCGCCTATGGCTATGTAGGGCACGCCGACCTCCGTCCTCAGACGCTCCAAGAATTCTACGCCGGCGGGGTGTGCGCCGGGGTGCGACCCGGACGGGAAGATGGTTCCCGCCACCAGCATGTCCGCTCCGTCGTTCTGCGCGCGGGCCGCGCCCTCGACGTCGTGGACGGAGCGCGAGACCAGCAGCCCGGGGCCGACCTTTCGCGCCGCGGCAACCGACATCGCATCCTCTCCTAGCTGGACGCCGTCCGCGCCGGTGGCGACGGCGACGTCGACCCTGTCGTTGATGAACAGCAGCGCCCTGCCCTGAGTCAGGCGGCGCAGGGACAGCGCCATGTCCAGTAGCTTTCCGGACGGCAGGTCCTTCTCTCGCAACTGGACCATGTTCACGCCGCCGCAGAGCGCCAGCGCGACCACCTCGTCGAGGGGCCTGCCCCCGGTCTGCCGCCTGTCGGTGACGAGGCAGAGGGTGGGACGCGGAATTTCCGACGGCAAACCTAGTGCTCCGTCAGCCTAACTTTGACAGACGCGCCGCCTGCTCCACACCTGGATTCCCGCTTCCGCGGGAATGACGGAGATAACATTGCTTCCTAGCTCGTGGCGACGGCCAAGCCCTCGGTGGGGCTGCTGGCGGTGCCGAGGTCCTTGCGCTCGATGCGTCCGGCGTTGTATGCCATGCGGCCCGCCAGGACTCCGAGCTTGAACGCCTCGCCCATCGCGGAGGGGTCGGCGGCCCGGGCGATGGCGGTGTTGACCAGCACAGCGTCCGCGCCTGCCTCGAGCGCCTGCGACGCCTCGGAGGGGACGGCCAGGCCGGCGTCGACTACGACGGGCACGCCAGCCTCGGCGATGATGATGCGGATCTCGTCCATCGTCTGAATACCCTGGCCCGAGCCGATGGCGGAGCCGAGCGGCATCACGGTGGAGCAGCCCACGTCCTCCAGCTTTCTGGCGAGCACTGGATCGGCGTGGATGTAGGGCAGCACGGCGAAACCCTCTTCCACGAGGCGTCCGGCGGCCTCGTAGGTGCCCACCGGGTCGGGCAGCAGGTAGGTGGGATCGGGGATCACCTCGAGCTTTATCCATCTGGAGCCGGTGACCTCGCGGGCGAGGCGCGCGGTGAAGATGGCCTCCTCTGCGGTCTTACAGCCGGCGGTGTTGGGGAGGATCGTGTACCTGCTCCAGTCGAAGTAATCGAGGATGTTCTTCTCCTCGAGGTTGTCGAGGTCGAGCCTTCGGATCGCGACCGTGATGATGTCCGCGCCCGACGCCTCGATGGAGTCGACCATTTCCCGCATGGTCCTGTGGCGTCCGGTGCCAACCATCAGCCTGGAAGCGAACTCTTTGCCGTCGATAACCAGAGCGTCGCTCATTTCACCTTTACTCCTTGGCGAACCTGCCGCATAAAGAAAGAGCCGCCGACTTATGCCAGCGACCCGATTGCAGAAGTGTTCGGCACATCCCTACGCTGGCATTACCCAGATCAGGTAGTTGTTGGTCGGCGGCGTTGCGTGGCCACCCTCTCAGCCTGGCTTGCCCAAGCTCCCAACCGATTTTTTCAATTTTCCGGTACAGCTAAGAGGATAGACTACGCCGGGCGAAAAGTCAAAAGCGCGGCAAGTGTTGGTGGGCGAATGCCTTCACCCCCATCCTAACCTTCCCCCTGCGAGGGGGAAGGGACAACGTGGGGCCGGGCAGGTACGTTCGCCTCTCTAGCCGAGGTTGGCGAGGAAGTCCATGACGGCGCGCTCGAAGCCGGCGGGGTTGTCGCCGGGGACGAGGTGGCCTGCGCCGGGGACGGTGGCGAGGCGGCCGTTGGGGATGCGCTCGTGCATGGTGGCCGCGGTGCCCTGCGCCACGACGTCGCTCTCGCCGCCGCGCACGACAAGCGCGGGGCAACTCAGGCTTTCGACGTAGCCCCACAGGCGCTTCACCGTTTCAGGATCGCGGCCCATGTTGCGGTCGCGGGTGCGCAGGCGGCGGTCGTACTTCCAGGTCCACTTACCGCTGGGGAGCTGCTTGAGGTTGTGCATGATGCTGCCGCGCACCTGCTGGGGGTCGCGGCGGTGGTTGTAAGCCATCACGCGCTCGACGAAGGCGTCGACGGAGTCGAGCTCGTCGTTCTGGGAGGCGAAGCGGCGGATGCGGGTGGTGCCGGGAGATTCGGTCTCGGGGGCGGAGTCGACAATGACCAGCGCGCGAATCTCTTCGGGGTGGTTGGCGGCGTAGGTGAAGGAGTTGCGGCCGCCCATGGAGAGGCCCATCAGCACGAAGTTCTTGAGGCCGATGGCCTGGGTGATGGCGTGGAGGTCTTCCTGCTGGGTTTCGGGGGCGTAGTCGCCGTCGTGCGCCCATTCGCTGTCGCCGTGGCCGCGCTGGTCGAGGGCGACGACGTGGAAGCGGTCGCAGAGGGAGAGCGCGACGAAGTCCCAGGAGTGGCAGGTCTGCGCGAAGCCGTGGAGCAGGAGCACGTCGGGGTTGGCGGGGTCGCCCCACTCGAGGTAGTGGAAACGGAGGCCGTTGGCGGTGACGTACCTGTCCTGGGGGAGCGCATCCGTGGCGAACGTTACGCCCGCGGCGCGCGCGGCGTCGTGAAGGGACATGCCCTGAGGGGCGGTTGGTGTGGTCAAGGTTGATGCTCCTTAGTGATCAGTGGCTTAGAAGGGGCTCACCCCCATCCTAGCCTTCCCCCTGCGAGGGGGAAGGGAGTATTCAGGTTACACGGGCGGGCGGCGGGTGTGCCAGCCGGCGGCCTGCTCGTAGGCGTGGGCGACGCGTAATGCGGTGGCCTCGTGCCAAGGCCTCGCGCCGAACTGCATGCCGATGGGCATACCGGCGGAGTTGAAGCCGCAGGGCACGGAGACGCCGGGCTGGCCGGTGAGGTTGAAGGGGCGCGTGAGACGGGCGAGGAGCGTGCGCGTGGCGTGGGCTTCGCCCGCGACGATGGACTCGCGTTCGCCGATGGGCGGCGCGCCGAAGGTGGTCGTGGGGGCGAGCAGGACGTCGTAGGTCCGCATCGCCTTCGCCATTTCGGTGTTGAAGGCGCTACGGGCGCGCTGGGCCTTCATGTAGTCCCGCGCGGGGGTGAGCGCGCCGACCTCGAAGCGCTGGCGGACGTCGTCGCCGATGTCGTCGGGGCGCTCGCGCAGGTGCTCGAGATGTACCTCGGCGGCCTCGACGAAAAGGATGGTACTGGAGATGGACAGCGCGTGGTCGAGCGCGGGAATGGAAATCTCCTCAACGTGCGCGCCCAATTCTTCGAGGACGCCTGCGGCGGTCTTGACCGCCTGTGTGACCTCGGGGTCGATGATGTCGTAGAAGTACTCCTGGGGGAGTCCGATACGGAGGCCGTCGATGTCCTGGCCTATCCCCGCGGTGAAGTCCTGCACGGGCACGTTTGCCGAGGACGGGTCGCGCGGGTCGTGGCCGGCGATGGCGTTGAGGACGAGGCCGGCGTCCCGGGCGGTGCGGGTCATCGGCCCAACGGTGTCGAGGCTGAAGGCCAGCGGGTAGACGCCGTGGCGGCTGACGCGCCCGAACGTGGGCTTGAGGCCGACGATACCGCAGAACGAGGACGGGATGCGGATGGAGCCGCCGGTGTCGCTGCCGAGCGCGGCCATACACTGACCCGCCGCGACTGACGAGCCGGAGCCGCCGCTGGAGCCGCCGGTGACGCGGGAGGTGTCCCAGGGGTTGTGGGCGTCGCCGTCGTGGGGATTCTCGCTGGACGCGCCGAGGGCGAACTCGTGCATCTGGAGCTTGCCCATCAGGACGGCGCCGGCCTCCTGGAATCGTTCGGTGACCCCGGCGTCGTAGTCGGGCACGAAGTCGGCGAGTATCTTGGAGCCGATGCCGGTGCGGACGCCGCGGGTGTAGTAGAGGTCCTTGAGTCCGACGGGTATGCCGTGCAGCGGGCCGAGGTAGTTGCCGGCCTGGATGGCGTCCTCGGCGGCGCGAGCCTCGGCGCGGGCCTGGTCGGCCATGACGGTGATGAACGAGTTGAGGGCGCCGTCGGTGTGCTCGATGCGCTCGAGGTGCGCTTCGCAGAGCTCGACCGGGGACAGCCGGCCGGAGGCGATCAGGGCCGACGCTTCGGATATGGACAGCCAGCACAGTTCGGAGTTATTCATCGCTCTCGGCCTCCAGCGCGTCTACCCGGAACGTGACCGCGGGCTCGACTCCGGACAGGTCGAGCGCTTCCACGGCGCCAAGCGACTCCATGGCCTGCGAGACCTGGGGCAGCAGCTCGTCGAGCTTGTCGTCGCCCAGCTCGAGGCCGGCTGCGGCGGCCAGTGCTATCAGGGTTTCTCTGGTTATTCTGTTTCCGCTCATATCTTCCTCCTTAAGCGTTACTCCGTGCCTGGACACGCGAACGTTCTTCTTCCGTGCTTATCAGCAGCGTGCCGAGGTTGCGCACGCGGCTGTTGGCGAGGGCGGGACCGAGGGCGAAGCCGACGACCGCGAGGCCACCGAGCGCGAGCGTGAACGGCGCGCCAATCACGGAGGCGACCTGGCCCATCATACCGCCGCCGAGCGGCATTATGCTGTAGGTCATCCCGTACAGACCCATGACGCGGCCCCTCATCCTGTCCGGGACGAGCGACTGGAGCGAGCTCATGATCGACATCATGTAAGCCGAGTTGGCCAGTCCCATCAGCAACATGATGACGAGCGCGAGCGGGTAGATGGCCAGGTATTCGGACGTGAGCGCGAAGGCGATTATGAGCAAGCCGAAGAGCGTGGCGCCCGCCACTATGATCGGGCCGCGCCTGGCAACGTCGTCACGGGTGCTGAGCCACATCGTCACCGCAAGCGAGCCAACGCCGCCCGCGCTGAGCAGCCAGCCCTGGCCGGCCGCGCCGACCTCGAGAATGTCCTTCGCGAATATGGGCATGAGCACCACGTAGGCCATTCCGAAGAAGCTGTTGAAGAACGTCATGCCGATGAGTATCGAGAAGGTGGAGTTGTTCTTTACGAAACGCAGCCCTTCCACCAGGTCCTGGGCCGCGCTGGTGCCGGCGGGCGTCTCAATGGGCGGCACCTTGATGGCCAGCATCACCAGGGCCATCGTCACGAATCCGGCCCCGGCCAGGAAGAACGCCGCGTGCGTGTCGAACACGGCCACCACGAGGCCGGCCACGGCGGGGGCCGCGATGCGTGTGCCCTGCCAGATGGCCGAGTTGAGGGCGACGGCGCTCATCATCACGTCGCGTTCTATCAAGTGCGGATAGAGCGCCTGCTTCGCGGGTTGGTCGAATGCGCTTATGCCGCCCACCACAAAGGCTATCGCCACCAGGTGCCAGGGTTCCACCACGCCGGACAGCGTTATGGCGGCCAGCAGTACGATGACGGCGGCCATTACAGTCTCCGCGACGACTATCATCACGCGCTTGTTGAGCCTGTCGGCGAAGACGCCACCGAAGAGGTTGAGTAGAATCGAGGATGCGGAGCTGGCTATCCACACGATGCCGAGGTAGGCGGCCGAGCCGGTGAGCTGGTAGGCGAGCCATCCCTGGCCGAATATGAGCATCTGGAAGCCGGCGACGGACGCGAGGGAGCCGAGCCAGTATCTGCGGTACAGGGGATACCGCAGCGCGGGCGGTATCGACAGCAGGGTTCTGCTGGCGCCTGCTTCGGTGTGGGGGTTCTGGTCCAATCGCGCCTCTGGGATAACGCCAGGCTAGTCTTTGAGCGGGATGCGGCCCCAGGTGACGGAGTCGGCGTCGTCGCAGAGGGACTTTTCGCGGATCATGTCCCGGATGGCGAGCAGGGTCGCGTTGACCTCGTTGGTGACGTAAACCCAGTCAGGAGCCTCCGGGAACCAGTAGGGAGACGTAATGCGGACGACCTTCTTCTCGTCCGGGTTGAGGTAGATTCCAAACTTAGAGGCATGCTCCAGCATCGCAGACTCCTGAGTAAAAGCTTGTTGGACGGTGAAGACTACGGCCCGAAATGGCGGGCAACAGTATAGCAGGTTTAGAGGGCGCGGCGAGTGCACCCCCATCCTAACCTTCCCCCTGCGAGGGGGAAGGGACAATTCGGAAGACTCTACTCGACGGTTACGGACTTGGCGAGGTTGCGGGGCTGGTCCACGTCGCAGCCGCGGCGCAGGGCTATGTGGTAGGCCAGGAGCTGCATGGGCACGGACATGAGCACGGGCGTGAGCGACGGGGACGCTTCCGGCACGTAGACCACGTCGTCCGCCAGCTCCGGGATGTCGCGGTTGCCTTCGGTGGCGACGACGATGACCTTGCCGCCGCGCGTGCGCACCTCGTTGATGTTGCCGACCATCTTGTCGTACAGCGCGTCGCCGGGGGCGAGCGCGACGACGGGCATACTCTCGTCTATCAGGGAGATGGGGCCGTGCTTCATCTCGCCGGCGGGGTAGCCCTCGGCGTGGATGTAGCTCAGCTCCTTGAGCTTGAGGGCGCCCTCCATGGCCATCGGGTAATTGGCGCCGCGGCCCAGGTACAGGAAGTTTTCGCGCCGGTGGTAGGCGGCGGCCAGGCGCGCGTAGCGGTCCTCGTCGTCCACGAGACGGCCGAGCAGGTCGGGCACGGCGGCGAGCTCGCGGCTGAGCGTCCGCGCCCGCTCGGGGCTGAGAGAGCCGCGCCCGGAGCCGACGTGCAGCGCGAGGAGGTAGAGCGCGAGCAGGGAGCAGACGAACGTCTTGGTGGAGGCTACACCAATCTCCGGGCCGGCCCTGAGCATGAGCGAGCCGTCGGCGACCCTGGTGGCCTGAGCGCCGGCGTAGTTGCAGAGCGTGAGCTGGCGCGCGCCCTTGCGGGCGGCCTCCTCCATGGCGGCCAGGGTGTCCGCGGTCTCGCCGGACTGGGAGACTGACACGACCAGGGTACGGCGGTCTATGGCGGGGTCCCTGTAGCGGAACTCGGAGGCGTTGTCGGCCTCGGCGGGAATGCGGGCGAACGACTCCATCCACATGCGGCCCACCATGGCGGCGTGGAGGCTGGTGCCCATGCCCAGGAGGATGACGCGGTCGATCTCGGCAATCTCGCGGTCGGTGTAGGGGACCTCGTCCAGCGTGGTGGTCAGCTTGTCGAAGTCCACGCGCCCGCGGAGGGCGTCGACGGCGGCCTCGGGCTGCTCGTGTATCTCCTTGAGCATGAAGTGCCGGAACGTCCCTTTCGCGGCGGCGCGACCGTCGTAGGGAGCGGGCGCGGGCGACTTGCGAACCGGATCGCCGTCCACGGTGGAGAACTCGGCTTCGGTGCCGCGGATGGTCACCATTTCGCGGTTCTCCAGGTAGGCCACCTTTTTCGCGTGCCCCAGGAGCGCGGGCAGGTCGCTGGCGAGCAGCATCTCGTCATCGCAGTAGCCGACCACAATGCCGCCGGCGTTGCCGAGCCGCACGCCGACGATTGTGCCGGGCGCGCGTCGTGACATGGCCACGAGGGCATTGGCGCCGCGCATCCGGGACGTGGCGGCCCTCACCGCGCTCTCGAGGGACAGTCCCCTTGCCAGCTCGGACTCGATCAGGTGGGGGATGCACTCGGTGTCGGTCTGCGAAGAGAAGCGGTGCCCCCGCGCCGAGAGCTCCCGGCGCAGCTCCGCGTAGTTCTCCACGATGCCGTTGTGGGCGACGACCACATCGCCGGTGCAGTCCGCGTGGGGGTGGGCGTTTTCGTCGGTGGGCGCGCCGTGGGTGGCCCAGCGGGTGTGGCCGATGCCGGTCTCGCCCTCGGGCAGGGACTCGCCTATGTGCGCACGGAGGTCGGCGAGCTTGCCCGCCATCTTGCGCACGTGGGGCCCGCCGTCAGACCCCTGCAGCGCGATGCCGGCGCTGTCGTAGCCGCGGTATTCCAGGCTGGCGAGGCCGCCGAGCAGTATGGGGGCGGCCTGCCTGTTGCCGGTGTAGCCGATTATGCCGCACATGCTATGCCTCGGGTCACCCCCATCCTAACCTTCCCCCTGCGAGGGGGAAGGGACTTCTGAGGCGCCGTAGACGCCGCGGTAGCTTTCGGGCAGAAGCTGGGCGACGCGCTCCATGATCGTCCGGTTAAGGCCGTCGAGGACTTCGGGCGTGGGCCTGCCCTCGATCGCGGGAAGCGAGAAGGCCTCGCCTATGTTCACGCGGATTCGGCTTGCGGGCACGCACAGCCTGTGCCAGTTTTGCAGCCCTTCGGTGCCGGTCATGCCTACGGGAAGTATGGGCGCCTGGGACTTGAGCGCCAGCCGCTCGACGCCCGGCACGGCGCGGCGCATGGCACCGGGGCTGCGGGTGCCCTCGGGGAAGAGCGCGATAACATGGTCGCGGCTCAGCATGTCTAGCATCCAGCGGTATGCGCGGGGGTCGGCGGCCTCACGACGCAACGGGTGCGCGCCCCAGTTGCGGAAGAACCAGTTGCCGATTGAAGTGGCGAAGAGAGTGTGCTTGGCAACGAACCAGGGACGCCTGGGCAAGAGGCTCGCAAGAAACGACGGGTCCACGTAGCTCTGGTGGTTGCACACCACGATTAGCGGGCCGACGGGAGGGACGTTCTCGGCGCCGGTCACCCTGCAGTCGGCGAAGGCCCTGAGCGTGCCCCGCTGCGCCGTCGAGCATACCGTGAACAGCCAGCTCACCGGCGGCCCTCCCAGAGATTCATCGCGTGAGCGACGACCTCTTCCACCGTCATGCAATCCGTTGCCAGTCTGGTGGCGTCCTGTGCGGGTAGGCTCTGCCCTGCGTCCAGCGTGTCGCGGCGTTCGATGCCGTACGCCACGTCCTCGAGACGGCTCTCCGCGCCTTTGCGGACGCGTTCGTCGTGGCGGCGCTGGGCGCGGGTCCTAACGGTGGCGGTCAGGAAAAGCTTCACCTGGGCGTCGGGCAGGACGACGCTGCCGATGTCGCGGCCCACCATCACAATCGAGGATTCCGAGGCGATTTCGCGCTGGCGCGCAATGAGCGCCACGCGCACGCCGGGCATGGCCGCAACGCCCGGCACGATGTTCTCCACTTCGGGCAGCCTGAGAGAGTCGGTGACGTCTTCTCCGTCGGCAAGCAGCCGTCCGCTGGCGTCGTCCAACGGTCTCATGACGAGGCAGCGGGCCAGCGCGGCCACGGCGGGTTCATCGTTAGCATCCACTCCCCGTTCCAGCGCGGCCCAGGCCACCGCCCGGTACATGAGGCCGGTGTCCAGAAAGGCGCAGCCGAGCTTGCGGGCCAGCGCCATGCCCACCACCGTCTTGCCCGACGCTACGGGGCCGTCTATCGCGATTTGAACTGTCATACGTGTGTGCGCCTGCGTTTGGGTATGCGGCGATTATAGACGCCGCTTCATCTTCCGACAACGCCGGGGCGGGACATCAGAGCTCGAATCGGGTGCCGACGGTGTTTTGCAGGAACGCGTCGGGGAAGGCCGCCGCCAGGGCGTGGGCGGCGCGCCAGCCGGTGCAGTGGGCGGGCACGAGGACGCGGGGCGAGAGGTCGGCGAGGGCGGCGCAGGTGTCGGCGATGATGGGGTAGAACGACGGAGCGCCGAGGTGGAAGCCGCCGATTACGGCGTGAACCCGGTCGATGCCGGTGAGCCGCCTGGCGTAGCGGACGATGTTGACTACGCCGGCGTGGCCGCAGCCGGTGAGCACCACGAGGCCCTTGTCCCGCACGTTCAACAGCAGCGCCTGATCGTCGAGAATCAGCGGGTCGGGTCGCCACTCGCCGCCGCGGAAGGCCTGGTGCTCAGCGAAACCGCGCTCGAACGGGGTGGTGCGGTCGACCTCGCCGGTCACGAGCAGCGAGCCGTCAAGGAGAAACGAGGGCTGGCGCTCCTCGATGACGTCGAATCCCGCGTCGAGGAGAGCCGCCTTGCTGGTGGTGGGCATCTGGCGCGGCTCGCGGCCCGGTATGGCGACGCGGCGCTGGGACCAGAACTCGGGGTGGATCGTCGCCGGCACCTTGACGCTGCCGCCGAGCTCGTCGAACAGGCCGTTCAGGCCGGTGGTGTGGTCGTAGTGGCCGTGGCTGAGCACTATGGCCTCGATGTCCTTGGCGGAAATCTCGAGCCGGTGCATGTTGTCGACCATGCCGTCCGGCGAGACGCCGGTGTCGAAGAGAACTGTGTGGGACGTATCATCGCTCTCGACGGTGACGAGGGCGGAGAAGCCGTGCTCGGCCTTGAGGCTGTCCGCGGTTTCACCGGACTCGAAGAAACGCACCGGCACTTTCGGCGAGCTTGGCCCAGCCGATGGGCGTTTGGCGGGGCCTTCGTCGCGCAACAGCGCGTCCGAGACGTTGTCGACCAGGGTGGTGATGCTTACCGAGTCCACGGGTTCGAGAGGGATGGGTTGCATGGCGGCTCCGATACCGGTGATGCTGACAGGATAGCACGTGCGCGGCTCGTTTTCTTCATTGAGACCTTCCTCCAGTTCAAGTCTGGTGACAACCAGCCGCCATGTGTGCTAACATTTTGGGCGCGGCGCCTTCAGATACGACTCAGGGAGACGGCGCCGATGGCATCGATTACGATTCGAGTAGAAAGGGAGTACTCGCAGGCGTGCTTTCTTACTCATCCAACGGGTGGTTGCGATAGGCTTGCTCGTGTGATGGCATTGCTGCCGGCGGTGCCATCTCTTTTTTTGTCTGTAACAAATTAGAGTCGAGGTGAACTTATGCCTACATTTGTGGACCCCAAGGTGTGCGACAGCTGCGCCGCGCTTTCCGAGCCCCAATGCGTGCACATCTGTCCCAACGACCTGATGGTGCTGCACGAAGAGTCCAACAAGGGCTTCAACCAGGAGCCCGAGATGTGCTCGGAGTGCTTCGCCTGCGTGAAGATGTGCCCGCAGGAGGCCATCGAGGTGCGCGGCTACTCGGACTTCGTGCCGCTGGGCGCATACCTCAAGCCGCACAGGACCGACAGCGAGATCAAGTGGGACGTGAAGTTCAGGGACGGCAGAGTGCTTAACTTCACCTTCCCGGTGCGCACGACGCCTGTCGGCACCACGGACCCGTACAAGGACTTCGCGGAGCCCGGACCAGAGGACGCGGCAGGACAGGGACTGGCGGGCGAATCCATCTGGCTGGGCGTGGACAGCCTGTCCTCGATCCAGAGCTAGCAGAGCAGACAAGGAAGGTTTCATAGGACATGACAACCCCTGAGATAGAAACTATCGAGTGCGACGTACTCATCGTCGGCGGCGGCATGAGCGGCTGCGGCGCGGCTTTCGAAGCGAACTTCTGGGGCCGCGATCTGCGGGTGGTGCTCGTGGAGAAGGCCGTGATCGAGCGCAGCGGGGCGACGGGCGAGGGCCTGTCCGCCATCAACTGCTACATGGGCATGCGTTCCGGCTGGAACACGCCCGAGGACTTCGTCGAGTACGTGCGCAACGACATGATGGGCCTGGCGCGCGAGGACCTCGTGTACGACGTGGGCCGCCACGTGGACGCCAGTGTGCACATGTGGGAAGAGTGGGGCCTGCCCATCTTCAAGAAGCCGGACGGCTCCTACCAGCGCGTCGGGCGGTGGCAGTTGCCGATGCACGGCGAGTCGCTCAAGCCGATCGTCGCCGAGCCGGCGCGCAAGGCGCTCGGAGAGGGCAACCTCTACGAGCGCATACTCATCACTCACCTTCTGCCGGACAAGCGCGACTCCAACCGGATAGCCGGGGCGATAGGCGTCGGCGTGCGTGACGGCAAGATATACGTCTTCAAGGCGCGCGCGGTCATCTGCACGGCGGGCGGCGCGTCCAACATCTTCCGCCCGCGCTCCACGAACGAGGGCCTGGGCCGGACCTGGTACTCGGTGTTCGACACCGGCTCGGTGTACGGCCTGGTCATCCCGCTGGGGGCGGAGATGACGCAGATGGAGCACCGGTTCGTTCCGTCGCGGTTCAAGGACGGCTACGGCCCCATCGGAATGTGGTTCCAGTTCTTCGGTGCGAGGGCCACGAACGCCTACGGCGAGGACTACACGCAGACCAGGGCGGAGGCGTTGAAGGAGTTCGACCCCTACGGGTCGGCGGTACCGACGCCGACGCCGCTTCGAAACCACCAGATGTACCTGGACATCACGGAGGGCAAGTCGCCCATATACATACGCACTGAGGAGGCGATCGAGCGGTTGTCGAAGGACGACGACGGCAATTTCGACCAGGCCAAGTTCGACGACGTGCACAGCGAGGCGTGGGAAGACTTCCTGGACATGACCATTTCCCAGGCGCTGATGTGGGCGTCTCAGAACATCGCGCCGGAGAACACTCCGTCCGAGATCGTTCTGGCCGAGCCGTACATCATGGGCTCGCACTCCGGCGAGGCGGGCGCGTGGGTGAGCGGCCCGGACGACCTGGCGCCCGGCGAGTACAAGTGGGGCTACAACCGGATGCTGACCATCAACGGGCTGTTCGCCGCCGGCGACGGCGTGGGAGCGGCGCCGCACAAGTTCTCGTCCGGCTCGTTCACCGAGGGCAAGATTGCGGCGAAGGCGGCGGTGGCGTACGCGCGCGACGTAGCGGACGCGCCGCAGATCGACGACGACAGGGTGCAGGAGCTCGTCCAGGAAATCATGAGGCCGATGGAGACCTTTAAGGCAAACCGGGGCGTATCCACGAGCGACGAGGTCAACCCCAACTACATCATGCCGAAGCACGCGCTAATCCGGCTGCAGAAGATAATGGACGAGTACGCGGGCGGCATCTCGACGCAGCTGAAGACGAACGAGCCGCTGCTGACGCGGGGGTTGGAGCTTCTCACCTTCCTGCGGGAGGACCTGAACCTGCTGGCGGCGCGCAATCTTCACGAACTGCTCAGGGGCTGGGAAGTGGTGCATCGCGCATGGGTGGCGGAGGCGCACGTGAGGCACCTGCTGCACCGCAAGGAGACGCGCTGGCCGGGCTACTACTACCGGACGGACTATCCCAAGCTGGACGACGAGAACTGGCGTGTGTTCGTGAACTCCCGCTACGATCCGGATTCCGGGAACTGGGACGTGTTCACCAAGCCATACAAGCAACTGGTGGGGTAAGCAGAGGAATCCTCGGAGGGGCGTAGGGGCGGTTCGTGGATCGCCCCCGCGTTACAAAGTTGACACCGCCAAGAAGCCCTTCCCGATGAAGAAGGTGGCTGGCTTGACGCCCGACGCCAACGCGCGCGCCGAACAACTCCTCAACTCCCTGGTGGGCTGCGCCTTCCTGACGCTGCTAGACGAGAGCGGCCTTGCGCCAAGCGACGTTGCAGACCCAGCAGTCGCGCTTCAGGCCGCTGTATGGAGTTGCGACTACGTAGATAAGTGGGACCGGGACTACGAGACTATCTCGCGCCTGGTAATGGAGATAGCGAAAGACAAGCCGGACCTGGCGCGCAAACTCTTCGAGCACCCGGCGACGGCGTGGTGGTTCGGCGACGTGAACCTGGATGCTCAGGCGTGGCTCTCCATTCACGGCACACCGGACAGGTTCATCTACGGCATCCCTCCGAACGTCAGTGAGTGGCGCCGTCCGCAAAATCCGTCTGGGCCTTGGGAGCGATACGCTCAGAAACCCCTTGGCGGACAAAGCACCTCGACTCTGTACGCGCCTTTCTTCACGTCCGAGCTCGTAGCTCGTGAGGAACGGGTTGGCGACTATCGATGCGAGTTCCCGCTGGCTTGGTGGTCGATGCGTATCTTGGAAGACGTGCGTATCTTCGAGGTTCACGGCCCGTCCGACTGGCACAAGTTGTGCGTCACGTATCCGGCGCGAGGTACGGAGGACGACCGTCTGGTGCCGAATTGGGGCGCTATCGCAGAAGAGTGGGACGGCGTACACCTCAGCCTCGGTGGGTTGTTGACCACGGAGCAGAACCGGTTCGAGTCAGCCGCCGGGTGGTCTATGCTGGACTTTTGGCACGCCGAGCAGACTTACTGGCTGCGAAGCATCGACGTCGAAGTGGAGCGCCAACCAGACTTCGAGCGGGGGATGGGGCCGCCCCTGACGCATGAGTTGAGGATGCCGCGCTTTCTCAACTCTGGGTCGATGATGCTGCGCTTGTAATCTGGGGGAGACTACGCATATGGACCTACCCGAAACCACCACCGAGTTTGCGGGCCGCGTGGCGATAGTCACCGGCGCCGGGCAGGGCATGGGCCGCGCCGTGGCCGAGAGACTCGCGGCGGGAGGCGCCCGGGTGGTGGTGAACGACCTCAACCCGGAGTCGGCGGAGCGCACGGCGCAGGCGCTCGCGGAGGCTGGGCACGAGGCCCTCTCAGCACCGGGCGACGTCACTTCGTCGGAGGACGTTCGCGCCATGTTCGGCGCGGCCAATGAACGCTACGGCGGTCTGCACATCCTGATCAACAACGCCGGCATCCTGTACCCCACGCCCGTCGAGAACATCCCGCTGGACGAGTGGAACGCGGTTGTCGGCGTCAACCTTACGGGCACGTTTCTGTGCTCCCAGGCGGCTATCGGCCCGATGCGAGAGGCGGGCTGGGGGCGAATCGTCAACTTCTCGTCGACCGCGGGCAAGAACGTAAGCACCGTCGGCGGCGCGCATTACACCGCGGCCAAGGCGGGCGTACTCGGCTTCACGCGGCATCTCGCCAAGGAGGTGGCGGGATACGGCATCACCGTAAACGCGGTGTGCCCGGGGCTGATCGACACGGAGATGGTGCGGGCGGTCATCAGCCCGGAGCGCGCGGACGCCTACGCCAGCAGTTTTCCCATAGAGCGGTTGGGCGAACCGGAAGAGGTGGCGGAGCTGGTGGCGTTTCTGGCATCGGACCGGGCATCGTACATCACTGGGGCGTCGCTGGACATCAACGGCGGAGACTTGATGATCTAGCGGACGGCTCACCCCCATCCTAACCTTCCCCCTTCGAGGGGGAAGGGACTCTTGAGGTTATCGTGACACGCATACTTGTGACCGGCGCGGCGGGCCAGATCGGGTCCGAGTTGGTGCCGGAGTTGAGAGAGCGCTACGGCGCCGACCACGTGGTTGCCGCCGGCCATCGGACTCCGCTGCCGCCGGACGTGCGCGACGGTGGCCCCTCGACGACGGTGGACGTGTCCAGCTACGGCGCCGTCGACGCGGCGCTCAAGCGGTTCGACGTGGGGACGCTCTACCACATGAGCGGGATACTGTCGGCGCTGGCGGAGAGCAGGCCGGAGACGGCCTACGCCGTGAATGTGGCGGGGCTGTATAACGTACTGGAGTCGTCGCGCGCCAACGGATTGCGGCGGGTGATCGTTCCGAGCTCGATCGCGGCGTTCGGGCCGGACACGCCCCGTCTCGGCACCCCCAACGACACGATACTACGGCCCACGACGCTCTACGGCATCGCCAAGGTGTTCGGCGAGCTGATGGGCAACTACTACGCCGAAAAGCGGGAACTGGACGTGCGGGGCGCGCGTCTGCCGGGCATCGTGAGCTGGAAGACGGAGCCAACGGCCGGGACGACCGACTACGCGGTGGCGATCTTCTATGGCGCAATCAGGGAAGGCCGGTACACCTGCTACCTGGGGCCTAACACGGCGCTGCCGATGATGTACATGCCGGACGCGATCTCGTCGCTGGTGGACCTCGCGGAGGCGGACGCGGGCCGCCTGGAGCACCACGCCGACTTCAACGTGGGGGCGATGAGCTTCACGCCGGCGCAGCTAGCGGACGCGATACGCGAGCGCATTCCGGGATTTGTGATGGAGTACGAGATAGACCCGCTGCGCCAGGCCATCGCGGATTCGTGGCCTGACTCGCTGGACGACTCCGCGGCGCGGCGCGAGTGGGGCTGGAGCCCGCGATACAACCTGGATGCCATGGTCGACGACATGCTGGCGAACCTGTCCCGCAAGCTGAGAGTGGGCTAGAATAGGCTCCAACGCAGACGACCGGGAGGTGAGCCTGAGATGCGTCCAGTCAGCTTGTACGACCTCGAAGCCATGGCAAAGCAGGCGATGCCGCACAATCTCTGGGATTTCGTCGAGGGTGCGGCGTTCGACGAAATCACCAAGCACAGGAATCGCACTGCCTTCGACGAGATCACCATCAACCCCAGTTTCCTGGTTGACGTGAACGACCGGGACGCCTCCACGACCGTCCTGGGGGAGCGGATCAGCTTCCCGGTGATGGTCGCGCCCGCTGGCGGCCAGAGCCAGATGCACCCCGATGGCGAGTTGGCGACTGCCCAAGCCGCCGGGGACGCGGGAACCCTGTACGCGCTTCCCACGAGCTCCGGCCACAGCATCGAGGAGGTCGCCGAGGTCGCGAGCGGCCCGTTGTGGTTCCAGTTGTACCACTTCAGCGATGAGGTTACGCAGATTCTGGTAAAGCGCGCCAGAGACGCTGGCTACAAGGCTATCTGCCTGACAGTCGATACGCCAAGCCCAAGCCCGAAGGAACGGGACTTGCGCAATGCAATCGGCAGGCTGCCCGGGCCGCTCTGGGGTAGCCTGCGCGACCGCCCCGACCTAGTGGAGAGTATACAGGCGGGCGTGCCCGACATGGCCGATTGGAGTCCGCCCAGGTACACCGGCCTTACCTGGACGCGGCTGGACTGGCTACGCTCACTGACGGGTCTGCCGCTGATAGTCAAGGGCATCAGGACTGCATCGGACGCCCTCCTGTGCGTGGAACACAGTGTTGACGCGATCATCGTGTCGAACCACGGCGGACGACAGCTCGATGGCACCCTCTCCTCGATCGAAACGCTGCCCGCTATCGTGGACGCCGTCGATGGCAGATTGGAGATATACCTCGACTCAGGCATACGCCGGGGGTTGGACGTGCTGAAGGCTATCGCGCTTGGCGCGCGCGCCGTGCTGATGGGCCGTCCGCTGTTCTGGGGGCTGGCGGTGGATGGCAGGAGGGGCGTGCGAACCGCGCTGGAAATCCTCAGAACCGAGTTCGACAGGGCGATGGCCTACTGTGGCCGCACTAGGGTAGGGGACATCGACAGGAGCCTGGTATCGCTGCCTTGCAGGTGTTGGGGTGGGGGTAGGTAAGTCCGCCCAATCCCATAATCACAAAATCCTGATCCTGATTTACTCCATCAGTTCCCGGTACGTGCTGCCAATCTCGCCCGGGGCGGGCACTATGGCGACGCCCGCGGCGGCCAGGGCGCGCTTCTTCTCGGCGGCGCGGGCGGCTGAGCCTGTGATGATGGCGCCGGCGTGTCCCATGCGCTTGCCGGGCGGAGCGCTTTCGCCCACTATCAGGGCGGCTATGGGCTTGGTGAACTCGCTGCTGATGAACTCGGCGGCCTCCTGCTCCTTGGTGCCTCCGATTTCGCCTATCATCACCACGCCGTCGGTGTCGGGGTCGTCCTGGAACATACGCAGTATCTCGACGAACGTCGTGCCGCTCACCGGGTCGCCGCCGATGCCCACGCAGGTGGACTGGCCAATTCCCAGCGCGGTGAGCTGCCCCACCGCTTCGTAGGTGAGCGTGCCGCTCCTGGACACTACGCCAGTGCGGCCGGGCATGTGGATGTGGCCGGGCATGATGCCCATCTTGAAATTCTCACCGGGCGAGATTACGCCTGGGCAGTTGGGGCCAATGAGGATTACGGGCTTGTCCCGGATGTATCGGACCACCTTCACGGTGTCCATCACGGGTATGCCCTCGGTTATGCAGGCTATGAGGCCGATGCCCGCGTCGACCGCCTCGACTATGGCGTCGGGCGCGAAGGGCGCTGGCACGAATATGAGGGACGTGTCGGCGCCGGTCTCGGCGACCGCCTGCTTCATGGAGTTGAACACGGGTACCGAGTCGGCAAAGGTCTCCCCGCCCCTGCCTGGAGTCACGCCGGCCACGAGATTGGCGCCGTACTCCATGCTGCGCATGGCGTGGTAGCTGCCCTCTCTGCCGGTGATGCCCTGCACCAGCAGGCGGTTGTCCCTGTTTACGAGTATGCTCATATGTGTGCCAATTCCCTCATTCGTGGCGGCGGGCGGGTTTGAAACCCGCCCCTACCGACTTGTCGGCTTGATGGCGTTGGCGGCCTGGATCAGGTCGTCGACGAGCGTCACGTCGAGGCCGGAGTTTGCCAGAACGTCCCGCCCCTCCTCGGCGTTGGTGCCCAGCATACGCACCACCATTGGGCGCATGGCGGCAGGCTCACGCTCCGCCGCGAGGACGAATCCACGGGCCGCCACGTCACAGCGGAGGATGCCGCCGAAGATGTTGACGAAGACCGTGGAGACGCTGGGGTCTTTCAGCACGAGGCTGAGAGATGCGGCCGCCTTCTCCTCGTCCGCGCCGCCTCCGATGTCGAGGAAGTTCGCGGGTGACGTGCCGGCCGCAGCGATGACGTCCATGGTCGCCATGGCCAGTCCCGCGCCGTTCACGATGCAGCCGATGCTGCCCTCCAGCTTGACGTAGTTGATGTCGTGCTCGCGCGCCTCCACCTCGAGCGGGTCCTCCTGCTCTACGTCCCGCAGCTCGGCGACGTCGGCGTGCCGGAACAGCGAGTCTTCGTCCACGTCGAGCTTGGCGTCCACCGCCAGCAGCCGTCCATCACCGGTGACCACCAGCGGGTTGATCTCGGCCAGCGAGCAGTCGTGCTCCTCGAAAACGGCGTAGAGGCGTTCGAGGATGACGCCGCCCTGGCGCACAAGGTTGCCCGGCAGGTTGAGGCCGTAGGCGAGCGCGCGGCCCTGGTAGGGCAGGAATCCCAGCATCGGGTCCACAGGCGCGCGCAGGATGCGCTCCGGCGTCCGCTCGGCGACCTCCTCGATGTCCATGCCGCCGGACTCGCTCGCCATCACCACGGTGCCGAGCGCGGCACCGTCGATGACCATGCCCACGTACAGCTCGCGCTCGACGTCGATGGTCTCCTCGACCAGCACGGCGCGGACCGGCACGCCCGCGGGACCCGTCTGAGCGGTGACGAGTTGCGAACCGAGCATGGCCTCAGCCGCCGCACGCGCTTCCTCGGGCGAGTCGACCAGCTTCACACCGCCGGCCCTGCCGCGTCCGCCAGCGTGAACCTGTGCCTTAAGCACGGCCCTGCCGCCCAGATCGCGCGCGGCGGTCTCGGCCTCGTCGGGCGTGGTGGCCAGACTGCCCCTCGGCACGGGCACGCCACGCTGGGCGAGGATGCGCTTGGCCTGATATTCGTGAAGCTTCATTCGAGCACTCCAGGAAGGCGGGCGGGGTGTGCCTCTCGACGCGCGGCGGCACGCAATTGCGCTGCCCCTGTCGCGCGTCAGGCGGCCGTTGAATTCTGGCGGAGGGGATGGGATTCGAACCCATGATCCCTTTCGAGATGCCGGTTTTCAAGACCAGTGCCTTAAGCCGCTCGGCCACCCCTCCACGGCCTCGATTCCGCCACCATTGTAGTGGCTGGCCGGTCAGTCGGCAAGCGGCGCGCGCTACGGCGCGAGGGCTCAGGACGTAAGCGCCGGCTCCTCGAAGGGCTGGATGGTGCCGTCGCAGAGCACCAGTCCATCCTCGCAACGGCACTCGACGCGCCCGCCCTCGAACTGCTCTTCGTAGAGCCGCGCGTACAGCCCGTGTAGTCGGAGCAACTCCTCGTGGGTGCCCTGCTCCACTATTCTGCCCCGGTCGATAGCGAATATCACGTCCGCGGACAGTATCGTCGACAGGCGATGGGCTATGGCGATGGTGGTCCTGTCTCTCATCAGGGGCTCCAGCGCGGCCTGCACCTGGCGCTCGCTGGCCGTGTCCAGGGCGGATGTGGCCTCATCCAGAATGAGCACGCGCGGGTCGTGAAGGATCACACGGGCTATGGACAGGCGTTGGCGCTCGCCCCCGGAGAGCCGGTAGCCCCTCTCGCCGACTACGGTGTCGTAGCCGTCGGGGAACTCCATGATCCTGTCGTGAATCTGTGCCGCACGGGCCGCGGTCTCCATCTCGTGCTGGGTTGCCTCGGGGTTGCCGTAGAGCAGGTTGTCGCGAATGCTCGCGTGAAACAGGTAGCTCTCCTGGGTCACGTAGCCAGTAAGGCGCGCCAGGCTGGAAAGGCTGATTTCCCTGACGTCGATGCCGTCGATCCGCACCGAACCCTCGGTGGGGTCGTAAAGCCGGGGTATCAGGTACGAGATGGTCGTCTTACCCGCGCCGCTCGGTCCCACGAAGGCGGCGAGCTGGCCCGGCTCGATCTGGAAGGTGACCCCGTCCAGCGCCCAGCGCTGTTCCGACGCGCCGTCATTTCCGTCGCCGCCGTAGGACAGCCGGACCGAATCGAAGGAGACCCATCCCCTCACCCGTTGAGGGGCTAACTCCACCGCGCCGGGCGAGTCTACAATCTCGGGTTCGACGTCCAGGTAGCCGAAAATGCGCTCGAACAGGGCCAGCGAGGCCTGGAGTTCCACCGACACCTGCAGAAGACTGCCGAGCGGGAAGAACAGCCTCGACTGGAGCGTCGTGAAGGCGACGATGGTGCCGGCGGTGATTCCGCCCGACACGCCCCCGGTGAGCAGATAGCCGGTTATCACGTAGATAGCCACCGGCGAGATGGAGAAGAATATCTGGATGAGCGCAAAGAACGCCTGGCCGGTCATCTGAAGGCGCACTGAAAGGTCGGCCAGCCTCTGGTTCTCGCCGTGGAAGCGCTGCACTTCCTGGTTCTGCCTGCCGAACAGCTTGGCCAACATGATGCCGGATATGGAGAGGGTCTCCTGCGTAGTCGCCGTCATGTCGGCAGCCGCTTTCTGGGACTCCGCAGTCACCGCGCGGCGCCGGTCGCCCACCACCTTCGTGAGCAACATGAACACCGGAGCGGCGCCGACCGCAACCAGCGTGAGCTGCCAGGAGAGAATGGTCATCGCCGCGAGCGTGCTGATGACTATGACCACGTTGGACAGTACGTTGGACACGGTGTTGGTGACGACGTTCTGCACGCCTCCAACGTCGTTGGCGATGCGGGACTGGATTTCGCCGGTGCGAGTGGAGGTGAAAAAGCCCAGAGACAGGCTCTGAAGGTGCGCGTAGAGCCTGTCGCGCAGGTCGCGCATCACCCGCTGGCCCACCGAATTGGTCATGTAGGTCTGGACTATTCCGAAGCCCCCGGTAATCACCGTGACTGCGGCCATGACGCCGGCCAGCGTCCAGAGCAGAGCCAGGTCGGGGGAGCCGGACGTCGGGAACAGAGCCGAGTCGAACACCTCGCGTATGAGCAGGGGGTTGACCACGCCCAGTCCCGCGGTCACGACGATGAGCAGCGCTATGCCGACGACGCTGAGCCAGTAGGGCCCGAAGGACGCCACGGCACGTCTCACCAGTCTGTTGGGTCTGTCGGCGCTGCCTATTGGAGAAGTTCCCGCCATGCCGCTCGAATCTCCGGCCTGATTTGCCGCCGCTTGAACTACTAGACAATCCGTAAGGGCGTTCGATTCTACCACGCAGCCGTCTACGCCATCAATACGGGTAACCGTCCCATAGGCGGTGGGGAGGTTGGCTGTGCGCGGAGTGCCCCTATCCCGGCACACTGACTTACGCTGCAACCAGGTCCCCCAGGTCCAGTCCGTCTCCCCTACTC
>DAOUJZ010000057.1:0-84069 GCA_034421955.1 Dehalococcoidia bacterium | reverse complement strand
GTGAAGGCGCGGGAGCACTCGAACACGTCGGTCTCGGTGTAGTTGCCCACGCCGAGGGAGAACAGTTCGAGCAGTTCGCGTCCCCAGTTCTCGTTGGGGGCGTTCTTGTGGTTCTCGTTGTTGTCCAGCCAGAAGATCATGGCCGGGTTGCTCGCCAGCTTCACCAGCAGGTCGCGGTAGTTCCCCATCCCGTGGTCGCGGAACATGTCGATCTGGTCGATCATGTTGTCGCAGTTGTCCACCTTGCCGTTGCCGGTGGCGAACACGTGGTGCCAGAACAGCGCCATCTTCTCTTCGAGAGGTCGCTGGGTGTTCAGCAGGTAGTAGAGCCAGTGTGCCTGGCCGCCCGCGTAGTGCTGGGCCGGGAACTCGGTGCCCGGGTGATAGCGGTAGAGCTCGATCACGTCCACCGACGGCGCGGTCGGATTGACCAGCTCCTCGACGGTGGCCTCGTAGCCCTTCTCTACCCTTGCCTCGACCTCGTCACGGGTAGCGCCGAATCCGGCACGCCGCATCAGGTGAGACATAAGGGCGATGTCTTCTTTGTTGGCCATCAGTTCTCCTCCTTTCTCTTTCTGCAATGGTTAACGCTGGTGATGCCTGTCGCGGAAGATTCGGTTGAGTTATGAGGGATGTTCACCCCCTTCCTTCCGGATGCGGCGGCCCACGCTAGGGCTGTCCCGCTCCTCCAGACTGGCAGTCCGGGCACATGCCGTAGTAGTCCATGCGGCGGCCCGTGATTTCGTAGCCCGATACGTTGGACAGGTCGTCCAAAGGTTCGTCGTGGTCGACCGAATCGAGGTCTTCGATCTTCTCGCAGTGCAGGCAAATGAGGTGGGGGTGATGGTGGCTGCGCCGGCCGTCGTAACGGTTGGCGGCACCACTAAACTCGATCTCCAGCACCTGTCCGGTCTCTTTGAGCAGCTCGATGGTGTTGTAGATCGTGGCGAGACTTGTGCGGGGGTGGAAGCGCCTGACTTCTTCGTGGATCTCGCTGGCGCTCGGGTGGCTCTCGCTGCAGACGAGCACCTGCAGCATCTTGTCGCGGCGCGGCGTGAGGCGGGTGCCCCGACGCTTCAGGGCGGCCCGCATCTCAAGGAGCCTCTGTTTCTCGGTGGCGGTCACCTTCGGTTACCTTACCGCTAACTCAGGGACCGATTGTCCCCGCTTTCACAAGTTAGAATTATTCTAAATCCATTTTCGCCCTTAAGGTATTGCAACGATTCCCGCTTGTCAATAGTTAACCCAGCTAAATCTGCAATCTGGCGCGGGAAGGAAAAAGTTGTTCGATTCTGCGCCATTCTGTTGGTTTCGTAGCTGGGGGCGCCTGCGATTGTGCTCAATTCTGTAACACCGGCGTGGGCAAATCGTGGCATAAGCGTAACGCCGCGTGGCAGAAGAGGACAGGGGGCGGAAGGGGCCGACCGGGTATGTCTTCGCTGCCCATTCGGACTTGATGCGGCGCCCGCCTCAACCCTCACCCTAACCCTCTCCCAGTCTTGGGAGAGGGGACTAGTGCCTCGCATGGATTAGAATAGCACGGATGTGCGTGAACTTCAAGAAGGGTGGCAAAGATGTGGGTCTGGGGGCGGATTGGTGGGGAGAAATGGCGCACGAATGGGAACCGGTGGGACGTGGGTGAGAATGGGTGAGACACGACTGGGAACGGATGGCGCGGGAAAGTGACGCTTTTTTCGAGGTACGGGGGAGTTATCAGGGCAGGGAGTGAGAGAAGGGGTGCGGCCGGTGCGTGCGCTGGGGCGTTTGGGGGGCGGTCTTCGCGCGTTTGCTATGCGCGGCGCGAACCTTCACAATGTGCCCCATAGACGAACTGAGACTTCGGAGGTTGTTATGAACATTGGCGTGTCGATGCCGTTGCCCGCTTACACTATAAGTGCGGCGTTCATGGCGAGCAAGGCCGAGGAACTGGGATTCGACTCCCTGTGGTACGGCGAGCACCCGGTTATGCCGGTGGAGTCGGCGAGTCCATTCCCCGGCTCAGAAGACGGCGTGATTCCCTGGACGTACTCCCACTTCGCCGACCCCTACATCGCGCTGGCGCAGGCGTCCGGGGCGACGAGCACCATAAAACTGGGCACGGGGATAACGCTGGTGCCGGAGCGCAACCCGCTGGTGCTGGCGAAAGAGGTCGCAACGCTCGATCTGCTGAGCGGCGGCCGTTTCCTGTTCGGCGTGGGCGCGGGGTGGAACAGGGAGGAGACGGAGCTGCTGGGCGGTGACTTCGATCACCGCTGGACACAGGTGCGGGAGGCGGTGGAGGCGATGAAGGTGCTCTGGACGGAGGAAGAGGCGGAGTTTCACGGCCACTACTACGACTTTCCCCCTGTCAGGTGCTATCCCAAGCCGGCCCAGAAGCCGCATCCTCCCGTCATACTGGGAGGCATGGCGCGCAACGTGCTGCGCCGCATAGTCGCATGGGGCGACGGCTGGCTGCCGAACCGCATCACCCTGGAGCGGCTCCGCGAGGCGCGCGGGCAGCTCGACGCGCTGGCGGGCGAGGCGGGGCGCGACCCCGCGTCGCTGACTATAACGGTGTCGGGCCAGCCCGCAGACCGCGATCTGATCGAGGCGTACATCGAGGCGGGCGCCAACGGCGTGGTCGTGCGTCCCGAGTACATGGAGACGGAAGAGGAGATGGGAAACGAGCTGGAGCGGATCGCGGAGGTGGTGCTGCGGTAGCAGCCAATTGAGAGGCTATCCGACGACCCGTTAATCACCCTCACCGTAACCCTCTCTCAATCTAAGGGAGAGGGGATGACAAGGAAGGGAGGAAGTATGTCACGTTCGCATGAAGACTGGATGAGGATAGCGCTGGAGGACGCCGCGAAGAGCGGGGCCGCCGGCAACTCCGCCGTGGGGTCGCTGGTGGTAAGGGATGGCGAGATAATCGGACGCGGCGGCAACGAGGTGAACTCGACGTCCGATCCCACCGCCCATGCCGAGGTGGTCGCCATCCGAGACACGGGCCAGATCGACCTGTCCGGCACCACGCTGTACACCACGTTCGAGCCGTGTCCGATGTGCTGCGGCGCGATAATGGTCGCCGACGTGGACGTGCTGGTGCTCGGGGCGAGGCACGACCAGGTGGCGCGAAACTACGGCGACTACTCGGTGGAGAATCTCATCGAGATGTCGGAGTTCGGCGACCGGCTGAGCGTGGTGACCGGCATTCTGACGGAGGAGTGCCTGGACATTCGCCAGTGAGGGGAGAGGGAATTCCGGGGCGTACTTCGGCGTCGCGCCAGGTTTGACACCAATTGGGCGCGCAAATAGAATTGGGCGAAATCCCTGAACGGCGCGGCAAGGCCGCCCTGAGCACCTGCGGAGGACACTTTGAACAAGACCACCAAGTTGCGAAATCTCATGGAAGAGGGCCTGGTCGTGGCGCCCTTCACATTCGATGCCTTTCAGGCGAAGATCGCCGAGAAGGTCGGCTTCGACGCCGTGTACATGACCGGGTTCGGCACCGCCGCCGCACGCGGCTATCCCGACGTGGGCCTCGTCACGCAGACGGAGATGGTGCAGAACGCGAAGTACATCGCCAACGCTGTCGACATCCCTCTGATTTGCGACGCCGACACGGCCTACGGCAACCCGATCAACACCTGGCGCACGGTGCGCGAGTACGAATCCATCGGCGTTGCGGGAATTCACATCGAGGACCAGGTCTTCCCGAAGAAGTGCGGTTTCTTCGAGGGCAAGCTGGTGGTGCCGGTCGAGGAGCACGTGCAGAAGATCCGCGCGGCGCTGGACGCTCGGCAGGACAAGGACTTCGTGATAATCGCCAGGTGCGACGCGCTGGCGGTGAACGGGTGGGACGACACAATACAGCGGTGCCGCGCCTACCATGACGCGGGTGCTGACCTGGTGTTCGTCGATGGCATTCGCACCGACGAGGAACTCGTCACTTACGCGCGGGAACTCGCGGACCTTCCGCGATTTTACAACGGCGGGCTGCGCCCCACGCCCCAGGTCGCCGACATGGGCTTCAAGATAAACATCACCGGCAACACGCTGGGCGCGATCTACAACGCCGTCACTGACGCGTTCACTGAGCTCAAGGAGAGCGGCGCGGTGCATCGCAACGGCCAGCGCGACGGGCTGACCGACATGCTCGGTCTGCCGCGCGTGTACGAGATGGAGCGCGAGTACGGCGTAGTCTAGCATCGCCCAATGGAACAAGTTCCCCGATGGGAAGGCCTCGGGGGACTCCCTTGGGATGCGATTCGCAATTGATCGAGAGGAGGAGAACTTGAGAAAGACGACGAAGCTCCAGGAGCTTTTCAACAGGGAAGAGATATTCGTAATCGCGGGGGGCGGCTGCGCGCTTCACGCGAAGATAGCCGAGGCCACCGGCTTCGAGTGCGCCTACATGTCCGGCGCGACCACCGCCGCTTACGTGTTGGGCATTCCCGACGCCGGGCTGATCACCATGACCGAGATGGTGCAGAACGCCGAGCGCATGGCGAACGCCATCAGCATCCCGCTGATTTCGGACTCCGACCAGGGCTTCGGCACCGCCATCAACGTGCGCCGCACCGTCGCCAGCTTCGTGCGCGCGGGCGTGGCGGGCATCCATGTCGAGGACCAGCCTTTCCCCAAGCGCTGCGGATTCGTCAAGGGCAAGGAGGTGATTCCGCTGGAGGAGGCGGTCGGCAAGTACAGGGCGGCAGTGGACGCCAAGAACGAGATCGACCCCGACTTCGTGATTATCGCCCGCTGCGACGCACGCGGCGCGGCGGGTGGCTCGCTGGACGAGCTGATTACCCGCCTGAAGGCGTACAAGGCGGTGGGTGTGGACGTACTCTACGCAGAGGCGCTGACCTCCGTGGAGGAGATTCTGACGGTGCGCGCCGAGGTGGAAGGCCCGCTCATGGGCACGATGGGCTACATCGAGCCGGATCCGACCCCGGCGCAGCTCCAGGAGTGGGGCTGGGCCGCCTCGTTCAATCCCGGACTGGTCGGGGGACCTGGCGTGCAGGGTTCGTGGGAGTACGCGAAGGCCTACATGGACGGCCCGGACGCGCTGAGGGACTACGAGCAGCGAATCACGAACAACTACAGGTACGAGATGCCCCACATGTTCGATATCGTGGGCTTCCCCGAGGTTGCCGAGTGGGAGGAGATGTACCTGCCAGAGGAGCAACTCCAGAAGTACGCGGACTCCATTGGAGGCTACGACCCCAGGGCCTCGAGGGCTCCGGCAAGGGCTGGCGCAGGCTTTTCACGCCCATCTTAGACCTTTCTCCATTAAGGGGGAGAGGACCTGGAGACCCCTATCGAGGGGCAAGAGACTTGGAAGCCCTCGTCGAGGGGCAAGGGCTTGAAGAGAACCCTGGCAGACAAAACGAGCGAGAGGAGAGGTGACGTATGGGAATGACAATCGCTGAGAAGATTCTGGCGGCCCATGGGGGCAGGGACGAAGTGAAGCCCGGGGAGTTCCTGTGGTGCAAGGTGGACGCCTCCGTCGGCATACCCGCCGAGGCGCTGGCCGATCTGGACGTCGATAGGCTGTTCAACCCGGACAGGACCTACGTGGTCGAGGACCACCAGGCGCCGCCGCCCAACATCGCGGCGGCCAACAACATGAAGAAGCTGCGCGAGAACGTGAAGAAGTACGGCATCAAGAACTTCTTCGACTATGGGCGCCAGGGCATACTGCACCAGGTGTTCCCCGAGAACGGCATGATAGCTCCGGGAGAGCTTATCCCCATGCCGGACTCGCACTCCACCGCGGGCGGGGTCTTCAACGCGTGCGTGACCAACGCCGCGATGGACAGCATTCTGGGCCACATCTTCGGCGAGTACTGGTTCAGGGTGCCCGAGAGCCAGAAGTGGAACCTGGTGGGCGACTTCCCCGGCCCGGACGGGTTCATAGTGGGCAAGGACGTGGTGCTCAAGATCACGGGCACCTACGGCACCGACATCGGGCTGTACAAGTCGATGGAGATGACCGGCCCTGTCGCCAAGGAGATGAGCCTGGCGAGCCGCTGGACCATCTCGAACATGGGCGTCGAGATGGGCGCCAAGTTCTGCATCTTCGAGTACGACGAAAAGACCGAGGAGTTCCTGCGCGGCAGGATCAGCAGGCCGTACACGCCGGTATTCGCGGACGCGGACGCGGAGTACGAGGATGAGTTCACGCTCGACGTGACCGGCCTGGAGCCGCAGGTCGCCTGCCCGCACGATCCGGGCAACGTGAAGGGTATCACCGAGCTCGAGGCGGAGAAGATCCGAATCGACCAGGGTCTCATCGGCTCGTGCACCAACGCCAGGCTGGAGGACTTCCAGATGGCGGCGCGGATACTCGAGGGCAACAAGATTCATCCGGACGTTCGGCTGCTGTGCAGCCCCGCGTCGATGAACGTGTGGCGCGAGGTGCTGGACGCCGGGCTGTGGCAGACGTTCTCGGACGCCGGCGCCAACATCGAGCACTCCACCTGCGGTCCCTGCTACGGCGGCCACATGGGCGTGCTGGGCGACGGTGAAGTCTGCATAGCGTCCACGAACCGCAACTTCCAGGGACGCCAGGGCAGCCCCGACGCGTTCGTGTACCTGGCCAACCCCGCAGTGGTCGCGGCGTCCTGCGTCAAGGGCTACATCGCCGACCCGAGGGAGTTTCTCTAGGTCGGACACACTGCATCTGCGAGGACGACGTAGGGGCGGTTCAGGAACCACCCCTGCGCCAGCCTCACACACTAACGACGATACGACCGACAAGGAGCAACCAGAATGGCTGACGATCTGATTTACAAGGGCAAGGTGTGGAAGTTCGGCGACCGCATCAGCACCGACCTGATGATGCCGGGCGCACAGGTGCTCGCCGGCGGCGGAATGGGCAAGCCCCCGCACAAGTGGTGCTTCAACGCCAACCGCCCGGGCTGGACCGACGAAGTGGAGGAGGGCGACATCATAGTCGCCGGCGTGAACTTCGGCTGCGGCTCGAGTCGCAACGGCGCGGACGCTATCCAGAAGAACGGCGTTGGCGCGATAATCGCCGAGTCCACGTCGCGCATATTCTTCCGGAACGCGGTGAACAGCGCACTGCCCACAATGTGGTGCAAGGGCGTCACGGACCTGTTCGACGAGGGCGACATCGCCGAGATTAACATGAACACCGGCGAGGTCAAGAACCTGACCAAGGGCACGTCCCTGACGGGCGAGGCCTGGGCCGAGGACACGCCGCCGATGCAGATTCTCAGGGCGGGAGGGTTCTACGCCTACGTGCGCAAGATGATACAGGAGAGGGGTCTGCCGGAGCCTGTGAGCTAGGGCTGCCTACTTTTTCACCCTCACCCTAACCCTCTCCCATCAAGGGAGAGGGAACGTACACGTAAGGACGAGAGATGCCAAACGCGAATTTGCGGCGCGATCTGGAAGCGGGCAGGATGGTGGTCGCTCCGGGCGCCTACGACGTGATCACTGCCCGCCTGTTCCGTCACATGGGATTCAGGACGTTGTACATCCCCGGCTCCCAGACTGGCACGGTGCTTGGGACGACTGAGCCGCTGACGTCGCTGACGCAGATGGCACAGGTGGGCGAGACGGTGGCGAAGGGCGTGCGCTACGAACTTCCCGTCATTCTGGACGCCGGCGCCGGATTCGGCGACCCGGTGCACGTGATGCACGCGGTGGAGACGCTGGAGGACGCCGGGATAACCGCCATCCACATCGAGGACCAGTTCTACCCGAAGCGGGTGTCGTACCATCGCGGCCTGGAGCACATAGTGCCCATCGACGTGTACCAGCAGCGGCTGGAGTACGCGTTGAAGGCGCGCAAGAGCGAGGACTTCCTGATCATCGCGCGCAACGACGGCATCCGCGGCGCGGAGGGCGGATCGCAGGAGGAGGCGGTGCGTCGCGCCCACGCGGCCATGGAGCTGGACGTGGACGTGATAATGCCGCTGGGCGTTCGGGACAGGGCGCAGTACGAGTACCTGCGCCGCGAGATCAAGGACATTCCTATGCTGGCGCTCGCCGGTATCGGCCCGCTGGGGGTTAAGGAGTTCGAGTCCATCGGCTACCAGATTGTCATTTACCCCGGAACGACGATAGGCAGCGCGCTGAACGGCATCGTCCACGCCTACAAGGACGTTCTCGAGACGGGCCACGTCAACGTGAGCCAGGAGGAAGGCGATGCGGCGCGAGACCTGACCAACACGCTGCTGCGCTTCGACGACCTGTGGGAGGTGGAGGCGGCGACGACCGAGGGCGCGGACTGAAGCGGAGACACATACCTTCGTAAGACGTGCGTAGCGCGTGAGGAGGCACGAGATGGGACTTACCGATTCTATCGCGAAGTGGATTATCGCGACCGAGTACGAGGACCTGCCCGTTGACGCGGTCACTGCCGCCAAGCGGGCGATGCTGGACACGCTTGGGGTGTCGCTGGCGGGAGCCACGCAGCCCGTCGGCGAGATCGTGCTCGACTACACGAGGGTAGCGGGCGGCGCTCCGCAGGCGTCCGTCATCGCGGGCGGCGTGCGCACCTCGCTTGCGGACGCGGCGTTCGCCAACGGCGTGCTGGCTCACGCCGTCGACTTCGATGACACGTGGCTGCCGGTCGGCCATCCCACCTGCACGGTGTTTCCGGTGGTGCTCGCGTTGGCGGAGGAGCTGGGTGCGTCGGGCCGTGAGGTGGTGACCGCCTTTTGCATCGGGCTGGAGATTCACGGGAAGCTGGGGATCGGGCATCACACGCCCGGATTCCACAGCACCGGCGTGTACGGCGTGCTGGCGGCGGCTGGCGCGGCTTCCAAGATGCTGGGGCTGGACGAGTGGCAGATCCGCATGGCGCTGGCGATTGCGGCGTCGCACGCGAGCGGCATCGGCAAGAACATCGGCACGATGACCAAGCCGTACCACTCCGGGAACGCGGCGGCGGGCGGCCTGCGGGCGGCCTTGCTGGCGAAGGCAGGCTTCACCGGCGATCCCGAGCCGATCGACGGAGAGCGGGGCTTCTCGGGCGTGTTCATGGACGGGGAGTACGACGCGCAGGCGACCATCGACGCGCTGGGCAAGCCGTTCCACGTGGTCAGCCCGGGCATCGGCGTGAAGAAGTACCCGACTTGCTATCTGAATCACCGCGCGCTGGACGCGATTCTCAAACTGGTGATCGCGAACGACGTTAAGCCGGAGCAGGTGGAGGAGATCGTGGTCACGGTTCCCCACGAGGGCTGGCTCAATCGCATGGACCTCGACTTCGGGCTGCGCGCCAAGTTCAGCTTGCAGTACAACATGGCGGAGGCTGTGCTGTCGCGCCGAATCGTCATCGAGAGCTTCGGCGATGAGTACGTCAACCGGCTGGAGGCGCGCGAGATGATGGAGCGCGTCCGGCTGCAGGAGGACCTGTCTATTCCCAGCGAGTACAAGGACGCATCCAATCCGGTGACGTTGCGCCTGAAGGACGGCCGGACGCTGTACGAGCAGGTAGACGTGCCGCACGGCGACTGGGACGATCTGCTGAGCCTGGAGGAGTTACTCGGCAAGTACCGGGAGAACGCTCTGAGGGTGCAGTCTGGCGAGGACTGCGAGCGGACCATCGAGCTGATGCTGGGGTTGGAGACGCTCTCCGGTGTCGACGAGCTTGCGGCGCTGTATGCACAGCCTGCCCTCGCGGGGGTGTCGTAGACCCTAGGTGTAACCATACGAGGGCGGGTTTCGAACCCGTCCGGGGGGACGCGCTAGTCGTCGAGGCCGAGGACCTGACGGTAGTCAGTGTCGTGGGAGGCGATGGCTTCCATGCGGAGCTGGCCCTCGATATCCATGGGCTGTGGGTTCATGGACTCTACGCCGGTGGGGACGGTGCCGACGATGCCGGCGTCGATCATTTCGGCTACGGCGCTGTCCTCCATTCCCAGCAGTTCGCTTAGGGCGTAGTCGTTGTGCTGGCCTAGCTGCGAGACACCGCGAACGCGGCCCTGCGAACGTGAGAACCTGTAGGGCCGTCCGCCGTAGACGCGCTTGCCGACTCCCTCGACCTCGGGCGGGTCTTCGTTCTGCTCGAAGAACCCACGGCTCCTGAAGTGCGGGTTGGTCATTACCTCTCGCGCGTTCAGCACGGCTCCGGCGGGGACGCCGCGCTCCTGGAGGGCGTGCATCAGTTGGACATGGTCCAGGTCGCGCGTCCAGGTCTCGATCAACTCGTCCAGTTCGTCCCTGTGCCGCCAGCGCGCGTCCCCAGACGAGAATCGAGGGTCGTCGGCAAGCTCCGGCCGGCCCATGGCGTCGCACAAGGCGCGCCACTCGCGCTCGTCCCGCGCGGCGAGCGTCACCCACTTGTCGTAGCCGGCGCACGGGTAGCAACCGTGGGGCGCTATCCACGGGTGCTGGTTGCCCATGCGTTCGGGGCTGGCGCCCTCCAGTTGGCGCTCCAGCAGCGCGACTCCCACGCTGGAGACGCCGGTCTCGTACATGGACATGTCGATTTCGGCGCCCTCGCCGGTCCTGTTGCGGTGGTGAAGCGCCATCATCACTGCGAGCATGTTGTTCCATGAGGTGGTTATGTCCACGTAGGAGGTGTTCGCACGAACGGGCGGGCCGTCGGGGAAGCCTGTCATGTGGGACAGGCTGCTCATCGCCTCGACCGTCCGGGCGAATGCGCCGTAGTCGCGCCACTCGCCGGTCTGGCCGTAGCCGGTCGAGCGCAGCATTATCAGGTCGGGTTTCACCTGGCGGAGCACGTCGTAGGTCAGGCCGAATCGCTCCATGATGCCCGCCCTGTTGTTCTCGGCTACCACGTCACTTATTGCGACCAGCTCCTTGAAAGCCTCCGCTCCGTCCGGCGTTCTCAGGTCGAGTGTGAGGCTCTTCTTGCTGCGGTACCAGTTGTGGTAGGTGGCGCCCTGGTTCCAGAATCGCTCTCCGACCTTGTTGTCGGGATAGGGGCCGATGTTGCGCACCACCATGCGTCCGAGGGACTCGACGCGGATGACCTCCGCGCCCATTTCGGCGAGGTTGACGGTGGCCCAGGGAAGCTGAAGCCACTCCTCGACGGTGAGGACTCGTACTCCTCGCAGGGGCATGCGCTTGGTGTCGATTGCCATCTGTGCCTTTCGAAACTAGCGCGCGTGCTAGATCACGCCCGAGGCCCGCAACCGGGAGAGGGAATCGCTGGGCCGCCCCAGCCAATCGCAGAAGACCTCGGTGTTGTGTTGGCCGAGCCGGGGGGGCGGAGCGACGTGGATGCACTGCTCGCCGTCGACGCGGAAGCCGGAGCCGGTGTACCTAAGCTCCCCCAGGTCGGGGTGCTGCATGCGCTGGTAGTAGTCCCTGTCCTCCAGGTGGGGGCAATCCAGGACCTCCTGGGGAGTCTGGGCCACGCCGAAGACGAAGCCGTTTTTCATTGCGGCGTTGAAGACGTCGTGTTTGTCACGGTCGCTGAGCCGGGAGACCATCAGCTCGTTTAGCTCCTCGGCGTGGTTCGAGCGGCTGAGGCGGTCGGCGAACTTGTCGTCCAGAAGCTCAGGCGCGTCGAAGAAGACCGCCAATTCCTCCCAGGTGTTGCCGCCGCTGCTGGCCATGGTGATGTAGCCGTCGCGACAGGGCAGGAAGTCGCCGTCCACGGGCACGTTCACGCGCCTGGTGCGCTTGGAGACGATGCCGAGAAAGCTGTAGTGGGTGAACTGGAACGGCGGCTCGGTGGCGACGGACTCGGCGATGGAGAGGTCGACGTGCTGGCCGAGGCCGCTCATCTCGCGCTCCAGGACCGATAGCATTATGGCGTTGGCGGCGTTGCGCCCGCCCATGATCTGCGCCTGCTCGAGCGGGGCGCGGGCGGGCGGCTTGTCGGAGTTGCCGCTGAGGTAGAGAAAGCCGGTGAGGGCCTGGAGGGTGATGTCGTCCCAGGCGAAGTCGCTGTAGGGGCCGCTCTGGCCGAATGGGGTGATCGAGACGACGGTGAGGCCTGGATTGCTCTGCGACAGGCGGTCGTAACCCAGCCCCAGCTCGGCCATCTCGCCGGGAGGCAGGTCTTCGATCAGCACGTCGGAGCGACGCACCATTTCGGCAAGCATTTCCGCGCCGTCAGGCGTGCGCACGTCCAGCGTTACGCTCTTCTTGCTGGTATTGAAGAAGGCGTAGGTCAGGCTGCGCTCCGGATCGGGGGCGCCGCCGGCGAATGGGCCGTGGCGTCGGCTGTAGTCGCCGGAGGGCGGCTCGACCTTGATGACCTCCGCGCCCTGGTCGGCCAGCAGCCTGGAGGCCAATGGGCCTGCCACTCCCTGTGAAATGTCGATGATGCGTAGGTCGCTGACGAAGCCTTTGTGCATCTTCCTCTCATGGCCGCCGCCCTGCCGGGTTCCCGCTTTCGCGGGAATGACGGTTGGGTGGGCGGGAATGACGGTTGGGCGCGCGGATCCGGTCGCGCCGCTCCAACACCGCCGTGGGGACGGGGAAGCGGCGCTATGACCGGTCCGCTGCTAGCTGGTGCGCGGAACTATGGTCGGCACCTCCAGCTCGTGGACCAGGTTGTCGAACTCCGACACGTCCTTTTCGATAATCTCGTCGACCTGCTGGATGTAGGGGTCGATCCTGGACGCGAAGTCCACGTAGACCTCCTGTGTCTGAGTGGGCGGCGCGTAGTCCGCGCTGGACACCACGTCGACGAGGCCGGCGAGCTTGGCGTTTAGCTTGACCGGCTGGTTGAGGCGGTCGCGCGCTCCGCGGTAGTCGGTCTGGATCAGGTCCTCTTCGATGGCGGTGAGCTTGTCGTTGAGCGCGGTCGCGCTGGCGGAAATCGCCTCCTCGGCGGGGTGGCCCGCCGCGCGCTTCGCCCACTCTTCGACCTGGCCACGCACGCTGCGAATCTTCAGGACGCTCTCGTGGGTCTCGGAGAGCTTGTCGCGAATCTTGAGCAGCAGCTCGAACTGCGCGTCGAAGTCCTCCTGGGTTGCGGTGACGCGCGGATCCTTGACGAGCGCGAACGACTGGGTCTCGGTGTGGCCGCCGACGGACAGCGTGACCTGGTAGTTGCCCGGAGGCGCTATCGGCCCGGAGAGGTCCTCGCTGACAGTCTTGTCGCCGGGCACCTTGGTCGCGGCGGGGTAGCGCATGTCCCAGAGGAAGCGGTTGGCGCCAGCGTTGGCGGGCGCCCTCTTGGGCTTGTCGGCGTCGTCGCCCTCAGCCTCCTTGCTGGAGAATGTCTGAATCTCGTTGCCGTCAGCGTCTGAGAACGTCAGCGTCAGCTCGTCCTCGGGCGCCTCGGCCAGGTAGTAGGTGACGATGGGACCGTAGGGCGGGTTTTCTCCAGCGTCGAGGAAGTTGCGCTCCGTCTGGCCGTACTCGTCCTTGGTCTCGTAGTAGCATACGGCGCCGCCGAGCGCGAGCTGGTAGCTCTTGCCCGTGGTGCCTTCGCGGAAGCGGAACGGTCGGGCCGGCCTGGAGGTGTCGCGCGGTTTGAGCAGCCTCGCGGCGCTGCCGGTCACGGAGTCGTCGATCTGGCGTAGCTGCGTCAGGTCGTCCATGATCCAGAAGGAGCGCCCATTCGTGGCCGCGACCAGGTCGTCTTCCTTGATGATGAGGTCGTGGACGGGCACTATGGGCAGGTTGGAAGCCAGGGACTGCCAGGAGCCGCCGTCGTCGAACGAGACGTATGCGGTGGTCTCGGTGCCGACGTAGAGCATACCGGCGCGAACAGGGTCCTCGCGTATGCAGCGGGTGTAGTCCCAGTCCGGGATGTCGGACGAGATGTTCGTCCAGGTCTTGCCGTAGTCGTCGGTCTTGTAGAGTATGGGCTGGTTCTCGTCCAGCTTGTAGCGGGTGGCCGCGGCGTAGGCCGTCGCCGGGTCGTGGTGAGACGCCTCGATCATGCCGACGAGAGTGAACTCGCCGAGGTCGGAAGGGGTGATGTTCTCCCAGTTGGCGCCGCCGTCCCGGGTGATGTGGATGAGACCGTCGTCGGAGCCGGCCCAGAGCACGTTCGGGTCGTGGTGGGACTCGGAGAAGGCGAAGATGGTGGCGTAGGTCTCAGCGCCGGAGGTGTCCTTGGTGATGGGGCCGCCGGAGACCTCGAGGGTCTCGGGCACGGCGCGCGTCAGGTCAGGGCTTACCGCCTCCCAGTTGCTGCCGACGTCTCTCGTCTTGAAGACGACGTTGCCGGTCACGTAGAGCAGGTCGGGGTCGTGGTGCGAGAAGACGATGGGGTAGGTCCACTGGAAGCGGTACTTCATCTCCTTCGCGCCGAGGCCGGTGTTGAGCTCGGGCCAGACGGTGATTATGCGCACCTGGCCGGTCTCGTGGTTGTAGTGCAGCATGTTGCCGCCGCCGCCGGGGGAGCTGCCGATGGAGCCGGAGACCACAATATTGTGGTCGTTCGGGTGGACGGCGATGTAGCCGCTCTCGGAGCTTCCGGTGGGGTAGCAGTCCGTCCAGGGGATCGCTCCCTTGTGCGTCATGCTGGGCACGCAGATGGCGGAGTTGTCCTGCTGGGTGCCGTACACGTGGTAGGGGAAGCGGTTGTCGGCTATGACGTGGTAGAACTGCGAGGTGAGCTGGTTGTAGATGGTGGACCAAGAGTCGCCGCCGTTGAAGGTGACATTCGCGCCGCCGTCGTTGCCCTCGATCATGCGGCGCGGGTTGCGCGGATCGATCCACAGGTCGTGGTTGTCGCCGTGGGGCGTGCCGACCGTGTTGAAGGTCCTGCCGCCGTCAATGGACTTCCAGCAGGAGTAGTTGAGCACCCAGACGGTGTCGGCGTCCTGGGGGTCGGCGAAGACGTGCTGGTAGTACCAGGGGCGGCCCTGGATGTCGCGGTTGTCGGTCGCGAGCTCCCAGGTGTCGCCGTAGTCGTCCGAGCGGAACAGGCCGCAGTTTTCGTTTTCGATGGTGGCGTAGACGCGGCCGCTCTTGGCGGCGGATGCGGAAATGCCGACGCGTCCGACGAGTCCGTCCGGCAGGCCCTTGTTGCGAGTAATCTCGGTCCAGGTGTCGCCGCCGTCGGTGGAGCGGTAGATGCCGCCGTCAGGGCCGCCGCTGGTGAGGCTCCAGGGGTTGCGGCGCACCTGGTAGATGGACGCGTACAGGATGCGAGGGTTGTTTGGGTCAAGCGACAGGTCGACGGCGCCGGCGTTCTCGCTCTTGTACAGCACCTTTTCCCAGTTCTTGCCGCCGTCGGTGGAGCGGAAGACGCCGCGCTCCTCGTTGGGGCCGTATGCGTGGCCGAGCGCCGCGACGTAGACGATGTCGGGATTGGTGGGGTGGATGCGGACGCGGCCGATGTGCCGGGTGTCGGCGAGGCCCAGGTGAGTCCAGGTCTTGCCGGCGTCTGTGGAGCGGTAGACGCCGTCCCCGTAGGTCACGTTTCCGCGCAGTCCGGCCTCACCCATGCCCACGTAGATTACGTTGGGGTCGGAGTCGGACACGGCGATCGCGCCCACCGAGGCGGTGTTGACCTGGCCGTCGGTGATGTTGTGCCAGTAGGTACCCGCGTCGTCGGTCTTCCACACGCCGCCCGCGCAGGCGCCGAAGTAGAAGACTGCCGGGTCGACCGGGTCGCCCGCCACTGCCTGCACTCGACCGCCGCGCGGCGGGCCGATGCATCGCCATCGAACCGCGTTCAGAATGCCAGAGTCGTTGCCATTGGAGCCTTGCGTCATCTGTCCACCTCTCGATTGTGTGCATGGTCAAAGGCCCGGTCAGTGCCGGAGCACGGTGCCCGGCGAATACTGGGTCGCTGTTCGGGCCGCCCGTATTCTCGCACAAGACGCGGCCCGCGTTCAACAGCGGGGATTTTGGGCAAATGCGTTTCATTCCGTTTCATTTTGTTCCGTTTCGTAGCTGGGAGGCTTGCGGAACGGGGCGATTCTGTAACCTGGCCGGGGCTGATTGGGGAACAAGAGGCGCAGGAATGGACGGAAATGGGACATGCGCGCGGGGGGTCCCAGATGGGTGAGAGGCCAGCGATTAGCGATTGGATTCCGGTATTCGGTTGTTAAAGGTGGGTGCTATGAAGGGAGCGTAGCACGGATGTGCGTAGCATTCAAGACCGGTGGTGACGACTGGGATGCGGAGAAGGCTGAATGGTGGCCGCCTCTCGATTGGTTGGCGTGTGCGCAATGTAGATTGGGACGGACGTTAGTGAGAGGCGGGACCTGAGCGTGGGAATTTCCGTGACACAGTTTGGGGTGGAGTTGCGCCGAGACGGGAACAGGTGTGGCGTTTGGGTTACGTGGTTGGGAAGGATTGGGACACGATTTTTGGGGTGGTTCCGGCTAGCGAGCGACGACTGTCATGACTTTCGACACTGGGAAATCGGGATGCTATGCTACAGGCTACTCTTGGCAAACGTGTGGCGCAGGCGAAGTGTTGCATTGAGCCCGGCGAGGACTTTCGGCACCTGTGACGCGGAGCCAGGCCAACTGTCGAGGAGGTCAATAGTCGTGGAAGAACTTCGCAAGAGTCTTGCCAGAGTGAAGAGCGTTCGCAGGAAGATTCAAAGTGAGTTTGCTGGTCTTGAGGATACAGTCCTCAAGCAGTTTCTCGGCGAGTTTGACTCACCGGAACTGCGCCGGCAGGTGAGGGATTACGGCGATGGGTACTTCTTGCATCCGTTACCCAGTAATGTGGAGGAACTAGCGGAATTCGACGGCGCGGTCTTGATTGGGGGAGCCTTCCCAAAGCTAAGCGCGGAGTCCGCATTCGACTCGTCTAAACCGCTTCATGCGATACCGTACTGGTACGACAACATAAGAGTACTTCCAACGGTTCAGTCAGCGGTTAGCGGTCGCGAGTACCATTTGCACTTCATGGTGTGGCAGCAAGACTTCAACGTTCACGGGAAGAACAAGTCGGATGCCAGCGACAATTTGAGGCTTCTGACGGCCGCAAAGCCTACACTTGACTCTCTGTTCCATCAAGCGAACAGGGAGTCAGCCAGTTTCATTTACGGCTATAGGGACTTTCTGCGCGACTCGGAAAGGCCATTTGTCGTGATAACCCATTATGCGAGACGGCAGTTTGACGACCCAGTTCTAGGTCTCGTCAACGACTCCACGACAGTCCACATTCCCGCCAGCCTTCGAGGGAAGAACCACAGGATCATGGGCGAGATAGGTGAGAGGCTGCCATGACCTTCTGTTTTGATGTCACTTTGCAGGGTTGCCATGCGCTGACTGTTTATGCGGCTGGCTATGTGTTCCGGGTACACGATAAACAACGCTCGTCATCGCCGTCGACTTTAGCGTCCTCTTCGAACATGTACACAGTTGAAGGGGAGATTCCGGACAGTGTGCATTCAGCCACTTTCTTCCATTCTCCTCTCAAGGGCTGACAGCGGTAGTGCTTGGCAAATCATGGGGTTGGGTCTGGGCCGTCACCCCCATCCCCCGTGGATTCCGGCTCGGGAGCCGGAATCACGGTGTAGGCGAGGGGGGAGGGACCAGCGGGCAGGTTTCAAACCTGCCCCTACAACTGGCAATCACCATCCGGAACAGTTACCCCGGATAGCGCACAAGTGGCCTGTGCTATAATCCGCGCAATTCATATCTGACGGGAGGTTGCGCTATGGTTGGGGGGTACTCTGCACGACCGGAGTTGAACAGGGATACGCTTCTGTGGGCGTATGAGAGGATGGTGACCATCCGCCGCTTCGAGGAGCAGGCTCGCAGGGAGGCGGACGCGGGCAAGCTGCGCGGGATGCACTCCTCGATCGGACAGGAGGCAGTGCCCACAGGTGTGTGCGCCCACCTTCGGGACGACGACTTCGTGCTGGGGACGCATCGCAGCCACCACCACTGCATCGCCAAGGGCGTCGACCTGAATGAGATGATGGCCGAGCTGCTGGGGAAGGCGACGGGCACGAACAAGGGGAAGGGCGGCACGATGCACATCGCCGACATCAACAAGGGTATGCTCGGCGCAAACGGCGTGGTCGGCTCCAACATCCCGGTGGCCACCGGCGTGGCGCTCAGCGCGAGCGTTCGCGGCTCGGACCAGGTGAGCGTGGTCTTCTTCGGGGACGGCGCCTCCAGCCAGGGAAGCCTGCACGAGTCGATGAATCTCGCCAGCATCTGGAAGCTGCCCATCCTGTTCGTCTGCGAGAACAACCGCTACGCGGAGGCCACGCCGTTCGAGTACTCGGTTGCGGGCGCGTCGGTGTCGGGGCGCGCGGCTGGATATGCCATGCCGGGCGTCACGGTGGACGGCCAGTCGCTGCCGGACGTGTACGACGTGGCGGGCGAGGCGGTGAGGCGGGCAAGGGCCGGAGAGGGGCCGACGCTAATCGAGGCGCAGACGTACCGCTACCAGGGGCACTTCGGGGCGGACAATCCGCTCGGGTACAGGACGGAGGAAGAGGAAGCGTACTACCACGCCAGGGACTGCATCGACAGGCTGAGGGCGCACGTGCTGGAGGGGGAGTACGCGACGGAGGGCGAGCTTATCGCAATCGACGAGGGCGCGGTATCCGCGGTGGTGGCGGCGACGCGGTTCGCGGACGAGAGCCCGTTTCCGGCTGACGACGAGCTTACGACGGACGTGTACGTGTCGTACGCGTAGGCCGAGGGGCAAGGATTGATCCGATGAGCGGACACCGAAGGTTCTCGGAGCTGATGAAGAGGTTTACGACTGGGGAAATCGAGATGATCGGTGCGGAAACCGCACGCCTGCGTGAGTCACTCTGTCAGAAGGACGAGACGCACAAGGCTTCCAAGCCGGGAAAGGCAATTGCCGATAGGGGCGGTTTCTATGCGATCGACGACTGTTCGGAAGGAGTTACGCCATGACGACAGCCAGTCAAACGAGGCGGGTTTCGTACATACAGGCGGTGAATGAGGCGCTGCGGCAAGAGATGGAGCGGGACCCGTCCGTCATCATCATGGGCGAGGACATCGCGGGCGGCGCGGGGCGTCCCGACAAGGAGGACGCGTGGGGCGGCCCCATGCGGCTGACCAAGGGGCTTATCGGCCAGTTCGGCGCGGCGCGGGTGCGGGACACACCCATCTCAGAGGCGGGATTCGTTGGGGCCGGCGTGGGCGCGGCGGCAACGGGTCTGCGCCCGGTCGTGGACCTCATGTTCGTGGGATTCTTCGGGGTGTGCGCCGACCAGATCGTGAACAACGCCGCGAAGATCCACTACATGTTCGGCGGCAAGGTGCGTGTGCCGCTGACTATCATGACGGGCATCGGCGCGGGGACCAACTCCGCGGCCCAGCATTCGGAGACGCTGTACTCCGTGTTCACTCACTTTCCCGGCCTGAAGTGCGTGGTGCCGTCCAATCCTTACAACGCCAAGGGGCTGTTCGTGTCGGCCATCCGCGACGACGATCCGGTGATCGTGTTCAACAACCGCCAGCTTCTGGGAAGGCGGTTCGACGTGGACGTGCCGGAGGAGGCATACGAGGTCCCGATAGGGAAGGCGTCGATCGCCAGGGAGGGGACGGACGTTACGCTGGTGGGCATCGGGTACACGACGGGCGTTTGCCTGGACGCGGCGGAGGGACTGGCCGCGCGAGGCTACTCGGCGGAGGTGATAGACCTGCTGTCGCTTTCGCCGATGGACGACGAGGCGATAGTCGCCTCGGTGCAGAAGACACGCAAGATAGTCGTGGTGGACGAGGACTACCCGCGGTGCAGCATCGCGAGCGACGTGTCCGCGCTGGCGGCTGAGGAGGCGTTCGACTACCTGGACGCCCCGCCGAAGCGAGTCAATCCGCCGCACACGTCGGTGCCGTACAGCCAGCCGCTGGAGGCGCTGTACGTGCCCAACAAGGAGAGCGTGGTGGCGGCTGCGCTCGAGGTTCTCGAGTAGGAGACGGTCAATGGCGACGCCGGTGGTGATGCCGAGACTCGGCGACTTCATGACCGAGGGCCAGGTGAGCAGTTGGACGAAGTCCGACGGCGACCGGGTCACGCAGGGCGAGGTGATCGCCCAGATCGAGTCGGAAAAGCTCAACTACGACCTGGAAGCGTCGCAGGACGGCATCTTGCACACGGTGGTGGCGGAGGGCGAGACCGTGAGGGTGGATGGGGTGCTGGGCTACCTGCTCGCCGAGGGGGAGACGCCGCCCGCTCGTGACGCTGGCGCGGGGTTCGCTGCCGCTGCCGTCGCCCAGCCGCCCGCGTCGACTCCCGCACGCGGCCGGATGCGGCGCGGGGACGCTGCCGTGCCATCGACGCCGGGAGCGCGACGGTTGGCGGCGAATCTCGGCATTGACATCGCCCTGGTTACGCCGACCGGCCCGCGCGGCAGGGTGGTGGACGCGGATGTGCGGGCGTACGCGGCGCAGCAGGAGGCCGCCGCCAGTAGCCCGCAGATACCGCCGGGGCTGCCCGCTCCCTCGAAGGTCGTGCCACTGGGCGGCATGAGGAAGAGCATCGCCGACCACATGCGGGGCAGCCTGGCCGGCACGGCGCAGCTATCGTACTTCCTAGAGGTGGACGTTACAGAGGCGCAGCGGCTGAGGCGGGAGATCTCAAGGGCGACGGGAAGCGTGCTCACACTCGCTCACGTTCTCATCATGGCCTGTGCGGGAACGCTGCGGCGCGTGCCGGCGCACAACAGCGTGCTGGCGGACGGCAACGTGCTTTACTTCGACGAGGTGAACATCGGGGTGGCGGTGGCGCTGGACGACGGCCTGATAGTTCCGGTAATCAGGAACGTGCAGGACAGGAGCATCTTCGAGGTGTCGAACGAGACGCACGACCTGGCGGTGCGCGCCCGGGAGGGCCGGCTGTCGCCGGACGAGGTGGTGGGCGGAACATTCACGATAAGCGTGCTGGGAACGGTGGACGGCTTCACGCCGATACTGAACGCGGGGCAGAGTTCCATTCTGGGAGTCGGCAGGCCGGTGCAGAAGCCCGTGGTGAGGGGTGGTGAGATCGTCGTGAGGGAGATGCTGACGGTGAGCCTGACGTCGGACCACCAGGTGATCGACGGCGCGGTTGCGGCGGCGTTCCTGCGGCGCTTCCAGCAGCTTGTCGAGCGGCCTTCGGCGCTGTTTGGGTAGTCTTGCGGGGTCTGGGTGTTGCCACCACGGGCGACACGACCCTATAATGCGAGCCATGGCTGACAGACTGAAGGACAAGATAGCGATCATAACCGGCGGGTCGTCCGGCATCGGGCGGCAGACGGCGCTGCGATTCGTGGGCGAAGGGGCCTCCGTGGCTATCGCCGATCGCAACCGACGCATGGGCGAGGAGACGCTGCGCTTGGTGCAGGAGGCCGGCGGGGACGCGATTTTCGTGCCGGTGGACGTCGCCGACCCGGAGCAGGTCGCTCGGATGGTCGAGCAGACCGTCGAACGATTCGGGCGCCTGGACGTGCTGGTGAACGCGGCGGCCATCCTGATTCGCACGCCGCCGCTCGCGGAGGTGGAAGAGCGCGACTGGGACCTGATGATGGACGTGAACCTGAAGGGCCTTTTCTTCTGCTGCAAGTACGCCATACCCGCCATGCTGGACAGCGGCGGCGGCTCAATCGTCAACATCGCCTCGATGGCCGGGGTGCGCGGCTACGGCATGTCGCTGCCCTACGCGGTGACGAAGGCGGGGGTGATTCACCTCACGACCACCACCGCGGCGGAGTACACCCGCCTCGGCATCCGCGCCAACGTCATCGCGCCCGGGTCGGTGGATACGCCGCAGTTCCGAGGCAGCACCGCGAGCAGCGAGGTGGTGCGGGAGCGCGCGTCACAGCACCCGATGGGCCGCGTGGGGACGCCGGACGAGATCGCCAGCGTCATCGTGTTCCTGGCGTCCGACGAGGCGTCATACGTGAGCGGCAGCCTGTTCGTGGCCGACGGCGGACTGTCGAGCGTGGGGCGATAGGGAGGGCCGAGTGGACGCACTGATCGAAATCGCGAATCGCGCGGTCGCGGACTACGGCTTTCGCCAGGCGGCGCTGTGGAGTCCGGGTGACGTAGCGGCGCGCTGGGAGCTGTCGTCCCAGGAGACCGCTGTGCTGGAGGGGGCGCTGCACGACGCGCTGGACGCGCTGCCTGTTCCGGTGGAGCCTGCCGACGTTCCCGCGGAGCAGGAGCGTATCGCGGGGATCATCCGGGCGGCTCTGGCGGGGTAGGGGGGTCACCCCTATCCTAATAACCTTCCCCCTGCGAGGGGGAAGGGACTAATGACACCGTCCCCGCTAGCGAGGGGGAAGGGACTTTGTGACGCTGCACCCCTACAGCGCGTTCTTCACTACCTCGCCTCCCTTGACTACCAGCGGCACGTTGGCGCCGTCGGCCAGGAGATCGATGTCCGCTAGCGGGTCGCCTGCCACCGCTATGAGGTCGGCCTCGTAGCCTTCGCGCACTACGCCAATCCGGTCCTCCAGGTTGAACAGCCGCGCGTTGGTGCTGGTGGCGCTGACTATGGCGGCCATCGGTCCCAGGATATTGGCCTTTTCGGCGAGCTCTCCGCCGCGGCCCGTCTGGCGGGCGCCTAGAATGTCCGACCCCGAGCCGATGGACACGCCGGCCTCCCTCGCGGCGCGGACGCTGTCGGGCATGAGTCCCCGCACCTGTTCCAGCTTCATGGCGCTGTAGTGGGAGACGCCCTCGGCCTCCGGGGAGAGGGCCAGCCGCTCGATCACAAGCAGCGTGGGCACGACGAACGCGCCCAGTTCGGCGATTCGCGCCGCGGTGGGCTCGTCGAGGATGCTGGCGTGCTCGAGCGAGCGCACGCCGGCGTCAAGGGCGTTGTTCATGGAGGGCGAGGTGTGGCAGTGGGCCAGGACGTAGGTGCCCGCGGCTCTTGCCTCCTGGACGGCGGCGCTCAGCTCGGCGACGCTGAAGCCCAGGCTGTCCAGTTTGTCCATCTGCGACATTACGCCGCCGGAGGCCATCACCTTGATCTGCGTGGCGCCGAGGCGTAGCTGCTGGCGGGCGGCGGCGCGCACGGCGTCCACGCCGTCCACGAGCGCGGTGGAGGCGAGCAGGCCCGGAATCGCGACCTGGGGCGAGGTGTCGTAGCGGCCGCGGTGGTCGCCGTGGCCGCCGGTCTGAGAGAGCGGGGAGCCGGACGGCAGGATGCGCGGGCCGCTTATGAGGCCTTGGTCGACGGCGCGGGCGAACGCCGGGTCGAGTCCTCCGGCGTCCCGGACGGTGGTAAAACCCTCCTGCAGGGCGATGTTCATGTTCTCGACTGCGCCGAGGGTGTACGCGACGAGGCTGTCGTCGTCGCCGTGGGAGCCGCCGCCCACGCCGACGAGGCCGAAGTGGACGTGGGCATCCATCAGGCCGGGCATGAGGGCGTGCCCGGTGAGGTCGATGGCGGTCGCGCCGGGTGGGGCGTCCAGCCCGGACGCGGGGCCGACGCGGGCGATTGTGCCGTCAGCGACCAGCACGCTTGCGCCGGCCTGTGGGTCGGAGCCGGAGCCGTCGATGAGGGTGGCGTTTTGCAGAAGCAAGGCTGTCATCAGGATTCCTCCTTTTTCGCGCCTTTCGTGTCCTTAGTGGGGAACTCCAGCCAGTCCCGTAGAATCCGTTGGTCGTGTGGGAAGGGTAGTGGCGGAATGTCATCAATGGGGAAGAAGGCCGCATCCTGCGCGTCGTGGTCCGCGGCCAGCTCTCCGCAGACGATTTCGGCCGCGTAGACGGCGAGGGCTACAGGCTGGCCCGTTTCGGAGTACAGGCCGACCAGCCCGGTCAGGCGGACGTGCAGTCCCGTCTCCTCCAGTGTTTCCCGGACCGCCGCGTCCTCCACGCGCTCGCCTCGGTCCACAAAGCCTGACGGGAAGCTCCAGCGGCCGAGGTGGGGCTCGACGCCGCGACGCACCAGGGCGAGCTTGCCGTTTTGGGCGACCAGCGTGACCGCCGCCAATTTGGGGTCTTCGAATACGGTCACTCCGCAAGCGGAGCAGCGGGGCCGTGGCTTGCCCTCCACCTGCTCCGTCTTCAGGCCTTCGCCGCAGTACTGGCAGTACCTCGGTTCGCGCTGCAAGTCTCCTCCCGCCGCCGCATCAGGCGTGCCTATGCTAGCGCGTGTCCCTGCCGCTGTCCACACGCGGGGTTTGACCGGCCAGTCGGCGGCTCCTATAATCGCGGCGCATGACACGAGCGATTTCGGCTTGCTGCTCAATCCACGAAACGAATAGGGAGGCGAAATGGCGGACATTAGACCGAACGTTGTGAAACATAAGCTGGCGAACGGCGAGGCCGCGACGATTCTGAGCGGCAACAACTCCGCCGACGTGATCGACATGCTGGGGCCGCTGGACTTCGACGGCATATGGCTGGAGGGCGAGCACGGGCCGGTGGATTTCGGCAGCGTTCCCGACCTGACGCGGGCGTGCGACCTTTGGGGCAAGACGTCGGTGGTGCGCGTAAACTCCAACCACTACGGCACGATCTACCGCACGCTGGACCTGGGCGCGCAGGGGATAGTGGTGCCGCACGTGGACAGCGCGGACGAGGCGAGGGCGGTGGTGGACGCGGCCAAGTTCCACCCGGTCGGCTCGCGCGGCATGTACACGAGCCGGCAGGGCTACGGCGTGCCCGACTATCTGCACCGCGCCAACGAGGAGACGTTGCTGGTGGTGCTGATCGAGGACTCTGCGGCCATAGAGAACCTGGACGAAATCGTGAGGGTGGACAATATCGACGTGTTCTTCGTCGCGCCGAGCGACCTGGCGCAGAGCATGGGGCACCTGGGACGAGCGGACCACCCCGACGTGCAGGCGGTCATAGATGACGCCATAGCGCGGATAGTCGGGGCGGGGAGGACGGCGGGGACTGTGGTGTCGGACGCGACGGTGGAGAGCTACATCGCGAAGGGCGTGCGGTTCCTGATGACCAACTGGAACGCGTGGCTGGCGGCGGGGGTCCAGGAGTTTGTCGGGAAGGTGAAGGCGGCGACGGGGTGACGACGGGTGGCACCCCCATCCCCCGCTTCCGCGGGGGCAGGCTCTAGCCTTCCCCCTGCGAGGGGGAAGGGACTTAAGAGCGCGGCGGGCAGGTTTCAAACCTGCCCCTACGGGATGGGGGGAGGGACTTGTTGGAAGGGCTACCTGCGCTTGAGGGCGCGGCCGGGCAGGGCGCCGGTGTGGGCGCCTTCGTCGATGACCACGGTGCCGTTGACGATCACGTAGTCTATGCCGATGGGTAGCTGCTTCGGCTCGGTGCGTGTCGCCGGAGCGGACACCTTGTGTGGGTCGAACACGGTGACGTCGGCCTTCATACCGTCGCGCAGCAGGCCACGGTCTGATAGGCCCAGCCGTTGCGCCGGGAACGAGGTCATCTTGCGTATGGCCTCGGGCAGGGACATCTGGCGCTCCTCGCGCACGTACTCCGCGAGAATCACGGGGAAGCAGCCGTAGGTGCGGGGGCTGGGGAAATCGCCGAGCAGCACAGCGTCGCTGCCCACCATCGACATGGGATGAGTGACGAATGCGGGGAGCGTGTTGCCGTTGGCGCCCGCGGCCACGTAGCACGTTTGCAAGTCCTCAGCGAGCAGCAGGTCGCAGAGCGCGTCGACCTCAGACTGGCCCATCAATTCGGCGATCTCAGCTACCGAGCGTCCTTCGTACTTGTGGTTTTCGGGCCGCTTGAAGTAGGTGAGCCACATGTCCTGCCAGGTGGGAGCGCGTGGGCCAATCTCCCTGCGGAGCCGCTCGCGACCCTCCTCGGACCGCAGGACCTCCTTGAGCCGTTCGGGACCGCCGTCGTGCGCCCAGTCCGGGAAGACTATCAGGATCCGTGTGCTGCCGTAGACGTAGGGGTAGCTGTCGAAAGTCACATCCAGTCCGCCGGCCTGGGCGTCTTCCAGCAGGTCGAGCATTCGGCTCCCGCCGCCCGCGCTGGGAGCCTTCTGGTAGAAGTGGGTGACGTGCAGCGGAGCGCCGCTGCGCTGTGATATGTCTATCGCCTCGCGGAACGGGTCGAGGAACTGGTCGCCGAGCCGGTAGCGCACGTGTGTGTGGTAGAAGCCGCCCATGGCGGCGGCAGTGGACGCGAGCGCCGAGACTTCGGCGGTGTCGGCGTAGTTGCCCGGCGGATAGTCGAGGCCGGTGGAGAGGCCCACCGCGCCCTCCTCCATCGCCTCGCGCACGATGGCTTGCATGTTGGCGATTTCCGCCGGGGTCGCGGGCCTGTCGTCCCAGCCGATGGCGTCGATGCGCACGGGGGAGTTGCCCAGGATGTAGGCGATGTTGACGGCCACCTTGCGGTCGAACATGGCGAGGTACTGCTCCACGGTGGACCAGGAGCCGGGCAGGGGAGGGTCGCCGTCCAGGCCGGAATTCAATTCGACGAATCGGAGGAAGTTCTCCCTTGTGCGGAAGGGCGCGTAGGAGTTGCCGTCCACGCCGACAAGTTCCGTCGTTATTCCCTGGTGGACCTTCGGCTCGTGCCTCGGCTCGGACAGAATAACGAGGCCGGCGTGTGAGTGCATGTCGATGAACCCGGGACAGACGACGCGGCCAGTGGCGTCGATAGTGCGCGCCGCCTGCACGTGCGACACGTCGCCGCGCAGCAGACGCACGGTGTCGCCCTCAACTCCCACCGCGCCGTAGTAGCCCTGGCTGCCGGTGCCGTCTATGATCATGCCGCCGGTGATGAGCAGGTCGAGCATTGGTGTACGTCCCCCGTTTCAGTGATTCGCCGCGCCCCGGCGCCGCGCCCCAGAATAACATACATCCTGATATACTTTCTGCTAACCATTCGCGGCGCGAAGGCGTTGCAATATACGTCGGAGGAAAGCTCAGACATGCTGGAACTCAGGAGTACGGTTGTTGAACTGCGTGAGCGCATTGCCGAAATCATGGTGCGCCTTTGACCTCGAAGAGAAGCGCAGGCAGGTCGCACGCCTGGAAAAGCGTGCGATGGAACCCGACTTCTGGAACTCACCCACCAAGGCCCAGCACACGATGAGGCGAATATCGGCCCTGACGCAGGAGGTCGAAGAGTGGCAGTCGCTGGACGACGAGGCCGCTTCCGTCGAGGAGCTGCTTGAGCTGGCGATGGATGAGGATGACGATTCACTGCTAGATGGATTGAGGCTTGATCTGGCCGGTGTGAGCGAGAGGCTAGGCGCGCTTGAGTTCAAGCTGGCGCTTTCGGGCGAGTACGACGAGCGCAACGCCATCATCGCGCTGCACGCGGGCGCCGGCGGAGTGGATTCCCAGGACTGGACGAGGATGCTGATGCGGATGTACCTGCGCTGGGCGGAGCGTCGGGGCTATTCGAGCGACGTGCTCGACGTCTCCTATGGCGAGGATGGCGGCGTGAAGAGCGCCACTGTCCAGTTTTCCGGGCTGTACGCATTCGGCTACATGCGGGCGGAGAGGGGCGTACACCGGCTTGTCAGGATCTCGCCCTTCGACGGGAACCACGCGCGGCACACGTCATTCGCGCTGGTCGAGGCACTGCCGGAAGCCGAGGAGGGAGTGGACGTCACCATCGACCCGGATGACGTCAAGCTGGAGGTCTTCAGGGCGGGCGGCGCAGGCGGGCAGAGCGTGCAGAAGAACTCGACCGCGGTCCGTGTCACGCACTTGCCCACCGGCATACGCGTAAGTTGCCAAAACGAGCGCTCCCAACGGCAGAACCGGGAGTTCGCCATGCGCATACTGCTGGCCCGGCTGGTGGAGCTCGAAATGCGCCGCAGGGCCGAGGAGATTGCCAAGCTGAAGGGGGAACACATCTCCCCCGAGTGGGGCAATCAGATCAGGAGTTACGTCCTTCACCCGTACCAGATGGTGAAGGACCATAGAACGGGGCACGAGGACTCTTCCGCCGAGACAGTTCTTGACGGTAACATCGACTCGTTCATCGAATCGTTTCTAGCATCTCAGGTTGGAGGATAAAATTGTTCAAGCTCAAGTGGATTCTGCCGATTGTGCTGATGTTGGCCGCTTTTGCCGCGGTCGCGTGTGGCGGAGACTCCAGCGAGGACCAGGCGGGATCAGAGGCGGCGTCGGCTATGTCTACGGAATCGACGCCGGCCGCTGCGGAGCCAACCAGCACGCCAGCGCTCAGCACCGAGCAGTCTGCCACCGAGCCGACGGCGGGCGGAGTGTTTCGCAGGCAGTGGGCCGACCCGCCCACGCTCGACCCGCATCTGACGACGGACACCACGTCGTCGTTCGTGGTCGTCGAGCTGTACAGCGGTCTCGTGACACTGAACACCGACCTGGAACTGGAGCCCGACCTTGCCGAGCGCTGGGAGATCAGCAGCGACGGTCTCCAGTACACTTTCTACCTGCGCCCCAACGCCAAGTTCCACGACGGCAGGCAGGTGACGGCGCAGGACTTCAAGTGGTCCATCGAGCGAGCGGCCGCCCCGGAGACGGCGTCGCCGGTGGCCGACACGTATCTTAACGATATAGTCGGCGCGCTGGACTACATCAAGGGCAACGCCGCCGAGATTTCGGGCATACGGGTCGTTGACGATACGACGCTCAGCATTACCGTCGACGAGCCCAAGGCCTATTTCCTCGCGAAGCTCACGTACCCTACGGCGTTCGTTCTGGACCGCGCCAACGTGGAGGCCGGCGGGCGAAGCTGGACCGACGACCCCAATGGGACCGGTCCGTTCAGGCTGAAGGAGTACAAGATCGGCGAGCGCATCGTACTGGAGCGAAACGAGCACTTTTATCGCGAGCCGGCCAACGTGGACACCATTCTGCTCAACCTAGCGGGAGGGCAGTCCATGGCGATGTATGAGAACGACGAGATCGACATCACCGGTGTCAGCCTGTTCGACCTAGAGCGCGTGCTCGATCCAAATGAACCGCTGAACCAGGAGCTGATAGTAGCGCCGCCCGACTTCAGCATATCGTACATCGGCTTCAACACCAGCATGGCGCCCTTTGACGACCCGAGGTTCCGGCAGGCGCTCAACCACGCCATCGACAAGGAGCTGATCGCATCCGAGGTGCTCTCTGACCTTGTGGTGCCCGCATTCGGCATACTGCCGCCGGGTTTCCCGGGCTACAACGACAGCCTCGTGGGACTGCGCCACGACAAGGAGCTCGCCCAGCGGCTGCTCAGCGAGTCCCAGTACGCGGACCCGGACACCAGGCCGCGAATCGTCATCACTGTGCCGGGAACCGGAGGCACGATCGGGCTTGACCTCGAGGTCGTCATAGAGATGTGGCGACAGGTGCTGGGTGTGGAGGTAGAGATCCAACAGGTGGAGTGGGCGACCTATCTCGAAGACCTGAACGACTCGAAGTTCCAGGCATACGCAGGCCTGGGCTGGCAGGCGGACTATCCAGACCCACAGGACTTCCTGGACATTCTGTTCCACACCGACAGCGCCCTCAACCACGGCGCGTACTCGAACCCGGAACTGGACGTCATACTGGAGCGCGCCCGTACTCTACAGGATCCGCTGGAGCGCATCGAGGAGTACAGGAAGGCAGAGGTGATGATCGTAGAAGACGGCGCCTGGGTGCCGCTGTGGTTCACCGGCGAGCGCCACGTGCTGTTGAAGCCCCACGTGGAGGGCTACAGGGTCACGCCGATGATTGTGCCCAAGCTGAGGGAGATACGGATCAACTGATCCGTTAGCGGCAATGTGCCGGTGCGGCGGTGGAGGCTGCGAGATGCGGCTTTCGCCGCCGTTTGTTTTTGCAAATTTCTGAAATAAAACGGGATTTTGCCTAATTCACACCTAGAATTTTGTCGAGAGGTGGCTTTAGTCTCTATGCCCATACCTAAGTAGAAGGAAGGAGGCCGGCCATGACCATTAACGCATACCTCAACTTCAACGGTAACTGCCGAGAGGCTTTCGAGTTCTACCAGTCCGTATTCGGCGGTGAGTTCAACAATCTGGCCACGTTCGCAGAAATGCCGGACGATACGCCGGTTGGCGAGGACGACAGAGACAAGATAATGCACGTGTCGCTCAACGTTGGTTCGAGCGTTCTGATGGGAAGCGACGTGCCGGAGCACTTCGGGCCGCCGCGCACCTTCGGGGACAACGTGTCGCTCTCGTTCGAAGCCGAAAGCCGGCTGGAAGCGGACGCCCTGTTCGCCGCGATGTCGATGGGCGGCAGGGTGGATATGCCCATGCAGGACATGTTCTGGGGGGACTATTTCGGAGCCTGCGTAGACCGCTTCGGAATCAACTGGCAGTTTCTACACTCGCCGGCGCAGTAGCCAGCGAGGACGGGAGCGGGTCGCTCGACGCAGGCGGCCCGCTAGAGTATCTGCGACAGGAACAGCTTGGTCCTGTCGCTCTGCGGGTCGTGGAATATCTGGTCCGGCGGCCCTTCCTCCACCAGCAGGCCTTCGTCGAACATCATCATCCGGTCCGCCACCTCTCGAGCGAACCCCATCTCGTGCGAGACGACCAGCATCGTCATGCCAGACTGCGCCAGTTCCTGCATGACGTCCAGCACCTCCTTGATCATCTCGGGGTCGAGCGCCGACGTGGGCTCGTCGAACAACATGACGTTGGGCTGCATGGCGAGCGCCCGCGCGATCGCGACGCGCTGCTGTTGTCCGCCCGAGAGCTGGGCCGGGTACTTGTCGGCCTGCTCCTCGATCCCTACGCGGCGCAAAAGCTCCAGCGCGGTCTGCGCCGCATCATCGGCGGGCACCTTGCGCACCTTGATGGGGGCAAGCGTGATGTTGCTCATAACGCTGAGGTGGGGAAACAGGTTGAACGACTGGAAGACCATTCCGACGTCGCGCCGTATGGCGTCGATGTTCCGTATGTCGTTCGTCAGCTCGATGCCGTCCACGATAATGTCGCCACGCTGGTGCTCCTCGAGGCGGTTGATGGTGCGGATGAACGTGGACTTGCCCGAGCCGGACGGCCCGAAGATGACGACCACTTCGCCGCGGTTCACGCTGGTGGTTATGCCCCTGAGCGCGTGAAATTCTCCGTACCACTTGTGGACGTCGCGGCATACTATGATGTTCTCGGTGTCGTTTCTCGGGTCTGTAGTAGTCAAAGCCTCCTCCTATCTCTCTCCCACGCCCAGATGCCGCTCGTAGCGTCGGCTGACGTATGACATGCCGTAACAGAACACCCAGAAAACGACGGCGATGAAGATGAACAGCTCCCTCGCGCTGCCCAGAAGCTCCGGGTTGCCCTGGATGTACGCCCGGCTCTCCGCGACTATGTCCAGCATTCCTATGATGTACACCAGGCTGGTGTCTTTGAACAGCGAGATGAACTGTCCAACGATGGCGGGGATGACGTTTCGTATTGCCTGGGGCAACGATATGAGAAGCGTCGTCTGCCAACCCGGAAGACCCAGGGCCCGGGCGGCCTCCGCCTGTCCAGGGTGAAGCGCCTGCAGCCCTCCTCGTATGTTCTCGGCCATGTACGCTGAACTGAACAGAGTGATCACGATCGCGGCGCGAGGCAGCGGGTCAAGCGGAAAGTCCCTGGGAAAGGCCAACGGCACCAGCACCTGAGACATGAACAGCAGCGTGATTAGTGGAACCCCTCTGAACACCTCGATGAACACGACACATATGCCCTTGACGACCTGGAGGTCGCTGCGCCGGCCAAGCGCCAGCGCTATGCCGATGGGCAGGCTGAGCGATATGCCTGCAACGGCCAGCAGAATGTTGAGCATCAGCCCGCCCCAGTCCTTCAGGTCCACAACGGGCTCCAGGCCGGGGATCCAGCTAAACAGCAGGTCCGGCATTAGGCCAGGCCCGCCGTCCTCCCATCCACGCAATAGCAGCAGTGTGAACAGGAAACCCAGGATGGCGAAAATGCCCGCCCATTTGACGGTGCCAAATCGCGTGTAGCGCGCGAGGGCCCATCCCAGCCCAAGCGCGGGCAGGTTCGCCAGCAGTAGCAGCCGCACGTCCATGCCCATGCGATCGAAGCTGTACGGGAGAAGCGCGAATGCCGCCGCGACCGCGGCGACCGTGACCGCGACACGCTTCCCCGTTCCACCTCCAGCGATCACCCAGACCATCCCCAGCAGCACAGAGAACAGCAGCAGGCCCACCTGGGGCCTCCAGAAGCAGTTGTTTCCGGGGCACGCCTGGTCGGTGTTGTAAGGACCTAGCACGAACAGTCCGCCGATCTGCGCAATGACGCCCCAGTCGGCCTCGTAGAACACCCACCTGAGCCCAGACCACCCTCCCACCAGCAGGACGGCCACGGATATCAAGGTGAGCACGCCGCTGAACCACGACCCGAACAGATTGGCGCGCATCCAGCCGAGGACTCCAACCTCAGAACGAGGTGGGGGAAGTACAGTCGCGGTCACTGTGTTCGAGTCCGTGGCCATAATCTAGCCTTCCCGGAACCGGATGTGGCGATTGTACAGGTTTCCGATCAGCGACCAGGTGAGGCTCATCGCAAGATAGGCCAGCATGATGAGTATGAAGATGGACACCGCGGGCGCAGTCTGCGTCATCGTCTTGGCCACGTTAGTCAGGTCGGAATAACCTATGGCTCCCGCCAGGCTGCTGTTCTTGGTGAGGTTAAGGCACTGGCTGATGAGTGGTGGGATTATAACGCGAAGGGCCTGTGGAAATGTAACGTGTCGAAGCGCCTTCATCGGGGACAGGCCGAGCGCGGAGGCGGCTTCGCGCTGGCCGCGGCTAACCGACTGGATTCCGGCGCGAACAATCTCCGCGATGAACGACGAGGTGTAGATTACCAGGCCCACAAGCAGCCCCAGAAGGCCCGCCGAGGCGGTGAAGCCGCCGCCGATGCGCCCGAATCTTCCCTCCGGCGCCGGATATGACGAGACAAGAGGCGCCGCACCGGACGCGAGGCCGATGACGATCCAGCCGACGACGGCTATCAACAGCACAGTGGCAAACCCATACAACACGGGGTAGGATGGAACGCCTGTCTGAATCTCGCGGCGGCTCAGCCATCGGTGGACCACAAAGCCACTCACGACGCCTACAGCGGCCACCGCGAGCCACAACAGTCCAGCGCCCGGGCTGCTTGCAACCATCCAGGGAAACGAGATGCCGGCGTTGTTGACGTAAAAGTTGCCGGCGATGACGTATCCCTCCCGCACCGGGGGCAGCGCGAGCAGGATGTAGAACCAGAAGAAGAGCTGCACCAGCAGGGGGACGTTGCGGAAGAACTCGATGTAGACCGTGGCTATCCTGGACACTATCCAGTTGCTGGACAGCCGAGTGACGCCGACGAAGATGCCAAGGAGTATCGCCAGGATGATTCCGGCTACCGCGACGATGAGAGTGTTGGTCGCGGCCACTCCAAGGGCGTATAGGAAAGTGTCCGAGGGCTCAAATGGGAGAAAGTGCTGCCCGATGGGGGTTTGGTAGGCCCTGGAAAGGAAGCCGTACCCGTAAGGGATGTTGCGCTCTTGAATGGCGCTGCCGATGTTGAAGAAGAACCACGTTACGAGGGCCACCACTACCACACCCGACACGACCTGCGACATCCAGCGGATGATGCGTTCATGCCGCCAGATCGGTATGCCCTCGTAGGTCAGATTTCGTGGAATGGTCGTCATTCGCCCTGCCAATCCCGCTCTAGACTCAGGCGGGGGTTAGAGCCATCCGACAAGGGAAGCGGCGGCGGCGCCTGCGACCGCCCACCTGGGCAGCGTGTGCAATTCCCTTTTCAGCATGGGCAGGGGCAGGTCAACAGCCTGCCCCTGCATTTCTCGGCGGCGCCGAGCGGGTCACCAGCCGGGACGGAGCAGGCCCGCCCGGCTGATAACCGAAGATGGATTACGAGGGACTTCCCCTACCGCAGGGGCGCCGCGTAAATCTGGCCGCCCTTGGGGCAGTCGGTGCAGGGGGCCGAGGCCCACAGGGCGTTCCGGCCGTTCTCTCGCGGCAGGTCGATTCCGCCCGGTCCGAGGTTGCGGTCGTAGATTTCACCGTAGTTGCCCACTGCGCGGATCACGTCCTGGGCGGCGGTCTGGCTTATGCCCAGGCTCTCCTGTCCGAATGAGCCTTCCAGGCCGAACAGCCTGTCCACCTTGGTGTCGCCGGTGGCGGCAGTAGGCACGTTTGCTGAGGTCACGCTGTAGGCTTCCGCGTAGATGAGGATGCCCATGACGGTCTTGACGATGTCGAACCACTGGTCGTCGCCGTGCGGCACCACCGGCCCAAGCGGCTCTTCCGAGATGGTTTCGGGCAGAATCACGTGAGCGCTCCGGTCCGCGAGGGCGGTGCCGATCGCGGCGAGCTGGGAGCGGTCGTTGGTAAACGCATCGCACTGCCCGCTCTCGTAGGCGGCGACCACCGCGTCGGTGGTCTCGAACGTCAGTGGTTCGATGTTCAGGCCGTTCTGGCTCGAAAAGTCGTTCAGGTTCAACTCGGTCGTCGTGCCCTGCGTCACGCAGACCGTGGCGCCCTGCAGTTCAAGCGCGCTCTCGACACCGAGGCTCTTGTTGACCATGAACCCCTGCCCGTCGTAGAACATGGTCTGGGCATAGTTGCCCCACTGCGAATCGCGCGAGGTGGTCCAGGTGACGGTGCGCACGAGCATGTCGACCTCGCCGGACTGTACGGTCGGGCCGCGTTCGGCCGCGGTAATCAGGCGAATCTCGATGGCGTTGGGATCGCCCAGCACGGCGGCTGCGAGAGCGCGGCACAGGTCGATGTCGAAGCCCACGTTGTTGCCGGAGGGGTCAATGTATCCGTAGCCCGGAACGTCGTTCCGGCTGGCGCAGATGACCCTGCCCCTGCTCTTGACTTGCTCAAGCCTCTCGCCTGTCGCGGGCATCATTCCTTCGGCTTCAGATTGGGTCATCATTCCCAATTCCGAAGCGCGCTCCATTATCTCTTCATCGCTCAGCTCTTCCGCGCAGGCCACCAAGACCACGGCGGCCAGAGCGGCCAGCGCCGCCAGGGCGAAGAGCTTAAACATCTTTGACATCTGCGAAACCTCCCATGTCTGTCACCCAATGCAGACGATACCTTTGTACCACCCGGATACACTTCATCCAGGCGGCCTTGTCAATTCTAGTAGCGACTCGCCGGAGTGTCAACGCAAATGCAACGCCCTATGAATTGATTCTTAGGCTCAACTGGGCCCGCGACTTGCTTGCCGGCAATCCTTGAACGCGGTCGACTCAAGGTCAGCCGGCCGCCGAACGCATGGCCTCGACCAGCCGGGCGGACGCGGCCTCCGGGTCGTCGGCGAAGGTGACTGCGCTCACAACGCAGACACTGTCAGCTCCCGCTCGCACCACATCGGCTATGTTGGCCTGACTGATTCCCCCGATGGCGACGACGGGCATCGAAACGGCCTCCTTGACCTCCGCGACGATGTCCACTCCCAGAGACCTGCGCCCGCTCTTGCCCATCGTGGTGGTGGCGAAGACAGCGCCCACGGCGGCATAGTCCGCCCCGTCGGCCTGCGATTGGCGCGCCTCGTCGACGCCGCCGTTGGAAGTGCCCACGAGTTGTTGCGGATCGAGTACGGCGCGGGCGGTGGCGACGGGGAGGTCGGTTTGACCGACGTGCAGCATGTGTGCCCCGACGGCGAGGGCGACGTCGGCGTCGTCGTTGACCACGAACAGGCCGCCGTATTCTTCGCACATCTCCCGCAGTCTCCGGGCGTCGGGCAGCACCTCGCCCTTGTCACGGGACTTGTCACGGAGTTGCACCACGCTCGCTCCTCCCCGCAGCGCCGCCTCGGCGACGTCCAGTATCGGCCGGCCGCGCGTGGCCTCCGGATCGACGATCACGTACAGGCCGCGCACTCGGGCCGCCGCCGATGCGCGCAGATCGCTGCCCACCTTCTGTCCGGCGCGGGCGAGCACCCGGCGCGCCCGCTCTACCCAGTTGGCGTCGAGCGCGGGCTCGCCGGAATCGGCGCAGGCCTCCAGCGCGTCCACCGACGCCGATATAGACGCGATGGCCGACAGCGCCAGCTCCAGCGGCTGCCCCGACATCTCCGCGAGGATCCTGCGGCGGCGCAGGTTCTCCTCGCGCGACAGGTCCGCCGCCAGGGGGATGGACAGGGACTCCCGCAGCATTGTGATGTCGGAGCGCAGCCCAAGCGGGGAAGTGACCACCGTCTCCAGAAAGCGGTTGCTCTCCACGATGGCGGCCAGATGCGCGTCTACGAACGGATTCATGCTCCCACCCTCTCGTTTCGCTGCCGCGCGTGTTATCGGCCGTGCGGCTCGGCGGCGTGCCGATGGTACACGGCGGCGAGCGCCTCCGTCCAGCGCGGGGCCCCGTCTACATTCGTTGACAGCCCAACACCGCCGCCTTACACTCACCCCGTCGGGGACGCTTGGCCGTCCCAACCACAGCCGCGAGGAACGAAACCATGGGCACGACTGAAGACATCGCTCGCTTTGTAGTGGAGACGGACGTGGAGGCTCTGCCGGAACGCCTCTTGCACGAGGGAAAGCGGTGCCTCATAAACTATCTCGCGGTTTCGCTCTACGCTTCGGCGGACCCATCGCTGAATATTCTGCTGGACGTGTTTCGGGAGGAGGGCGGCAACGGCAGAGCGTCGGTTGTCGGCGCCGGCGTGCGCACCTCGATGCAGAACGCGGCGCTCGCGAACGGTTACCTCGCTCACCTGGAGGACTACGACGACACCCACTTTCCGACGATCATCCATCCCTCGGCGCCCACATTTCCCGCCTCGCTTGCCGTTGCCGAGCGCGTCGGCGCCGATGGACGGAGCGCGCTGGCGGCGTCGGTGCTGGGCATGGAGGTGACGTGTCGCATAGGCATGGCCGTTCACCCGGCTCACTACGACGAGGGCTGGCACATCACCGGCACTTGCGGCGTGTTCGGGGCGGCGGCCGCGGCGGGCCGGCTGATGGGAATGGACGCCGGCAGCATGGCTCACGCGCTGGGCGTCGCTGGCGCGCAGGCATCGGGACTCCGGGTCTCGTTCGGCTCGATGACCAAGCCGCTGCACCCGGGGCGTTCGGCGCAGAGCGGCGTGCTGGCGGCGCTGCTCGCGAGCCGCGGCTTCACATCCACGACCGAGATTCTGGAAGGCCGGCGGGGCTTCACCGAGGTGTACTCCGCCGAGAGCGATCTCGACCGCGCGACGAGCGGACTCGGAGAGGACTGGGAGCTGTACCAGAACGGCCTGAAGCCTTACGCCTGCGGTGTCGTGAACCATCCGCTGATAGACGCGATGGTGCGCTTCCGAGATGTCCACGGCGTGACGAGTCACGCGGTAGAGGAGGTCAGGGCGCGGGTCCATCCGCTTGTGCTGGAGCTCGTAGACAGGCCCCATCCGAGGGCGGGACTGGAAGGCAAGTTCTCCTACCAGCACAGCATGGCCGTGGGACTGGTGGACGGCGCGGCGTTTCCGGCGCAGTACACCGACGCGCGCGTGGCGGACCCCGAGATCACGCGGTTGCGCGACAAGATAGTCGCTACAGTGGACGCCGCACAGGAGGAGGGTTCCGCGAAAGTGACCCTGCTGCTCACGGACGGTCGGGAGATGACCGAGGTAGTGGAGCATGCGACGGGCACGCCGGAGAACCCGTTGACCGACACCCAATTGGAGGACAAGTTCCGCGCGCTGGCCGGCCGGGTACTGTCCAAGGCCCAAGTCGAGAGCGCACTGTCCCGGCTGTGGGCGCTGGAAGAGGTGGATGACATGAGGGAGATGTTGCCGCTGCTTCGAGCCAGCGGGTAGTCAACGCCGGCTGTCCCGTACAGGGAACGGCGGCCGCACGTCAAAGCGGGGAGCAAATGGCGCAGTCACTGCTGACCGGCCTCAACGTACTGGAGCTCGGCGAAGGCGTGTCCGCGGCCTACTGCGCGAAGCTGCTGGGCCAGCTTGGCGCGCGTGTGGCGAAGGTCGAACCTGCGCATGGCGATAGCGCGCGTAGGGTGGGGCCGTTTCCAGGCGACGAGCCGCATCCCGAGCGTAGCGCGCTGTTCCTCGCTCTCAACGTGAACAAGTACGGTGTCACCGCCGACCTCACCACAGACGAGGGCCGCCGGGCCGTGCGCTCTCTTGCGGACGAATCGGACGTGGTCGTCGAGAACCTGGGGACGGGCGCGCTGGACTCCCTGGGCCTCGGCCACGACAGCCTATCCTCATCGAATCGCGGCATTGTCTACGCATCGATCACGCCCTACGGACCGTGGAGTCCGCGCGACGGGCTGCCCGCCACCGACCTCACACTCTTTCACGAGAGCGGCCATGCCCACGCGCTGCTCGGCCCGGTCGACGACCCGGAACGCGTCCCGCCGGTGCGCGCGGGCGGCTGGCAGTCGCACCTCGCGGCAGGGCTGGCCGCCGCGACTGCTGTGCTGACGGCGATCTACCGCAGGCAGATGACGGGGGAGGGCGCCCGCGTCGACGTCTCTGAGTACGAGGCGCTGGCCACGCAGCTAATAGCGTCGTTCGCCGGCCACGCATACGGTCAGCCCGCGGCGTCACGGGACCGCGGAAAGGCCGGCTCAGTGGGGGCGATCGGGGGCGTCCTGCCCTGCAACGACGGCCACGTTGCCATCTCGCCCCGGGAGGAGGCCCAGTGGAGGCAGTGGCTCGAAGTGATGGGCAATCCCGAATGGGGTGAAGACGAGCGCTTCGCCACGCGGGAGGCCAGGGAGGCGAACACCGCCGCGCTCTGGGAGCTGCTCGGCGAGTGGACGAGGCGGTTCTCGAAGTTCGACGTGGCCCGGTGGGGACAGGAGCGCAGGATTCCGTGCTTTCCGGTGAACACCGCGGAAGACCTGTTCACGGACCCTCACCTTGCGGAGAGGGAGTTTTTCAGCGAATTGGAGCATCCGGTCGCGGGCACGCTCAGATACCCGGGCGCAGCCTACCGGCTGTCTAACGTGCCGTACGCGGCTAACCGCCGACCGGCGCCTACGCTCGGCCAGCACAACAGCCTGCTGACGCAGTCCTTCGTTCGCGAGCCGTCTGCGGGCCAACGAGCGGACTGCGATGCTGTCCCGAATCGACCCATGGAACGCACTGGAGACCCGTCCCGCAAGCTGCCCCTATCCGGCGTCAGGGTGGTGGACCTGAGCTGGATCATCGCCGGGCCGACGGCGGCCAGGTTCCTGGCCGCGATGGGCGCGGAGGTCATCAAGGTGGGCAGCGCGAGGCGGCCTGATCCCTCTTCCAGAGGAGCCGCCTTCCAGGTGTACAACCAGTCCAAGCTGTACGCCGCGCTGAACATAACCCACCCGGCCGGCCTCGCACTCGCAAAGGAGTTGATTTCCACCGCTGACGTCGTGATTGAGAACTTCGCGGCGGGAGTAATCGAGCGTCTCGGGCTGTCCTATCCCGTCCTGAGAGAGGTCTGTCCGGACATCATCATGGTGTCCTCATCGGGCACCGGCCACTCCGGGCCGGACAGGGACTACGTTGCGTACGGCAGCCTTCTCCAGTTCTACACGGGATGGAACTCGGTGTCTGGCTATGCTGGCGGTGAGCCTATCAAGGGCGGCCTGTGGGCGGACCCCTGGGTGGGGATGGAGCTGGCGATGGTGACCGTGGCGGCGTTGGCGCACCGCGCGGCGACGGGGCAGGGGCAGTACGTGGACTTCTCGATGGCCGAGGCGCTGACGGCCAGCATCGCCCCTGCGCTGCTCGACTACCAGATGAGCGGCAAGCTGAGAGAGCCGATGGGCAACCTGGATCTGGCTCACTCCCCGCACGACCTGTACCGCTGCGCCGGCGACGACGAATGGGTCGCCATCTCGGTCACGTCGGCGGACGAGTGGCGGGCGCTGTGTCGGGTCTTGGGGAGGAGCGATCTCGCAGACGATCCAGCCTACGCCAGAGCGGGCGGTCGCAGGCGAGATCGACAGACGATTGACGCGGCCATCGGTGCCTGGACGGCAGGTCGGAGCGCCGAGGAGGCCGCACGTATCCTTCAGGATGCCGGCGTGGCGGCGGCCGCTTCCAGGAACTCGCTCCAGGTGTATGAGGATGAGTCATTGAGGCAGGGCGGCTACTTCACGCCGGTCACGACAAGCGATGGCGAAACACGGCTGCTCCCGGGGATAGGTTGGCGATTCGCGGACGGCCCTCCGGCCAGACTGACGGCGGCGCCGAGCCTGGGGCAGGACAACGAGTACATTTACGGGCAGTTGCTGGGCGTGGCCGAAGGGGACTTCGACACGATGGTGGAAGAGCGGGTCATCTACTAGGCCCACGCGTTATCTGGTATCAAGGAGCAGAACATGCTTGCAGACCTTGTGGAAGTCACAACTCCGGAGGGCATAGTGCTTTCCGGCGCCTACTTCGGCGCTGAGGGCAGCGGCCAGGACCATCCAGTGGACGCCGTGCTGTTCTTCCACGGCGACGGCGGCCACTTCTACAGCAGCCTCTACCTGGGGCTGGGGGAGCGCTTCGCCGAGCGTGGCATCGCGTTTCTCACCGGGAATCGGCGGGGCCACGACCACGTAGCCAACGGCGTTCGCGGCGGACCGCTCGCGGGATACGCCTTCGAGTCGGTGCGGGACTCGCGGGCCGACTTCGCGGCGTGGCTGGGACTGCTCAGGGAGCGCGGACACCGCAGGATCGCCATAGGCGGCCACAGCGGCGGGGCCGTGAGGGCCACCTACGCGCAAGCCACGGAGCACTTCGAGAACGTCGTGGCCGTCGTCCCGGTGTCGCCGGGGGAGTACAACCACGAGGGCGTCGTGGCGCTGCATGGCGATGACTTCGCCGGGCCGTTCCGCGAGTCGGAGAGGAACGTGGCCGAGGGCCGGCCTGACACGCTACTGCGTCCCGGCGTCCCCTGGGGATCGACGTGGAGCGCCCGTGCCTACGTGGACTGCTTCAATCAGGACAACCGTTACAGCGTCACCGTCCATGCCGCCAACACCGGCTGCCCGACGCGGTACATCTTCGGAGGGGAGGAGTGCGCTATCGGTGGAGAACAGGAGTTGCCGGTATGCGGAGCGGCTCGGCGCAGCCTAGCCGCGGCGGAGTATCCCCACGTGGTCGTGAGCGAGATCGAGGGCGCGAACCACGGCTACCAGGGCCGCGAGCGGGAACTGTTCGACACCATGTACGGCTGGCTCGCCTCGCTATAGCCGAGCCGGGGGCATTCTGAGTCTGTGAGACGAGCCGACTCAACCCTCACCCTCTCCCAGTCTTGGGAGAGGGGACTGGCATGTGGCGGCCCTACTTGTGGAACATGTTCAGGGCGCCGCCAATGCGGAACCACTCCACCTGCGACTCGCCTATGGAGTGATTGAGGTGCAGCGTCTCGGACGTGCCGTCCGAGTGAGCGATCCGGCACTCGACGGGCCGGCCGGCGGCCAGATCGTTCAGTCCGACCAGGCTTATCCGGTCATCCTCGCGGATACGGTCGTAGTCAGTGGGGTCGGCGAAGGTCAGAGGCAGCAGGCCCTGCTTCTTCAGGTTGGTCTCGTGGATTCGAGCGAAGCTTCGCGCGATGATCGCCGCGCCTCCCAGGAGTCTTGGAGAGAGTGCCGCGTGCTCGCGGCTGCTGCCCTCGCCGTAGTTATCGTCGCCCACCACCACCCAACGCAGGCCCTCGCCCTGGTAGTGCCTGGCGATGCGCGATATGGCGTGTCCCTCGTCGCCTGTGAGCACGTTCCTTCCGGTGCCGGCGTCGCCGGTGTAGGCGTTGGTGGCACCCATGAACATGTTCTCGCTGAACTTGCTCAGGTGGCCGCGGTAGCGCAGCCAGGGCCCTGCGGGGGAGATGTGGTCGGTGGTGGTCTTGCCCTCGGTCTTCATCAGAACGGGCATATCCAGGTAGTCGTTGCCGTCCCATGCGGGCCAGGGCTCCATCAGCTCGATGCGCTCGCTGTCCGGGCTTACGCTCAGTTCGATCGAGCTACCATCTTCGGGCGGGGCGACGTAGGCCGACACGCCGCGCGCGAAGTCACGCTCGGGGACTTCCGGCGCCGAGGCCGGGGGCTCGAGCGTAAACGGTTCGCCGTCGGCTCCGGTGAGCGTATCGGTCATGGGATTGAACGAGAGGCGGCCTGATATGGAAAGGGCCGTCACGATCTCCGGGCTGGCGATGAAGTTCATCGTTTGGGCCTGGCCGTCGTTGCGCCGTGGGAAGTTGCGGTTGTACGAGGTGACGATTGTGTTGGGCACGCCCACCATCTCTTGTGCGCGCCGCCACTGGCCGATGCACGGGCCGCAGGCGTTTGCCAGCACCGTACCCCCAATTTGCGTGAGCGACTCCATCTGGCCGTCGCGCTCGATGGTGGCCCGCACCTGCTCGGAGCCTGGGGTCACCATGAACGGCACCGACGCTCCCAGCCCGTGGGCGGCGGCCTGCTCGGCAACGTCGGCGGCGCGGCTCATATCCTCGTAGGAGGAGTTGGTGCAACTCCCGATGAGCGTGGACGAAATTTCGTCCACAAACTCGTCGGCGCTCTCGGACACCTCGGCCGCGAGGGCGGAGATTGGGCGGGCCCGGTCGGGAGAGTGGGGGCCGACGACGTGAGGCTCAAGTCGCGAAAGGTCTATCTCCACTACGCGGTCGAAGTATGACTCTGGGTCGGCCTCGACCTTGGGGTCGGAGGTCACGAGGTGCGAATACCTGGCGGCCAGCTCGGCCAGTTCGGCGCGACCAGTGGCGCGCAGGTAGGCGGCCATCCGGTCGTCGAACGGGAACATCGACGTGGTCGCCCCCAGCTCGGCCCCCATGTTGGTTATGGTTGCCTTGCCCGTGCAACTTATCGAGCGCGCGCCCGGCCCGAAGTACTCGATTATGGCGTTGGTTCCGCCGGACACGGTGAGCAGTCCGGCCAGGTAGAGAATGACGTCCTTGGGCGCGGTCCAGCCGCTCATTTCGCCGGTCAGGTGCACTCCGATGCGGCGGGGGTAGAGCACCTCCCAGGGCAGCCCGGCCATCACTTCCACAGCGTCCGCGCCGCCCACGCCGACGGCGCAGCTTCCCAGCCCGCCCGCGTTGGGCGTGTGGGAGTCGGTGCCGATGATGAGCGCGCCGGGGAAGGCGTAGTTCTCCAGGTTCACCTGGTGAATGATGCCGGCGCCCGGCCCCCAGAAGCCGACGCCGAACTTGGCCGACGCGGACTTGAGGAAATCGTAGACCTCGTTGTTCTCGGCTATCGACTCCCGCAGGTCGGACTCGCCCTCCACGCGCGCCTGGATGAGGTGGTCGCAGTGGACGGTGGTGGGCACCGCCGTGCGTTCGCGACGTGTCTGCATGAACTGCAGCATCACCGTCTGCCCCAGTACATCCTGAAGCACCACGCGGTCGGGGCGCAGGTTGAGGTAGCTGCTACCGGACACCAGTTCCTGCCCCTCCGGGTCGTCGAGGTGGGAGAGCAGTACCTTATCGGCGAGGCCGAGCGGCCGGCCGAGCCTGCCGCGCACCGCCTCGAGGTTGCGCTCCATCTTCTGATAGGCGTCCGATACGAAATCCGGAGTCGAGTCTATGCTGGCCATTGGGGAGTCTCCTAACGGGACAACCCGAAGTACTCGTAGTTGAGGTCTATGTAGTTGCGCCACTCCGCCGGCGTGTCGTCCTCGGCGAAGATGGCCGTCACGGGGCATACCGGCTCACAGGCGGCACAGTCGATGCACTCGTCCGGGTTGATGTAGTACATGTTGTCTTCGTCGGTGGTGTAGATGCAGTCCACTGGGCAAACGTCTACGCAGGATGCGTCCTTTAGGTCGACGCATGGCTCGGCGATGATGTAGGTCATACCTGACGGTCCCTCCTTGGGTTCTCGCGGCGGACGCCGCAAGCCTTTGGCCGCGCTTCGGCTGACGCGGGGCGTGCCGTTAGCAATTATATTGCGGCGCGCGGCGTGTTTCAAGGCATGAACGGCCATGACGCGCTCGCGACGACTGGCCGAACTCCTTACTCATCCAGTAGTAGCCGAAGACCGGTCCATAGTAGTGCAAATCTTTGCAGTAGCCTGAATTATGCCTTTGCAGAGATTAGGGGTTGACGTATATTGGCTGTGATGCTATTTTTGTGCCAGCCATTTCTGGCAGAAGAGCGAATGAGTTGTGAAGACCAGATAATCGAGTCTCTTAAGGAGTCGGGTTTCAGGCCGACTCCCCAGCGGATGATGATTCTATCCGCGCTGCGGCACGCGCCGGGCCACGTCACGGCGGGAGAAGTGCTCGAACAGGTGAAAGAGAACTACTCGTTCATCGACCTCTCGACCGTTTATCGCACCCTCGACATGCTGAAGCAGATGCGGTTGGTCTCCGAGACCCACATGGGGAGAGACCAACACTCCTACGAGTGGATCGAGCAGGTGCGGCACCACCATTTGATTTGTCAGGGCTGCGACGGCGTTGAGCTGCTAGGTGAGGAGATGCTCCGGTCGCTGGGTGACAGCATACTGGAGACATACGGCTTCAAGGTGGACATCGACCACCTCGCGGTGTTCGGCCAATGCAGGCACTGCCGCGAGTCCGGTGAGGAAGCGTAGCCGCCAGGCTGCCGCTGGAGGTACACAAATTGCATCTGAGCATCGGCGTTAACATCTTGAATTGGGACTCGTGGACTCCGCTTCACGCCCCGGACGGCTTCTTCAGCCTGCCCCTGGCCATAGCCGGCTACGTCGTGGTCGCGCTCGTGATAGCCTTCGCCGCGCGGCAGACCAGCCGCGACCTCAGCGAGCGCATGGTGCCCATGATGGGCGTGATGGGCGCGTTCATCTTCGCCGCCCAGATGATCAACTTCCCCGTAGCGGGCGGCACATCCGGACACCTCGTCGGGGGGGCGCTCGCGGCAATCATCCTCGGACCGTGGGCAGCCATTCTCGTAATGACCGCCGTGGTAGGCCTCCAGGCGTTGCTGTTCCAGGACGGCGGGCTGGTGGTGCTGGGGATCAACCTGTTCAACATGTCGATTGTCAGCGTGCTTGCCGGGTACGGTGTCTACCGCGCCGTCGGCTTCTTCGGACTGTCTTCCAGGACTACGCTGACCGTCGGTGGATTCGCGGCAGCCTGGGTGTCCGTGGTTGCGGCGGCTGTCCTGGCGGCGTTCCAACTGGCGATGTCGGGCACATCGCCGCTGCAGCTCGCATTGCCGGCGCTGGCGGGCGTGCACGCGCTCATCGGTATTGGCGAGGGCCTGATCACGGTGTTCGCGCTGGGGTTCATTCTGGCGGCGCGCCCGCAATTGCTCGGATTGAGCCGCGGCCAGGAAGCCGAGTCCGCCCAGCCCGAGAGGCGAGGCATCGGGCTCCGAAGGGTCCTGGCAGTCGGATACGTGGTGGCCATAGCCGTGACGCTCATCGCTCCCCTGGCGTCCGGCTCGCCCGATGGGCTGGAGCGCGTGGCCGAGGACCAGGGATTCATCGAGACCGCCCTGGACGCGCCCTACTCGATAATTCCAGACTACACCGTGCCCGGCATCGAGAACGAGGCTGTGGCGACAATCATCGCCGGGTTCATCGGCGTTACCGTCGTATACCTGCTGTTCGCGGGATTCGCCCTGCTCGTTTACAGGGCGGCCGCAAACCGCGGCAGAGCCTGAGCAGTCCGATTTCTACCGCCACCGGAGTCCTGGACCGCTACCTGGAAGGCGAGAGCTTTCTTCACAAGGCGGACGCGCGCGTCAAGCTGATAGCCACGCTCGGTTTCATTCTCGCCACCACATCGGCGCCGCCCGGCAAGTGGCCGGCGTTCGCCATTATGGTGGCGCTGGTCTGGCTTGCCGCGGCACTCTCCGGCGTAGGCTTGGTCCGTGTCTTCCTACGCTCGCTGGTCGCGCTGCCCTTCATCCTCATTGCGCTGCCCACGGTGTTCACCAAGGCAGGCGAGCCTCTGTTTGACCTGTCCCTTGGCCTGTTCACGCTGACGGGCACGGTCGAGGGTGTGGAGTTTTTCGCCAGCGTGTTGATCAAGTCCTGGGCTAGCGTCACAGCCGCGGTGGTGCTCACCTCGACTACGCCCGCCTTTCAGTTGCTCGCGGCACTCAGGGCGCTCAAGATTCCGCAAATCCTCGTGGTAGTCGTCATGCTCATGTATCGCTACCTGTTCGTGCTGGTAGACGAGACACAGCGCATGTTGCGTTCCCGGGCGGCTCGCAGCGCTGGTGTCGGCAGACGCTCCGGCGGCTCGGTGGTGTGGCGCGCCCGGACCGCCGGCGGGATGGCAGGCTCCCTGTTCATTCGCACCATGGATCGCACGGAGCGCATCTACATGGCCATGCTGGCTCGCGGCTACGACGGCACGATTCGGCTGCGCGAGACGCCGCCGGTGACCCGCAACGCCATCGGCGCGACCGGGCTCGCGCTCGCGCTGTTCGCGTCAGTCGCAGTGTCCGCAAGGGTGCTGATGTGATCGCCGAAACGTCGCTTGAGGTGCGGGACCTGCGATTCGCCTACCCGGACGGGCGGGAGGCGCTGCGCGGCGTCAGCTTCCGGCTCGGCGCTGGCGAAAAGGTGGCGATCCTCGGCCCCAACGGCGCCGGCAAGTCCACGCTGCTGCTCCACCTCAACGGCTTGCTGCACGGCCAAGGCGATGTGTCGGTTATGGGCGAGCGCGTTGTCGAGGACGACAAGAGGGTACTCGCCCGCGTCCGCTCGCTGGTGGGGCTGGTGTTCCAGGACCCGGACGACCAGCTCTTTTCGCCAACCGTCTACGACGACGTGGCGTTCGGCCCAATCTACATGGGACTGCCCGAGCAGGAGATCGACGAGCGAGTCGAGACCGCGCTGGGCCAGGTTGGGCTGGAGGGCTATGGCCCAAGAATGCCGTTTCACCTGAGCGGCGGCGAGAAGAAGCGCGCGGCCATAGCGACGGTCCTATCCATGCGGCCAAGCGTGCTGGTGCTGGATGAGCCGTCGGCGGGTCTCGACCCAAGGGCGCGGCGCGGGCTGATAGAACTGCTCGCGGGACTGGAGCAGACCGTGCTGATCACCACGCACGACATGCACATGGTCAAAGAGGCGTTTCCGCGCTCAATCATCATGGACGGCGGGTTGGTTGTGGCGGACGCCCCCACCGCGGAGATTCTCGCCGACCAGGAGTTGCTCGAGAGCCACGGCCTGGAGTTGCCGTAGGCTCCCTCAGATGAGCGACTTCGTATATCTGGTCCGATACCTCTACGCCTCGATCGGGTGGCGGCTGGCCGCGTGGCTCGGGCTGGTGGGCGCGGCGTCGCTGCTGGAGGGCATCAGCATCAGCCTGATCCTGCCGATCCTCGCGGGGTCAGCCACCACAACGGACTCCACGCTATACCAGGCGCTTACCAGGGGAGCCGCTCTGCTGGGGCTACCGTACAACCTCTGGGTTGCGGTGATCGGTATGGCCGCGCTCTACTCCGCACGCACGGGCTGCATCATCCTCCAGGAGGTTGTAGCGGGCCGGATAACCGGCAGCCAGCTCGCCCGCATGAAGATAGAGCTGGTGGAGAGGGTGTTCAAGGCCGACTACCAGCACGTGCTGGAGCGGGGCGTCAGCGCCTACACCAACGCGGCCACAATCGAGATTGGCAACGTCGCACAGGTGCTGAACAACTGCGCGCGATTCATCGTCGCCGTGGCCTACACCATCGTTTACGTCGCGCTGCCGCTGGCAATCAACCCGGTATTCACCAGTGTGGTCATCCTGGTCGGCATTCCAGGCTACTTCCTCATCAAACGGGCTTTCGGGCTTGCCGCCAGCTACTCCGTCCGGGCGACGGCCGCCAACAGAGTCCTGCAGTCGCAACTCGTCCAGGCCTTTGGCTCCCTCAAGTACCTCAAATCCACGCACGGTGGAGGCAAACTGACACATCGGCTCAGCGCGACCAGCACCGAGCAGGGCGACCTGGAGTACCGGCAGCGGGCCCTGAGCGCGTTCGTGAGCAACGGCGCGGAACTTTTCTTCATGATCGTCATCGCGGCGCTGCTGGTCTACTACGTAGAGATCGCGCGCCAGGAGGTGATAGAGATTCTCTTCATCCTCTTCATCGTGCGCCGCGGCATGAACTATGCCCTACAGGCGCAGAACTCGTTCCAGGGGTTCCTCAGGTACGTCGGCAGCGCCCGCAACTTCCGCGAGTTGACTCGCGAGCTCTCGGACAATGAAGAGCAGGTTGCGGCAGGGGGAAAAGCGCCGGACTTCGACCGACCCATCGCTCTCGACGGCGTTACCTTCCAATACGGCGATTCGACGCCCGCCCTGGCGGACCTGAGCCTGGACATTCCTCCACGCAGCACCGTCGCCTTCGTTGGCGCGTCCGGCGCGGGCAAGTCCACGCTGGCGACGCTGCTGACCGGCATCCTGCCGCCGACCGCGGGCACGGTGCGCGTTGGCGAAACGCCCTACGACGAGCTGGACCAGGCGGAGCTGAGGCGCCGGATCGGGTACGTGACCCAGGAAAGCATCATCTTCAGCGACACGGTGCGGAACAACATCACGCTGTGGGAAGGTGATAGCCGGGAGGTAGACGCGGCCACGCGAGAAGCGGCGCTCGCGGCGAACATCGCGGAGTTCATCGAGTCGCTGCCGGACGGCTACGACACGCAGCTCGGCGAGGACGGCGTGAACATCTCCGGAGGGCAGCGCCAGCGCATAGCCATCGCGCGGGAGCTGTACAAGAGCGTCCCAGTCCTGATTCTTGACGAGGCGACCAGCGCGCTCGACAGCGAGTCCGAGCGTGTGGTGCAGCAGAGCATCGACTCTCTGCGCGGCGACAAGACGGTTATCGTAATCGCGCACCGGCTCTCCACCGTGCGAAACGCGGACGTCATCTTCGTATTGAAGGGGGGCCGAGTCGTCGAGCGGGGCGGCTATGCGGGCCTGTACGCGCTGAACGGTGAGTTCACCCGCATGGTGGACGTCCAGTCCGCCGCGCCCGACGAGGGGAGCGTCTCCAACTCGTAACTCGCGTCGTCTCGCGACAGGAAGGACAGGTTCAAGTGCTATCCCTGGAGCACTTGACGGGCGACAATTGAACAGGACCTGCAGCGCCTCGACAACGACGGGCTTTGCGTATGATGCACTCGATGAAGGAAGTCTTTGCCAAGTTGTAAGAGGGGGGATCGTGAGCCAGACGGGCCATCAGTTGGCGCTTGAGGCGTTCGTAACTTCGGGCGCTCTCGGGATGAGTACGCAGGAAGTCACGGAATAGCAGATGATCTATCCAGAACTGGCCGTTCCAGCGAGTCAAGTGAAGGTTGAATCTTCGTGGTTCGGCCTTTCTCAGGTAAAGAGTGCCGGGTACGGTCTCGGTTCGCCACTCGTACCCGACACTTGCCAGGGCTTCTACCTGTGGCTGCGCAGCGCCGACGCTGGGGACGCCTAACATCAAGTCGATGATCGGCTTTGCCCCGAGTGACGGAACAGCGGTGCTGCCGATATGCTCCACGCAGTCGGCCGCGACCCCCGTGGCGGCAACTATCCTAGCATTTTCCTCTTCGAACAGTTCGGGCCACTGATGGTCGTACTCTACGATTACGTACGACGGACTAGCCAAGGCCGCGCCTCATTCGGTTGTACTCGAAGGCCCGGCGGCGCGACCGCCCACTAGCCCTCCTCTATCGGCTTCGTGGCGGAGCCGTAGATGCCCCAGAAGAACTCGCTCACGTTGCCGAGGCCGCCGGCGACGGCGACTATGAACGAGTCGGGGCTCGCGGCGATGGGCACCTCCACGTCGGGGTAGTTCTCCAGCCACTGGAGGTCCGGCCGGTCGTACCAGTTGCCCTGCTTGTCGCGCTTGATGTTGCCGTCGCCGTACATCGTCTTGAAGGGTAGGCGAGCCTCCCGGTGCAGGTAGTTGCGCACGTCCGCCTTGTCCCAGCCGGCCTGGGCAATGATGCGCGCGTGATCCGGCGCCACGAGCAGCGTGTGCTGGGCGAGCACCTTCCTGTTGATGGCGGGGTTGATCTTGCCGCCGGTGAGCCAGTCGCCCATGGGCGCGCTGCCGGTGAAGTGCAGCGCGGACGCGGCGCCGTCCAGGATGGTCTCAGGGACGGTGCTGGACACGTCCACAATGGATGCCACGCCCGAAACGGCGACCACGGTCACGGCGCTGTCCTCGGGGCTGAAGCCGGCGTCGACATGGTGCGGAGTCCAGGGGCTGGCGTCTTCGTTCTCGGCGATGCACATGCTGTACTTTGTGGGCAGACCCATCGTGTTGATGTCGGCCTCGCCGGGGTAGGAGTCGCCGATGTTCATCAGCGACAGCCGCAGTGACCGGCCAATCACCGTGTTGGCGTAGTTGATGGCGCCCGGTCCCATGGCCGCCGTGCCGGCGTTGATGCCGAGACGTTTGGCGATTGGCCCGTTGACCAGGATGAGCGGCGCCTCCGGCACCGTGGACACCTGCATCTCGCGCAGTATGCAGTTCGGGTCAGCGAGCGCCTCGACGGCGGCGATGAGCACGGGCAGGTGTTCGGGGCGGCAGCCGGCCATGACAGCGTTTACGGCCAGCTTTTCGACGGTGGCAATGCCGAAGCCGGGCTCCATGATGGAGACGACGTCCTGTGGATCGCGCCGTGTGCCGCCAAGCATCCGCTCCACGGCCTCCGGCGTGGGCGGCACGACGGGGAAGCCGTCGCCCCAGCCCTTGTCCAGGTACAGGCTGTTCACCGCCTCGACGGTGGACAGGAAGTCGTCGCCGGAGACGGTCAGTGACCCGGAGACACCGTCGGTGCGCTGGGCAGGCGCGTCCTCACTCACAGGGTCGAGCAATCCGCGCACGATGCCGTCGATCTGCTGGTCGATCATGTCGCGAATCAGGTCGTGCTTCTGGCCGGCGACGACGTGGGGAATGGTGACCGAGGGCAGCAGGGGCTGTCCCCAGGCCGATATGCTGGTGCGCCACGCGGATGAGAAGCGCTGCGCGACGACGGCCACGGCGGGCAGGCCCGCCTTTTCGACCGCGACCGTGTCGTGGGCAAGCCACGACGTGCATCCCCCTCAATCGGCGGTGGTGCCTATCACCCCCTGGCACTCCTCGGCGATGCGGTCGACGTCCTCGTCGGACGCCACTGTGCGGCCCCAGCCGATGGAGCCGGTGTAGTTGCGAAAGCTCACGTCCGGGAAGCGCTGGCGTATGAGCTCGGAGACGCGGGATAGGACCACGTCTCCACCGGACTTCTGGTTCCAGTAGAGGCCGATGGTCTTCCCGTTGAGGGTGTCCAGCCGCGGCGCCGGGCGCACCGTCATGCCGGTGTACTTGGATGCGACGGGATTGAGAACTTCGATGGTTGGCATGGCCTCTCCTTCCGTTCGCTTACGCGCGCCGCGTTTAAGCAGCGTGCTGCCGGTATGCGCCTAACCTTGCCTTGCTCCCCCGGCGCTGTCAAGTACGGGCACCGAAGGTCAACCGGTCGAAACGAGGACATTATGGTGCTACAGCATGGTTTCGCGTCGGCTTATACTAGCCCCGCGCACAGCATTTTGTCTCACCTCTCGCTCCCGCGTGCGTCCCAGGCTTTCGGTCGATGTCCGGCTACTGGAGATTCGGCGTGGCATCATTGCTGAGCGGATCCGGATGGGCCCGCTCCTTTCGATACAGGGACTTCAGGCTGCTTTGGGCGGCCTCGCTATTCCATTCTCTTTGCATGGGAATGGATCACGTGGCCCTGGGCTGGCTGGTGCTGGACATGACAGACTCGCCGTTCATGGTCGGCGTGGCGTCCGCAGCGCGCATAGCCCCCTTCTTCTTTCTGGGTATCCTGTCGGGCGCGGTGTCCGACCGGGTCGACCGGCGCATCTTTCTCAGGGTCATCGCGTGGGTGGGCGGCATCATTTCGGGCGCGATGGCGCTGATGCTGCTGACGGACGTGGCGAAGGTGTGGTACGTCATCGCATTGGCGGCGGCCTCCGGTTGCTTCTGGGCGTTCCTGATGACGGCAAGGCACGCCTACGTCTACGACATAGTGGGGGCCGAACACGCGATGAACGGCCTTGCGCTGAGCTCGATGAACCAGCGGATCGGGGGAGTGGTGGGTGCGCTGTTCGCCGGGAGCTTCATCGCCGCGTGGGGACTCGGATATCAGTACGCGGTAATCTGCGCGTGCTATCTCGCCGCCGCGGCGCTCATGCTGACGATACGCAGCGCCGGCCAGGCCGCGCCGGCGAAACGCGAGTCGGTTCTGCAGAACCTGGGGGGTTATGTCCAGGTGCTACGGCAGAACAGCATACTGCGCTCGATGATGTTCATGACCGCGATTACAGAGGTGTTCGGGTTCACCCACCAGAGCGTGCTGCCCGTGTTCGCGAGAGACGTGCTGGAAGTGGGAGCGACGGGTTTCGGTGTGATGTCCGCGGTGCGGCAGGGCGGAGGAATGCTCGCGTTGGTGCTCCTCGCCGCCGTAACCAACCTCAACCGGAAGGGGCTTGCGGCGTTCATAATCGTGGCGGGGTTCGGCCTGGGGCAGATGGCCTTCTATCTCACCACCAACCTCATCGTATTCCTGGTGATTTTGGCGTTCATCAACGCGTGCGCCTCGGCTTCGGACATAATCTACAGGACGATTATGCAGTCCAATGTGTCCAACGAGGAGAGGGGTCGGGCCATGGGGTCGTGGACGCTCAGCATCGGCATGGCGCCGGTGGGACACCTGGGTATCGGCGCGATGGCGGGCGCGCTGGGAGCGCAGGGCGCTCTGCTGGTCAATGGCGGCATACTGGCGTTTCTGGCCGTGACTTCGGCGATAGCGTTGCCGCGGATCCGGCGACTGCCGTGATGCTCAAGCGGATCGCTCGGCTATCGTGACCTCCACCCGGCCGAGCGTCCCGAAGTCGGCGGTGAAGCGGTCGGCGTGGGAAACGGGGGTTATCCCCGTGCAAGTGCCGGTCGTGACAACCTGGCCCGCCTCAATCGACTCGCCTATGCTCGAGAGGTGGTTTGCGGTCCACAGGAGCACCATCACCGGGTCGCCCAGCGCGTTCGACCCCACACCTTCACGCGCCAGCGCGCCGTTCCTGTATAGGCTGACGCGGTGTGTCTTGGCATCCACCGCGCGCCAGTCGACTCTCTCCAGACCGTGTGCGAACGCGGTGTGTGCGGACATGTCCGCGATGAGGCGTAGCTGGCCGATGCCGCTCAGGCCGTCCTCGAAGCGGCCGCCGACCACCTCTATGGCTGGGAGCAGGCTGCCTACGGCTTGCAGGACTTCGTCCAGGCCGTAGGCCGCGGACCGGGCCGGCAGGTCGCGGGAGAAGCGGAACGCGAACTCGCACTCCACTCCGGCGCTCTGGTCCGGGAAGACGTTCACGACGGCGGGGCTTTCGAAGCAGAACGGCGTGTGCATCGGCGCCGTTACGGGGCCGTCGGCGTCGAGGCTGCGCTGCGCGGCCTCGCTCGTCGCGCCGACCTTCCAGCCGAAGCGCGGCATGGACGAGCGGGCCTCTATCATGTGCTGGACGCGGTAGGCGTCCTCCACGCACGACAGCCCGGCGGCTGCCGCGACCGGCACGCGACCGCCCGAGGTTCGCGCTTGCCACAGGGCATCGGCCAACGTTTCCAGTGCATTGCTCAAGTCTTCACCCCCATCCCCCGCTTTCGCGGGGGCAGGCTCTAACCTTCCTCCTCGCAGGGGGAAGGGACTTATCGGATACGCTCTAAATGCTCGGTTTTCGGGCCCTAGCGCGCAGCGGGCTGCCGGCGGCGACCAGGTATAAGGCCCATGAGGCCGCCAGAAGCACCGCCGCGACAAGGAATCCGCCCTGGAAGCCAATTCTAGCGGCAATCAGGAAGCCGGCAAAGGGACCCAGCGCGGAACCCAGGTCCTGCCAGGTGGAGTATCTGCCCATCGCCGAGGCGCGGGCGGAGGCCGGCGCGGTCTCGCCCATGGCCGCGTCCAGCGCCGTGTTGGTTCCGACGGCGGCGATGAATAGCAAGGGGAGTCCGATGACGGCGGCGACAATCGAGTCGAACGCCGCGATGAGGGCCAGCGGCGCGAACATCCCGGCCATGCCGATCGCTATCGACGGTCGCCTGCCTATGCGGTCCGAGAGGTGGCCGAGGGGAACGCCGAGACCCAAGTCCGAGAACCACCTGAATCCGACGAGGAGGCCGGCAAGGGTGACGACGGTCAAGGCGCCGAATACAGTCTGGTCATCGCCCGCGATTTCGGACAGGTAGGGCGCAACGGTGGCTATGGCCAGCCCGTTCGCCGCGAACGCCGTGGCGAATCGCATGAGGCTAATCGAGAGCAGGGTAGTCCGCAGGGCGCGGTCTTCGTGCGGAAGGCGCGACACGGCCAGGCTCCACGGGTCGAGGCGGTCCCGCAGTCTGTTACCGGCGGGGGCCGCACGGCCCGGCCTGAGGTCGGGGACCTGGGAGGCGACGACCGCACCGACAAGCCCAATGGCGGCCAGGGCGGCGAAGGTTGCCTGTCTCGATGCTGCCTGGAAGAGCATCGCGCCGGCAGTGACCGCTATCAGACTGCCGAGCCGCTGCCCGGAGTTGAAGAAGCCCAGCAGCCTGCCCCGCATGTGGGCAGTGCCCACGCCGAACGCCGTCAGGTATGCGGCGAGCCGCATGAATGAGTACGAGACACCCCAGGCGGCGCGGGCCAGCAGCAGCGGCGCCAGTCCTCTGCCGATGCCGTACGCTAGCGTAGTCAGGGCGCCGGCGGCGATGGATGCGACGAAGGGCCAGCGCACGCCGAATCGCTGGTAGACGGATGCGGCCGCGGCGTTGCTGACGAGGCGAATGAAGCGGTTGATGCTTAGCGCGAGCCCTATCCAGAACGAGGCGGCGAGGCCGAGGCGGTCGCCCACGCCGAAATCGGCCGCCGCAACCGGCAGCACGACGTACATGAGCGAGTCGCCCATGATGACGGCGGCGGTCGGGGCGACCGCGAAGACCATCCCCGCTGGAATAATCGTATTGACGCGCATCTCAGTCTGGTATCATGCGAACCCAAAACCGGCGGTGCCGGTCCGGGCAACAGCGCGGATATGATAACCGAATGCCGCGCATCGGTGTTCGACTATTGGAAAAGGCCGACCGAGATGACACGTGAAGAGTAATCCCCGCCGGTTCTTCTACGGCTGGGTGATAGTGTGGGTGATGGCCGCGACCGGCGCGGTGAGCATGGCGATGGGTTCGTTGAACTTCGGCCTGTTCATCAAGCCCATGGGAGACGAGCTGGGCATCGGGCGCGCAGCGTTCGGGTGGGCGCACACCGCCCGGCAGGGGGCCAGCTCCGTTACCAGTCCGGCCGTCGGGTGGCTGCTCGACAGGTTCGGGGCGCGGGTGATGCTACCGGTCGCCGCGATGATGACCGGCTTCTCCATGATAGGGCTGGCCAACATCGGTCACGCGTGGCAGCTCGTGGCGCTGTTTGCGGTCATGGGGCTGGTGGGGATGAGCGGGCCGGGGGCGCTGGTGACGTCCGTGCCGGTGCTCAAGTGGTTCGTCACTGAGCGGGGCAAGGCAATCGCGTTCATGTCGGTCGGAATTCCGGCGGGGGCGCTGCTGTTCGTGCCGCTGACCCAGTACCTGATAGACTCCGTCGGTTGGCAGAACGCATGGGTGATACTGGCCGTGCTGGGCATGGGAGTGATCGTCCCGCTTGCGGCCATATTCGTGCGGCGGCAACCCGAGGACATGGGGCTTCGGCCGGACGGGGCCGAGTTGGTCGGCACAGCGCGTCTGGGACAGCCGGAGGAAGCGCCGCCGGACGAGGTGTCGTGGAGCCTGTCGGAGGCCGTGCGCACGGTCACGCTGTGGAAGCTGGTCGCGGCGTTCAGCTTGGTCTCGCTCGCCATCGGGACAGTCGCTCTGCACCGGATAGCCGACTTCATGGACAAGGGCCTGGACCCTACGCTCATCTCGTTCGCGACCGCGCTCGACGCGGTGTGCGCGGGGGTGATGACCTTCACTTTCGGGATGCTGGTCAGGTACGTGCCCGCCCGCGCGCTGGGGGCGAGCGGCTTTCTCATGCTCGCGGCGGCGAGCGTCATGACCATCTACGCCGACAACCTCACGATCATGTTCGCGTCGATGGCGCTGTTCGGGCTGGGCATTGGCGGGATGATGTTCCTGCAGAATTTCATCTGGGCGGACTACTTCGGACGCCAGAGCGTGGGGAGCATAAGAGGCCTGGTGAATCCGATCAACCTGGGGGTTGGGGGACTGGGGGCGCCGGCGGCGGGATACGTCCGGGATATCTGGGGGACCTACGATCCGGCGTGGTGGGCGGGCGTCGCGCTGATGGCGTTCGCGGCGGCGCTGGTTCTCACGACGCCCGCGCCGAGAAGGCGGGTTGGGCCAGGGGCGGCGCCGGCACCGACGGGTCGTGCGGCGTCCGCAGGCATGAAGCCGGCGGGGGAGGACTAGTCGGCCATGCTGGCGTCGGGAGTGTTCGACAGGCCCGTGTACAAGTGGTGGGTGTTCGCCGCGGTGGCGTTCGGGACGCTGACGTCGGTCGTCAACCACGGCGGGATGTCGGTGGCGCTACCTACCATCGCCCAGCACTTCGACGCGGACCTGTCCGCGGCGCAGTGGATAGTGGTCGCGGAGGGGCTTGCCATCAGCGCGCTCATACTTCCGATGGGCAGGCTGTCGGACGTGATCGGGCGGAAGACGGTGTACGTGGCCGGCATGGCCGTCTTCGCGACAGCGGCGCTGCTGGCGGCCGGCGCGCAGAGCATCATGGTTCTGATCGCGTTCAAGGCGGTGCAGGGAGTGGGCGCGGCCATGACGCAGGGCACGGGCATGGCGATGATCACGTCGGTATTCCCGGCGGAGGAGCGTGGGAAGGGGATCGGATCGCATGCTAGCGTGGTGGGGACGGGTGGCGTGCTGGGCCCGGTGGCCGGCGGATTCCTGATAACGGTGCTGGACTGGCGGTGGCTGTTCTACGTGAACGTGGCGATGGGAGTGCTGGCCATCCTGCTGGTGGTGGCGGTGGTGAGGAGCCAGGTGTTCAGGCAGGACACGCGCGGCCGGGCATACGATTTTCCAGGCGCGGCGCTTTCCACGGCGGTGCTGGTGACGTTCCTGCTGGCGGTGTCGAACGGGGCGACGCTGGGCTGGACGTCCGCTCCCATCGTCGTGGCGGGGGTGGGGTTCGTGGCGCTGCTGGCGGCGTTCATCTGGTGGGAGAGCCGGGCGCCGTCGCCGATGCTGGACCTGGGGCTGTTCAGGAGCAGGGTATTCGGCATCGGAATCTCCACCAACTTCATGTCGTTCCTGGGGATCACGTCGGGGCGATTCCTGCTGCCGTTCTACCTGCAGGCCGCGCTGGGGTACACGCCCGCGCTGGTGGGGCTGGTACTGCTGCCGAACGCGGTGAGCAGGATCGTGATGGGGCCGGTGAGCGGACGGCTTTCGGACAGGTACGGCTGGCGGACGTTCAACGTGATAGGGCTGCTGCTCTCGGCGGCGGGGCTCTTCACACTGGCCTCCATGACGGTGAGTTCGACGGTGGTGGTGCCGCTGGTGGGGATCGTGCTGCACAGCGTGGGGTCTGGGCTTTTCCAGTCTCCCAACTCGGCGTCCATATTCAGCGCGGCGGACCCGAGCAGGCACGGGGTGGTCGCGGCGTTCGTCAATCTCTCGCGGAACGCCGGCAACGTGACCGGCATCGCGATCGCGGCGTCCATCGTGACGGCGGTGATGGCGAGCCAGGGATTCGAGCCGAATATCGACGCGGTGCTGGGCGCGGAGTCGGGCTCGCGGCTGGTGGGTTCGTTCATGGCGGGGCTGAAGACGGCGTTTCTGGCGATGGGGGTGCTGCAGCTGATTGGGGCGGCGGCGTCGGTGTTGAAGCGGGAGACGCAGCCGGGGGCGGAGACGGTGTTGGAGCGACAGGGTGTGGGGGACTAGGTGGCGACGGGCAGGTTGGAAACCTGCCCCTACAGGCGGTCACCCGGATTCGTGCCAAGGCGAGCTTTGGCGGGAGCGGCAGGTCTCGCGGACGGAGGGGTAGCGGAGGTAGGCCATGCGCTTGAGCTCGTGGCGGCCGCGGTTGACGCTGTCGAGGATGACGCCGCTTACGAAGCTGCCGAGTGAGGCCAGACCGAGGGCGGCGCAGAACACGGCGGTCGGCAGTCGCGGCACGAGGCCGGTCTCCCAGAAGGTGAGCAGGATGGGGACGGCCAGGCCGAGGGAGACCAGAGCCAGCACGAGGGCGGCGAGCGTGAAGAACTTGAAGGGGTGGAACTCCTTTACGAGCAGGCCGAGGGTGACGAGGGCGCGTCTGCCGTCGCGGAGGGTGCGGAGCTTGCTTTCGCCGCCCTCGGGGCGTTCGACGTAGCGGGTGGGCATCTCGGCACAGGGCAGGCGGAGGTGGGCACAGTGGGCGGCAAGCTCCGGCTCGATCTCGAATTGCCGCGACAGGGCGGGGAAGGATTTCACCAGCCTGCGGGACATTACCCTGTAGCCTGAGCTGATGTCGGTGAAGACGCCGCCGAAGAGTCCGCGGACGAGCCGATTGAGGAGGGCGTTGCCCATCCGGTGGCCGGGCCGGTAGGCGTCCTGGCCCTCGGCCTCGACGCGGGTTCCCACGACCATGTCGAGATTGTCGGCGATGAGCCTGTCCACCATCTCCGGGGCGGCGGAGGCGTCGTAGGTGCCGTCGCCGTCGGCGAGCACGTAGATGTCCGCCTCGACGTCCGCGAACATGCGGCGGACCACGTTTCCCTTGCCCGGCAGCGGCTCGGACATGACCACGGCTCCGGCGGCGGCGGCGCGCTCCGCGGTGGCGTCGGTCGAGGCGTTGTCGTTGACGTAGACCTGGGCTTCAGGAAGGGCCTGCCGGAAGGACTCGACCACGCCGGCTATGGCGGCCTCCTCGTTAAGGCACGGCAGGAGCACCGCCAGACGGAGGCAGCAGGTAGTCATCGTACGCTACCCCCCCCCCCGCTGCGGAGCCCGGCGAAACGGAAGTTGCGCGCGCGGAGCAGCGACACGGGCACCTCCACGTGATCCAGCAGCCAGCTTGCGGTCAATGCGCTGCAGACCGCGAGGAGGGGAGCCATCGCGCCAGCGTAGCGGGTGGCGACTACGCCGGTGAGGCCGATGAGCAGGAAGTGGGCGTGGACGGCGATGCCGGCGGCGGCGGCCAATGCCAGCCGAGCGTCGGGTGAGCGGTCGTCGGCGCGGAGACGCTGCCATGCGGCCAGGGCGAACGCCAGCAAGCTCACCGCGAGTCCGGCGGCGAGGGTGGCCCTGACGGAGAACGCCAGCCTGGGGCCCGGCGGCTCCTTGTGGCCGAATATGGGGTTGTCGCCGAAGAGCTCGTCGGGCGGGGCGCTCTCGATGTAGGCCTGGTACTCGTCAAGGACGGCGGGGCTGACGTAGGCCCAGTAGGGGAACCAGAGGCCCAGGTAGTGGGCGAGGGCATTCCTCATCCAGGCGATTGGCTCGGACAGGATGGCGGGCCTGCCTATCCGGGCCAGCAGCCTGTACTCATCGAGTCCTCGCCGGTCGGCGACCTCTCGCAGTGCCGGGGAGAATACGCGGGAGTAGGTGGAGTGCTGGGCGGCGACCTCGAAGTCCACGAGCAGCCTGGTGCGGGCGTAGTGGCTGGGCGCGCCGGCGATGAGAGCGCGCCCCGGGGCGAAGACCTCACGGCCCATGGACACGATTGCGGCGAGCTCAGGGTCGGACAGGGACGGTTCGCTGTCGATGAGGAGGGACTTGGCGAACAGGTGCCTGTCGACGAGGTTGGGGCGCGAGTCGGAGTCGTGGTGGGCGTGCCAGAGCAGGGTCTCGGCGAGCAGACAGAGGGCGACCGGGGCGATCACAGCGGCGGCGAGTGTCAGGCGCTTGCCTTCGCAGCGCCTCCAGGTCAGCCAAAACAGGAACGGCCAGACCACCAGGAGGCTTAGGGCGGCCGGGCGGACGGTGATGGCCAGGCCGCATGCGAGGGCGGCGAGCGCGGTCCAGCGCCAGGACGGGCGTTGGATCGAGAGGGCGATGCCGCCGACCATTAGGCACAGCAGGGAGATGAAGATGGACTCGGTCAGGATGTAGGCGTGCAGGTCGGCGATGCGCGGGTAGAGCATGAGGGCGACGACGGGCACGAGAGCGAAGATGGGGGAGCGGAAGGCGCGGTGCAGGCTCCACCCGAGGAAGGCGAACGATGCGGCGGCGATGAGGAGCTGCACCTTGGGAGCGGCGTCCGTGGTGCCAAGGACCAGCTCGACCGCATCGAGGAAGAGCGGGTAGCCTGCGGTCCGGTGCTCGCTGAATGCGAGGTAGCCGCCGCTGTCGGGCCACAGTGTGAGCGGCTGCGACCAGTGGAGGGCGACGTAGGCGATGGCCAGTAGCGCGAGCAGCCAGGGGAAGGCGGCGTATACGCGGCTTTGGTCGAAGTATCTCATTGGTGTGCGAGTCTTGATTGCATTGTGAGTGTTGTCCGAGCGGCACTAGTCTACCATCGACGGGGTGTGTCAAGAAAAATCTGAAAGGATATGTTCCATTCCGTTCCGTTTTGGTTCATTTGCATCATTTCGTAGCTGGGAGGATCGGCGGTTTAGGACTCCATTGTTTCATTTGGGCTGGTTGCGGCGGGATTTTGAACCACGAAGTGTCGGAATGGGAGCGATATGGGACGGCTGGGGGAGCGGTCACCCTCACCCCAACCCTCTCCCATCAAGGGAGAGGGGGTTAGTCGCTCGCGGGTCGCCTGATGGCGGTGTCCGTTCGTCATGGAGGGATAGTAGTACAAATGTACGGCGGTGTCAAGGGGGGTGGCGAAGATTATCCACGAAGAGCACGGAAGGCACGAAGGTGGTGGTGGAGCTAAGGGAGTATGGGGTAAAGGGGGGCTTTAGATTCCTCGGCTACGCTCGGAATGGCATGGTGAGGTTTGCGGGCTGGAATGACAGGAAAGGGTCAAGGCTGGAGAGGGCTCGGTGAGGTGCCAAGGTTGGGCATGGCGTGGCGGCTGGGGAGTTGGTCGAGGAGCCAGGAGGCGAGGAGTACGCCTGATACGGCCATCATGGGGGCCATGGAGTCGGCGTATCGGCCGGTCATCACTCCGAGTAGGCCAACGAACAGGAGGTGGGAGTGGACTGCCAGGGCGCCGATGGCTGCGGTTGCCAATCGACTATCGGGACACGGTTGGCGTATCCGCTGCCATATCGCCAGCACAACGGTAACCGGGATGACGAGCAGGACTATGCCCAGCCCGGTCCGGAGAACAAAGACCAATCGGGATCCGTGTATCACACCCTGTTGGAATGGGGAGATTCGTTCGAAGAGCTCGTTGGTTTCCGAGTCGTCGATGTACGACTGAAACTCGTCCAGGGCTGCGGGGGTGACAAATGCGCGCGACCAGAGTCCGAGGTAGTGGGTGAGGGCGTTCTCCATCCAGGCCACCGGCTCGGACAGCATGGCGGGGCGTCCGATTTCGGCCAAGAGTTGATGCTCTTCGAGACCACGTTCGTCGGCGACAGCTCTCACTGCTGGAGAGAAGCTCTGCCGGTAGGTCTCGTGCTGGCCGGTGACCTCGAATTCCGCCAGCAGTGTGGCGCGGGCATAGTAGTTGGGCGCGTCCGCGATGAGCGCTCGCCCCGGCGCCATGACCTCTCGGCCCATGGTCACGATTGCTGCGAGCTCGGGGTCGGACAGGTATGGTTCGGGCTGGATGATGAGGGACTTGGCGAACAGGTGGCGGTCGGCGAGATTGGGGCGGGAGTCGGAGTCGTGGGTGGCGTGCCAGACGAGGGTTTCCGCGACCAGGCATAGGGCGATGGGGGCAATCACGGCGGTGGCCAGGGCCAAACGTCTGCCATCGGTGCGCCTCCAGGTGAACCAGAACAGGAAGGGCCAGACCGCCAGCAGGCTGAGGGCGGCCGGCCGGACCGTAATCGCGAGGCCGCAGGCGAGGGCGGCGAGGGCGGCCCATCGCCACGATGGGCGATGTACGGTCAGCGCAATGCCGCCGACCATGAGGCACATGAGCGAGATGAAGATGGACTCGGTGAGGATGTGGGCGTGCAGCTCGGTGACGCGAGGGTAGAGCATGAGGGCGACGACCGGCATCAGCGCAAATAGGGGCGAGCGAAAGGCGCGGTGGAGGCTCCAGCCGAGGAAGGCGAAGGCGGACGCGGCCAGGATGAGCTGGACTTTGGGGGCGGCGTCCGATGTGCCGAAGAGCGCCTCGACCACGTCCAGGAAGAGCGGGTATCCGGCGGTGCGGTGGTCGCTGAAGGAGAGGTAGCCGCCGCTGTCGGGCGACAAGGTGAGGGGCTGCGACCAGTGGAGGGCTACGTAGGCGATGGCCAGCAGCGCGAGGAGCCAGGGGAAGGCGGTGTGTAGGCGCGGGTGGTTGGCGAGGTCTGTCTTGGCCAGGATGGACTGGGTTAAGCGGCGCATGGGGCTATCAGACTGGCGTTGAGCGGGGTGGATCTTGGCAGTTTCGGGCGCTGTTCCCAAGTCGTCACCCCCATCCTAACCTTCCCCCTTCCGAGGGGGAAGGAACAATAGGAAGACCTTCACCCTTCGAGAGGGGAAGGGACCATTGGGGGCGCATGAAACACGGGCAGGCACAAAGCCTGCCCCTACGATTGCGGGGGGGAAGGGGCTGGCGGCAGCAGGTCGGCCACGGCCAACTCCAGGCCGGGCAGGGACGCTGGCGCCAGCGTCTCGCCGCGGCGGTGTACGCTGTGTTGGGCGTAGCCTTCCGTGCCCGGCTCGGTGAACCGCTCTATGCAGTCCTCGGGCAGGTTCCTCACCCAGGTCTCCGGCACACCCGCCCGCCCGTACACGTGGGCCTTCACCTGGCGGTCGTACTCCAGCGTGGAGTCGGCCACCTCGATGACCAGAAGCACGTCGGAGGGGGTGGGGTGGGAGGTCGTGTACCGGTCGTCCCGTGAGCGCAGCAGGGCAACGTCGGGTTGCGGCTCGGAACCTTCGTCCAAGTGGATGGGGTTCTGGATGCGGACGTGGAAGCGGCCGGTGGCGTATCGGGCAAAGATGGCGTTAAGGTAGTCCACGTTGCCGGCGTGCTGTGGTCCTATTGGCGGCATTACGATTATCTCCCCCTCTACGAGTTCCACCCGCTCGTCGGGCTTCAGAATGCCCGCCTCGCCCATGCGGTAGTACTCGGCCACCGTAAACTTGCGGGTCTCAAGCGTGGGAGATGGAGTCGGCGCCGCGGCCGCGGGATCTTTCGTTCGCGTAGTCATAGCGATACCTGGCCTTTGGGTAGAGTTTCGCTCGGTCTTGGTTCAAGATGATAGACGGCGTGCTCGCATTGTTCAAGGACGCGCCGCTTGTGGTACAGTGCGGGCATGGATTCTGATTCAAGGGACAATGGAGGCGTTGGCGGGGGCAGACTGCTGGTGGGCAGGCAGTCGCCGGGGCTGCGGGAGGCGCTGTGGCGGCTGGTGCGCGAGGCGAAGGGGGGCGACCCGCTGGCGCCGGTGACGGTGGTAGGGCCGTCGAGCTACGCGAACCTGAGCCTACGGCAGGAGCTGGGGGCGGGCGGATTCGCCAACGTGCGGTTCATCGTGCTGCCGGTGCTCGCGGAGCTGCTGGGTGGCGCGGCGATGGCGCGGTCTGGTCGGCGTCCGCTCACGTCGGTGGTGGAGAGGGTGTGGCTTCGGGAGGTTCTGGCCGGCACGACGGGGCCGCTGGCGCAGGTGAGCGGCCATGCAGCTACTCAGGCGAGCGTGCGGGCGTCTTTAGGGGAGCTTCGGCAGGTCGGCGAGGACGTGCGGGCGGGGCTGGAGACGAAGGGGGAGCTGCGTCGGGAACTGGTGACGCTGTACCGGGAATTTCGTCGCAGGGTGGAGGGTGCTTGGTACGACGCGGAGGACCTGGCGGAAGCGGCCGCGGGCGCGGTGCGGAGTGGCGAGGCGCCCGCGCTGGGCGACCTGGGTACGGTGGTGTTCTATCTGCCCCGGAACGTGAGCCCGGCCGGGTTGGGTCTGATCGAGTCGCTTGCCGAAAGGGGCCTCTGCTACGTGGTGCTCGGAACCACGGGCGACGACATCGCGGACGGGCCGGTGGAGTCGCTGGCGGACTCGCTTGGCAACTCGATGGGGTCGCGCGTGAATTTGGGACCGTGTGACACAGAGGTTGGGCACGGCCGGGACGAAGTGAGGCTCCACGTGGCGCCCACTGCGCATGAAGAGGTGAGGTGGGCGGTAAGGAGGATCGCGCGGGAGACGAGGGAGGAGGGGACTCCGTTCCACCGCATGGCGATACTGTACCGGATGGACAATCCTTACGCCTCGCTGGTGCGGGACGAGTTGAGGATGGCCGGCATACCGATGGCGGGGCCGGACCGGCAGACGCTGGCCGATAGCGCCGCAGGCCGGACGCTTGTGGGCCTGCTGGACATGCCCGAGGGGGAGTTCCGGCGCGCGGACGTGATGGAGTGGCTGACGAGCTGCCCGGTGCGCCCGCCGGGTGGTACGGCGCGTGGCTTCAGCCCGAGCAGGTGGGACTCGCTAACGAGAACGGCGGGCGTGGTCCGGGGGGTCGAGCAGTGGCGCGACCGGTTGGGCCGGCATGCGGCGCGGCTCGATGAGGAGGCTACGGGACGGCTTGGAGCGGAGGAGATTACGGAGGCGCGCGCCGACCGGATGAGGGCGGAGGCGGGGACGGCCAGGGAGGTGCTGGCGTTCGTCGAGCGGTTGGCTGGCGACGTGGAGCCACCGGAGAACGGGAGCCGATGGGGGGAGTTCTGCGAGTGGGCCGGCGATCTGCTGGACCGCTACCTGGACGACAGGCGGCTTCCGGAAGCGGAGGCGGTGGCGCTGGAGAGGGTGACGCGGTCGATGCGGGAACTGGCGGCGGCGGACAGCGTCGGGAGGGGATGCACGCTGGAAGAGTTCCGGCAGGCTGCGGCAGACTCGTTGCGTGGAACGGTGGGGCACCTGGGCGTGACTGGGCAGGGGGTGTTCGTATCGTCGATTGGAGCCGCGGCCGGCATGGACTTCGACGTGGTGTGGGTGCTGGGGATGGTGGAGGGCGGGATGCCGCCGGCGACGCGGCCCGACCCGTTGTTGCCGGAGGCGGACTGGCGGGACGCGGGAGGAGAGTCGCGGGTTGCAAGGCGCATCGCGGCGGAGCGGTACGATTACCTGTCGGCGCTGGCGACGGCGGGGCGGCGGGAGCTGTCGTATCCGGTGGCGAACGCGGCGTCGCAGCGGCAGGCGTACCCGTCGCGGTGGTTCCTGGAGCAGGCGACGGCACTGGAGGGGGTGCCGGTGCACGCGAGCGGGCTTGCGAGACTGGGTGAGCGCGAGTGGCTGTCCATCGACCGGTCGCCGGAGGAGGCGATAGTCCGCACTCCCGAAGCGGCGCTGTCCGACGTGCTCGACTACAACCTGAGCCGGCTGCTGGCGTGGAGGGGTGAGGGTCGGAGGCTGGGGGAGCACCCGTTCGCGCGGGACGGCGGACTCGCGCGGGCGGTGGAGCTCGGGCTTAGCCGGAACGTGGGGATGCTGACGGAGTTCGACGGCAACCTGTCTTCGCTCGGCAGTGAGGCGCGGTTCCTGCGGAACCTGGGGCGTTCGCCGGTGTCGCCGACCAGCCTGGAGAGTTGGGCGCGGTGCCCGTTCAGCTACTTCCTGGGTCACGTGCTGAGGCTCAGCGGGCTGGATGCGGTGGAGGAGGGCGAGTTCATCTCGCCTCTGGAGCGGGGCTCGCTGATTCACGGGATACTGGAGAGATTCATCAAAGAGGTCGTGAAAGACGGGAGGCTTCCCGCATCGGACGAGGAGTGGGATCAGTCGCAGCGTCGGAGGCTTATGGAGATCGCGGATGAGGAGTTCGAGGGGGCCGAGTCGAGGGGCGTAACGGGCAAGCCGCTGCTGTGGGGGTTGGCGAAGCGGGATATCGTCGCGGACCTGGAGACGTTCCTGGAGGAGGACGAGAAGCTGAGGGCCGGCGTGGGCACGGGAGAGATCGTGGTGGAGGCCGGATTCGGCTTTGGCGGGGACTCGCCGGAAGTGACGGACCCGGAGACGGGGCTGCGCTTTCGCGGGTACATCGACCGGATAGACGTGGGCGCGGACGGACGTTCGGCGCTGGTCATCGATTACAAGACGGGCAGCGCGAGACCGTACAGGGCGCTGGACGACGATCCTATCGACGCCGGGAAACGGTTGCAGCTGGGGGTGTACTCCCTCGCGGCGAGGACGATGCTGCCTGAGGCCAGAGTCAGGGCGGCCTACTGGTTCACGACGAACAGGGGCGAGTTCAAGCGCGCGCCCAGCGAGGCGTTCGACCTGGGGAGCGAAAAGACTGCCAAGCGGTTCAGGGAAGGGCTCGAGACGATAGTGTCCGGGATAGGGGCGGGGATGTTTCCGGCGAATCCGGGACCTCCGGGCTGGCGCGGTCCCGAGAACTGCGCCTACTGCGACTTCGATTCGCTGTGCGCGACGCGTCGGGCGGACCTGTGGGAGCGGAAGAAGTCCGATGCGGGGTTGGCCTCGTACAATGCGCTCTCCGAACAGGAGTGAGGACACCGTAGATGGCAGACCAGACTGAGGCGTTCGGGCAGAAGTTCGAGCCCACAGACCAAGAGGCCCGGCGCGAAATCGCGGAATGCCTGGACGATACGCTGTTCGTGGAGGCGAGCGCGGGCACGGGAAAGACGACCAGCCTGGTTGGCAGGGTGGTGGGCCTGGTGAGGACGGGAAGGGCCACGCTGGACGGGATTGCGGCCATCACGTTCACGGAGGCCGCTGCGGCGGAGCTGCGGGACCGGGTGCGGCAGGGGTTGGAGTCGGCGGCCTCAGACGACTCGCTGGGCGAGAAGGAACGTGCCCGGTGCGCGCAGGGCGTGGTGGACCTGGACCAGGCCTCCATACAGACGCTGCACTCGTTCGCGGCGGCGCTGCTGCACGAGCGGCCGCTGGAGGCGGGGCTTCCGCCAGCGTTCGAGACGTCGGACGAGATCGTGGCGGGTCTGCGGTTCGACGAGGCGTGGACTGAGTGGCTGGACGAGATGCTCGAACTGGAGTCGCCGCTGGCGCCGCAGTTGGGGCTGGCGCTGACGCTTGGGGTGACGCTGGCGCAGCTCAGGGAGGTGGCGCTGGCGTTTCATGGGAACTACGCGGACCTGGAGGGCGCGACGTTCGGTCCGCCGCCGGTCACGTCGACAGTCTGGGTGGACGAACTGCTGGATGCGGGATCCGAGATGGAGCGGTTGTGTATGTATTCGCAGCTTATGGACGGGGACCTGCTCTATCAGCGCGTCCAAGTCAAGCTGAGAGAGATCCGGCGATTGGCGGCGGAGGAGCCGGGTTCGCCGATGGCATACCGGCAACTGTCGCGGGTGCTGCCGCTGAGGTACGGGCGAGGCAGGCAGACGGACTGGGACACGGACCCGGATACGGGGGAGAACGCCTGCAGGGCACTGAAGGCGCTCCTGGTGGATACGCAGAAGATTGCGGAAGGGGCGCTGGAGCTGGCGCTTGCCGAGGCGATGGTCCCGATACTCGATGAGCTGCGGGAGTTCGCTGTGGGTTACGCGGCGCGGAGGCGGACGGAGGGCAGGGCCGAGTTCCACGACCTGCTGGTGTGGGCGCGGAACCTGTTGCGGGACGACGTGGACGTGCGAGACCACTTCCGGGGGCGGTTCTCGCACGTGCTCGTCGACGAGGTGCAGGACACGGATCCGATACAGACCGAGATCGCGATGTACCTGAGCGAGGCCGTGACCGATGGTGTGAGCGACGGCCAGCGTCCAACGGCCTGGGACAAGATTGTGCCGGAGGCGGGGAAGCTGTTCGTGGTCGGTGATCCGAAGCAGTCGATCTACAGGTTCCGGCGAGCGGACGTTGTGCAAATGAACAGGCTCAAGCGTCGCATCGTGTGCGCGGGCGGACGGACCATCAACCTGGTGCAGAACTTCAGGTCGCAGAAGCGAGTGGTGGAGTGGGTGAATCACGTCTTCCGCGAGTGGATGGACGCGGACGCGGAACCGGCTCCCGGGGGTGGCTTCTTCCAGGCGGAATACGAGGAGATGTCCGCCCGGTGGGACGGGGAGTCGGGATCGCCCGTCGGGCCGCGGGTCTGGGCGCTGGCAGACGAGGAGTTGGAAGGGCCGATCGGCGACGTGCGGAGAGACGAGGCGGAGCAGATCGCGCTGCTGCTGCGCCGGATGGTGGCGGACGAGTGGCAGACACTGGATCGGGAGGCTACGGACGCGATGGGGAGGGAGACGTACAGGGCGGTGACCTACTCGGACGTGTGCATACTGATGCCGACGCGGACCGGCCTGGGGGCACTGGAACGGGCGCTGGAGGAGCACGACATCCCGTATCGGCTGGAGAGCGCGTCGCTCATATTCGAGACCCAGGAGATCAGGGACCTGCTCAACTGCCTGAAGGCGATAGACGATCCGGCCGACCAGGTGGCCACGGTGGCGGCGCTGCGCTCGCTGGCGTTCGGTTGCAGCGACGTGGACCTGCTGCGGCACTACGAGAGCGGGGGACGGTTCGACTACCTGTGCGAGGAGCCGGGAGGACGGCAAGGGCTGGTGAGCGAAGCGCTGGAGGCGCTGCGGGAGTACCACGAGGGCAGGATGTGGGAGTCGCCGGGCGGGTTGATCGAGAGGTTCGTGAGGGAGCGCGGGCTTATGGAGGCCGCGTCCGGTCATCCGAGGATGCGGGAGCAGTGGAGGCGGTACCGGTTCCTGGTGGAGCGCGCGTGGCAGTTCGCGGCGGCGGGTGGGACCTCGCTGCGAGCGTTCCTCGGGTGGGTCCAGGACCAGATGAGCGAGCGGGCGCGGGTCACGGAGACGCCGGTGCCGGAGTCGGACGAGGAGGCGGTGCGGGTGATGACGGTGCATGCGTCCAAGGGGCTGGAGTTTCCGGTTGTCATCGTTACGGGGATCAACTCGAGCCGGACCTATCGCGGTGAGCGGGTGTTATTCGACCGGTCGCACGGGGCGGTGGAGGTGAGGCTGGGGCCGAGTGACGGCGGTTTTGCCACGCCGGGGTTCGAGGGTCTCGCGGAGAGCGAGAAGAGGATGTCGGAGGCGGAGGACGTGCGGCTGATGTACGTTGCGACGACGCGGGCGCGCGACCACCTCGTGCTGAGCCTGCGGCGGCCTGAGCGAGGAGGTGCCGGTAGCCTGGCCGGGAGAATCTCCGCGCATCTGGAGACGGCGCCGGAGCTGTGGGAGCGTATCGACCCGGATTCGAGTGGGGAACCGATTCGGCGTGGAGACGCCGGCGACGGTCGGAGGGAAGTGGTGGCGGAAGGTGAGCATACGATGGAGGCGAGAGACGAGTGGGTGAGTGAACGGCAGCGGCTGATCGAGGAGATGGGGCGGCCGTCGTTCGTATCGGCGACGTCGCTGGGGAAGCAGACGGGGGATGAGGAGGACAAGGGTGAGCAGGACAGCCCTGAACCGTGGCGACGAGGGAGAGCGGGGACGTCGGTGGGGAGGGCGGTGCACGCGGTGCTGCAGGCGATAGACCTGGCGACGGGGGAGGGCATCGAGGACCGGGCGCGGGCGCAGGCGGCGGCGGAGGGCATACCGGAGCGGGAGGGCGAGATCGCGCGGCTGTGCCGGGATGCGGTAGGAAGCGAGGTGGTGAGGCGGGCGGTGGCGTCCGGCAGGTATTGGCGAGAGGTGCCGGTCGCCGCGTCGGTGGGGGAAGGGTCGCTTCACGGATTCATCGACTTGCTGTTCGAGGAGGACGGTGGGATGGTGGTGGTGGACTACAAGACGGACTCGGTGAGCGCGGATGAGGCGCGGAAGGCAGTGGGGAGGTACAGACTGCAGGGAGGAGCGTACGCGCACTCGATAGGGCAGGTGACGGGGAAGCGGGTGAAGGAGGTGGTGTTCCTGTACCTTCAGCCGAAGCGGGAGGAGAGGCTGGAGGACCTGGCTGGAGCGGTTACGGATGCGGCGGCAGCGGCGGAGAGGGCGCTGAGGGTGACGCCGGGGGGCGCGTAAATTGACCGATGGGGCTGCCTGTGCTAGTTTCAGCGATGCGCAGCAGCAGCGATGATTGGACACGAGGAACCGCTTCGAGGAGGTCGCGATGATTATTTCGGAGGGCAGGAGACAGGATGCAGAGGCGGGGTCGGCCACGTTTCATCCGCTGGACCCGCTTACGGCTGAGGAAATCGTGGAGGCATCGCGCATTCTGAGGGCGGAGCGCGAGCTGGGCTCCAGGGTGAGGTTCGAGACGATTGTGCTGAAGGAGCCGGCCAAGGAGCAGGTGCTGGGTTTCGAGCAGGGCGAGGCCGTGGAGAGGCGGGCGTTCGTGGCGGTGCTGGACAACGACGAGGAGGCGACGTACGAGGTGGTCGTTTCGCTGGATGAGGGGAAGGTCCAGGACTGGAAGCGGATCGAGGGGGTGCAGCCGCGGATAATGCTCGACGAGTTCTTGGAGTGCGAGGCGGCGGTCAAGGCCGATCCCGAGTTTCGGGCGGGGCTGAAGAAGCGGGGGATCACCAACCCGGACCTGGTGATGGTGGAACCGTGGTCGGCGGGGTACTACGGGTATGAAGAAGAGGAGGGCCGGCGGCTGGCGCTGACGCGCAACTTCGTGCGCTCAAGCCCGACGGACAACGGGTACGCGCGTCCGATAGAGGGGCTGAGCGCGCTGGTGGACCTGAACAAGATGGAAGTGATGCGGGTCGACGACTACGGCGTGATTCCTATGGCGCCGGAGGACGGCAACTATGCCGAGGAGTTTGTGGGCGAGTTCCGGCAGGACCTGAAGCCGCTGGAGATCACGCAGCCGGAAGGGCCCAGCTTCAGCGTGGACGGGTACAGCGTCTCGTGGCAGAAGTGGAGTCTGCGCCTGGGATTCACGCCGAGGGAAGGGCTGGTGCTGCACACGGTCGGGTACGAGGACCAGGGACGGGTGAGGCCGATCCTGTACAGGGCTTCGCTGTCCGACATGGTGGTGCCCTACGGCGAGCCGGGCAAGGACCACTACCGCAAGAACGCGTTCGACGCGGGCGAGTACGGGATCGGATCGCTGACGAACTCGCTCACGCTGGGCTGCGACTGCCTAGGGGAGATCTACTACTTCGACGCGAACCTGAACGACGGCAAGGGAGGGTCGGTCACGATACCGAACGCGGTGTGCATGCACGAGGAGGACTACGGCATCCTGTGGAAGCACACGGACTGGCGGACGGGCAAGGTGGAGGTGAGGCGGTCGAGGCGGCTGGTGATTTCCAGCATCGCGACGGTGGGCAACTACGAGTACGGTTTCTTCTGGTACTTCTACCAGGACGGGACCATACAACACGAGGTGAAGCTGACCGGAATCATCAACACGGCGGGAATCGCGGAAGGGGAGACGCCTAAGTACGGGACGCTCGTTGCGCCGCAACTGAACGCGCACATCCACCAGCACTTCTTCAGCTTCCGGCTGGACATGAGCGTGGATGGCGAACCGAACACGGTGTACGAGATCAACACTCTGGCGGAGCCTCCCGGGCCGGACAACCCTCACGCCAACGCCTTCTACGCGAAGGCGACGCCGCTGAAGACCGAGAAGGAGGCGCAGAGGGTGGTGGACCCGATGAAGGGCCGCTACTGGTTGGTGTCCAATCCGTCGGTGAAGAACGCGCTGGGGTCGCCTGTGGGGTACAAGCTGATGCCCGGCGAGAACATCCTGCCGTTCGCCCATCCCGACTCGAGCATCGTCAAGCGGGCGGGGTTCATGACCAAGCACCTGTGGGTGACGCCGTACGCGCCGGACGAGACGGCCGCGACGGGGGCGTACCCGAACCAGCACCCCGGCGGCGCGGGACTTCCGGAGTACACGAGGAACGACCGGAGCGTGGAGGACACGGACGTGGTGGTCTGGTACACGCTCGGCTACCATCACGTGCCGCGCCCGGAGGACTGGCCGGTCTCTCCGGTGGCGTACTGCGGGTTCAGCCTGAAGCCGGTGGGGTTCTTCGACACGAACCCGGTGCTGGACGTGCCGCCGAGCGTCCATCGCAACGGCGCAACAGGCGGTTGCCATTGTCACGGATGAGGCGCGACGGCGAGCCGGCCCAGAACCAGGGTTGTGAGGAGGACAGTTGACATGGCAACGGAACGAGACCTGGTTGGGTATGGGGCGAATCCGCCACAAGTGGAGTGGCCGAACGGGGCGCGCATCGCGATTTCCGTGGTGGTGAATTACGAGGAGGGGTCCGAGTACTCTACACTCGACGGAGACGCCGGGCACGAGACGAACAACGAGGTGCCCTCGCCGGTCCCGATGGAGGACCGGGACCTTGCTAACGAGTCGTTCTTCGAGTACGGGAGCCGCGTGGGCGTGTGGCGAATCATGGATCTTCTGGACGAGTTCAACGTCAAGTCGACGTTCTACTGCTGCGCTCTGGCGGTGCAGCGAAACCCGGAAGTGGGCCGCGCAATCGTTGAGCGTGGACACGAGGTGTTCGGGCACGGCTACCGGTGGGAGGAGTACTTCAAGATGAGCCGGGAGGCCGAGCGCGAGGCCATCCGGAAGACGGTGGAGTCTCTCGAAAGGACGACGGGGAAGCGTCCGCTGGGCTGGTACGTCAGGTACGGTCCGAGCGTCAACACGCGTGAGCTGGTCGTCGAGGAAGGCGGTTTCGTCTACGACTGCATGGCGTACAACGACGACATTCCCTACTACGTGCGGGTGAACGGCAGGAAGTGGCTGGTGGTGCCGTACTCGCTCGAGGTGAACGACACGCGCTTCTGGCGCGGCGGTATGAACAGCCCTGAGGACTTCTACCAGACCATGAAGAACACGTTCGACACCCTGTACCGGGAGGGGGAGAAGAATCCGAAGATGATGAACGTGGGGCTGCACTGCCGCATCGTGGGAAGACCTTCGAGGATCGTGGCCTTGAGGCGGTTCCTGGAGTACGCGCAGGGCTTCCCCGGCGTCTGGTTTGCGCGGCGAATCGACATCGCCCGCTGGTGGCTGGAGAAGTATCCTTAGGGGGTGCTTTCAGGCGAATCCCGCAGCGTGCTGTTCCGGATGAGCCTCCTGCCGGGGGGATAGCCTGACGTACCCTCCCACTTGGGGAAGCTCCCTGGCGCGTAGCCAGATTCGAACAGCCTGGCCCCGGTGTTCGCGGGCAGATCGTACTGTGGCCGTCCGTAGGCCTGGTCGAACCCCAAGCCTCCGACCTGCGGTGTTCCATTCGAAGGGCTTCGGGCAAAGCCCGGCGACGGAACCTCGGTGGGTGCGTGATCGACGCCGTCTGCTTTCGCGCCGTCATCCTTCGAGCCTGAGGTGGTCTTCTTGGATGACCGGCTCACGAATCCAATGACGCTGGAGAGTATGCGAAGCAGGAATTCGAGAGCTACTACGGCGATGAGGTAGTAGATCACAGTCTCGATCCGAGTTGCCGCGTTCTGGAGGCTCTCGGCCGGATCGGGGATCCGGACGAGTGAGCTGTCGATCAGCATAATACCGAGCAGGGCGAACGGCAGGATCTTTGCGATGTCCGTCGCGAGGGCCTCTCTGTAGTAGGCGCACACTCGAATTGTGGCCACGACACCCATGGCGCCGAGCATTATGCCGTCGATGGACTGGCTCCTGCCCATGAACAACAGCAGGCCTGCCAACACGACAAACCAGAAGGAAACGAAGAGTGGGAACATCACCAGGCTCTTCGCCAGGTAGAAGATGACCGAGATGGTCTTTCTGAGAACGGGATGCCCGGACTCGTTGTACTTGCTGAGATCGAGGCGGAATATGTCCTTTCTTGCGAGGAACCTGTAGAAGTGGAATACGAACACTCCGTAGATGACGATGCTGAGGACGAACAGCCCCAATGGTCTCAGTACGTCGTAGGCTCTCCAGAAGTCAAGATAGAACTCCGGCACCACCATGATAAGACTCCCTCAGGCTGGATGGGGATGATGGTATGGCCTCGCCATGGTGTGGGGCTAGCTATAGTGGGACACGGAAATGACAAATGCACTGGCGGCCGATAGGGGGAGTAGATGACTCTGAAATCAGCGGACGTCGTGGTAGTGGGCGGGGGAGTGATCGGTAGCAGTGTCGTCATGCACCTTGCCCACATGGGGGCCGGCAGGGTGGCGCTCGTGGAGAGGGGCCACCTTGCCGGTGGGGCGAGCGGGCAGTCAGGCGCGATGGTACGCGAACACTATCTGCACCCGGCGCTGGTGAAGATGGCCATAGAGTCCAGCGGCGTGTTTCGCAACTTTACGGACACCGTTGGAGGCGACGTCGGCTTCAGGCAGACCGGCAGGTTGATCCTGTTTGGAGAGGGCGACCTGGAGGCCGTGAGGACGAACGTGGAGATGAACCGCGATCTCGGCGTCGACATCGAGACCGTCGCTCCGGAGGACATTGGCCGTATAGTGCCGAACGTCGACAGAGCGGGGGTGGCGATTGGCGCGTATGAGCCGAATTCGGGCTATGCCGATCCTGTCGCGACTACGTACGCGTATGCCGACCGAGCGCGTGAGTACGGCGCGGAGATTTACGCCGGGGCGGAAGTCACGGGACTTGCCGTATCAGGCGGAAAGGTACTGGGCGTCGAAACTAGCCTGGGTCTTCTCGGGGCGCGTGCGGTGGTCGTGGCGACCGGGCCGTGGTGCAACCGGCTGGCGGCTAGCGTCGGAGAGAATCTGCCGGTCGCTCCGGTCCGCGTACAGATGGCCACGTTCAGGCGGCCGCGCGCGTTGGAGAAGATGTCCACGACGCTCATCGACCACACGACGGGGATTTACTTCAGAGAGGACTCAGGTCTACGCACATTGGTTGGAGGCGAAGCCCCGGAGGATCTGAATGAGATAGTAGACCCGGACTCATACTCTATTGCAGCAGACCATGACAAGGTGGCCGACTTCTGGGCGCGCGCGAGGCGACGCTTGCCGGATTTTGCCGCCGCGGTGTACCGAGGCGGCTACGCCGCCCTCTACGACATGACGCCGGACGGCAACCCCATACTGGACCGGTCGGAGACGACGGAGGGTCTGTACTGGGCGGTGGGATTCAGCGGGCACGGGTTCAAGCTGTCGCCGGTGGTTGGACGAATGGTTGCGGAACTGGTGCTGCACGGCGAGTCTCGGGACCATCCGGTGCACCTGTTCGCGGCGAGCCGGTTCGAGGGCGGAAATCTGATCGTTCCGGAGCATCCGTATCTTTCGGTGGGCCACCCCTGAAGTAGGGCCGTGACATCTGCTCGCGGTGACCTGGGGAGTGCGCGGACTCGTCCAAATGGCGCGCGAACTAACGTAGCGTTCCGTATGGACGTTGTACAAGAATGTGAACTTCCAGTTGGAAACCGTTATCCATTTGCGGGGAGAGAAGGACATTGAGGGTTCTGCTGCTATTCGTCGCTGTCGTCGGACTCGCGCTGCTGGCATGTTCGAGGGCGGAATCGCACACGCCGGTTCCTACCACGGCGCCCACGCCTGCGCCAACGGCTACGGCCATGCCCGAACCGACGGTCACCCCCGAACCAACGGCGACGTCGGTGCCCACCGCAACGCCTTCGCCGGTACCGACCAGGGTGCCGGCCACGCCAGTGCCTACCAGCGCGCCAGCCGTGGCGCCGACTCAAGTGGCTGAGCCTTCCGGGGCCATGAGCGGTGAAGGGCAGCTCAGGCCGCTCGATCCGACGGACCCCGAGGCATTTCTGTCCGGTCTCTCGGAGTCCGAGCGCACCTGCCTCGAAGGGAGTTTAGGTTCCGAGCAGCTAATGGCGATGTTTCTCAGCCCGGAACCGCCTGCCGGAGGGGACGCGACGGTACTATTCGACTGCCTGGAACAGGATACGGCACTACGTATGTTCCTCGCCGGTGTAGTGGAGCCGGGTAGCTCACTCAGCGCGGAGAGTTCGGCCTGCATAAGAGCGGGCGCAGCCAAGATGGACGTGTTGGGCATTATGTTTTCCGCAGGCGGGGAAGACGAAGCGGCGATGGCGGGGGGCATGGGCCTCTTCGCGCTCGCGTTGTCGTGCCTGAATGATGAGGAACTGCAAACGGCGAGCGCGAGACTTGGGACGCAGCCAGAGGAGATCGAAAACCTGAAGTGCGTGCTCGAGGAGCTGGGCGGGCCGGAGGGTCTTGTGGAGGCTCTGCAAGTCGAAGAGGGCGAGTTTCCGACGGCGTTTTTCGAGGCCGCGTTCAAGTGCGGCGCCAGCATGATGGGACCGCCGGGACAGTAGACCGGCCGGCCGCGACGGTGTATGCAGGTCGCCGCAAGGGTGGGGGGGCCGTTGGGAACAGAGGCCGGTATGGTATCCTAGGTTCGCACGGGCCGCAGACCCCTGTCTGAAGGAGGACCATCATGCCCGAAAAGCTGAAACAGGGCGACCGCTTTCCGACAATCGAACTGAATCTCACGGATGGATCGAAGCTGACGCTTCCGGACCAGATTTCGAGCCGGTACCTCGCGCTTCTGTTTTACCGGGGCGAGTGGTGACCGTATTGCAGACGGCAGTTGGCCGCCTACCAGCAGAAGTTGGACGAACTGGAACAGCTTGGCGTGTCCGTTGTCGGGGCAACCGTGGAGGACCGTGATACGGCCGCGCGCATGGCCGAAGAAGTGGGGCTCAGCTTTCCGATCGCCTACGGGGTGACTCCCGAAAGCGTAGAGCCGCTCGCGCCGTGGTGGACGGAGGACACCCGGCACGGACGTTATGTGCAGCCCACGGAATTCCTGTTGCGGCGGGGGATCGTCCTGGGGTCGCTGTACGCATCCGGACCCATCGGTCGAATGGACGTGGAGGAGGCGACGGTTTTCATCAGGAACAGGGAGCGGCGGTAGTTCACGGCGGCGACCCTACGCAGGGGACGCGCGCGACGATCAGACGCACGCCTTCTACGGCAAGGCAGGTATCCGGTCGCAAGGTTGACCGCCGCGAGTTCGCCAGCCTGCAGGAGCGAAAAAATGACAAACCGACCTGTGCGTCGGCAGGGGCATCCCTACCACATGCACGACTGCATTCGGGACCAGCCTGAAGCCATAGCCGGGATCTTGGAGTCTCAGCGGCAGGCAGCGAGTGAGCTGGCTGCGCTGGCGTCGAGGGCGAGAAGAATTCACGTGTGTGGTATCGGCACGTCCTGGCACGCCGCGCTCGTAGGCGAACACCTCTTCAGGTCGGCGGGGTTGGTGGAGACGCGAGCGGTGCATTCGTTCGAGTTTGTTGCTTACCCGCCGCGGCTCACGAACGAGGACCTGGTGGTCGTGATGGCTCACACCGGGACGAAGCGATATTCGTCGGAGGTGTTGGAGCTTGCGAGGGGGTCGGGGGCGATGACGGCCATTGTCACATCTCTGTCCTCCGAGGCGAGGCTGGAGCAGGCGGATGCTGTCGTAAGGACGACCTATCGAGACAGGTCATCAGCATTCACAGTCAGCCATACGGGGGCGATGACCGCGCTGGCCCTGACCGCCTCACGTGCCCCTGGTGGCGAACTGCTAGGCAGGGAACTCGCGACACTACCCGACGCCGTGGCCAAGGCCCTGGAGCGGGAGGATGAGGTGCGGGAGCTGGTACAGGAGTTTCGAGACTTCGGCTGGTACTGCTTCGCGGGCTGGGGACCGAACACCGCTTCGGCCTACGAAGCGGCTCTGAAGGTCAACGAGGCGGCATACGACGTGACCGCCGCCTTCCAGCTGGAGCAGTTTCTGCACGGTCCCTTCGTCGCGACCGGGCCGAGGTGTGCGGTTACGCTCATCTCTCCTCCGGGGCCGGGATATGAAAGGTCACTCGAGATTGGCAGGGCTGTGAAGGCGACGGGGGCCGGGCTGGCGGCGCTGGTGGAGGAGGGGGACGACGGGATGGCAGGCGTGGCAGACGCGGTGATCGCCTTGCCGAGGACGCCCGAGGAATTGTCGCCGATAGTCTACCTGGCGCCACTGCAACTGTTCACGTACTGGCTTGCGCTTGACAGGGGGAGGAATCCGGACACGTTCAGATTGGACGATCCGGCTCATCTCGCCGCGAGGGAGCACTATTCGCTGTAAGGGGCGCCGCGCTGCTCCCGTTCGAGGATCGGCGAGGCGCCGGATTAGATTTTACGATCTCAGCCGGCAATCGCGTGGCGCAGCACGAGGAGGCCCGTAGCCGCGGCTAGGCCGAGTATGGCAGTTATCTCGGCGACTCTGATTGCGGTGTCGATGTCTTCCGTCTCGGGGTCTCTCAGTTCCTCGCCCAGAGAGTAGTGTCCCGGCTTGTCCAGCCGTGTTCCCAGCAGGCCGGCCATCGCACTCATGGTCCATCCGGCGTTGGGGCTGGTCGTCTTCACGCGGTCACGCAACATGATCGACCAGCCGCGGCGAGCTGACAGGCGGGCCAGGGCACCGCTAGCCAGCAGGAGCAGCGCGCTCAGCCGAGCGGGGACCAGGTTTACTGCGTCGTCCTGGCGGGTGGCTCCGGCAAAAGCCGGTCCAGCCCGACTGCCAGGAGAAGGGCGAGGGCATCGAGAGTGAGGCCGTCCGACCACGCGAGGAACATGCTGAGAGAGATGATAGTACATCGGAACGGCGTCCGGCTGTAGCAGAGGCCGTTGCTACTTATCCACGCGGCAGCTGATGATGTCTATGCCGTGATACTTGCGGTGGTGCACCGACGAGGCGTAGTGGCGCAGTATCCGGACGGACAGCTCCTGCTCGTCCTCCAGCGCCTGGTCCTGGCCCAGGTAGGCTATGCGATTCTCGATGTTCCCCTGGATGGCGTCGTCCGAGGCGACCACGATCTCGAGCTCGGCAGATGCGCCGTCGGGACGAATCGTGGCTACCAACCTGCGCTTTTGCTCGACAGGGGCATCGGCCTCTTCCTCGAACAGGCTCAGCATGACCTCTTCTCCCACCAAGCGAAGCCGGTCTTTGCCTTGCTCTGTCCAGCCGTGACCGTCGGCGAACTGGCAGAGGAAGTCGTCGACGGCAGGCAGGGAAGATCGTGACAACTCAATCCTGAGTTTGCTGGCTCGAAAACCCGATAGTTCGGAGAAGAGCGTCATAGCTACGGCCGCCAGACCGCCGACGACTATGGTGTTACTCACCAGATGAATGGTGACACCTTCGAACAAACCACTGAGAGTCGCAGCGGACAGGCCCAACACCATGGAAACGCCGGTGATGGTGGCTTTCCTCTGGTCGACCTGGCCCGCGAACACCGTCTTGGCGCCTTCGACAAAAAGCATGCCGAAAATGATGACGTACACCGCGCTAACCACCGGGCTGGGAATGGCAACCAGTATGGCAAGCAACTTGGTAAAGAAGGCGACCAGTAGAGTGAACAGTCCCAGGTAAATGCCGACGCTCGTCGCGGCGACACCCGTAAAGGCGATGTAGACCACGGTGGCCGCCCACGGCGCGGCGACGGGCAGGGTTCCCAGCAGGCCGGAAAGCAGCGTTCCCACGCCGTACACGTTCAGGCCGCCCTGCACAGCGCGGAAGTCTATGGCCGACTGACTCCGATAGGAAGCGCGGTGGATTACGGACAGGTCTCCCACCGCCTTGATGAATCCCGCGAGATTCACGAACACGAAGACCGGAAGCAGCGCCCAGAATTCCGCGCTGAAAGTAAGGTCCAACCCCGGCCAGCCGAAGTCCGGCAGGCGCAGCCATGGGGCGTCGACTATTCTGCCGGCGTCGTAGAAGCCCAGGGGCACTGCAACTATCAGCCCGACCGCGACTGTGACCGGCAAAATCCACATACGCCAGACTGGCGAGTCCTGTAGAGATATGAGGATGCCGGCGGCAAGAGCGGCCATTCCCGGCAGTAGAAAGAGTAGCGTTGACTCCCCTTCCTGCGGCACGACGGCTCTGTTGATGATGAAGGGCAAGGCCGAAACCGCCACCAGCATGACCACCACTCCGCTGACGGTCTGGGTAAACACCCTGCGGAGGGAGGCAAGGCGCAGGGTCAGTACGGACTGGACCAGGGTGGAAGACACCACAAGACTGGCCAGCAGACCAGGTCCGCCGACGTGGAGCGCAAGGGCGCTGACCGCGAGGAACGGTACGTTGAAGTTTGTAACGATGAGGCGGCCCGAACCCAGATGTCGCAGCCGAAGGGTCTGCAGGATCATGCTGACGCCGGTGACTGCCAGCGCGGTAAATGTCACCCACGACAGGTAGGCTTCCGACTCGCCGGACGCTCGCACCACCAGCGCCGCCAACATGACGAGGCTGATAGTGTTGGGTATGAAAATCTGCAGGGCCGAGGATATGGCCAGTAGCGGCGGACACTTCTCGTCCGGTTCGTACAGGATTTCGTGGCGTTCCTGGGCTCTTCTAAACAATTGGGTGAAACCCCTAATCGCGGCGACTCGCCGGGCAACTGTCGCCGCACGCGGGAAATGAGGCTATGTGTTTGAACACAGTATATGCGATAATATGCGCGAAGGTGCAAACTGATACGAAGTACCGTGATTTGCGCAACGGGTACGATTCCCGGCCAAAGGCCCTTGGGAATCCGGAATCGCGCGGTACTAGCCAAAGGGGGATAAGGAATGTCGCGAACCGAGCATGAGGCAGGACCGCAGGCAAGGCGGAAAGAATCGAAGATCCGGCGACTACGGACCGGCGCGGGCGCGCCGCTGTTGCTCCTGATCCTGGTATTCTCCGCCGCCCTCTTGGCCGCCTGCGGCGGCGACCCTGCTCCAACGCCCGTGCCCACCGCCGCCGCGGCCCCGGAGCCTACGAGCATCCCAGAGCCGGCCCCCACCGCGGCTCCTGATCCGACGCCGGCGCCCGTAGCGACCGTGGTCCCGGCGCCCATGCCCGCTGCTACCACAGTCGCGGCCCCGGCCCCCTCTGCGTCGGACGACGACGCGCTGACGCGAGCCTACCTTGAGAAGGCAATAGAGTACTACGGTGAGAACGGGCTGGACGCGACAGTCGAGTTCTACAGGTCCGCCGCGAGCGCAGAGCATGGTCGAAGACTGCTCCTCATAGACAAGGTCGAGAAGGTGTTGCTGGTGTTCACCACCATACCATCTCTGCAAGGCCAGGATCTGAGCGCGGGGACGGCGCTCGCCGCCAGATTCGACGAGCTGATGACATTCGCTACCGAGCAAGGCCAATGGGACGAGACCCAGGGGATCAACCCGGCTACCCGGCAGCAAGAGCCGCGGCGACTCCTGGCGATTCTGCACGACGGCCTGGTGTTCTCCGCCAGCCACTCGGTGCTGGTGGAAGACGTGGCGGAATCTGTCAAGGAATACGTGAACAAGGCTGTGGCCAAGTACGAAGCGGACGGTCTCGACGCTGCCATCACCCACTACAACGGCCAGGACAGCCTGGACGGGCAGTTCTACCTGTTTCTCATCGGCTCGGATGACATCTACCTGGCCCATCCCATCTTTCCCCACCTCATCGGCACCGACATCAAGGACGTGGTCGGCTCGGACGGCCAAGAACTGGGCAAGGAGATAGCCCTGGCCGACGAGGAAGGCGTGTGGGTGGAGTACCTGTGGCCCCATCCCATCTCGCGTTTGGAACAGCAGAAGGTCACGTGGGCCCTTCGCCACGATGGGCTGATCTTCGCCTCCGGCTACTATGCCGGCGAGCCCGAGGCCGGCCCACCGGCGTGGCGGGACGCCGACCCGAGGGAGTACACCGTCGAGTACGTGCACAGGGCCGTCGAGCGTTACGAGAGCGAGGGCCTGCAGTCCATGCTCAACTACTACAACAGCGTCGCCAGCTATGAGGGCGAGTGGTATCTGTTCGCCACCGATGCCAATGACATTTATCACGTCCACCCGCTGCTGCCGCAACTGATAGGGACGGACATCAAGGACGTGGTGGGTTCCGACGGGTACAGGCTGGGCGAGGACTTGGCCAAGGCCACGGACGAGGGGGTGTGGGTGGAGTACCTGTGGCCGCACCCGGTGACGCTGAAGGAAGTCCCGAAAGTGTCATACGCGGTACGGCGAGACGGAATGCTCTTCGCCTCCGGCTACTATCTGCGGATCGATGACCCGGCCGGCCGCACCATCGCGTACGTGCAGCAGGCCATCGACTACTATCGGGACAACGGATTGGAGGCCACGATCGCCCATTACAACAGCCAGGAAAGCGTTGACGGCCAGTGGGGCCTATCCCTGGCCGATGAGAACGACGTCCTGCGTATCGGACACCTCGCACCTCACCTGATCGGAACGTCTTTGAGAGACTTTCCCCAGTTCAGGGGGCGGAGCGTGGGCGACGAGATCGCGGCGGCCACCGAGGAAGGGACCTGGATCGACAACGTCTTCCCCAATACGAGATCCTCGGAGACGCTGTACTCGCATACGTGGGCGATTCGCTACGATGGACTGATCTTCATGTCGCGCTACTACGACGACAAACCCGAGGTTTCCGGAGGGCCTTAGCCGACTGGGCACGTCATCATGCCCTCGCCATCGTTCGCCTTCGTACGGGAGTAGACGCGGGTTGGTCGGTCCGAGGTTGACGACCAGTAGGGGGCCACCGAAGCGTACGAAGGAGGAACTCCCTGAGTTCTCGGTCGTATCTGGCGGAATTGGTGTTCCATCCGTCGGCATGGGGCGTATCTGGATAGACGCTGTACGTGACGAGATCGGGACGTAGGTCGGCGAGCTCGGCGCTCGTTTCTATGGGGACGCGCGTGTCGTCCTCTCCATGTATGAGAAGTATGGGCACATCGAGTTGGTCCACGTCCTTCAAGTAGTTCATGGCGCTCCAGTCCAGCCCGAATCGGAGCGTGCCGATCCACTTGACGGAGGCGGCCGCTCAGGCGAGCGAACCATTCCGGGCCGCTTCGCCAACTCGTGCGCGCGGGAGTCCGGTCCACGATCCAGTCCCTCCGCCTCGGATCGACAGTCGTGGCCGCCAACCTGCCGTTCGGCGAGTGGAGCTGGGGGGACTCGAACCCCCTACCTCCTGCTTGCAAAGCAGGCGCTCTCCCTGATGAGCTACAGCCCCGGACTTGCGCGGCGCCGCGAGAACGGGGGAAGGGACCTAGTCGTCACCCCCACCCTAACGTTTCCCCATCGATGGGGAAGGGATTTTGCGGTTGGCAAAGATAGGGGGCCGACCTGCGCGAGGCCCGCCCCTTTGGTATGCCCTTAACAGTTGGATAGTGGAAGGAAACATTGAGTTTAGCTAAGTGAGTTAGGCGATGGGTTTTCTCAGGGAGACGCTTCGGTCGTCGAGGAGCTCCTCTGCCAGAGGCAGATCCGGCTCGACCCGATTTCTTTGGCGTCCCACCCACCGATCGACCTAGGAGTAGCTCCGTTTTTCCCTGTGCCCGGCGTGAGCCGGGCGTTGGGTATTGGAGTGTCTCCCTAGAAAGGAGGTGATCCAGCCGCACCTTCCGGTACAGCTACCTTGTTACGACTTCGTCCCAGTTACCAGCCCCACCCTCGGCGCCTACCTCCCTTGCGGGTTGGCCCAGCGACTTCAAGTGTTGCCGACTTCCATGACGTGACGGGCGGTGTGTACAAGGCCCGGGAACGTATTCACCGCAGTGTGCTGACCTGCGGTTACTAGCAACTCCGCGTTCATGCAGGCGAGTTGCAGCCTGCAATTCCAACTGGGGCCGGCTTTGTGGGATTAGCTCCGACTCGCATCATCGCGACCCTCTGTACCGGCCATTGTAGCGTGTGTGTAGCCCAGGGCGTAAGAGCCATGCTGACTTGACGTCGTCCCCACCTTCCTCTCCCTTTTTAGGAGCAGTCTCGCTAGACAGAGTAACTAACGACAAGGGTTGCGCTCGTTGCGGGACTTAACCCAACACCTCACGGCACGAGCTGACGACAGCCATGCAACATCTGTGCATCTGTCCCGAAGGAGGCCCCGCTTTCACGGGGTTTCAGAAGCATGTCAAGCCCTGGTAAGGTTCTTCGCTTACCATCGAATTAAACCACACGCTCCGCTGCTTGTGCGGGCCCCCGTCAATTCCTTTGAGTTTTAGCCTTGCGGCCGTACTCCCCAGGCGGGATACTTATTGCGTTAGCTGCGGCACGGGAGGGGTCGATACCCCCCATACCTAGTATCCATCGTTTAGGGCGTGGACTACCCGGGTATCTAATCCGGTTTGCTCCCCACGCTTTCGCGCCTCAGCGTCAGGGACAGCCCAGGAAGCCGCTTTCGCCTCTGGTGTTCCTCCCGGTATCTACGCATTCCACCACTACTCCGGGAATTCCGCTTCCCTCTACTGCCCTCGAGCCTGCCAGTTTCCCATGTCCCCTCCCAGTTGAGCCGGGAGATTTCACATAAGACTTAACAGGCCGCCTACGCGCCCTTTACGCCCAGTAAATTCGGACAACGCTCGGTTCCTACGTATTACCGCGGCTGCTGGCACGTAGTTAGCCGAACCTTATTCATCAGGTACTGTCCATTCTCCTCCCTGATAAAAGGGGTTTACGACCCTAGAGCCTTCTTCCCCCACGCGGTGTCGCTGCGTCAGGCTTTCGCCCATTGCGCAAGATTCCCTGCTGCTGCCTCCCGTAGGAGTGGGGGCCGTGTCTCAGTCCCCCTCTGACCGAT
>DAOUJZ010000056.1:0-57433 GCA_034421955.1 Dehalococcoidia bacterium | reverse complement strand
GTGGGAGACCGAGCGGCGGTGATAGCGGGCACGACCGACAACGACACCGCCAAGAGCATCGAGCTGAGCAAGGAGGCGGAGCGCGAGGGCGCGGACGCCATCTTGCTGACGGTGCCCGCCTACAACAAGCCCACGCAGGAGGGGCTTTACCAGCACTTCAAGTCCATCGCCGAGAGTGTGCACCTGCCGGGCATCCTGTACAACGTGTCCAGCCGGACGAGCCTGAACATGTCCAACGAGACGACCGTGCGGCTCAGCCAGATCGACAACATCGTCGGCATCAAGGAGGCCGGGAGCGACCTCGACCAGATCACGCGGATCATCCGCGACACCGACGAGGACTTCCGGGTGTGGAGCGGCAACGACAACGAGACGTTCTACATCATGGGTCTGGGCGGCTACGGCATCGTCAGTGTGGCGTCGCACCTGGTGGGGCGGCAGATCAAGGCGATGATGGGGATGATCCTGGAGGGCGAGATCGAGAACGCGGCGGCGGAGCACAGGCGGCTGCTGGAGCTGTTCAAGATACTGTTCCTGGTGTCGAACCCCATCCCGGTCAAGTACTGCGTCCGCAAGGCCGGCTACGACGTCGGCGCGCCGCGGCTGCCGCTGTGCGGCCCCGACGAGGCGACGGCGGCCGCGATCGACGCGGTGGTGTCGGGGTACACGATCGACTTGCCGGCACGGGGGTAGGGGGCGAGAGCGACGTGTGAGCAAAGGGGAGGCCCGCCGTGTGGCGGGCCTCTTTGTGTCTATCGGCTCCTGCTGGCCTTGGCGGGGCTGGCGATGGGCGATGCCGTTTCCGGGGCAGCCCAACTTTGCGCGGCGACGCTCTCTAGCAGGGGACGCAGGGCCTTTAGCTCATCCTCAAGTCGTGCCAATGACTCATCGTCTGGGCTTGCGCTATCACGGATGAGACCCGCGCTGCTCAGCCGGCTTACGACGTACTGATTGAGGCTGACCCCTTCTCGGCTGGCACTGAGCGCCAATCTGGCGTGTAACGACTTCGGCATCCTCACGAGCAGCTTGCCGCTGTACTCGCGCGAATGTGTAGGCTCAGGAATATCGAATCCGTCTTCCATCAGTGTTTCCACGTAAAGGCGCTTGGCGTCTTCGAGGTTCTCCAGCGCCTCGTCCGGGGTTGCCCCGTCCGTCATGCACCCCGGCAAGTCCGGTATCTCGGCAAGCCAGAACACGTCGCCGTCTTCGTCCACACGTGTGAGCTTTACCGGATATTCGAGCCCCATGTAGTGTTCCACGCCTCCCATTCGTGGCACTTTCGCGGATGGCCCGCCCCTACCCTCGCAGGAGGCGCTTGACTAGGACGGTCTCGTCGCGGTGGGGGCCGGTGGAGATGACGTCGACGGGGCAGCCGATGAGCTCCTCGAGGCGCTGGACGTACTTGCGGGCCTGCTTGGGAAGCTCCTCCAGCGTGGTCGCGCTCGCGGTTGGGCTGTCCCAGCCCTCGTGCTCCTCGAATATGGGCTTGCAGCGCTCGAGCGCGGCGACGCCTCCGGGGAACTCCTGAGTAACCTCGCCGTCCAGTTCGTAGGCGGTGCAGACCTTTACGGAATCGAAGCCGTCCAGCACGTCCAACCGCGTGACGATGGCGGAGGTGTAGCCGTTCACCTGCGAGCTGTAGCGCGCGGCCACGGCGTCGAACCAGCCGACGCGGCGGGGGCGGCCCGTGGTGACGCCGAACTCCTGGGCGAGCTCGCGGATGTGCGCGCCGGTGTCGTCGTTCAACTCGGTGGGGAACGGTCCGGTGCCGACGCGAGTTGAGTAGGCCTTGAACACTCCCATCACGTCGGAGATGTGGCCGGGGTGCACGCCCAGTCCCACGGACACGCCGCCGATGGTGGGGTTGGAGGACGTGACGAACGGGTAGGTGCCGTGGTCGAGGTCCAGCAGCGCGCCCTGGGCGCCCTCCAGCAGCACGTTGGCGCCCGCGGAGAGGGCGTCGTTCACGATGCGCTCCACGGGGCCGATGAGCGGCGAGAGGCGCTCGGACCACTGGCGGCACTTGGTATAGACCTCGTCCAGTTCGACGGGATCGCCCTCGTAGACCTTGGTGATGACGGCGTTGGTGTACTCTAGGATGCTCTCCAGGCGCGGGTAGAGCGCCTCGATGTCCAGCAGGTCGGCGGCGCGCAGGCCGGTGCGGGCGGCCTTGTCGGCGTATGTGGGGCCGATGCCCTTGCCGGTGGTGCCGATTGCGGACTTGCCGCGCGCCTTTTCGGTGAGGGCGTCCAGCGCAACGTGGTAGGGCATGATGAGGTGGGCGCGCTCGCTGACCATGAGGCGGTCGGAGATGTCCATCCCCTGCTCTTTCAGCCCGTCGATCTCGTCCAGCAGCACGTCGGGATCCACGACCACGCCGTTGCCGATGACGTTCATCGTCTGCGGCCAGAAGATGCCGCAGGGCACGATGTGGAAGCTGAACTTGCCCTTGCCGTTGACGACGGTGTGGCCCGCGTTGTTGCCGCCGGAGAACCGCGCCACTATGTCGGCGTCGCGGGAGAGGACGTCGATTATCTTGCCCTTCCCTTCGTCGCCCCATTGCGCTCCCAAGACTGCGTAGGCTGGCATTAGGTCTCCTTGTGCCTGAGGTCGGCCCGGTCGGTACGGCGCGCCGCACGAGACGCGCGCGGCCTATTCCCCACGAACCGACAAAGGGGATCGCTAAGTGATTAGCCTACAGATTATATCAGAACAGCGGTGTTGTGGGGAAAAACAGCATTGGCGTCGGCAGGCCAATTGTCCCTTGCGCAGTGAAATAGGGTAGAATCGTGCGCGGGCGGCGCGCTGCGAGCGCGGCGGCCCGGAGGACCTGCGACGATGACTGACCGAGAAGACACCGAATCACTGTACACGGAGTTGACAGACCCGGCCTGGCCGATCACGAGAGCGCAGCCGCGCAGTTTCTTTCGCGCGCCGCTGTGCGACGACCTGGACTCGCTGGACGCGGAGGTGGCGTTTCTGGGTGTGCCGTTCGACCAGGGCACGTTCGGGCGGCCCGGGGCGCGTTACGGCCCGGACGCAGTGCGGGACTGGCCGCGCGTCTACTCTTACGAAGACCCGAAGGGCCGGCAGCGGCAGGCGGAGGGCTACTTCGACATCGACGCGGGGGACGAGCTGCTGCGAGGCATCACGATGGCGGACTGCGGCGACGTGACAATCGTTCCGTCGGAGGTGATACGCAACTTCCAAAAGCTGACCCAGGCCGTCGAGAAGATCGTCGATCGGGGCGCGTTTCCTGTCGTCGTGGGCGGCGACCACGCCATCACGTTTCCGGTGGTGCGCGGGCTGAGCAAGTTCGGGCCGCTGAACGTGGTGCACTTCGATGCGCACATGGACTACTCGCACGAGACGCAGGGCGTGCTGTACACGCACGGCAGCCCCATACGCCGCTGCAGGGAGCTCGACTTCGTGGACCACATCACCTCGCTTGGGATACGCTCGGCGCGACGTAAGCCGTACGAAGAATCGCAGAGGGACGGCGGCCTCATCATCTCCACGCGGCGTTTCAAGGAGCTGGGACCGCAGGGCGTGGTCGATCTGATTCCGAGCGGTGAGAACCTGTACATCACGTTCGACATCGACGTGATGGACCCGAGCCAGGCGCCCGGAACCGGCACGCCGGAGGTGGGCGGGCTTTACTACGAGGAGGCGCGGGACTGCCTGACGGCGCTGGTGGAGCGTGACAACTTGGTCGCCTTCGACATGGTGGAGGTCGCGCCCCCCTACGACTCTTCCGAAATCACGACCCAACTGGCCGCCAGGCTCATCATCGACGTTCTTTCAACAAGGTTCCCTTCCCGTCCGGCGGACACGAATCAGGAGGCTCAGACGTAATGACAACGCTGTTCACCAACGCGACGCTCCTTGACGCGACAGGCGCCGCGCCCCGACCAGGCATGGCGGTGCTGGTCGCCGAGGAGCGCATCGCCTGGATCGGGCCGGCGTCTGAGGCGCAGCCGCCAGAGGGCGCGCGCGTAGTCGACCTGGGCGGCAAGACGCTGATGCCGGGTCTGATCGACGTGCACATGCACATCACCCAGGGGGCGGAGCCCAACCCGATAGCCGAGTTCACCGAGACTGTGCCGTTCATGGCGCTGCGTGGAGCGGCGCAGGCGGGCATCCTGCTCGACTCCGGGTACACGACCATGCGCAATCTTGGGGCGTTCGGCTACTCCGACGTCGCCATACGCGAGGCCGTCAACAAGGGCTTGGCGCGCGGGCCGCGTATGCTCGTGTCGGGGGAGATGGTCATCACCGAGGGCTCCGGCGAGCGCGGGTTCCTGCGCCCGGAGGTGCAGATACCGGAGTCCGGCATGTTCGTGGGAGCGGAAGAGGCGCGGCGGGCGGTGCGGCGGCAGGTGTACAACGGCGCGGACGTAATCAAGCTGATCGCGAGCGGTCGCGTTGGCTCCAACGCCTACTCCATGCCGTGGGACACGGAGATGACGCAGGAGGAGATGTCGGCGGTGTGCGACGAGGCGCACCGGTGGGGCAAGCGCGTGGCGGCGCACGCATACTCCGCGCAGAGCGTGGCGATGTGCGCCATCGCCGGCGTCGACAGCATCGAGCACGGCGCGCTAGTGGACGAGCCGACCATCGCGCTCATGGCCGAGCGCGGCGTGTCGCTGGTGCCAACGATGACCGCTTTCCACTCCTACCTCGGCCCGGACGCCGAGCAGCGCTACCCGGCGTACCGACTGGCGCGCGGGCGACCCATGGCGCAGCACCAGCGCGATCTGTTCCAGACGTACATGGACTACGGGCTGAACATCGCGACCGGTTCGGACGGTCCGAGGCCGGGCTGGCCGCCGGGAACGTCCGCGCTGGAGATGTGGCTGCTGGTGGACGCGGGTATGCCGCCGATGCAGGCGATCCAGTCGGGCACCCGCAACGGCGCGAGGGTGCTGGGACTGGAGGACGACATAGGCACCGTGGAGCAGGGCAAGATCGCGGACCTGATTGTCGTGGACGGCGACCCCGTCGCGGACATCGCCACACTCCAGGACAGGGACCGCATCTCGCTGGTGATGAAAGAGGGCCAGATTGTCCGGGAGTGAGGGACGACGTATGCGATTCGGGCAGTTCCTGTTTCCGGTCAGCCACGTCCCGGACAACGACGGCGCCGTAATCGACAACGCCCTCGCCGAGGTCGAGCTCGCCGAGCGGCTCGGCTTCGACGCGGTCTGGCTCACCGAGCACCACTTCGACGGCGCGTCCGCCTACGCGGACCCGCTGGTGTTTGGCGCGGCAATCGCCGCCAGGACACAGCGCATCCGCATCGGCTTTGCCGTGGTCGAGATGGCTTTCCACCACCCTGTCCGGCTCGCGGCGCAGACGGCGCTGCTCGACAACCTGAGCCACGGCAGGCTGATCGTGGGAACGGGCCGGGGCTCGGCCTTCAACCACTACGAGTACCTGGGATTCGGGCTGACGATGGAGGAGGGCGTGGAGCGGCTGCCGGAGGCCGAGGAGTTGCTGGTGCGCTCGTGGACGGACGAGCCGCTGCATTTCGAGGGCCGGTATTGGAACGTGAAGTTTCCGCAGCTACGCCCGCGTCCGGTGCAGAAGCCGCACCCGCCGCTGGTGCGCGCCTGCATCAGCGAAGCGTCCACTATGGCGATGGCCCGAATCGGGCGGCCGATCCTGATGGGCGTGCAGTCCATGGAAACGACGCGGCTGCGGCTGGAGCAGTACCGCGAAACGATGCTGGAGGCGGGGCACGGCGAGGAGGCGACCGAGCGGGCGCTGGACCAGTGCTGGGTGGCGCGCAACCTGATGCTGGGCGAGAGCTACGACGAGGCGGTGGAGGTCGCCGAGTACGGGTTCGACCGCGAGCGCAAGCACTTCCGGGAGGCGCGGGAGATCTACAATCCGGGCGGGTTTCCCAAGCCGCCGCCCGGAACGCCTCCGGCGCCCGGCGAGGACCTGAGCCAGTCGTTCATCGTGGGCACCCCCGACCAGGCGGCGGAGAGCATAGCGGAGCTGCGGGACATCGGTGTGCGCAACCTGATGCTCAAGCTGAACACGGGCGAGATGCCGCCGGAGAAGGTGCGGGCGTCGATGAGGCTGTTCGGCGAAAAGGTGCTGCCGTTGTTCGGGTAGGGGATCCGGCTAGCGGAATGCTCGCCCTCCATCCCCCCTCAAGTACGGGGCAGGCTCTTCCCTCATCGAGGAGAAGGGACACGTTTCCGGGTCCCACCCTTACCCCAGCACCGCCTCGGCGATGCGCTCCACGTCCGCCAGCGATTCGGCCTCGGCCGCCGTCTCGAGGCGGATGGTGACGCGGTCCGCGCCGGCTTCCTCGAATCGTTTGAGCAGGTCGGGGTCGGGCTGCTGGCCGAACACCGTAATCTGGATCGACGCGGGGTCGCGGCCGGCGGCTGACGCCAGTTCGTCCAGCGTCGCCCTGCCCTTCGCCACGTCCTCAGGGGTGACGCGGTTGGGCATCCAGCCGTCGCCGTACTCGACGACGCGGCGGAAGACGTTGCGGGCCATGCCGCCGAGCAACACAGGCGGGTGCGGGCGCTGCACCGGGCGCGGGAAGGAGTAGACCGGCGGGAAGTCGTAGTACTTGCCGTGGTACTCGCTCTCGACCTTCGTCCATAGCTCCTTCATGGCGAGAACGGACTCGCGCGCCTGCGTCCAGCGGTGTTCGAAGTCGCCGCCCAGAATCTCGCTCTCCTCCCGGTTCCATCCGGCGCCGATGCCGAAGATGAATCGTCCACCGGAGTACATATCCAGCGTCGCGACCTCCTTGGCGAGCAGAATCGGGTGGCGCTCCGGCAACAGCACGATGCCGGTGGCGAGCTTGAGCGTGGTGGTGACGCCTGACGCCCGGGCGAGGGCGACGAACGGGTCCACGATGTCGGCGTAGACCTTGGGGATGACGCCGTCCGGCGAGCCCGGCCAGGGCGACGACGTGTTGACGGGGATAATGGGGTGCTCGGGCACCCAGAGGGAGTCGAATCCCAGCTCCTCGACTCTTCGCGCGACGGTGGCTACGTCCACCGAGTAGTCCGTCAGAAACGTGGATATGCCGATGTCCATTTGCTGCTCCCTTTGTCTGGCTTGGCGGCGGGCCACTCCCCCGCCCGTTCGGATTGACAATCCTCCGCACAAAGATACACTCAAACGCGATTGCCCGCCAATGGCCTACCAGGAGGATTCAGAAGTTGGAAGTCGTCCCAGGCGTTCACGCGGTACCGGGCGTCCGGTGGTCGCGCTCGTACCTGATAGTGGAGCGCGATCAACTCGCGCTGATCGACACTGGGCCGCCGATGAGCGCGCGCCGCGTGATCCAATACGTCGAGTCGATAGGACGCCGGCCCCAGGAGATCGAGCTGGTGCTGATGACCCACGGCCACCCCGACCACGTCGGAGGCGCGCGCGCCATCGTGAAGCGCACGGGCGCGCTGGTGTTTGCGCACGCGAGAGACACGCACGTCAAACGACGCAGCGGCATACGCTATCTGGGCGCAGGGGGTATCCTCGCGCGCGTGCCGCTCGTGCGGTCAACCCAGGCCCATGTTCCGGTGGAGCACGGACAGGTAACGAACCTGCTGGGCGGCCTGCGGGTGCTGCACACGCCCGGCCACACGCCGGGCAGCGTGTGCTACCTGCTGGAGCGCGAGGGGCTGCTGTTTTCGGGAGACACGCTATTCAGCGACGGCGAGCGGGTGAGCCGGTCGGTGCCGTTTCCGGGTTACAACCGGGACGACTACGTGGCGTCGCTGCGGGCGCTGGCTGAGATGGACTTCGGGGTCCTGTGCGGTGGTCACGGCGCGCCGCTGCTGCGTGGGGCGTCGCGCAGGCTGCGGGAGCTGCTGGACGTGAGGCCGGACCCGCCGACGTGGGGCGGCTTCTTCCGCAGCATACCGCGGCGAGCGCGGGTGCGGCGGCCGTTCACGGGGGAGTGGTGAGGGTGCGCGCCGGTCAGTGCGGACTCATTCTCCCCTTGCGAGAGGACGCGCCATTAGATAGAATTATTTGCACTCGCGGCAACGTAGCTCAGAGGCAGAGCGGGCGCTTCATAAGCGCTAGGTCGGAGGTTCGAGCCCTCCCGTTGCCACCAGCCCATCGCCACGCGTAGACGCGCGGACGCGTCGACTCATTGGGGCGGTTAGCTCAGTGGTTAGAGCGCTTGCTTCACACGCAAGAGGCCGGAGGTTCGACCCCTCCACCGCCCACCATTAGCGCCAAGAAGTGGCTCTTACGTGTTAGAATTGCCGCACATCGCAAGGAGCGGCGTTGCATGGACAGCCCCGAGAATCCCTACAAAGTACGGCTGGACGTATCCAATTTCGGCCCAATTGCTGAGGCCAGCGTCGAACTGCGTCCGCTCACAGTCTTTGTCGGCCCGAGCAACACCGGGAAGACGTACCTCGCGACGCTGACGTATGCGCTGCATAAGTTCTTTAGCGGAGCTTCTTCGATCTCAGGCATGAGTATTTCTCCAGCACTGGAGCCTGATTCGATCAGGTTGCCTTTTGGCGACCCTCTTGCCGAAGAACATTACTCTGAGAGCGAAACTGACTTGATGGCAAAATGGATCAAACGGGTGCGGGTCGTGCCAGGTTCACTGCGCGCGACACAAGCCCTTCCTGAAGAAGTCGCCACAATCGTTCGCCGCCAACTTCGCCCTCACAGAGATTGGGACGAGTTGCTGCCCAGCGAGTTAGCGAGGTGTTTTGGCATCAGGAATGCCGACCCGCTAATCAGAGTCGGTTCCGAATGCAGTGCCAGGATTTCGGTCGAGTGCGTGGAGAAAGACAGGGAACACGCCGCAAGGGCGCTCGAGTTCGACTTTGACATTGGGACTGGCTCGTCCAGGTCATCGTGCGCTGCTTCGGGTGACATTCCTTTGAGAATCGCTAACGAGTTCGTTCATGCTCAGGCAAAGCGATTTGGGCTATTGCGCCATGTGGTATCACAAGGAGAAGTGGAAGTAAGTCCCGGCCTCATTGCCGCCGTCAACGAAGAAATCGCTGCACGCGTGGCAGGAACGATGGTCAGTCCTCTCAGCAGGTCCGCGCATTATCTGCCGACGGATAGAACCGGGACAATGCACGCTCATCGTGCGATGGTGGCATCCGTTGTCGCTTCGGCCCCTATGATCGGGCTAAGGGACGAAGTGTCGTTGCCCAAGCTGTCGGGAGTTCTGTCTGACTTTCTGATTCAAATGCTCTCAATGGAAAATGGCGGTGCTCGAGGTGAAAGCAATATCTCCGAGGATTTGGGCAAGAACGTGGAGAAACACGTCCTTTTCGGGCATATCCATACGGATAGGTCTAACCCGATTTACCCCGCCTTCTTCTATCTGCCGCACGGCTGGGACAAACCACTCCCCCTGATGAACGCGTCGTCCATGGTCTCGGAGCTCGCGCCCGTCGTGCTGTTCCTGCGCCATGTGGTGAAGCCGGGCGAGGTGCTTATAATCGAAGAGCCGGAGTCAAACCTGCATCCCTCGATGCAGGTCGAGTTCATGCGGCAGTTGGCGGCCGTCGTCAATGCCGGCGTGCGAATAATGATAACGACGCACAGCGAATGGATACTGGACGAACTGGCCAACCTAGTGCGCCTGTCGGAACTGTCCCCGGAGAAACGCACTGCCCGGCTCAAGGACGAACCCGCGCTCGACCCGAGCGACGTGGGGGTGTGGCTTTTCGAGCGAGGCGAAGGCGACGACGGTTCGCACGTGAAAGAACTGCCACTCGACCTGAACGAGGGGGGATTCGCGACTGGATACGAAGATACCGCGCGGCTCACGTACAACCAGTGGGCGGCCATCCATAACTTGCTGCAAAAGTGACGCACCTTTCGGAATTACTGAACCAGATCCTGGCGAAAGTGCATCCGAATTGTGTCAGCACCGTGTGCGAAGACGCTGGCTGTAGTCTTTCGCTACGCGGGCTTGACCCAACCAGTTACGCCCTTGTCGCTATGGACTGCCCTCACTTGCCATTGTCACCAACCCAAGCCAGATGCGATTTTCTGTTCTTTGGCCAGATACCTGGCTCAGAACTATTTTGTGTGAGTCCCATCGAGCTGACTGTAGGTCATCGCAAGACTTGGATTGAAGTGCGGAACCAACTTATTGCCGGCGGTGAGCTTGCGGAAAGACTGGTCCCCGAAGACCAAGATGTTCAGTTCGCCCCTATTGCGGCCGGCCCGTTCAAGAGAATCAAGCAAGACAGAATACGCCGACTGACAATCCCATTTCGCGATGGCACGTACTTTCCCGCCACAGTGCGATGTGAATCCGAATTTCTGGATGCCCTGCGAGTTGTGTCAGGAGACTGAGAGGCGGCGCGCAAGGTTACCGTTTGGAACATCAAGGGAAGAACACGGCGCAAGTGGATTCGGCGGGAGTATCTCGCCGAGCACTGCTCTAGAAGATGCAGGAAAGACACCCCAGGTGGAGAGGGCATGAACCGAAAGCGCGAGGAAGGCGACGGCTCAAGGAACAAGAGGCGTGTGCTACAAGGCTATCGCCAAGAGGGTAAGCGATTCATTCCGCCTTTCCTTCAAATGGGGCCTTTGACAGAAAACAGTTGGCTGGACGACAGAGTACCTGAGCTCATATGGATTGCGCTGCTCATCCATATGTTCGGATTGAAGGAGGGAACTGCAATTGCTCTAAGCATCGCCAAAGCAGCCGCGAAGTGTGATAAGGCTGCTAAGAAAGCATATGCAGCCGCAAGCGATTACATGGAGTTGAGTGACGAATGTAAACGCTGCATAAGATTAGCACTGGGCGAAGAGGGAATGCTGCAGAAGGCAAGTCAGGGGCTAGCAACTCTAACTCACAACTACACCGATTTCCCTCTTGCTTTCTTGTCCAGTACAGACAGTGACTCCTCAGGCTCTACACTGGGTGACTTGGAAGAGACAATCACCAACGTCATTGACCGGCAAAGCCGGGCCGGAATATACGCTCAGGCTGCGGTTGTCTATATTTTCTTCGTAAATGACAAGCTGAAGGTACACTCCAACTCCGCACTAGCCAACTTCCCCGCAATTGAGGAGTACCCCACGACTGACGAGTCACTGAGAGTCGCAGCAGGAGTTAGGTCCGCGGTAACCCTCCTGCTATCGCATGAAATCTCGCCGAACTGGCGAAACTCCTTTTGGAATCAGGGGCGCTCCTTTGGTTCCTGTGAGGTCCTGTGATGGCAAGACTAACCGATCCAACTGACGCATTCTGGCAAGCAATTCATGCCTTCGTGGAGCACGTAGCCACTCAAGTACAGAGTCGATGGGCTGTTTGGGCACACGAACATAACCAGCGCCACGGGAATGAAGTCGTGGGCGGTTTGCTGGCGCGTCAGGCCACTCTCGCCATCGAATTCGCCTTGAATCCGCCTATGTGGAACGCACACTCGGCACCTCTTTTCCTGAGGTCAATGGTCGAGAACTGCATAACGACAGCATGGATTCTGAGGGCACCCGATGAACGCGCTAAACGTTTCATTGCCTATGGGTTGGGTCAAGAGAATCTCTTACTGGAACAGAGAAAGGCTGACTTGCGCGAAACGGGAGTCGACCCTGCAAGTGATCCGGTGATAGAGACATGGGAGCAATGGCTAAACGCCCAGCGATTTACGTTCCTTACAGAAGTGAACGTGGGCAACTGGGGTCCCAACCTCCGCGATATGGCCCAGGAAGCTGGGCTCATAGAACTGCACCGCCAAGACTACACCCGTTGGAGCAGCACAACGCACAACATGTGGCACCACATCGCCCGCTTCAATCTCGATCTATGCACGAATCCTCTCCATGGCAATCACAGGATCCCGGCAATCTCACACCTCGCACCGGAGCCGGAGCTACTGCAACAAGTTGCCGAATACATGGATATAGCTATCTGCTCCTTCGACGAGGCAACTGGGATCAGCATAGGTGACCTCAGCGCAGTCGAAGTGCTAGACCGAGAGCTTCAAAAGATACCCGAACCTCCAGAACACCAGCCCGGCGGTCAGACGTGACAGGTATCAGACCTACGTCGGCACGACAGAAGAATGGCACGATGATCCAGACCATGGACTCGGCCAACGGTAGGTCAGTTCCCGCCACTGCTCCCGTATAGCAGATGGAAGGTATCGGAGAGGGGCGGTTCGCAGAACCACGCACATCTCAAACATGGTTCTGCCTGCTGTTTGACAGAATCAGGGAATATCACGCTTCGGGTTCAGGTCGACAGCAGTGCTGACATCCCGTGGCCACTCTACACTCGGCTTGGGCTTAGGCCAAATGACAATTCACTCCTCGGTGAGCATCGACCGCGCCGTATGATGATCTCACTACCTTTTGCGTGCCTACCATGCCGCAAATGGTTCGCAAGGACTGAGCTCGATTGCATCGTGTAGATAATGCTACCTATTGCCGAAGAGGTCAGCCATTTCCTTGCGCACGAACTCGGCTTGATTGTAGGACCCGCCTGAGATGTAGACGTACTGTTGCCAACGCCCAAATATTACGTTCCGGGCGCCTCTGCGACTGGCAGGACTGATACCTGCACTAACCGCTTGGGTTAGGATACTCACACCATGATTTTCGAGCAGTCTGTACGCACAAGTACTGGGGTCATCGTCCGAGAACGCCACGTCAGTGATTGTAGTGAATAGGTGCCTCCAACCTTCGCCGTCAAGGACGGCGGGATTGGATATGAGGTAGTCCCTCCACGTCCCCACTTGGTCGGGGTAGAGCGTACTGAGGGCCAAGTACTGGGCCTCGAGCTGTTCGAAGACCCGTATCAGCACGTTACGGACCAAATCGGACGCACTGCTCCAGCCGGGATTCCGTGAGATGTACAGCGCCCACCTCTCTTCAGACGTTGAATCATCGACGGCGCATGGTGTGGCGGTCGGCGTTGGCGTCCACGTGGGCGTGGGAATCGGAGTCCAGGTGGGAGCGGGTGTCCAGGTAGGCTGAGGCGTCCACGTGGGAAGCACAGTCGGAGTAGCGGTCGGCGTTGGCGTCCACGTAGGTGTGGGAACCGGAGCCCAGGTGGGAACGGGCGTCCAGGTAGGCTGAGGCGTCCACGTGGGCTGAGGCGTCGGTGTAGGCACTGGGGTTTCTGTCGGCTCGGTTGTCGGCTGAGGCTCTGGCGTAGGCGTGCGAATGGGTGTTGCAGGCTGAACTGGTACTGCTGTCGAATCGGGATTGACGGTCGGAGCTACCTGACCAACAGCGGATGCGGGAGGACCTTGAGGCTCAGGACTGCCCTGTGTGTCGGCACAGGCTGCTAGTGGCAGCGTGAAGATCAGTATTGTCATCAGGGTCTTCATTTGTCGAAAGCACGCAGCGTACCCAGACTAGCTTTCAGTACCAAGGTGGCTATGGAGACGGCGAAACGCGAGGATAACGTGCTGAGTCGGTACCGTAGTGCCAAAAGGCCCACCTAGGCCCAAGTGCGTGTCAGTGCCCAACCAGGTTGCTCGTGAAGTTCTAACTTAATCAACGAGGCAAAAGCCGCGCCCTAAGCTTGAGGGAATGCAATGGCAGGAGCGGCAGGACTCGAACCCGCGACCCTCGGTTTTGGAGACCGATGCTCTACCAAACTGAGCTACGCTCCTGCGCGTGGCATATTGTACCACACGGCGCGGGGGCGGGCTAACGTGGACGCGGCCGTCGTGACACAACCTCTCGCGGTTTACATGCCTTTGTCCCGCCTCGAGTGGCCTTCCGAGCAGTCCCCGCCCGTCGTCTTGACAGCGCCGCGACGGCGGTGCGACACTTGACGCACATCTCGCGACCCCGGCCCGGAGACGCATTTGATAATAGACATCCACACTCACACCTACCCCACGTCGATTGACAGTGAGTTGTCCCCCGAAGAGTTGATCACGGAATCCAAGAGGCTTGGCCTCGACGGCATCTGCATTACCGACCACGACGGCTTCTGGGACCCGGAGGAGATCCACCAGCTTTCGCGAGACTTCAATTTCCTTGTGCTTCCGGGCTGCGAGGTAACCACCGAGGAGGGACACCTGCTGGTCTACGGCCTCTCCGAGTACGTGTTCGGAATGCACCGCGCCTCGACCGTGAAGAAGATGGTCGACGAGGTCGGCGGCGTGATGGTGGTGGCCCACCCCTACCGGCGCACCTACAGGCAAGAGGCCGACAGCGGCGGAGAGGCCTACGACGAGATGCTCGATCGCGCGGCACGCAACGAGGTCTTCCAGCGCGTCGACGCCGTGGAGGTGTTCAACAGCAGGGGATCCGACGCGGAGAACGAGTTCTCGCACGGCATCGCCCGCCGGTTCGGCTTCAAGGGCACCGGCGCCAGCGACGCCCACAAGCTGTCGGACATCGGCACTTACGCCACCGAGTTCGAGCGCCCCATCCATTCCCTCGAGCAGTTCATCCACGAGCTCCGCGCCGGCCGGTTCAGCGCCGTGGCGCTGGAAAAGCGTGCCCGCCTGAAGGTAGCAACCTAGCCCAGGACGGAACCATGCCCGAAACCCTGCTGGAAGTGCGCGATCTGCACACCTACTTTATGACCAAAGAGGGCACGGTCAAGGCCGTCAACGGCGTCTCGTTCGACCTCGAAGAGGACAGCGTCCTCGGCCTCGTGGGGGAGAGCGGCTCCGGCAAGACCGTAACCGCGCTGTCCATTCTCCAGCTTGTCCCCTTTCCCGGCAGGATAGTGGAAGGCAGCATCACCTACGACGGCGAGAGCCTGCTCGACATGTCCACCGACAGGCTGCGCGCCATTCGCGGCCAGGAGATTTCGCTCATCTTCCAGGACTCGGGCGCGGCCCTCAATCCCGTCATCCCCATCGGCCGGCAGGTCGAGGAGATCATGCTCGAGCACACGGACATGGGAAAGCGCCAGGCGCGGTCCGTGGCCGAGGATCTGCTCAGGCAGATGGGCATTCCCGACGCCCGCAGGATGCTGGACCAGTACCCCTTCCAGCTAAGCGGCGGCATGGCCCAGCGCGTGATGATGGCCATAGGCGTCGCGCTCAATCCCCGCGTGCTCATCGCCGACGAGCCGACGTCGAACCTGGACGTCACCCTCCAGGCCGAGATGCTCCAGCGGCTGCGCCGGCTGCGCCAGGAGAACCACTCCGCCATCATGCTCATCACCCACGACCTGGGCGTGATCGCGCAGATGGCCGAGCGCGTAGTGGTGATGTACGGCGGCACGGTGGTCGAGCAGGCAACGACGCGAGACCTGTTCGCCCGCCACTACCACCCCTACACCTGGGGACTGTTCCAGGCGCTGCCCAGGCTCGACGCGCCCCAGCGGTCGCTCACGCCCATGCGCGGCGCGCCGCCCCAGATGATGGACCCGCCCGACCAGTGCCCCTTCCTGGCCCGCTGCTCCAAGGCAACCGCCGAGTGCCGCACCAGCCCCAGGCCGCCGCTGGAAGAGATCGCCGACAACCACTGGGTGGCCTGCTACAACACCATCACCTACGACTAGCGCCCACCGTCGCTCAGGATGGAACTCTCCCATTCCCTAACGTGGGCAGGTTCCAGCCTGTCGATTCCTGCCAGGCGATCGAAGTCGGTGTCAGCCGAGATGATGCGGTTGGTTCCGAGACGCTGCATCACCGCGGCGTGAACCAGGTCCCGGGCGCTTACGCCAGGATTGCGGTCCGCCAACTGGGACGCTGAAAGAATGTCCTCCGCGAGGACGGGCTCGATCCGCCCATCCATGGCCTCGGCGAAGGCATGAAGAACCACCCTGCCCAGCACCCAGCGCCCCGAAGCCAGATAGCGGTGCATCAGCTCCTGGAGAACCTCGGAGTCGGTTACGAACGGCCGAGGATCCTCGGCCGCCATGCGGAGAACCTGAGAGCATGGCTCCTTATGGGGATGGTCTCCGCCGGCGGCGTAGATGGGAACGTTGGCGTCAATGAAGACCGCCGGGCTCATGGGCGGCCTCCAACTCGCCGGAGAGGGTATCCGCGTCAGGCGGGTCCTCCACGTTCAACCCTATCAACCGCTCAATCGCCTGCCTCCGGCGCGCACGGACGACGTCCTCATAGGCGTCATCTATCAGGCATCGCACCACGTCGGTGATGGGGATGCCTCTCTCTTCGACAAGCTCCTCCAGCCGACGCCGGCGCTCTGCGTCGAGCCGTACGTCCAGACGCGCCATCTCATCCTCCCTGTACGGATAGCAGTGTGCGGAGCCCAGTATGCGGCGGGCGACGCCCCTCTGTCAATATCCGGCCGCAGGGTGAGCCTGTCTCGGATTGCCGCTATCCCCTCTCCCTTGACGGGGGAAGGTTAGGATGGGGGTGACGACAGGGGCGCCCTCCCTGTGTCCCTTCCCCCTCGACGGGGCAGAGCCTGCCCTGAGCTTGCCGAACGGGTCAAGATGGGGGTGAACCAACCCGCCCCCGGCTCACCGCCACCAGCGACGCCGCCAGCATCTCCACCCCCACCCGCTCCCAACTAGGTGCAGGAAGAACCATATGCGCGGTGCCCCTAGGAATTGCCAAGAACGGAACGCACTTCTTCCTCGATCCGCTTCAACGTGGAATCTTCACCGAACTTGCACTGAATTACCCTGAACCTGGACTTGTCAATGTTAGGAAACAATCCAGCGACATACTCAACTTCGTAAGCGCTCTCATATGGCTAAGATGAGATGTCAACACAACCTAGTAAGGAAGGGAGGTAGGGATTATGAGTCTAGTACAGACCCAAGTTTCTTGTACAAATCCTCAGCGAGAGTCCGATCTAGGGAGTAGGTCCGATTCTGTAGAGGATTCAACTGTTCGGGAACGTGAAAGTGTATTCCGATTCGGTCGTTGCCTACATCCGAAAGAGTTACAGCCTCGGCGATGTACCCGGGTACCGATACTGCGGATTGAGGCTCGTCCGATTGCGGCTGGGGGGAATTCTGGTCCTGATTAGTGTCGTTCATCTTCGGCTCCTTTTTCCGGCTTAGGGAACAGTCCTAGCGGCCCTTCGCCTCCAGTCTCTCAATAGATGTGTAGGGCTTCGCTGCGTTTCTCTACACGCTCCACTTGTTCGGGAGTAAGGTTGGAGTCTCGGAATGGAATGTCGCTGAATCGGTTGTTAGCTGATCTTCATCTAGTTGGCATTCATCCTCTCATTGACAATCTGCTTCGTCGAGCAGTTCTAGGATCTTGGCAGCTTCGCCTTCAATGTCGCCTACACCGGCAGCGAACTCTGGCTCATCCCTGCGATATTCCTGTATGTAGTCTATCGCGGCGTTCATCTGAGCAGTCCATTGATCCAGGGCGAAGCAGATGTGCTGAGATTCCTCTTGGTCGATGATGTGGTCAGCGTTGATAGCTGCCATGCTTGCTTTGAATGCGTCTATGTTGGCCCAATGCTCCTCTCGTTCGTCCCAACGTGCTCTGCGTGAATCTCGCTCAGCCTTGCGTTCCGGTGCAAACTTGGACTCAAGCTCCGCGTAATCTTCAGAGGGCAATTCGAACACTCCGAAGGCGTCTTGAGGGTAACCAGACACGGCTTCGAGAATCTCATGGTACTTAGGCTCATGTGCTTCAATCCACCACGAAAGCAGAGCGTTGCCTACATCACGTATCTTGAATGTGGGAAGTCTCTCGAGTTCTTCTGCCAGCGCGTAGGGAGTTGCATGGACACCACTACCTGAGTCAACCGGCTTGTTAGTGCGAATGATGCCGTGATTGATAATAGGATCATCGGTGGTGAAGTTGAAGGTCGCCTTCAGGTCGTAAGGGCCGTCTGCGCGAGTTCTAGCTTCAAGCTCAACCTTACCAGCGATTATCGTGTAGAGTTTACCTTCAAACTCTTTGCCGTTCTCATCTATGAAGCCGCCGTCAATGGGCGCGCCAGTTTCCTCCTGCGGTTGCAGGATCGAGTCTTCACTGAGAAATCCCCAGTTGAAATCGCCAAAGTGATACTTGGTGCTGTATCGGTCGTGGACAGTGATGATGAGGCCATGCCAGGGGAAGGTGTCTTCGTTGATTACTTCAATCGCGCCGGGGAGAATCTTCACTGTCGCCGTCATAGGCCTATTGTCAGACTGAAGTCGTGGTGAAGAAGTCTCATCCTCGTCCTGTGAAGGTGCCTCGGTCGCCAATGCAGCGATAATCACGAGAGCCAAGAACAGTACCAGCAAGCCTCCACACCCGATTCCACCCCACTTGAAGACCTTCTTGGGCGTACTGTTCTTCTTTGGACGCGAGGCGCCGCACTCCGAGCAAAACGCCGCCCGCTCGCTAACTTCATTGTCGCACTTTGGGCAAACCATCCCTGTTCTCCGGTGGCCAGGAGTCAATCTAATGCGAACGCAAGACTAGACTTATCTGCTATGGACGGATAGTCTATGCATTGGTAGCGTCCCCGTCAAGTTGGATGCTTATCAGGCGGCTTTTGGCCGACATATACGACGTATGCGAAAGGTAAGGGGCGCCACTCAGGAAGAGGTGGCCCACCGCGCTGGCGTCCACGTGACATACCTCTCAGGTATAGAGAGGGGCATCCGAAATCCGTCGCTAAAGAACATCCACGCTATTGCCAAGGCAATGGACTTAAACACTGCCGAACTCTTCTCGTTTGAGGGGGAATGCGGCTTTACGCCATAAGGGGCAAAGATGTATACGAGAGTCGAGTTTACGGCGGACATTGGGTTTGGCCCTGTAGTCATTGCGTTTGTCGACTTTTCTTCTATGGGAATCAGCTTTGGGCGGCCCTACAACGTTCAGATCCATGAGGGATTGCCCGAGGACCCGATGCCCAATCTTGCGATTAACGAGTACCACAGAGTGACAGTGCACGCTGACGGCAGGGTCGAGACTCACTGGCCGTCACCTGTCACGGTGCCAGAGTTGAAGGCCTTTGACGAGGACACACCACCACTTGCCGAGTGGCAGAGTCTGTGGTGCAGGCGCTTCGAACTCACATGGGCACCCGACCATATCGCATTCATGAAGCCTTGGTTCACCAAACCCAAGCCCGAGACGCACTCCACATGCCTCAACGTCCCGTTGGATTTCAAATCTGAAGTCACGAGTAGCGTGACGAAGACATGCATCGTCAATCCACAGTTGGACATCACAGACCATCCTCTCGTGTATCCTGGTAACAGCCATACGTGGTTCCTGACGGGTGGTTGGCCATGGGTGACCGTTTGCATATCGGATGTCAATTGCCCCGGAATTAGCCAACTCTGTACCGTTGGGCGAGATTACCGGTAAACCGGTCACACCTTAACCCGCGAGACAACAAATCACCCCGCCCGCCCCCGGCTCACCGCCACCAGCGACGCCGCCAGCATCTCCACCGCCACCCGCTCGTCCAGCTCGCTCCGCTTGATGCTTGCGTCCGTCTCCAGCAACTCCCGGTGCATCGCCGCCAGTTGCCCGAACTCCAGCCGCTGCTCCTGGCCCATCACCCGCCGCGCGGCGAACTCCGGTATGCCCAGCGCGCGCCCAATCTCGGTCGACCCCAGCCCGCGCCCGCGCATCTCTTTGGCCAGCAGCAGGTGGCGCACCTGCCTCGCCAGCATCGCGATGACGAAGCTGGGTGCCGCGCCCGAGTCCAGCGCGCGCAGAATCTGCCCGATGGCGGCGGACGCCCGGCCCTCGATCACCGCGTCCACGGTCTGGAAGATGTTCGCGTCCCTGGCGTACACCACCGCCCGCCGCACATCGTCGCGGCTCACCGTTTCGCGCCAGCGATAGACGGCCAGCTTGTCCAGTTCGCTGGCGAGCACCCGCAGGTTGCCGCCCACCGCGTCGGCAAGCTCGGCCGCCGCGTCCGGCGTGATGGCCATGCCCTGCGCCGCCGCACGGTCCAGTATCCACCGGCGCAACCCATCGCCCCTCGGCGTGCGAAAGCCGCGCAGCGTGGCGTGCTCCCGTACCTTGGCGAAAAGAGGATTGCGCTCCGTGAGCGGACCGTCGACGAAGACGAGGTCGGTGGTCGGTGGGACGGCGGGAAGCAGACCATCCAAGCCCTCCCACTCGCCCAGCGAAGCGCGACCGCCCCTGCCGCGCGTGCCGCCGCCCCGCCTCGGCTCGAACCGGCCCAGCAGCCCATCGACGGACACCAGCCGCTTGTTCGCCATGAAGGGCACGGCGTAGCAGGCCTGGGCCAGTTGGTCGAAACTCGCCTCCGCGCCAAGCAGCGCCGTCACGTTCGACTCGCGCATCTCCTCCGGCGTGACGCGCTCCCTCAGTGCGGCCAACTCCTCGCGCACCGAGAACTCGTCGTCACCGTACAGCACGTAAATCAAGCGCCGGTACTCCAGAAAGCGTGGCGTATGCTAGAATGGCCCCATACCCACCGGATGAAAGCGAGGCGATCTTGGGCAGAGCGCTGCTGATGCTGCTGTCGTGGTCCGGCATCCCCCGGCTGCTTGGCCGGCTGCTGCGGGACAGCCGCGTTCCGCTGCGCGCCAAGCTGCTCGTTGTGGGGACCGCCGTCTACATCCTCTCCCCGTTCGACCTCGTGCCCGACATAATACCACTGCACGGGTGGATAGACGACGTGCTGGCGCTGCTGCTCTCGTCGGTGATGTTCCTGGGCATGGTGCCGGGAGAGGTCATGTGGGAGCACCTGCGGGGCCTGAACTCGCCGACCCCGCCCAACTCGGGCGGCGACAAGCCCGACCGTGGCGGCGACGTGATCGACGGCGACTACCGCCGCGTCGACGACAACTAGGCCCGCGGCGGAGATTCCGGGTTCCCTATGCAAGTCGGCATCGTGGGTCTGCCAGCAAGCGGCAAGACTACCGTGTTCTCAGCCCTCGTGGGCAGCATCCCCCAGACTGACGGGAGAGCCAGGCCCAGCATTGGCGTGGTGAAGGTGCCCGACCCCCGACTGGACGCGCTGGCCGAGCTATTCGGCTCCCGGCGAGTGGTCCAGTCCGAGTTGTCCTTCGTAGACCTGCCGCCCGCCCCTGACGGCTTCGGAGAGACGCGCGGCATCGGCGGACAGTTCCTCAACGACCTCCAGGCCGTCGACGCTCTGCTGCTCGTCGCCCGCGCTTTCGACGATCCCTCCGTGCCGCACCCCGCGGGCAGCGTGGACCCCGTCCGCGACGCCGAGGCGATGCTCTACGAGCTTGTGTTCTCGGACCTGGAGATAGTCGACCGCCGCATCGAGCGCCTGAAGGCGGGACTCAAGGGCGCGAGGGCGGCCGAGCGCGCTGAGATAAACGGCGGGCTGGAACTGATGGCGCGGCTGAAGGCGGGGCTGGAGTCCGGCACGGCGGTTGGCAGCCAGCGATTGTCGGGGTCCGACGCCCCGGCCATCGCGGGCTACCGATTCCTCACCGCCAAGCCCTGCATCGTTGCCGCCAACGCATCGGAGGACGCTGCGCCGGACGACCTGGCATCGCTGGAAAGCAACCTGAACGACGGCCTCGATTGGCCGAACCTGCTCGCCGCTACGCTCAGGGGCAGGCTCGAAATGGAGCTGGCCCAGATGGAGCCGGAGGACGAGTCCGAGTTCCGCGAGATGATGGACGCCCCGGAGCCGGCGCTCCAGACCGTTATCAGCCTTGTGTACGAGGCGCTGGACCTGGTCACCTTCTTCACCGGCAACCAGCGGGAGCTGCGGGCCTGGCCGGTGGACAGGGGAATGCCCGCGTCCAGGGCCGCAGGCAAGATACACTCCGACTTCGAGGCGGGGTTCATCCGCGCAGAGGTGGTGGGCTTCGACGACTTCACCCGCTGCGGCGGCTACGCCGAGAGCCGCCGGCAGGGTCTGCTGCGACAGCAGGGCCGCGACTACGGGGTGCGGGACGGCGACGTGATACACTTCCTGAGCAATGTCTGAACGCCAGCGGTCCGACACGTCCCCGGGTCAGTCTCCCGAATTCCCGCTCGCCCTCTACGTCCACATCCCCTTCTGCGAGACCAAGTGCCCCTACTGCGACTTCAACACCTACACCGCCATCGAGCCGCTCATCCCGTCTTACTGCGACGCCCTTTGCCGCGAAATCGCCATGTGGGGCCGCGTCCTGGGTCGCCCGGCGCTGTCCAGCGTGTTCATCGGAGGCGGGACGCCATCCTACCTGCCCGCCCAGCGCATCGAGCAGGTGATGGACGCGGTGAGCCGCGAGTTCGAGGTCTGCCCAGACGCCGAAATCACCCTTGAGTCCAATCCGGGCGACCTGTGCGAGTCCAAGCTCGCCGCCTATCTCCGCTCCGGCGTAAACCGGCTGAGCATCGGCGTGCAGAGCTTCGACGACGGGCTGCTGTCGATGCTCGGACGCAGGCACTCGGCGCAGCAGGCCGCGGATGCCTACGCCCTCGCCGTAGCCGCCGGCTTCGACAACGTGAGCATCGACCTGATGTACGGGCTGCCGCGGCAGACGCTGGACCAGTGGCGGGGCACGCTGGAGCGCACCGGCGAGCTCGCGCCGCCGCACGTGTCGATGTACTGCCTGACGCTGGAGGACGGCACGCCAATGCAGCGCTGGGTCGACGACGGCGTCCTCCCCGACCCGGACGCCGACCTCGCCGCCGACATGTATCTGCTGGCCCAGGAGACAATGGCGCGGCTGGACTACCGCCACTACGAAATCTCCAACTGGGCCGTCGAGGGCCGCCAGAGCGCCCACAACCTGGCGTACTGGCTCAACCGTCCGTACATCGGCGTCGGGCCGGGCGTGCACTCCCACTACGCCTCGTGCCGCTTCTCCAACATCCGCTCGCCCCGCGAGTACGTGCGCAGGCTGAGCGCCGAGGCCGCCGAGGCCTGGCGGCCAGCCCGCCTGGACAGTGCCGCCTTAGAGTCGATGCCCGTGGTGAGCGAGGTGGAGACGATAGACCGCAGGCTGGCAATGGCCGAGACGCTCATGATGGGGCTGCGGCTGGACTGCGGCGTGGAAGACGCCGAGTTCGAGCGCAGGTTCGGCCAGAGTCCCCAGAGCGCATATGGCGAAACCGTGGCCGAGCTGACCGAGCTGGGCCTGCTGACTGGCGGCGCAGGCCGGTTGCGGCTGACGCAACGCGGACGAATGCTGGGCAATGAGGTGTTCAGCCGCTTTTTTGAATGGCGGTCATGCGCGCAGACGGCTCCCGACAGCGCCCAAAACTACCTGTGATTGCCGTATAATGTCGGGGTGCCCAAATACCAGCCGAGAGGTTGCGCGGAATTTATGGACCTGACATTCGAAAAAGGCAACCCGCAAACACCCAGAGGCCACGCCTTTCTGGTGTTCGAGAATTCCGCCGGCCCCGGCGAAGTTTGGGCGACTTACCTCGTGGTGCTACCCATCTCCATTGACCTCGCCAAGTACGTGCCGCCCTTCCTGATGGGCCAGCTCGGCGACGCCGCGGACCACGACCTGTCAGCCTTCGCCTTCCCTCCCTTCCCCGAGAAGATCGAGAGCTACGATCAACTGACCGAGTTGGCGGCCGAGCGTGGGGACGACGTCATCCTGGGCGGCGCCATCGACCCATCGGACGTCGTCACCGCCATGTCGACCGTGAGCGATGCCCTGCAGCAGTACACCGACGCCTGCGCCTGCCTCGACCAGGAAGTTGAGGAAGTGGAGGCGCTCGAGGACCCCGAGGGCTTCGGCATCAACGAGGTGATGTACAGCCTGATGAACGACGGCGACAAGCTGAGCGAGCTCACGAAGCTGGTTGGCAGGCTGCGCTACGCCGTGGAGGGCGGCGAAGAGGTGATGGTGAGGGAGACCGAATCCGACATCCTGACACTGTCCAGGCTACTGCCGGACAACCACCAGATCCCGCGCCTGCTCGAGGTGGCCAAGATCGCCGGCAACGCCAACGCCGAGCTGGCGCACCTGTATCTCCAGCGGTGCTTCTTCATCCTGCGAGAGGAGTACGCCAACCTCAGCGAGCTGGACTCGCGGATCAGGATGCTCGAATCGGGGCAGGGAACGGCGTAGCCCGTATCTACCGCTACGCGATAAACGCGCCGCCTAGCCTGAGTCCCCCTGTTGGAGCGCCTCCCGCAGGCCCGCCAGCGTAACGTTCCCGCCGCTCGCCACCAGCACCACCTTCTTTCCGGCCAGCCGGTCGCGCATCTTCACCGCCGCCGCCAGCGAGGCCGCCCCCGCGTGCTCGATCAGGTTGTGCGTGTGCTGGAGGTGAAGCACAATGGCCTCATTCATCTCGGCATCGCTTACCAGCACGAAGTCGTCCAGTAGGTCGCGCAGGATCTCCTGCGTCAGCTCGAACCCCAGCCGCGTCGCCAGACCCTCGGCCACCGTGCTATTTTCCGACTCGACGATGCGGCCTTCCTTCCAGGACAGGTAGGCTGCCGGGGCATCCGCCGCCTGCACGCCGATCACCTCCACGCCCGGGTTCACTCCCTTCGCGGAGATGCAGACACCACACGCGCCGCTGCCGCCGCCAACCGGCACGATGATCGTGTCCACGTCGGGCAGGTCCTCCATGATCTCCAGGCCGTACGTGCCCACACCAGCGATGAGCGCGGGCTCGTTGGCCGAGTGGATGTAGCGGTACCCTTCCTCCCTGGAGGCCCGCTCCACGTACCCCCGCGACTCGTCGAAGTCCCTGCCGTGGAACACGATCTCCGCCCCGAGGTTTCGTATCGACTCCACCTTGTCCGGGTTGGCTCCCTCCGGCACCACGATGACCGCCTTGACCCCGAACACGCTCGAGGCGTAGGCGACGGACTGTCCGTGGTTGCCGGTGGACGCCGTAATGACGCCGCGCCGCCGGTCCTCCTCGCTTAGCTGCGAGATGAGGTTGAAGCCGCCGCGCATCTTGAACGCGCCCAGCCGCTGGTGGTTCTCGTGCTTGACGTACACTTCGGCGCCCAGCAGCTTGTCCAGGGAAAGGTAGCGGTGCAGCGGAGTGCGGGACACGTAGGGTGCGACTCTCGCCCTTGCTTCCATTATGTCCAGGAGGGTCGGTCGTATCGGCAATTCTCTCTCCATTCGTTCAGTTTCGGCGACCCATCGGCGAGCGTACGCGCCGGGCCATTCTACGGATTCGTCAGCAGGCTATCTCCACCGCAACGTCAGCGAATGCGCTGGCGTAGGCCGCCACGGCGCCGACGTCCACCGCGCCCGGCCAGCGGTCGCTGCGCATGTGGAAGAACGCGTGGCCGCCCGCCATCGCCACGCAGCGCGCGCCCAGGGCGTGAACAACGTTCGACTCGGCGCCGACCATCTCGCCCTCGCCCGCGGTCGGCGTATCCGGCGCGCCCCGGCGTTTCAGCGCCTTCTGCGCCGCGCTGGCCAACGCCGCGTCTCCGGCGCCCAGGCGCACACCCGCGTCCTCGGCCGCGCCGATGGACGCTCCGAAGTGCATCCACGCCTCCGCGCCTTCCACCAGGCTGCCCCTCTTCTCCAGAAACTTGTGGACGCCCAGCAGGCCCAGCTCGTGACCGGTAGTCGCCACGAACGTGACGTCCCTGGCCCGGTCCGACTCGGACAGCCGGCGCATAACTTCCAGCCAGCCCGCGATGCCGCCGCCCCGCTCGGCGGCGCACTGCCACCACCCGCTGCGAGGCGTCATCACCACCAGCGGAGATAGCGATGAGTCCCGGCCCGGCAGCGACGCCACCACGTTGTACGACACCGCGGGGCTGCGCGTCGCGCACGCCAGCAACCTCGCCCGCGTTCCGTCACGCGCGCCCTCGTGCAACCATGCCGCCGCCTCGTCGCTGACCTGGAGCACGGGCGGGCCGAAGGGCGTAAGAAAGCGCGGCGCGTTGCGGCAGGCGAGGCCGGCGCTGCCGCCCTGGGTCACCACCACGTAGGCCTCGTGGCGCGGATTCGCGCGCTCGGCGTCGAAGTCGTCCTGAAACTCGCCCGCGCCCACCTCCAGCAGGCCGATCTCCGCGTCCGAGCCGACCGGCTCCAGCCTGCCCTCGACGCCTCCCGTGCCGGTCAGACCCCCGTCGAACAGCGGCAGGCCCCGCACGTGGCGGCCGCCGACCTCGATGCGGCACGCGCCGAGCACCAGGCGGTCCAGCGGCACCTCCTCCAGCTCGACGTCCGGGGCGTACGAGCGGGCGCAATCCGCCAGCCATCGGGCGGACTCCACGTCGGCGGCGGTGCCCGTGCGGTGGTAGCCCTGCGAGTCGTACTCGCGGATAACGCCGGAGATTCTGTCGTGTTGGGTCATTCGATCGCCCTTCTCAGGCAACAGTCCTTAGATCGCCAGGTCGCGGCGCTCGAAGGTGTACGCCGCAACTCCAAACAGCACAGCCGTCACGGCCGCGAGCACCAGCGCGTGGGCGATGCTGATTCCATTCGTGAGCGGGTCCACGGCGATGTAGTAGTAGAACAGCGACAGGTACTTCAGCGGCTCCAGCGCGTCCACAAGCGGCGCAAACGTGTGCGCCAGGTAAGCCGCCACGCCCACCGCGCTCGTTACGGCGAACGTCGTGCCGGTCCTCCCCGTCGCGCAGCCCACCGCCAGCGCAAGCGCGCCGAACGTCCAGCCGAACAGCGCCAGCGAGACGCACGCCTGGGTAACCCTCCAGAAGTCGAGCCCCATGTCGAATGCCACCGATCCTATGAGCAGCGACACCCACACCGCGCCAACGAGCGCCAGGCTGGACACGGCGAGCGCGCCGAACTTCTGCGCCAGCGCCGAAAGTCGGCTGATGGGGTTCGCCAGGAGGATGTCTATGGTTGCGTCCCGCTCCTCCCCCGCAATCGTGTTCGTCCCCAGACGTATGACGAATATCATCACCAGCACGGGCAGGAACACCGCCAGCAGTTGCGTGTTGATGAAGCCCTCGCCGGAGCTCAGGCTCTCGAACCCACCGGCCAGTGCCTTCAGAAACTCCGAATCGCCCATGATGTCGTCGAGCTGCGTGTTTCCCTTGAAGCTCGGATAGGTGGCGCACGTAATCAGCGACACTATGATGATGCCGACTTCCCACCAGAACATGGGACGTCGCTGGTCGCGGAGCGACTTCAGGAAGATGTTGCTAAGCATCCTGCTCGTCCTCGCTGTAGTAGGCCAGGAAGATGTCCTCCAGCGCCGATTCGTGGGTGAACAGCTTGGTCACCTCGTGGCGCGCCAGCGTCTTCACCACGGCGTCCGGGCTGCCGACGACGTCGAAAGTCACGGTGTCGCCGCTCACGGCGACCGCGGAAACGCTTGGCAGTGACTCGAACTCCTCCGCCGTGAAGTCGTCGGCCAAGTGGGCCTCGAACCTGTGGAACGCCTTCTGCACGATGTCGGAAACGTCCTCCGTGGCTATCAACCGACCGCCCCTGATGAAGGCGACGCGGTCGCACACGCGCTCAACCTCCGGCAGGTTGTGCGATGAGAAGAAGACCGTGCGGCCCTCGGCCTTCACCTCGTCGATCATCTCGTAGAAGGCCTGCTGCACCAGCGGGTCCAGTCCGCCGGTCGGCTCATCCAGCACAACCAGTTCCGGCTTGTGCATAAATGCCTGTATCAGCCCCACCTTCTGCTTGTTGCCGCGAGATAGCTGCGAAAACTTCCGGTCCAGGTTGGCGTCCAGGCGGCCGGCGATGTCGCGCGTATAGTCCCAGTCCACGCCGCCGCGCAGGTTGGCCATGTAGTTGAGCACCTCGTCGCCGGTCATGCTGTCGTACAGCGAGAACTCGCCCGGAAGGTAGCCCAGCCTCTGCTTGATGCTCACGCTCTCAGCGCGGGTGTCCATGCCGAACACCGTGGCCGAGCCGCTGGTGGGGCGTATGTGGTCCAGTAGCATTCGTATCGTCGTGGTCTTGCCCGCGCCGTTGGGCCCGAGGTACCCGAACACCTCGCCGCGCCGCACCTCCATGTCCGCGTCCACCACGGCGGCCACGCTGCCGTAGTGCTTGGTGAGTGCCTGGGTGCGGATTACGACGTCGGAGTTGTCCATGCTCATTCGCCGACCGCCAGCGTCGCCTCGGCGACACCGATCAGCTTGCCGCGCTGGTTGAACCCCTTGATCTCGCAGTCCACCAGCCTCAGACCGCCTTCCACGCGCTTGCCGGTCACGGTACCGGTGAACTCAACAGTGTCTCCGGGCCGGAACGGCTCAATCGCCTTGAACAGCAGCCGGCCGTTGCCGTACAGCGATCCGTTGGGCAGCCAGCGCTCCAGCATCTGGTTCAGGTACGCCATCGTGGTGACGCCCGCATTCAGCGTGCCGCCGAACATACCCTCCTTGGCGAATTCGGGGTCCGTGTGGATGTTGCGCGGCGCCTCCATGTCCTCGCCCTCGGACAGCCGGGCGCCGTCGATGGTCTCCTGCGTCTCGCTGATCGTGAACGGCGTCAATGCGTCGCCCTCCGCGATGTTATCGAATGTGAGCTTTCCTGCGGTTGTGGCCATCTGGTGTAGCCTCCTTTTGCGCCTCCTCTCCCTCGATGGGAGAGGATTGAGGTGAGGGTGAATGACGTTTCGCGCCTCTAGTCCGGCCTCTTCTGCCCCTGGGCGTACTGGAATATGCACGTGTAGTCGTACTCCGCCACCTTGTCTCCCGCCTGGTTGCTCGCCTCGACGCGTATGGTGACGAACTTGTTGCCCCGCCGCTCGTACTTGTCGACCACATGCCCGAAGCTCGTGATCGTGTCCCCCTCGCGCATCGGCGCGAACCACCGCACCTCGCACTTGGCGAACGGCGTCTGGAAGGGGTTCGCTTTCGCGTGCTCCTGCGCCACGAACCCGTTATTGGCCGCGATGTCGCCGCGGCGCAGCGGCGCGACGCGGAAGATGGTGGACGGCATCGCATGGGCGGGGACGGTCCGGTCGTCCGCGCTGTACGCCGGGTTATCGTTGCGAACGGCGCTGGCGTAGGCCGCGATCAACTCGCTCGTGACCTCCACCTGGGTCTCGGGCGACGCCTGCCCGACTTCCACCACGGCGTATTCCCACCTGCGCTCCTGTTCAGACATGCGTACCTCCTGTCTCAGTCGACGCTCAGATTGTAAATCTCGGTTGGTTCACGCGTCAATCGAGCGCATCGTACGCGGCGTTGCCAATGCGCGGGGCCGCGGCCCGGAAGTGGTATACTAGCGCCGTCCGCTGGCCGCGCCGGGCTGGTGGACGGCAGCCGACAACCACCCCCAGAGCACCCCTCAAGGAGCGCACATGTTCCGCATAGGCATCGACGTTGGCGGCACCTTCACCGATTTCGTGGTAACACAGGACGGACGGCCTCCCCGCCAGTTCAAGACCGCGTCCACACCTCCAGACCCGTCCGAAGGCGTGCTGCGCGGCCTCCGGGAGGCCGCCGCCGCCCACGGCCTGTCGATAGAAGAGCTGCTCGCCCAAACCGAAATGCTGATACACGGCACCACCGTCGCCACCAACACGCTGGTGGAACGCAAAGGCTCGCGAGTCGGCCTCATCACCACCGACGGCTTTCGGGACCTGCTCGAGATGCGCGAGGGGTTGAAGGAGGACCGGTACAACCTGCGCATGGAGCCGGTGCAGCCGCTGGTGCCGCGCTACCTGCGGCTCGGCGTGCCGGAGCGCGTGCGGGCAGACGGCGCGGAGGAACAGCCCCTCGACGAGGCGGCGCTGGCTGACGCGCTGGACACGCTCGCCGACGAGGGCGTCGATGCCCTGGCAGTCTGTTTCCTCTTCTCGTACCTGAATCCCGAACACGAACGCCGCGCCGCCGAACGCATTCGAGAGAAATTCCCCGGAGCCTATCTCTCGCTGTCCCACGAGGTTATCCCGCAGATCAAGGAATTCGACCGGCTCAGCGCGACCGTTATCAACTCCTACGTCGGCCCTGTCCTCGGCGAGTATCTGCTGCGCCTGAGAGAGCGACTCAGCGCGTTCAGCCGGGTGAACGACATCCTCATTATGCAGTCCAACGGCGGCGTGGCCTCCATCGAGGACTCCAGCCGACTCGCCGTCGGCGCGATCCTCTCCGGCCCGGCAGGCGGCGTGAGCGGCGCGGCGCGGTACGGCGAGGGCCTGGGCGAATCGAAGATCATCGGCTTCGACATGGGCGGCACAAGCGCGGACATCTCCCTCATCGAAAACGGCTCTCCCCATCTCACCAACGAGAAGTTCGAGGCCGGATGGAAGATAGCCGTGCCCGCCATAGACATCCAGACGCTCGGCGCCGGCGGGGGCAGCATCGCCCGCGTAGACGCCGGCGGCATCCTGCGCGTCGGCCCCGACAGCGCCGGTGCCGACCCCGGCCCGGTGTGCTACGGCCGCGGGGGCGACGAGCCGACCGTGACCGACGCCAACCTGGTGCTGGGCTACCTGGACTCCGATAGTTTTCTCGGCGGGCGCGAGACGCTAGACCTCGCGAAAGCGGAACAGGCGCTCGGGGAACGGGTCGCCCACCCGCTCGGAATCGGCACGCTGGAGGCCGCCCTCGGAGTTCACCGCGTCGTCTCCACCACCATGGCCGAGGGCATACGGCTGATGTCCGTAAAGAGAGGCGTCGACCCGCGCGACTTCGCCATTCTCGCCTTTGGCGGCGCGTCCGGACTGCACGTGAGCGCGGTGGCCCGCGAGCTCCAGATCGAGAAGGTGTACGTGCCCGCGGCGGCGCCGGTGCTCTCGGCGCTCGGTATGCTGTCCACCGACCTCCAGTACGACTCGTCTCTCTCGCACCCGGCCAGCCTCGACGGCATCGACCTGGACGCCGTGCGCGCCATTGTGGGGCGGTTGGAGGAGCAGGGCCGCGACAGGCTCCGTGCGCAGGGTGTGAGCGACGAGGACACGACCATCGCGGTGTCCGCCGACATGCGCTACCTCGACCAGATATACGAGGTGAACGTTCCCGTCCCGGACCTGTCGCTACCCCGTGAAGAGCTGCTGCGCGAGTGGGCGGCGAACTTCCATCGCCGCTACGAGGAACTGTATTCCTACCGCCAGTCCGACCAGGAGATAAGACTCGTGACCCTTCGCGTGTCGGCGCTTGGCCGCCTGCCCAAGGCGGACCTCTCCGCGCATATGACCGGGGACGGCACGGCGGTGCCGAAGGGCCGCCGCCGCGTGTACCTCGGCGCGTGGCGCAACGTCCCGGCGTACTCGATCGGCGAGCTTAGCCCGGACGTCGAAATCGAGGGGCCCGCCATCCTCGAGTCCGACTTTACGACCGTGCTGGTGGACGAAGGGGACACCGCCTCGCTCGACCGTTTCGGCGGTGTAGCCTTGCGCGTTGCCGCCAGCCAGGCAAGAGAACAGTTGCATGCGACCCCTGACGCGCCCGACCCTGTTACGCTCGCGGTCGTAGAAAACCGCCTCGAGTCCATCGCGATGGAGATGATGGAGGTGATGCTGCGCACCTCCATGTCGCAGATTCTCAACTCCAGCCGCGACTTCTCGACGGCGATACTGGACGCCGACTGCCAGCTCGTCGCGCAGGGCGAGGGCATTCCGGTGCACATCAGCGCGCTGCCCATCGCCGGCGCCGCGGTGCGCGACTACTTCGGCGACGACATATCGCCGGGCGACCTGTTCGCGCTCAACGACCCCTACTTCGGCGGCAGCCACCTTCCTGACATTACCGTGATCCGGCCCATCTTCCACGACGGCGAGCTGCTTTTCTATTCGGTCAACCGGGCGCACCACAGCGACGTGGGCGGCGCGACCCACGGCGGGTACAACCCCTCGGCCAGCGAGATCTACCACGAGGGTCTGCGCATTCCGCCACTCCGCATTCACGACCGGGGCGAGCCGCGGCGCGACCTGCTTCAGATGCTGTCCGCCAATGTGCGCCATCCCGAGAACTTCCTGGGCGACCTGAACGCGCAGATCGGCTCGGTGGACATCGCGGCCCGCCGCATTGGCGAGCTGCTGCGAATCTACGAACCGGACGCGCTGAAGGGCATCATCGCCGAGATTCTCAACGCCACCGAGCGGCAGGTGCGCCAGTTCATCTCCGAGTGGCCCGACGGCGTGTACAAGGGCGAGTCGCTCGTCGACGACGACGGCTTCGATTCCAAGATGGTGCCCATACGCGCGACCGTCACCATAGAAGGGTCGTCGATGGACATCGACCTGGGCGAGTCCGCCCCGCAGGTGACCGGCTTCATAAACAGCGCCTACGCCAACACCCGCTCGCTGACCCACGCCGCCATCATGTACATGGCCCCCTCGGACGTGGCGAAGAACGAAGGCTCGATGCGCCCCGTCACCGTCACCGCCCCCAGGGGACTGGTGGTCAACGCCAACCCTCCCGCGCCCGTGTGCATGAGCACCAACCACTGCGCCGAGGAGATCGTCGAGGCCGTGTTCAAGGCCCTCGCCCCAGCCGTCCCCCACGCCGTGAACGCCGGCTTCTCGCGAAGGCTCAGGTTTGCCATCACCGGCGTCGACCCGCGCACAGACCGTGCCTTCATCTGGCACTTCTTCATGGCGCGCGGCGGCGGAGGAGCATCTCAAGCGCACGACGGCTGGCCCAACGTGGGCGAGGTGAACGTAGCCGGCGGCATTCGCTCGCCCAGCGTCGAGGTGACCGAGGAGCGCTTTCCGCTGTTCGTGCGCCGCCACGAGCTGCGGCCCGGCTCCGCCGGCGACGGAGCGATGCGCGGCGGCCTCGGCGCGGTCTGCGAGATGGTGTACGAGGGAGCGGGCGACGCCCGCCTCAACACCGCGGGCGACGGCACCGTCAACCCGCCGTTCGGCCTCTTCGGCGGCGACCCCGGCCTGCCCCACGTCTACAGCATAATCTCCAACGGCAGTGAGCGCGTCCTCGGCTCCAAGGAGACGGGCGTGATAGTCAGACCCGGCGACGTCATCCTGTGCCTGTCCGCCGGCGGAGGCGGCTACGGCGACCCCAACAACCGCGACCCATCCGCAACAGCCTGGGATACCAAAAACGGCTACGTCACCGGCTAGCCAAGACAGTGGGCTCCGCTGGCCTCCTCTCCCCGGCGTGGGAGAGGAATGAAGTGAGGGGAGACAGTCCCTTCCCCCTCGCAGAGGGAAGGTTAGGATGGGTGTGCGATCCCTTCACCGCGTGCGCGGGTTCAGCACGTCGTTGAGCGAGTCGCCCAGCAGGTTCCACGCCAGCACTATGGTCCACGCCGCCACGCCCGGCGCCAGCAGCATCCACGGCACCTCTCGCAGCGCGCTCAGCGAGCCCGCCTCCAGCAGCATCGTGCCCAGGCTGGGCTTGGGCGGCTGAACTCCAAGCCCCAGCCAGCTCAGGATGATCTCCGCGCCCACCAGCGCCCCCATGGACATGCTCACCGTCACCACGATAGGACTGATGGCGTTGGGCAATATGTGGACGAAAAGGATGCGGGGCGTCGAAGTGCCCGCCGCGCGCGCCGCGTCCACGAACTGCGACTCCTTGAGAAACAGCACCTGGCCCCGCACCAGCCGCGCCATGCCTATCCACCCGAACGACACCAGCGCGACCGATATCACCAGGTAGTCCGCCGCGCCGCTCCTCGCCAGCCCGTCCAGGAACGTGTTGTCCTCGATCCACCACACCATGTCCCGGATGCGGCCGCCCAGCGTCGCGGCTATCAGAATAATCAGCAGGATGTCGGGGAAGGCGCTGAACAGCTCGCCCGTGCGCATGATCAGGGAGTCCACGCGCCGCCCCAGGTATCCGGCCACCAACCCGAGCGTAACCCCTAGGGCTATCCCGCCCGTGGCCACGACCACCACCGTGATGATCACCGTCGTCTGCACCGCCCACACCACGCGCATCAGCACGTCTCGGCCTTTCAGGTCGGTGCCGGCCCAGTGGGACGGGCTCGGTGGCTTGCGTATCGCGGTGTAGTCCTGCTCCGTGTAGCCGTAGGGCGCGAAATAGGAGACGACCGGCGCGCCTATCCCCAGCAGATAGACGAAGGCGAGCGCCGCCATGCACGCCAGCGCGATGCGCTTGCGGACCAGGCGTGCCCACGCCAGCGAAAGGTGTCCCCTGGTGGGACGCCTCAGTTCCCGCTCGAGGCTCAGTTCACCCGTTGCCAAACCGTACCCGTCCTCCCAATCGCGGCGCGCCTCCGCTCCGCTAGCTGTAACGAATCCTGGGATCTATCAGCGTATACACGATATCGGCCACAAGGTTGGCCAGAACGAACGCCGTCGCGCCTATCAGCGTTATGGCCATGATTACCGGGTAGTCCCTGTTGAAGATGGCGTCGATCGCCAGGTTGCCCATGCCCGGAATACCCAGGATGCGCTCGGTGATGATGCCGGTGCTCAGCAGACCCGGCAGCGACAGGGAAATCACAGTGACGATCGGAATGAGCGAGTTTTTGAGCACGTGGCGCGCGTCCACCACCACCTCCGACAGGCCCTTCGCCCGCGCCGTGCGTATGAAGTCCTGCCCCATCACGTCCAGCGTGCTGGCCCGCATCAGCCGCGCTAGGCCCGCCACGCCCGGTATGCCCATGGTGATGGCCGGGATGATGATTCGCACGTCCCAGAACCCGCCCCAGCCCGAGCACGGCAGCCAGCTCAGCTTCAGGCAGAACGCCCACAGCATGAACGGGATGGTCACCATGATGGGAATGGACATCAGCACGAGCGAAAGGCTCACCGTCGTCGGGTCTTCCCAGCGCCCCTGCTTGTGGGCGACCCAGAATCCGAGTGGCAGACCCAGGCCCACGCTGACTATCAGCGCCGCGATGCTGACCTGGAACGACACCCATATCTTCGCGCCCAGAAGCTCGCTCACCGGGCGGCCCCTAAAGCGTATGCTCTCCCCCAGGTCGCCGCGAACGGCCTTCCACACGTAGTCGCCGTACTGCACGAAGAACGGGCGATTAAGACCGAGTTGTTCGCGCAGCCGGTCCGCCGTCTCCTCCTCGTACCGCGCGCCCAGAATCACCTGCACCGGATCGCCCGGCCCGAACCTGCCCAGCGCGAACGTCACAAGCGACACCGCGAGCAGCAGAACGGGGAGCCATATCAGGCGCCGGGCAATGTACACCCACATGAGCAGTGCGACTCCAAAAGGGGCATGACTCTGCGGCGAAACGGCGGAAATCGTTCGCCGCGAAAGCGTTGCTTCTACAAGAAAAGGTTAATCCGTGGGGCGCAAAAGGGCAAGCCGGAGGTAGAGCCGCTCCGGCTTCAAGGTCCGGCGCCGACTCAGCCTTGACACCCCTTCGCGCCTGCTGATAGCCTCCCGGCATCGGGCGGCCCGGGCTAGTACGTGGAGCGGGATACGCGATGGACTTTCGATTCACCCCCGAGCAGGAGCAGTTCCGAGAGCACGTGCGCGCGTTCATCCGCGACGAGGTCCCCGCCGAGTTGATCGCCGAGATCCAGGCTGCGGCGGACGGCTCGGCGTCCGAGGCCGGGCGTGAGTTCAAGCGCCTCCTGGGCCAAAAGGGGCTGCTCGGCATAAGCTGGCCCGAGGAATACGGCGGCGGCGGCAAGTCCCTGCTGCACCAGTTCATCCTCACCGAGGAGCTCGGCTACCACGGGCTGCCCTACGGCGGCCTGAGCCTCACCTCCGTCGGCCCGACGCTGTTCCGCGCGGGCACCGAGGAGCAGCGCCAACAGTACCTGGGCGGCATTCTCAGTGGCGAGTACGAGTTCGCCCTCGGCTACTCCGAGCCTTCCGCCGGCACCGACCTGGGCTCCCTCCAGACGAGGGCCGTCGCGGACGGCGACGACTACGTCATCAACGGACAGAAGATCTACACCTCCGCCGCCCACTACTCGACGCACATCTGGCTCGCCGCGCGCACCGACCCCAACGAGCCCAAGCACCGCGGCGTCTCGCTGATGATCGTGCCCCTCGACTCGCCCGGCATCACCATACGCCCGCTGTGGACGATGGGCGACGGGCGAACGAACGAGGTCTTCTTCGAGGACGTGCGCATACCGCGCGACAACCTTGTGGGCGAGGAGAACCGCGGATTCTACGTTGTCGCGATGGCCCTGGACTACGAGCGCGCCGCCGTCGCCCCGATCAGCCCACTCCAGCGCAGCCTCGACGAGCTCGCGCAGTTCGCCCGCGACACCAGCCGCAACGGCTCCACCCTGGCCGAAGACCCCGTCGTGCGCCGCCGTCTCGCCGAGCTCGCGGTGGAAGTGGACGTGCTCAGGCTGTTCTCCTACAGAAACGCCTGGATGATCGAAAACGACCTGGTGCCCACCAAGGAGGCGTCGATAGCCAAGGTCTGGTCCTCGGAGCTGGCGCAGCGCATGTCCGCCGTTGCGCTCGAAATCATGGGTCCACGCGGTCAGCTCAAGAGCGGCTCCCGGTGGGCCTACCTGCACGGCAGGTTCGAGCGTATGTACCGCCAGACCCCGCTCATGCGCTTCGGCGCCGGCACCAACGAGATTCAGCGCAACATCATCGCCCAGCGCGGCCTCGGCCTCCCCCGCTAGGGACACCATATGGACCTCGCCCTCACCGAAGCCCAACAGATGCTCAAACGCCTCGCCGGCGACCTGCTGGAGCGCGAGTTTCCCCCAGGTCTCGCGCGTGAGATGGAGCAGGACGAGCGCGGCCATTCGCCCGAAGTCTGGCGCAAGATGGTCGAAACCGGCCTCGTGAACGCCGGGTTTCCCGAGGAGTACGGCGGCGCGGGCGGCGGCTTGACGGACTTGGGCGTCATCTTCGACGAGATGGGCCGCGGGCTGTACACCGGCCCCTACTTCGCCACCGTGGCCCTGGGCGGCCTGGCCCTGCTCTACGCCGGAACCGACGACCAGCGCCGCGGCCTCATCCCCGCCGTCGCGCAGGGGCAGGCGCTGCTCTGCCTCGCGCTGCTGGAGGAGTCCGGCAGGTACGCGCCCGACGCCATCCGCCTCGAGGCGCGCGCCCGGGGCGACCACTACGTGCTGTCCGGCGTCAAGCTGTTCGTGGAGTACGCCAACGTCGCCGACTTCATTCTGTGCGCGGCCCGCACCGGCCCCGGCGCCGAAGACATCTCGCTGTTTCTCGTGCCCAGCACGAACCCCGGCGTCAGCATCGCCCCGCTGGACACCATAGGGGGCGACAAGCAGTCCGAGGTCACCTTCGACGACGCCATCGTGCCGGCCCCCAACGTCATCGGCGAGGTCGGCGGCGCCTGGCCGCACCTGCGACGCGCGCTCGACGCCGCCACGGCGCTGACGTGCATGCAGATGGCGGGCATGGCCGAGAGGGTGCTGGAGCGCACGGTCGATTACGTAAAAATGCGCGTCCAGTTCGGACGCCCCATCGGCTCCCTCCAGGCCGTGCAGCACCACTGCGCGGACATGGCCATCAACTGCGACGGCGCGACGCTCGCGGCCCAGGAGGCGGTCTCGCGGCTAGACCAGGGACTGCCCGCGCGCCGCGAGATCGCCATCGCCAAGGCCTTCTGCAGCCGCGCCTGCCAGTTCGTAACCCTCACCGCTCACCAATTGCACGGCGGAGTCGGCTTCATGCAGGAGTTCGACCTGCAAATGTACACCCGCCAGATGCAGGGCATGGCCCTCAGGCTCGGTACCGCGGACGACCACCTCGAAGTCGTGGCGAGCGAGCTGCTGGGATAGAGGTCGGGTGAAGACAGGAGCACACCATGCCAATAGTCTACGACCCGGTCTGCGGAATCGAGTTGGACACCGACGAGATGAACCGCCCCGTGGGCACCGTGCCCGGCGGCGCGCCGGAGGTGGACCCGACCAAGGGCACCCGCCGCTTCCACGAGGGCGCGTGGTACTACCTGTGCAGCCTCGACTGCCGCAACAAGTTCCTCGCCAGCCCGGACTCATACACCAGCCAGGACTAGCCCCCGCGCCTTGACACCCCATCGAGCCTGCTGATAGCCTCCGCTGCGCCCCGGGGCGTTGCGTGACGCCACCCACCTCGCAAGGAGACTCCCCTATGTTCGACCTCGTCATCTCAGGCGGCGCCGTTGTCGACGGCACCGGCTCCCCCGGCTACCGCGCCGACGTCGGCGTGTCCGGCGACGCCATCACCGCCATCGGCGACCTGTCCGCCGCGGACGCCGCCCGCGTCATCGACGCCACCGGCTTCGTCGTCTGCCCCGGCTTCATCGACACCCACGCCCACTCCGAAGGCGCGCTGCTCCTCGACCCCCAACACGCCAACGGACTGCGCCAGGGCATCACCACCGAGATACTGGGCCAGGACGGCCTCTCCTACGCGCCCCTCTCGCCCGATAACTACAAGATGCTCCGCAGCTACCTCGCCGGCATCCTGGGAGAGCCGCCCGACGACCTGGACTTCAGCAGCGTCGCCGCCTTCCGCTCCCACTACGACAACAAGGTGTCCGTCAACACCGCCTACTGCGTCGCCCACGCCGCGGTGCGCATGGAGGCGGTCGGGTTCGAGGACGCGCCGCTCGTCGGCGACGCGATGGAGCACGCCAAGCGCCTCGTCAGGGAGGGCATGGAGCAGGGAGCGGTCGGATTCGCCACCGGCATGTCCTACTTCCCCAACTCCTGGAGCGACACCGACGAGCTGATCGAGCTGTGCAAGGCCGCCAACGAGTTCGGCGGCGTCTACGTGACCCACCTGCGCAACGTCAACACCGACCGCGGCTTCGGCGGCGGCGAGGTGCCCGAGGCGCTGGAGATCGGCCGCCGCTCCGGCATTAAGGTCCACTTCTCCCACTACCGCACCCAGGCGTCCAACGCCGGCCAGGTGGCCCAGCGCGTGGAGCTTATCGACAAGGCCAAGGCCGAGGGCGTGGACTGCAGCCTGGAGCTGTACCCCTACCCCACCGGCAGCACCTACCCGCTCAGCTTCCTGCCCAGCGAGGCCCACGAGGGCGGGCCCGACGCCGTCCTTCGACGGCTGCGCGACTCCTCCGAGCGCAGGCGTCTGGCCGACTACCTGGACAACGACTACTTCGGCTCGCTCGACGATGTGGTCTTCTCCCACCTGCCCGTCAACACCCAATACGTCGGCATGAGCCTGCCGGACGTCGCCGACGACCGCTGCAAGTCCAAGGGCGAAGTGCTCTGCGATCTGCTGGTGGAGGAATCGCTGCGCATCTGCTTCCGCGGCGCGCCTCCCGCCAGCGTCCGCTTGTGGCAGCAGGTCAGCCGCGACTGCGTGGAGCTTCTTTCGCGCGACGACTACATGGTTGGCAGCGACGCCATACCCTTGGGCGGCATGCCCCACCCGCGCGCATACGGCTGCTTCCCCCGCTTCCTGGGCCGGCTCAGGCGTCAGTTCGACATCATGAGCCTCGAGCGGATGGTCCAGCGCATGACCGACAACGCCGCCCGCCGCTTCGGCCTCACCCGCCGCGGCCGCATCGAGAAGGACTGGTTCGCCGACTTGGTGGTGTTCGACGCCGACCGCATCATGGACAACGCCACCTACGACGACCCCTTCCAGTTCCCGACTGGCATCCCGTTCGTCGTCGTCAACGGCCAGGTCGCCGTCGACCACGAGCGCTGCACCGGCGTCCTCGCCGGCCGGGCCGTCCCCTAACCGGGATTGTCCACGATTCGTCATTCCCGCGAAAGCGGGAATCCAGGGGCCGGGCGGAGGGCGCGTAAACCGAATCCCCTTGGTAACATGCGATGGCCTCGCTAACCCTCGCGCGGCTCGCTATCGCCGCCGCGGCGACGCTGGTCGGCTCCACCGTATTCAGCGCCATCGGATTCGGCATCGGCATGGTGTCCATCCCGATCCTGCTGCTCGCCTTCGACGCCCAGACCGCTGTGGTGATGCTGAACACGGTCGAGGTTCCCCTCTCCGTGCTCATGGTGTGGCAGAACCGCCGTCATCTCGAGCGCGGCGAGATTCTGCCCATCACGATAGCCGGGTTAGTGGGCGCGGTTGTTGGAGCCTTCGTGCTCGCCGCATCCGCCGAGAGGCCGCTGCGCATCAGCATCATCGTGCTGATAGTCGTGCTCACCGTCGTCACTGCGCTCAACCTCCGCACCGGGATGCCCATGCCGAGATTCCTGGGCCCCATCATCGGCTTCCTGGTCGGCCTCATGCTCACGGCCCTCGGAGTCGGCGGGCCGCTGCTCGCCCTCTACATGCTGGCCCGCCAGTGGCAACGAGACGCGATTCGCGGGTCGATGTCGCTGCTGTTCCTCTTCGTGATGCCCGCCGCCGTGGCCGGCTACGCGCTGAACGGCCTGTACGATGCTGAGCGCCTCACCCTGACGGCGGTCACCCTCGCCCCCGTGCTCGCCGGCTTCTTCCTCGGCAGCAAGATCGCCCGCAGCCTCAACGAGCGCGTCTTCCGCATCGCCGCCATCGCCGTAATCGCGACCACCAGCGCCGTGGTCCTGGCCCAGGAAGCCGCCGCGCTGTGAGGGGTATCCCTTGCCCCTCGACGGGGGAAGGCTAGAGCCTGCCCTGAGCCTGCCGAAGGGTTGGAGGTGGCGGACTCGGTCCCTTTTGTATGCCATATGTAGAGGTGCTATCATGGCCACAGGCGAGATACGTCGAAAGGAGTGACGCCATGCTCTATTGCAGACCAAAGCTAATGTACTCCACGGACGATCAGGGAGAGCATCACTTCGTTCGCGTATGGATCAAGATTTGGGATAACCGAGATTACTTCGACCCCGCGGCCGTCCGTCGCAACGAGGAGTATGAGGACGTAGATCAGGCCATTGCGCGGCTGGACGAGTTCGGCGACGAGCCAAGCTTCGACTCCGCATCGCGACACAGATCGTTGATGCTCGCGGATTGGCTGAGAGAGTACAAGCGGGAAGGTGTCCTTCGGCCACCTGTGCGGAACCCCGAGGAAGACGAACTGCTTGCGAGGTTCAACGGTCTGGGAAGCTTAACCGTACAGAGTCGATGGGGAAGAGTTGCCCACGCGAGTCCTCAGTCCCCTCTCCCAAGACTGGGAGAGGGTTAGGGTGAGGGTTGAGAGTTCGCATCCAATCAAACCTGAGCAGTCGCTGTGAAGCTTGGGCAATTGACGGACAGCGAGGGAGGAGTAGTAAGATGATCCTTGCCGGACTCATTTGCTTCGCATACGGAGCCTCTGGCCTACTTGCGGGCTTCAAGACAAACAGTCTCGATTCAGTGATTTTCCCTGCCTTCATTCTGTTCGTCGCAGGTATTGCTGCGTGGTCGATTGGAGGTGCCTCAGCGAGTGGTGGCAGCAGGGGAACTTCCGGAGGAATGTTGGGATAGTCCCTTCTCCATTGAGGGAGAGGGTTAGGGAGAGGGTGATGAAGCAGGTTACCAAGGCAAGAGCGCTGAGGAAGCGGTCCTCTGACGCCGAACGGTTACTTTGGTCGAGGCTACGCAACCGGAGGCTATTTGGTCTGAAGTTCAGGCGCCAGGAACCAATTGGCGAGTACATCGTGGACTTCGTATGCCGAGAACAGAATCTCATCATAGAGCTCGACGGCGGTCATCACCAGGAGCAGATAGCGCCTGACCTGCGCAGGACGGCATGGCTAAACTCACGCGGGTTCAGAGTGGTCCGATACTGGAACAACGACGTTCTGAGGGACTTGGACTCGGTGTTGGAGTCGATTAGGCTTGCTCTAGAATCTCAGCCTTCTCCCTCACCCTAACCCTCTCCCCCAGGCAGAGGGGACATAGCGGAACCCCAAGTCCCAAGGCCTTCAACGGTGCCACCCCCTACCCGCTCCCCAGCAACCGCCCCACCGCCTCCTCCACCGCGCGCCCTTCGTCCGACCCCCGCAGCCACGTCCGCAGTTCCCGCCGCACGATCGTCACTCCCACGTCCGCGCCACGCTCCTCCCGCACCGCCGCCAGCCGCGCGCTCGCCCCCGCCGCGGCCGCCGCCCCCGCCGCCGCGACCTCCGCGTGCAACTCCACCTCCACGTCGAACGCCGGTATCGGCAGCTTCCACAGGTGCTTATGCAGATCTCGCGCCCCGAACTGGCCTTTGCGCATCAATGGCTCAACGGCTTCTGCCAAGCAATCGCTGTTGATGACAGCGAGAAGGTAATGAGCTTCGCTGAGGTCCTTGCAGGCAATCCAGAACAGAACGTTTTCCACCAAGTCTGAGTCGTTACGAAGAACAGCCGCCGTGGGCTGCCCTGCTTTTGTGTAGACCACTCGAAACGGTCGACTACTTGTGTCTAGCTGCCAATCCAGTTGGGACGACAACTTACCCATATAGTCTAGCTGTTGAAGCAAGTCCAGCTTGTTCGCCCGGGTCCTGTTCTCTTCCCACAACCGGCTAGCGGTCCGCCATCGGCCCCGCATCCGGCGCTCAAGCCCGCCCAGCGACACGCCGCCCGGCCCGCCCTCGTCCGCGGGTATCTCGGCGTTGCCGCGCTTTACCGGCAGCAGCGCCTTCAGCGGCTCCAGCGTCACGTATGGCGCGACGGTCTCGCCCAGGTGTACCTCGAACAGGTGCCGGTCCTCAATGGTCTGGCCCGTGATAGCGGTCAGGTCCAGGCCCTTCCACGGCGCCTTGTCGTACACGCCCCGGCGCGGATTGACCGTGACTGTGTTTGCCGCCTGAACTTTGGCGGGATTGTCGGTCTCGTTGACGAAGAACAGCACGCGCGGGAAAATCGTGGCCCCGTTTCGGGACCTGGGCCCGTACGGCGAATCGCCCGCCACGCCAGCGTCGGTGATGGCCGCCGATTCGCGCCGCACGTCCTCCGCGCCTTGCTTGCCCCGCCAGCGTTCGACCGACCCTTTGAGCGGCCTGGCTGCGTCCTCAGGCGCCAGCCGCTTGGCGAACACCACCGACGACGGAACGGGAAAGAAGGTGTTCGGCTCAATCCGCTCCAGGTCCCACGCCGTCTTGAGCGTGAAGTCGGCCACCACGCCGGCGCTTGACCTGCCCGCCCGCCAGCGGCCCGTGCGCCACCTGGAGTACTGCCCGGCCTGCAGCGCGCTGTGCGGCATCACGAACCCGATCCTGCCGCCCTCCTCCAGGTACAGGTCCACGCTGCGGCTGAAGAACAGACCCGCCACGTCCTGCTGGGTGGCGTACTGTCTGCCCACCCAGATGCCGTACAGGTCGCGGCTCATTCGCTGCAACTCCGTTCGCAGCACGTCGGAAGTCTGGTTGTAGTTAATCCACGGTGGATTGCCGATTACCACGTCCACCTTGTCGCGCGAAAGCGCCACCGGACGCACCATGTTGCGCGCGTAGTACGCCCACACGTGGTCGCGCCCCTCGTCGTGCAGCCGCTTCATCGTGCCGATGGTCTTCGTCAGCGTTTCGAGCTCGGCGGCGTCCTCGATGCCGTGGTCGCCCAGCGCCAGGTACGGGTCGCTTCCCTCGGCGATGTCCGACGACACGTCCGCCATCAGCGCGTCGAAGTTCTCGGCCCGCTCCACCAGGCTGGTGGGGAACACCAGCTCCGTGTCGTCCTCGTCGCCGGTCTGTATCGTCACCTCGCGCTCCGCGAGCAGGTCGCCCGTGCGAAACCTCAGTTGCAGCGCGTCGCCTAGGTACACCGGCACCGACAGATCTGCGTCCACGCCCACCCTCGCCGCCGCGTCGATAGCCGGGCGCGCGGCCAGCGTCCACGCGGTGCGCGCGAGCTGGGCCGCGGCGGGGTGAACGTCGATTCCGGTCACGGCGCGGCGCAGCCGGTTCACCGTCTTGCCGGGCTCCCATCCCGCCTTGTCCGCGGCGCCCACAAAGTGCGACACCGCCTCGGCCAGGAACGTGCCCGACCCACAGGCCGGATCGAGCACGCGCTGCTCCAACGGGTCGTCCACCAGTTCGCGCACCATCGTTCGCGCCAGCCACGCGGGCGTGTAGTACTCACCGAGCTGCCGCCGCTCCTCAGGTGGAATCACCGTCACGTACAGCGTGGACGCGATGTCCGCCGGCGCCTGCGCCCAGTCGAAGCCCGCGACACGGCGTGCCAGCGTGCGAAGCAGCGGGTTCGCGCCTACCTCGTTCGGCCAACTGAAGAAGTCCGACTCCAGCACGCCCCGCAGCCCGGTCTGGTTGTGGAACGCCCTGCCATCCAGCAGGTCGGCCGGGTCGGTCTCCGCCAGCGCCCTGATGTCGATGCCGAAGGACGCCTGCACCACCATGCCCAGCACGGCGCACAGGTAGGTGTGCCGCACGAACAGGTCGTCCATCGACTCTTCACGGCCCGACCCCGCCACCTCGCCCAGCGCAGCCCGTAGCAGGTCGCGCCACAGGCCGCGCTTGACACCGACCGTTGCGGACGAGGCGTATTGCCGGTACAGCGCACCGAGTGCGGCAAGGTCGCGTTGCTGCAACGGACTGTCAGGGCCGAAGTATCGGGACACGCTCCCCGCGTCCGGCTTGAGATTCCCATGTGAGAACAGCGCCTCGTCCCGCAGCCACTCGAACAACTGCACCCAGCCGCCCGCGTCCCGCAGCGTGAAATAGTAGGGCGGCATCATCATAGGCGGCCCCGCGTCCGGCCAGCGCAGCAGCCAGTGCCTCCCGTCGGTCAGCACGCCCATCCGCACGCGCCCGTCCTTCGCGGACTGCGCCAGGTAGTTGTCCAGTTGCCGCACGTATTCCGGGCTGGGGTAGCCGTTCGCCGCCATGCTAATGCGACGCTTCACCTCGATGAACGTGTCGAGCGCCGTCAAGTCCACCGCCCTGCGCGACCCTTCCGAAGGCGGGTTCTCCTCCACGATCTCCTCGCTCTTGGCCAGATCGGTCGTGATGAGGAAGTCCCGCACCGCGCTCGTGATGTTCGCCTCGGCGTCGTCGTTATCATGCCGCCACAGCATCTGCTGCGCGGCCTCCCGGTGCTTCGGGTCCCCTATGTCAATCTGCGTAGCCATGCACCTGCACCCCGTCAATCCCAACTCCCGCCCATTCTACCAGAACAACATTTCGGGGGCAGCGAGCGTCCCTGCGTCACTACCTCCTCTCCCTTGACGGGAGAGGATTGAGGTGAGGGTGATGCGCTGTAAAAATGTAGTGGTCTCGTGGCTACCTGGCGAGGTCCGCAAGTAGCGCTCGCACCTTCGGCACGAGTTCGTTCGGAATCTCCATTACCGTCTGGGTAGAGTCTTCGAAAGCGGCCTCATCCTCTGCAACCTCTTCGTCCTCGGTCAGCGATTCATAGTGCCGCAGAACGCCCCGGACGCGCTCTTCGTCCCAGCCCGGCGGGAAGTTCGTCGTCGACGTCATCTCCCTCTCCTTCTCATGCGCCTGCGAAAGGCGGTCAGCGGTTTGCCTCTCAGTTCATACGCCGTGATCACAAACACCTTGTTCGGCTCCTGGTCCGGCACGTAGATAATGCGGATGTATCGTCCGCCAGATGTCCTCCCCACCGCAATACGCGAGCCGTCTCGCCCCGGCCTGTCCTCGCTCGGGGATGCCAACACGTCCTCAACTTCGTCCTCATCGACACCGTGCAAATGGACATGCGGGAAACCCGTTACCGGATCAATGTAGAATCTGGCGTCCACCGCCCCTAGCTTAACACAAGAAGTGCACCGTCAAGGGATTTTGCCCCTACGCCTCACACCCTCGCTTGACAGCCGTTGGCGGCACTGTAACCATGTAGTCGACCGTCCGGCCACAGCTTGAGCGAGGCGAAATTCGATGGAAGCCACCGCGGGATACGTAACTCTGACGTTCAGCTTCGAAAAGGAAGATGAAGATTGGGTTGGCGTGTGCCTGGAACTGGGCACAAGCACGTTTGCCGATACGTTCGAGAGATGCCAGTCAGAGTTGGAAGAACTGGTAACTAACCATCTTGAAGTACTTGAGGACATCGGCGAGCGAGAACGCTTCTTTGAAGAGTGGGGCATACGGATTCACGCCGATGAGGTGCCCCAGGAGCACACGATTCGAGGCTCCGGCGATTCCTGGGTTCGCCTCTTCAAGCAACCCTCCCCTTCCATCGGCCCGTTCCTTCAACCGCGTGTGTTCCCCGCCGGCTCCAGCCCATTTGCCAGCGCCAATACCATCGCTACGGTCGAGTAGATGGCATTGTGCCAGAACTACCGGCCTTGCCGTCGCCACGTGGTTTGTTCTCCCGTCTGATAGTCTTCACGAGGTTCTGTCGTTTAATGAAGTTCCAAATCCCAAGAGCGGCGAATCCTGTTCCAACGGCGACCAGGGTCCACCCCAACGAGTGTTTCCCGGCCAGCAGCAGTGAAACAGCAGTTGAGAGCGCTATCCCTACCACCGAACCGGAAATCGAGACCAAGTTCGATGTTTCATCTAACCCACTTAACTCCGAATCAAGGACCTGGTAGGTTCGTAGCTCCCTATCTGAGGGAATGACAGTTGTGACCGAGCCAACTTCGCCTCTTTGCGCTTCAGTCATCCCTTCCATCCTTCGAGCACGGACGAAGCAAAGGGATGCATGTAGGGAATACAAAGGTCGCTCCGGGCAAGCCGTCTTCACCGTCTTCACCAGGCACGATTTCTCCATAGCCACCACCACCACCGCCGCCGGGATTGATTATCACAACTGTGGCGGTGGTTGTCTCATAGGGCCACTTCACCAAATGTGATCCTGGTTCCAAGAACACCAGTGGCGCATTCTCCGTGAACTCCAGCGTCTTCGCGTATTGCATAAGCGCATTGATTATCGGCATGTTTTCCTTTCCGCCACCGGCGCCACCTCGATGGGCAGAAGACGTGTGTGCACTGTTGGACAAGGACCTGGTTAACGCGCCGGTCCGCGCCGGTCCGCCAGCTCCTCCCTTCCCGGGCACCCCTACTTTGACAGTGATTGACGCCCCCTTGTGTAATCCGACCAGGTAGGAAACTTCAACTGAACCTGGACCCCCCGGTTTACCAACTTCGCTGGGGAGAGCTTCCAATGCCATTCTTATCATCCTTCCTAAGAGTGCCGCTGCTTACTGTGGAGACGCAACTCGTCGAAGCATAATCCACACAGCAAGGGCTTGAACATCTGCGTAGTCATGCGCCTGCACCCCGCCAATGCCAACTACCGCGCATTGTACCAGAACAACATTTCGGCTGTACGCGTGCCCTATCGTCGTTACCAAGCGTATCGCACACCAACCTCTCGGCCCCAAATCAGCCCCACCCCCACACCCGAACGCCGAAATTCCGCCCCAAAGCCGCCCCATCAAGTATCGTCAGTGCCATGTCAGCGCCATGCGAGTCACCCGGGGCTGTCTGGCAGATGCCCAACGCCGTACCTGTTTTGTGTCAGCGCCAACGACTGCGCAGTTGAACGCGATCGCCCTGAGCGATTTCTCCGACACCCTCTTGAACTCTCCGCACATCCGTGCTATTATAGCTCCACTGCACTGGCAGTCGAACCTTTACAATCGATCACCGACCCCGTAGGGACCTCCGCAGACCTGTCCCACTTCTGCTGCAAATCGCGCGATTTGTTCCTAAGTTCGTCCCTTCGAGAGCCCGAAAGCGGTACATACCGTCAAGCCTCCCAGCTACGAAGTGGTACGAAATGGAACGGAATGGAACGCTTTTCCCGAAATGCCGCCATCGTCTCCACCCGATCAGGCCCAAGCTCCGCTCTGCCGCCTCGCTTGGCGTCCTCTCACACCATCCCCGCCACGTCCTGGGCCAGCGCGGGCAGCGGCGTCGCCTCGACGTCGTGGGCCAGCCTGTAGCGCTCGTCCCCGGGATACACGACGAACTTGCGCTCCGGGCCAACGTCTTCGCACGCGCTGTGAAAGCCTCTGCTAGGGTGAGGGCTGAGGCTGCGCTTCACCTCCATCGCCCACGCGCCGCGGCCGGGCAGCCCAAGCACCAGGTCGATCTCCGCGCCGCCCGCTGAGCGGTAGAAACTCGCCTCCGCTCCGTCCGGCGCGACCGCCAACAGGTTTTCGATGACGAATCCCTCCCAGCTACCGCCAACGACGGGATGGCCGAGAACATCGTCGCCGGAACCGAGGCCGAGCAGCGCGTGAACAATGCCGCTGTCGCGGATGTAGACCTTCGGCGACTTCACCAGGCGCTTGCCGACGTTGGCGCGCCACGGCGTCAGCCGCCGCACCAGCAGCAGGTCCACCATCAGGTCCAGGTAGCGAGCGACCGTCTTGCCATCGACGCCGAGACCGCGCGCCAGCGCCGCCGCGTTCAGCATCCCTCCCTGCGAGTGGGCGAGCATCACCCAGAATCGCCTGAGAGTCTCGGCGGGAATGCGGGGGCCCAGTTGGGGAATGTCTCTCTCCAGGTAGGTCCGGACGAAGTTCTGCCGCCACGTCAGGCTGCCTGCGTCGTCCCCGGCGAGGAAGCTGTCCGGGAAACCGCCGCGCTCCCACAGCCTGCTCAGATCGCCCGGACCGACTTCCAGCGCGTCGAACGGGTTCAGTTCCAGGTAGGCGATCCGTCCCGCCAGACTCTCGCCCGACTGTTGCAGCAGGTCCAGCGAGGCCGACCCCAGCAGCAGAAACCGGCCGGACCGCCGCCCGCGCCGCCGTCCGCGGTCTATCAGCCCGCGAAGGCTCTGAAACAGCCCCGGCAACCGCTGCACTTCGTCGAGGATGACCAGCCGGTCCTCGAGGTCGGCCAGGTACAGCTCGGGATCGGAAAGCCGCGCGCGGTCCGCCGGCGATTCCAGGTCCAGATAGACGGCATTCCTGGCGTCGCCCACATCCAGGGCGAGCGTCGTCTTCCCGACCTGGCGCGCTCCCAGCAGCGCGACGGCAGGAAACTCGGAGAGCAATCGTAGCAGGCGGCTCTCGGCGCGACGGACAATCATCCTTGTAATTATGGACTCCAGCGCCAGAATTGCAAGGTTAATCGCCGCCAGTCTCAGAATCCCTTCCCCCTCGGACGGGGGAAGGTTAGGATGGGGGTGATGGCTCGCCCCGTCCCTCGTTTGACACCCCTTCCGCGTGGCAAGTAACATAGCCATCAGGGAGACACCGCACTTCAGGGTTTGCGGCGCCCCGTTCGTGCCGTCGCCCCACACCCCTTCACCGTCCGCATGGGGGGCGAGCGACATGGCCCACAACTCCCGATTGGTCGTCGTCTCCAATCGCGTCCCCTCCCGGTCCGAGGTGTCCCCCGAAGAAGGGCGGTCCGTGCCGGTCGGAGGACTGGTCAGCGCCGTCAGGCCCGCCATGGAAGAGCTCGGCGGCCTGTGGCTGGGCTGGAGCGGCAGAAGCGCCGCGGGCGAGCCGCAAACGACCCCGGACGTCACCAGTCTCGGCAACATCGAGCTCGCCACGCTCGACCTCTCCTCCAACGACGTGAGCCTCTTCTACACCGGCTTCGCCAACCGCACCCTGTGGCCGCTGCTGCACAGCTTCACCGAGCACGTCGTCATCCGCCGCGACACCTACCGCGCCTACCGCCGCATCAATCGCCGCTACGCCGAGGCGCTGTACCCGATGCTGCGGGAGGGCGACCTGGTACTGATAAACGACTATCACGTGTTCAACGTCGGAGAGGAACTTCGCGAGCTGGGTTGGCGCGGCAAGATCGGCTTCTTCCTTCACGTGCCGTTTCCGTCGCCGGATATCTTCTCCATACTGCCCTGGTCGCCGTCCATACTCAGGGGCATGATGAGCTACGACCTGGTAGGCGTGCACACCGAGCGCTACCGTCGCAATCTGGCCGATACCCTGGAGCAGGAACTGGACGGCACGGTAAACGATTGGGTCTACTCCGGCGAAGAGGGGACCACTCGACTGGAGACATACAACGTCGGCATCGACGTGAACGTGTTCGGCGAGCCGCCGGCCGGCGAGGTCGAGGCCCTCGCCAGGCAATTCTCGCTGCCCCTGTCGCCCGAGCACCAGCTCATACTCGGCGTGGACAGGCTGGACTACACCAAGGGCATCCCCGGGCGTCTCCGGGCGTTCCGGCGTCTGCTCGAACACCGTCCGACCGTGCGCGGCAAAGTGAGCCTGGTGCAGATTTCGTCGCCCTCGCGGACGCGGGTGCCTGAGTACATCAGTGAGAAGGAGGAGGTCGATAAGCTGGTCGGCCAGATAAACGGCCGGTTTTCCGAGGCCGACTGGACGCCCATTCGCTACCTGTACAGGTCGTACCCGCAGGACGAGCTGGCGTGCTTCTACTCGCTCGCCGACGTGTGCATGGTTACGCCACTGCGGGATGGGCTGAATCTCGTAGCCAAGGAGTTCGTGGCCTCGCAGGGCGACACCCCGGGCGTCCTGCTGCTCTCCAAGTTCTGCGGCGCCGCCAGCTCCATGACCGACGCTGTGATAGTCAATCCGTACGACGTGGACGGCACCGCGGAGGCCACCTACCGCGCCCTCCGCATGCCGATTGCGGAGCGCCGCGACCGATGGAGCGCGCTCGCCCGCGTGGTACGCCGGCACACCGAGAACAGCTGGTGCGACACCTTCCACTCCGACCTGGCCCGCGCATAAGCGAAGTTAGGTTCCCTTCCCCCTCCATGGGAGAAGAGCCTGCCCTGAGCCTGCCGAATGGGTTAGGATGGGGATGAGAAGCTCAGGCCGTCGTCTACTATCAGGCCGTCCCTCATCCGCACGATGCGGTCGCACTGCCGGCCGATTTCGGGCGAGTGGGTGACGATGATGAAGGTCTCCCGGTTTTCGCGGTTGAGCCTCAGGATCAGGTCCATAACCTCCTGCGCCGTTTCGCTGTCCAAGTCGCCCGTCGGCTCGTCCGCCCAGATGATGGCGGGGTCGTTGGCGAGCGCGCGCGCAATCGTGACCCGCTGACGCTGGCCGCCCGATAGCTCGGCGGGCTTGTGCGCCGCCCAGTCGGCCAGCCCCACCATCGCCAGCACCTCCAACGCCCGCTGCCGCGCATCCGCCGACTTCGCCCCCGAAATGAGCATGGGAAGCTCCACGTTTTCGACCGTGCTGAGCACCGGCAGCAGGTTGTAGAGCTGGAACACGAACCCCATCTGCTTGGCGCGGTAGTCGGTGCGGGTGTTGTCGTCCATGTCCCGCAGCGAAACGCCGTCGATGTCGATGTCGCCCTCGTCGATGTCGTCGATGCCGGAAAGACAGTTGAGCAGCGTGGTCTTGCCGCAGCCGCTGGGCCCCATGATGGCGACCACTTCTCCCCGTCGCACCGTCAGGTCGACCCCGCGCAAAGCGTGCACCCGAACACCCTTGCCGCTGTCGTATATCTTGTGGACGCCCTTGGCCAAGACCATGGCGTCCGATTCGGTCTGTATCATCAAAACCTCGTGCCGTAGTTGGAGTTGACCGGGGCCGAGAACTCTCGGATTTACTCCCGGACGGACAATTCTGAAGCGTGGGAGGGACGATTGTCAATCGTGATGCGGCGCAGGGCAGTACACCCGCGGCCGCGTCAATACTTGACCCGATGCCCTCTAGGGCGTAGTCTACCGGATGCGCGAATCGTCGCGCTTTTGCTATCGCATGTCACGCACTGCGGCCCGGCCACCAGAAGGCCGAGAGCCAGGGAGGTCCAGATGCAATTCGGGTCATTCATGGAGTTTCACTGCCGGCCCGGAGAGAGCCAGGCCCAGTCGTTCAGCGAGTCCTTCGAGCAGGTCGACCTGGCCGAACGGCTCGGCCTCGACGCGGTGTGGCTGGCGGAGTCCCACTTCAGCCCCGCGAGGTCCGTGTTGTCGTCCCCGCTCATACTGGCAGCCGCCATCGCGGCGCGCACGAAGCGCCTCAGGGTCGGCACCTCGGTGCACGTGCTGCCCTTGGGCAACCCGCTGCGAATAGCGGAGCAGGCGGCCACGCTCGACCACGTGAGCGGAGGCAGGTTCGACTTCGGCGTGGGACGCAGCGGTCTTCCCGGCGCCTACGAGGGCTACAACATCCCCTACGGTGAGAGCCGGGAGCGATTCTACGAGTACCTGGACATCATCCTGACCGCTTGGACCAACGAGCGGTTCTCCTACGAGGGCAAGTACTTCTCGTTCGACGACGTCTGCCTGGTGCCCAAGCCCTACCAGTCGCCGCACCCGCCCATTCGCATCGCCGCCACCACGCCCGACACGTTCCCGGTAATCGCCAAGATGGGTTATCCGGTGTTCATCGGCGTGAGGGGCCAGGGCATGAGCCAGGTGGCCGAGCAGGTCGACGCCTACAAGCGGGCGTGGGACGACGCCGGACACGAGGGGCCGGCGGACGTGTCGCTGCGAGTTCCCGTCTTCGTAGCCGATAGCAAAGAAGAGGCCTTGACCGTCCCGGAGGAGAGCTTCATGAAGCAGTTCCGCCGGCTGGGCGCGCAGCTAGCCAGCTCGGTCACGCGCGCCGGCACGGACCCGCGGGAGCAGCGGGCCGAGCGCGGGGAGGAGCTGGCGGGGCTGACGTGGGAAGAGGTGCAGCAGGAGAAGGTGGCGGTCGGAACGCCCGAGATGGTGATCGAGCAGCTACACAAGATGAAGGAGACGCTGAGCCTGTCCGGCGTGGTGGCCGAGTTGAACGCTGGCGAGCTCATCCCAGCGGACAAGATAGCCCGCTCGCTGCAGCTTCTCTGCGAGAAGGTGATGCCCGCCTTCAAGTAGGCTCAGCGCTCTTCTCTCGGTTGAAGCGCCACCTGCTGAGTGCTATACTCAACCCAACTGATACTTGACAGTTTGCCGCGCGAACTTGCCGGACAACACCGGCCCGTTCCACGGCTGACACACCCCAATTGTCCCCCGGAGGATATCGCACGATGGCCACGACCACGCTCACGCAGCCGCTAACGCCGTACCAGGTCCAGCGCTACAGCCGCCACATCATCATGCCCCAGGTGGGCAGCGCAGGGCAGCGCAAGCTGCTGGAGGCCAAGGTGCTGATGGTGGGCGCGGGCGGCCTCGGCTCTCCCATTTCCATCTACCTCACGCTGGCGGGCGTGGGCACCGTCGGAATCGTGGACTTCGACACGGTGGACGTGACCAATCTCCAGCGCCAGATACTGCACCAGAACGACGACATCGGGCGGCCAAAGGTGAAGTCCGCGAAGGAGACGCTGCTCTCGTACAACCCGGACGTCAACGTCATCATCCACGAGGAGCCGCTGCTCTCCGACAACGCGATGGAGATCATCTCCGGCTACGACGTGATCATCAACGGCGCGGACAACTTCCCTGCCCGCTACCTGGTCAACGATGCCGCCTACCTGTGCGGCAAGCCCCTCGTGGACGGCAGCATCCTGCTGTTCGACGGCCAGTCGACTGTATACATCCCGGGTCAGGGCTGCTACCGCTGCCTGTTCCCGACGCCACCCCCTCCGGGCGAGGTGCCGAGCTGCGCCGAGGCGGGAGTGCTGGGCGTGCTGCCCGGTCTGGTGGGCACCATCCAGGCCACCGAGACTGTGAAGCTGATCATGGGGCTGGGCGAGTCGCTGTCGGGCCGGCTGCTCATCATCGACGCGATGGACATGAGCTTCCGGACGCTCAAGATGCGCCGCAACCCCGATTGCCCACTCTGCGGCGACAACCCCACCGTGACGGAGCTTATCGACTACGAGGCGTTCTGCGGCGCGCCGGCCATCAGCTAACTCCGAAGCCCGGCCCGGTCACGCGCTCGCCGTCCAGGTAAACGTCCGCCACGTTCCACAGCGCGCCCACGCCCTGCGTCGGATCGCCGTCCACGACCAGCACGTCCGCGCGCTTGCCCGGCTCCAGCGTGCCAATCTCGTTGTCCATCCAGCACGACCGTGCCGACGCCGAGGTCGCGGACAGTATGGCCTCCATCGGTGACATGCCTCCCTCGACGTGCGTCGCAATCTCGTGTTGGAAGCCGCCCATGGGGTAGGCGCTCCAGGCCGAGTCCGACCCGCACACCAGCCTCACGCCGGCGTCCCGCATAGCCGCGAACGCCTCCATCCGCTCCTCGTCGCGGCGCAGCAGGCCGTCCAACTCCGCCTGCTCGCTTTCCCCAAGCCCCTGCTCGTCGCGCGTCTGCTCCAGCGCCAGCATGCGTCCCCGCCCGTTGTGAATGGTCGGATTGACGAACACTCCCTGCCGGGCGATGCGCTCGGCCAGGTTCGGGCGGTACAGCCACGAGCCGTCCGGCTCCACGAACATGGCGTGCACGATGGTGTCGATTCCGGCGTCCAGCGCGTTCACCATGCCTTGTGTAGACGCGCAGTGCGCCACGGTGTGTTTGCCGAAGCTGTGCGCCTCATCCACTATGGCCGCGAGCTCGTCCGGGCTGAACGAGGGCCGCGTGGGGAACGAGGTGCGGGTGCTGCCGCCCGTTGCGGTGATTTTGATGAAGTCGGCGCCCTCCTTCACTAGCTGGCGCACGTGGGCGCGACACTCCACCTCGCCGGTGGCCTCGATTCCGAAGTAACCCAGGTGCCCGCCGACTATGGCCAGCGGCCTGCCCGCCAGAGACAGCCTCGGACCCGAGGCGATTCCCATCTCGTAGGCGCTGCGCAGCATGAAGGTCGTGCGGTTCTTCGCGCCGCAGTCGCGCACCGTCGTCACGCCGGAGCGCAGGTGGTCGGCGGCGTTGCGCGCCGCCTGCAAGGTAAGCACCTCGTCGGGGAGTGTCGCCAACTCGTCGCCGGAGCGGCCGTCGCCGAAGCCGATCAGGTGCACGTGGCAGTCCACGAGGCCCGGCAGCGCGGTCTTGTCCTCGTAATGGACCTCGCGGACTTGCGCGCCCTCCGGGGGAACGACCTGTTCCTCCGGGCCTGCGGCCACTATCTCGCCGCCGCGCATCAGCACCGCGCCGCGTTCCACCGGCCGGCCCGCACCGCCGTCGATTAGGCGCGCCACGCGGATCAGTGTGAATTCCTGGCTGTGTTTCGACACGAAGTCACCCCCATCCTATCCTCCCCCCGTCAAGGGGGAAGGGACTCATGGGACGGGCTAAATGGGAGAGCTGTCGGGCCGGATCTGCCGGAAGGCGTCCACCGACTCGGGGGCGCCGCGGTCGAGCAGCCGTCCGCCGAAGAAGACGTCCTCGACGTTCCAGAGCGCGGATATGTCCTCCGCAGGGTTGCCGTCCACCACGATGACGTCAGCGGCCTTTCCGGGCTCCAGCGAGCCAACCTCGTCGAACAATTCGAGCGCCTTGGCCGCCTCGCTGGTGACTGACAGCACGCCCTGCATGGCGGAGAAGCCGGCGTCCACCAGGCACTCGGTCTCGAAGAAGGTGTTGCCGAGCGCGTAGTCGCCCCAGGAAGAATCGGAGCCGGTGATGACCTTCAGGCCCATCTCCTGCATCCGGCGGCAGTCGTTCAGCTTATCGTCGTAGGCGCGCAGGTTGTCGTCCAGCCGCGCCTGCTCCTCGGCGGTCAATCCCTGCTCATCGCGCTTGTGCATGAGCGTCCAGGCTCGCGCGCGACCCACGTGCAGCGTGGGGTTCACGAACGCGCCCTGTTCGCCGATGCGCTCGGCCACGTCCTGCCGGAAGTCGTTCGAGCCGTCGGCCTCCATGTAGGAGCAATGCACAATCATGTCCACGCCGGCGTCCAGCGAGTTGATGATGCCCTGCGTCGAAAGGCAGTGCGTGGCTGTGAGCTTGCCGAAGTTCTGCGCCTCCTCGGTGATGGCCCGCAGTTCCTCGAGCGTGAACGAGGGCCGAAGCGGGAACGAGGTGCGCGTGCTGCCGCCGGTGGCGGTTATCTTGATGTAGTCGGCACCCTCCTGGATGAGCCGCCGGGTCTCGCGCTTGGCCTCGACCGCGCCGGTGACCTCTGTGCCGAAGTAGCCCATGTGCCCGCCTACGATGGCGACGGGGCGGCCGCACAGCACCATCCTGGGCGCGATGAGAATGCCCAGGTTCACGGCATCCCGAAGCCTGAACATGGTGGTGTTCTTGGGGCCGTTCTCGCGGATGGTCGTGACGCCGGTCACGAGGCTCGCCCTGGCGTTGCGGGCCGACTGGAGCATGAGCAACTCGTCGGGCTGGGCGGCCACGTCCTCGCCGGGGCGGCCGTCGCCGAAGCCGTTGTGGTGCGTGTGGCAGTCGACCATGCCCGGCATGATCGTCTTGCCGGGGTAGTCGTAGATGGCCGCCGGCGCACCCTCAGGCGGCGCGACTTCGCTCGCCCGGCCGACGGCGGCAATCCTGTCGCCACGCAGCAGCACCGCGCCGTCCTCGACGGGCGCGCCGCCCAGGCCGTCGATCAGTCGGCCGCCTCGAATGAGCGTGTAGGTTTCGTTAGCAGGCATGGTCCACCCTCCGTGGCCGGTGCGCGCCGGTTAGAGAATCTCCTTGAGGCGTTCGGCGATTATCTCTTCGCCGCCGTCCTTGAGTGTGCCCATTCTGACGATGAAGGCGTCGGGGTCGTCGGCGTTGTAGCGCACCCAGATGCTGGGACTGCCGGCCTGCATCTCCGCGACCACGTCGGCGGCGCTCTTGCCGGTGGCTTCGGCGTCAACCTCGATTCGCAGACCGTCGGCGGGGCCGTCCGCCGGGAAGCTGGACATACCGATGCCGCTCACGCCCGCGAGACCGCCGCTCAGCGTGGTTATGCGGGCCTCGTAGGCCGCGAACCTGTCCTCGTGGTTCATGGTGAGCCACTCGCGCAGCGCGGCGTACACGGCGATGACCTCCTGGCGGTCGATCTTCATGCCTCGTCCGATTGAGCGTATGCCGTCGGACTCGAATCCGATGGAGCTGTGCTTGCGCGCAACGTCCACCAGATCTTTGCGCCCGGTGAGCATGCCGCTGGAGTTGACGGCGCCGAAGTACTTGGCGCCGTAGGCCACGAGGTCGGCTCCCATCTTCGCGTAACTGCTGAGCAGGTCCGTGGGATAGACCTGTCCCGCGGCGTCCACAATGATGGGTACGCCGTGGGAGTGGCCTATGCGAATCACCTCTTCCAGGGGAAGCGCGCCGGGATTGCGGTCGCCGGGGGCCAGGTAGTGGATGGCGGCGGTGTTGGGGCCGATGGCCTCCTCAAGCTGCTCGGCGCTGGTGCCGTCCTCGTCGCCAATCTCGACGAGCTTGCCGCCCGCGACCGTCATCGTCCTGTCGTACTGGACGCGGAGTTGCCGCTGGATGATGATCTCGTTCGCCATACCGGTAACGTCGGGCACACTCTCGATCTTTTGGACGTCGTCGCCGGTGATGCACGCCGCCGCTCCGAACGTAAGAGCAGCCGCGCAGCCGGGCGTGACGAGCGCGGCCTCGACGCCGAGCATGTCGGAAATGTGCTCGCCCACCTTCTCGATCAGCTCGCCCATGTCCACGTAGAACTCTTCGGACTCGTCCATCAGCGCCCGCACCGAGGCGTTGGGCGTGTTGCCTCCGAGCAGCGTCCTGTTGCCGTGGGCGTTGAGAATCGGCCTGGCGCCCAGTTGCTCGTAGATGTTGGTCACTTGGAAACTCCTTCACTCCGCTGACAGTTTGACTTCTTGCTCGGCATTTTAAGGCGGCGGCATAGCGCGCGCAAGGCCCCGAATCGGGGCGGAAACCGCGCCGGTTTGCCGGACGCGTCCAGAGTATCGTCGTTCCCTCGCGGAGGCGGGAGAGAAAAATCTGCTCGATTCTGCGCCATTCTGCGCGATTCATAGCTGGGACTGCCTGCGGCGCTGCCCAATTCTGTAGTGCCGGCGTGGGCAATTCGTGGCATGAGCGTCACGCCGTGTGGCAGAAGAGGACAGGTGGTCAGTGGCCGGTGGCCAGGGGCCAGTGGCCGGTGGGCAGTCTACGCCTTCCCGACGGATGCCTGGGGCGGGTCGGTCCCGCGGGCGGGTTTGAAACCCGCCCCTACCGTTGGCTATGATAGCACGGATGTACGTAACTTGCAAGGAGGCTGGCGAGCTCACGCGTACCCACTTTGGGGCCTGGGGAGTCCGAGGTATTTGAGTGGCGGATTGTCGGTCGCTAGGTAGAACTCCAAGCCGAGGTGAAGGACTCCCAGACGCCCCCATGA
>DAOUJZ010000055.1:0-41127 GCA_034421955.1 Dehalococcoidia bacterium | reverse complement strand
GATGGACGGGTGACGGGCTACCAAGCGGAGTAGCATCCGGGCAGAGGCAGGTGCCAAACTGCCGGGTGGGACAAATGACCTGGAAAATAGTGTCCCGTTTCGTTTCTTTTGTTCTGTCTACTCAGTTTTCGTAGCTGGGCGGTGGTTGGTGGCCAGTGGCCGGTCGTTTATGATGAAGGAAGCGTAGCACGCATGTGCTGGACTGTCAATGGCCCTACCCACTGGGATCCCGTTCTCCGTTTTCACGGGGACAAGTTTCGCGGGAACAACGAGCAATAGCGTGGCTGTCATTCTGGAACAGCCTCTTCTGGGGCAGCCTTGTTGACGGCGCGCGGCGGGCGGTGATAACTTGCGGGCAGGTTCGGAAGATACCCCGGCTCAGGAGGGCACCATGGCAACTTCCCCACACGGCATCAACTATTCGGCTTACCGTCCCGTAGTGATGGGGAGGCGCGGCGTCGTGTCCTCCTCCCATTATCTCGCCTCGCAGTCCGGTTTGCGGACGCTACAGGCGGGTGGCAACGCGGTGGATGCGGCGATAGCCGTCGCGTCGTCGCTGAACGTGGTCGAGCCGGAAATGTCCGGCATCGGCGGCGACGGATTCCTGCTCATCTACATGGCGAAGACCGGCAAGGTCGAGGCGCTGAACGGCACCGGCGCGGCGCCGCTGGCCGCCAGCATCGACCGCTACCGCGACACCGGCATACCGCCCAAGGGCCAGGGCCCGCGGACGTCGGTGCTGCGCACAAGCACGCCCGGCATCCTCGACGCCTGGCTGGAGGCGCACGGGCGGTACGGCGCGCTGTCCCTCGGCAAGGCGCTGGAGCCTGGCATCGAGCTCGCGGCGGAGGGCTTCCCGGTGAGCCACCGGCTGGCCAACACCTTCTGGGGAGAGCGGGAGATTCTCGCGGCGCATCCCGACACGGCGCGGACGTTCCTGCCCAACGGCAGGCCGCCCAGGGCGGGCGAGAGACTCGCGAACGTCAACCTTGCGAAGACCTTCCAGCGTATCGCCGAAGAGGGACGGGATGTGTACTACGGCGGCGAGATCGGTAAGGCGATCGTGGCCGCGTGCCAGAGCCTCGGCGGCCTGTTCACCGAGCGCGACTTCGCCGAGCACCGCTGCGCGGGCTGGAACGAGCCGCTGGTCACGTCCTACCGCGGCATCGACGTGTACGAGCACCCGCCCAACTCGCCGGGCCTGGTGCTGCTGGAGATGCTCAACATGCTGGAGACGTTCGACGTGGCGTCGATGGACTGCAACTCGTCGGACCTCATCCATCTCATGGTGGAAATCAAGAAGCTGGCCTTCGCCGACAGGGAGTACATAGCGGACCCGGCATTCGTGGACGTGCCCATAGCTGGCCTGCTGTCCAAGGAGTATGCCGAGCGGCAGGCGGCGCGCATCAACTCGGAGCGGGCCACCCCGGAGGTGGCGAAGGGCGAGCCGGTGGGCGCCGGCCACACGACCTACTTCTGCGTCGTGGACGGGGAGGGCAACGCCGTTTCCCACATCCAGAGCCTGGGCGGCTACTTCGGCTCGGGCATCGTGGCGGGAGACACGGGCGTGCTGCTCAACGACCGGATGACCCAGTGGCACCTCGACCCGAACCACCCCAACGCGCTGATGGGCGGCAAGCGGGTGCGCCACACGATGAACCCGCCGATGGCGTTCAAGGACGGCAAGCTGTTCATGGTGTGGGGCACGCCCGGCGGCGACACCCAGGTGCAGACGAACATGCAGGTGCTCAGCCACGTGGTCGACTTCGGCATGACCGTGCAGGAGGCGGTCGAGGCGCCGCGCTGGCACCACGACCAGCACGGCACGCATCCGTCCGGATACGGCGGCGAGCTCGGCGACGAGGACCGGCTGGAGATCGAGAGCCGCTACCCGCAGGACACGCTGGACGCGCTCCGCGCCAAGGGCCACGAACTGATCGTGGAGTCCGACTGGGCCGCGTGGGACTACTGGTGGGGCTCGGCCCAGGCGATCATGGTCGACCAGGAGTCCGGCACGCTGCTGGGCGCGGCAGACCCGCGCGGCGACGGCTACGCTGTAAGCTGGTAGGTAACACCTGTTCCGGCCGGCGTTGCGGCTGCTTTTGCGACGCCGGCTGGACTAAACAATGCCAAAGGTTCGAGACGCAATCCGGACTGTTCGGCGCGACGGGTGGTATCTTGTGCGGACGCGGGGCAGCCACCGGCAGTTCCATCATCCGATTAAACCTGGGACGGTTACGATACCAGGCCATCCGAGAAACGACCTCAAGGACGATACATGGAGGAGCATCTTGAGACAGGCCGGAATCCGGGAGCAAGACCTATGAAACTGCGATACGTGGTCGTCTTCGAGCAAACTCCGAACAACTACTGCGCCTACGTGCCGGACGTGCCTGGCTGCATCAGCACGGGCAATACTTGGTACAAGATGCTGGCAATGATTCAAGAGGCGCTTACCGGGCACATTGAGTACATGGTAGAGGATGGCGATCCCGTACCAGAGCAGAAAATGTCCATCGAGGACGCGATGAGAGACTATCTTGTGCCGCTTAGCGACGAAGAACTCGCGTCCTACACCAAGTATGGGGAACCGGCGCCTACGCTATCGGTCACCTTCCAGATGGTGGAAGTCGACGTGCGAATCACGGACGGCGAGCGGGATGCGTTGACGTCGCGAGCCATGCTGTCATTGGCTCAAGCTACAGCCAATGACAGCTAACTCCAAGCTGTGACCCGGGGCGGCGGCCATGGCGCCAGAAAAGGCCAAGCCGCCGCCTCTTGCGTTTGCCCCTACACCCCAGCCGGCACGCCCGCCAGCGCGTCGTAGCAGGCGCGCGACAGGCGCGCGATGTGCATGTTCGCCTCGGCGTCGCCCGGCAGGCCGTTGGGCATCTCCACCGGCACGCGGTCGGTGTAGACCGTCAGCACGTACAGCGGATCGTCGCCCAGGAACACCACGCCCGCGTCGTTGCGCGTGCGAGGGCCGTGTCCCGTCTTGTTGGCGACCGTCGTTCCCTGCGGCAGGTAGGCGGGCAGCTTCTCGGTGAGATACTGCCAAGTGAGTATGTCCATGCCTAGCTGGCACAGCTCCGTGGTGACGCCCATGCGCGCGGCCTCGTCCGCGTCGTTCATGCCCTGCACGATGCAGTCCAGCAGCACGCCCACGTCGCCGGCGGTGGTGGCGTTGGTCTCGTCGACGGGGTGGTCCCACGCCAGGTTCTCGGGAGGCGTGCGCTGCCGGTGGGTGGTGCCCACCATTCCGATGGACGCGCAGAACTCGTTGATGTAGTCCAGACCCACCATGTCGACGACCGTGCCGGTGCAGGTGTTGTCGCTGAGAATGATCATCATGATCAGGAAGTCCTGGAACGTCATGGAGAATCCGGGCGCGACCCTGCCGAACGGGCTCGAGATCTTCCGCTGGTACTCCTCGAGCACCTCTACGGGCTGGTCCAGCGTGAAGCGGCCCTCGTTCACGCCCTTCAACGCGGCCATCATGATGGCGATCTTCCGCGTACTCGCGGAGTAGTAGATGGTGTCGCCGTTGCGGTCCCACGTCTGCCCGGTGCGCAGGTCCTTCAGCCACCAGCCGGTGTCGAACGGCTGCTCGTCGCACAGTGCGTTCAGCTTATCGATAAGTTCTTGCATTTCGCTTTCCCTCCTCAGTGGTCTCCATTTCCCTGCGGCTCACTACATTTCGCCCCACCTGTATCCGGTCTTCACTTCCACGTCCAGCGGCACCCTGAGCGACATGGCTGCCGGCATCAGCTCGATGACCAGTGCCCTTAGCTGCTCCAGCTCATCGCCGGGAGCTTCGAAGATGAGCTCGTCATGGACCTGCAGGATCATCTTCGTGGCCATGTCCATTTCGTCCAGCCGATTCTGGATGTCGATCATGGCGATCTTGATGATGTCCGCGGCGGTTCCCTGGATGGGCATGTTGATGGCCATTCGCTCGCCGGAGGCGCGCACGTTGCGGTTCCTGGCGCGGGCTTCGTGGATGTAACGGCGACGGCCGAGCTTCGTTTCGACGTATCCCCTGGCCTTCACCTCTTCCTTGGTGCGCTCAATGTAGTCGCGGATGCCCGGATACTTGCCGAAGTAGGTCTCGATGAAGCGGGCGCCCTCCTCGGCCGAAAACCCGGTCTGCTGGCGTATGCCGAACGGGCTGAGGCCGTAGATGACGCCGAAGTTCATGATCTTGGCGACGCGCCGCATCTCGGCGTTCACGTCGTCTAGGCCTACGCCGTACACCGCGGCGGCGGTCGAGGCGTGGATGTCCTCGCCGTTGCGGAACGCGGCGAGCAGCGAGTCGTCCTCCGACAGGTCCGCCAGGATGCGTAACTCGATTTGGGAGTAGTCCGCGGCGAGCAGCGTCCAGTCGGGCGCGCCCTCGGCGACGAAGGCGTTGCGCACCTGCCTGCCCAGCTCGGTGCGGACCGGGATGTTCTGCACGTTGGGGTCGCTGCTGGATATGCGGCCCGTTGCGGAGCCGGTCTGGTTGTACTTGGTGTGTATGCGCCCCGTGCGGTCGTTGACCAGCGACGGCAGCGTGTCGACGTAGGTGGACTTGAGCTTGGAGAGCTGGCGGTAGTCAAGCACGTTGCCGAGCACGGCGTAGGCGCGTGGGTCGGCGTCCACCGCGAGGCCGCTGTCGAGCTGCTCCTTCAGGCCGTCCAGAGACGCGGCGTCGGTCGAAAAGCCGGTCTTGGTGCGCTTGGTGGGCGGCAGGCGCAGCTCCTTGAACAGCACGTCGCCCAACTGCTGGGAGGAGTTGATGTTGAACTCGTGCCCGACCGTCTCGTACATATCGGCGGCTATGCCACGCAGCCGCTCGCCGAGGTCCACAGACATGCGCTCCAGCGTCTCGGAGTCGAGCGCGACGCCGTTGCGCTGCATCCGCACGAGCACGGGCGCGAGTGGCATCTCCACCTTGTGGAACGCCTCGCTGAGGCCGTTGTCCTCGAGCTCGCGCTCGAACTCGCCCCTGAGCCGCTCGGTGAAATCGGCGTCCGCGGCGGCGTATGGGGCGCAGCGCTCGATTTCGACCTGGTCCATCGTAATCTGCTTGCGCCCTCTGCCCAGCAGGTCGGTTATCGGCGTCATCTCGACGTGGAACAGGTCGAGGGCAAGCGCCTTTAGTCCGATGGCCTGGCGGCCCGCGAAGTGCGCGGCCAGCATCGTGTCGAATTGGAGGTTGCGGACCTGGACGCCGTGGTTGGCGAGCACGGTCACGTCGTAGTTGGCGTTGTGCGCCGCCTTGGGCACGTCTTCGCGCTCGAACAGCGGCCTGAGAGCGGCGAGAACGTAGTCCTGCGGTAGCTGCCGGCCCTCGCGGTGGCCCACCGGGACGTACCACGCGACGCCCGGCGCATTGGAGAAGGACAGACCCACCAGGTCCGCGGTCATCGGGTCGGTGGCCGTGGTCTCGGTGTCGAACGAGAAGCCGGACGGCGAGTCCAATTCGGCCACCATCGCGGAGAGCGCCTCTTCGGTGTCGACGATGCGGTAGTCCGCGTCGAGTGCATCGGGCTCGTCGAACATCCGCGCCTGCCCCTCCGCCGTGTCTCCGCCGGGCAGCCGGGCGATGACGCTGTGAAACTCCAGCTCTCGCAGCAGTTCCACCACGCTGTTCCTGTCGTAGTCGGCCACGAGGGAGAGTGACAGGTTCAGTTCCACTGGCACGTCGCGCGCGATGGTGGTGAGCCGCTTGTCGCGCGCCGACGTATCCCTCGCGTCCTCCAGCGCCTTCTGGAACCTCACGGGCGTGACCTCTTCGATTTGCTCGTAGATGCCCTCAAGCGAGCCGAACTGGGTGAGTAACTTGATGGCGTTCTTGGGGCCGATGCCGCGCACGCCCGGGATGTTGTCGGATGAGTCGCCCTGTATGGCCTTGATGTCCGGCACCAGTTCCGGTCCCAGGCCGCCGTAACGTTCCCGCACCGCGGCCATGTCGTAGACGTTCTGCCCCCTGGCAGGTGTGGCCAGCACGACCCGAACCAGCGGTGAAACGAGTTGCAGAAGGTCGCTGTCCCCGGACAGGACTATCGTTTCCACTTCGCTGCTCTCGGCCTGCCGGCAAAGCGTGCCCAGCACGTCGTCGGCCTCGTAGCCCTCCTTCTCGAAGACAGGAATGCCGAAGGCGCTGACGAGTTGCCGAACGCGGTCAAACTGCGGCCTGAGCTCGGGCGGCGTGGGAGGCCGGTGGGCCTTGTACTCCTCGTACTCGGCGTGTCGGAAGGTGGGAGCGGGAAGGTCGAACGCGATGGCGCAGTGGGTGGGCTGCCAGTCCTCCCTGGCCCTGAGCAGCATGTTGAGGAAGCCGAAGACCGCCGTGACCTCCTCTCCGGTGCTGCGGACGTGCAGCGGATCGCGGAAGGCGTGAAAGGCGCGGTGCACCAGGGCGTGGCCGTCGATGAGCATGAGCAGGGGCGTTTTGCCGAGCATGGATTCGGTGGCGGACGTCATAGCTCACTCTCCCGTGGGCGTGCGGTCAATGGTGCGATTATACACGCGGTTCCCTCAGCAGGGCCACGAACCCCGCCTGCTCGAAGTCCCTGTCATAGGCCAACGCCTCGGTGATGCCGCGTTCCTCCATCACTAGGAAGCTCGCGCAGTCAGTAAGGCTCCACCTCTGGTCGCTACGCGCGGCGTACCGTTCCACGGCGGCCCTGAACTGCGAGTCCGTCTGAGAGACGACTTCGATGTCTGGGTCGTTCTCAAGATCTTCCAGCAACTGCGTGACATGGTGTCGCCCACCTTCGCCCGTCCTCGCCATCGAGTTAAACACTTCTGTCAGCGCCATCTGTGTCGTTACAATGGAAACTCCCCCCAGCCTGGCAGCCATAGCCGTTGCCCTCACGTGATGCTGGTCTCTGGAGTACAAGAGAGCAACCCAATAGCCGGAATCCGCAAAGAGCGTTCGCATCACTCCTCTTCCTTGGGATGGCCGTAGAGGTAGTGTTTCTTGTTCTTGGCGAGGTCGGTAGGCAGGGCGTCCCACGCCTCCGGGGGCAGCTCCGCCTGTCGTTCCCGTACCTTGCGGAGTATGCGCAACAGAGGACCTTCTACCTCTTTTGACGTTTCTTCCACCGACACGGTCACCTCCGCGCCCTCTTCCAGGTCGAGCGGCTCCAGCGGCACGAGCGCGCCGTTTGTGTATCTGGCCCTTACGTTCGCAATCATGCCGTATCCTTTCACTGAAGTCCTTGTATCGGTTGGCCCCTATAGCGAGGTCTTGCACCAGCCCTACACTGTGAAGGGTGCTTAGGGCTACATACCAATTTAACGTATGTTCTTATCTGGAGCAACAGTAGCTGGCGTTGTTCAGGGCGTTTGCAACTTCAACCTACCGCGCTCTGCGACACCTTTAGGGGCAACCCTTGCGGTTGCCAGATGTAGGTGGCGACGTTCGCCGCCACCCCGTCCCTGTGCAACACGACCACGCCCACCCATCCCTACAGTTCGTAATCCCCGTAGCGGTCGCTGTAGCGCCGCCGCTTGCCGCTGGACAGACTGTCCTCCTGACCGCACTTCATGGCGGCCTTGGCCACGCGGCGGTCTCGCTTCTGCGTCCGCAGTCCCGTGGCCCTGTTGTCACGGGCGACGCGGGTTCGCCAGTCTTGCTTGCCGTCACGGCCCGGCCCGTCGATGTAGCGTCGGATGGTTCGGCTCATTAGGCCCTTGCCTTTACGTGAATGCTAAACGGCGCTCGCGGAGCGACCCAGCATATAGTGCGAGCGTGCGAGCAGCTTGGTGTCGGTGGTGGCATGGAGGGTGTCTATGGCACTGGGTCCTTGAATGTCGGGGAATAGAACCTACCCCTAGCATGGGTGTTTCGGAGATCCAATTTTGCCAAAATGAGAAAGCGGGCAAGATTGTGCATATACTGTTGAAGGCCAAAGATTCTCTGAATATCCTCCGTCTCTACGTTGCCGGCTCGCCCGTGGTCAATCCGGTTTCGGAACTGCGAAGCTCTCCGAATCATAAACCGCAATTCCGCTGCATCCACATGTCGGCCGTCGTCTTTGCCCAACTCCGCCTTCTCTACAGCATTCATCAACTGGGCAGCGAGTAGGCGCTCTGGTTTTCCGCCGAATTCGTAGTCCTCGGGCAGACCGTTCCACCATCTGGTCAGTGATTCCAGTGTGGACCTTGCCGCGACCATCGCGAAGTCAACCCCGTAGCTGCTCTCGAATATTTCGGAACAAGACACGTAGTGATGAATTGCGTTGTTCAGATGGCTAGAATTTCTGCGATGGAGCTTCCAGAATTCCTTGAACAATCGCGGCCAATTCTCAAAGTCTGTAGCGGTCCATTGATTTTTGTTTTGGGGGATTCGGGGCGTCAGCATCCCTACGAATGCTCGCTTCGTAACCCAGTCTGTTGGGTCACTTGGTCGGCATACTATAGTAGGTACGTTTATCCAATGCCCTGCTTGGAATGAGAGAAACTGACGCAACGCGATTACGATACTCTCTTCATCGCTCAAGGTGAAAGGGGCCTTGTCCGTTCTTCGTATCGAGGCTGTATGCAAGTGATTGATATCTTCACTTGGGTTCAATGTGTGCTCCATCACATCAATCTCCCAATCCCCAGCCTCCAGTATAAGAACCGGGGTTCGAGACTCCTCCCTCATGTGTGTCACGCCGTTTCGTGGCGTCTTTGTTGGTAGAGGGAATGATGCTCGAGGTAGATGAAGGTCTGGCAGATCTGTGATGGTCATGGTTGCCGAGCCCATTTTGCTATCTGGGTCGCCTAGCCAGCCTTGTATTTCACCTTCGCAAGCCACTACACGCGGCATGTCTACACCGTTAAACATAGTGCGAGCCTTTCGGCTTCCTCGAATCGCGTTTACGGGTATTGCAACCTGAGTGCCCTTGAGCACGAGTTTCCACTGCGTCTCATCGTCTGCCGCCAACCAGAAAAATGGATTTGGAACATCATACGCAAAGTACTCAGCAGTGAGACGGCTTTTCTTGATATTTGATATCGCTGATCCTGTCTTGGATTGGCATTCCTCGTCCTTCCAAAGTTCTGCACGATATGGGACGCCCATATCATGGACTCGAAAGACATAGGGAATTATGTTCTTGTTCAGATCTCCCAGTACAATTTGATGAACGTTCATCCTTCACCCTCCTCCCAGTCCGAGACCTTATCGGTGTCAGCGCGACGGATACGTCCCGCCTGGCCTCCGGTACGCCTTTGTCGAGTTTGGCCTACCCACCCTGATTGCGCCAGCCAGTCTGCTATGGCTTCCTGCTCTTGTTCGGTTATGCCACAGGTTTGGTAGATGATGGCGTCAATCTGATGTTCCAATGCCTTGATGTCGCCTTCTTGTCTCTCGCCGGTTGCCACCAGGTCCACTGGTGGTAGATGTTGGCCACCTGCTGCACGGCCGTGCGGCGCGGCAGGTCCCGCTCCACGACTAGGCGGCGCAGCGTGGGCTGGGCGCGCTCGAAGCTGGGATAGACTACGTGAAGCTGGCTGGCTTCCCCGTTGGTGAACACCAGCAGCGGATCGTCGCTGATGCTGTCGGACACTATCTTCGCCGCTGCGACGGCCTCCGCCTTGCGGACCCTGTTGGTGTCCGTCTGCGTCTCGGACAGATCCACGTAGACCACCTGCACGCCCTCGAGGCTCGCGATGCGGTGGGCGGCATCCGGCAGCCGCACGTTCGCCGGCGCCCCGGACAGGTTCACTGTCCCGGACTGCTGGGCAAAGTCCAGCTTTTCGGCAAACAGCCTCCGAATGGCCAGCACCCGCGCATCGGTCGAGGCTGCCGAGAAGATGCGGTCAATGTGCTCGTCAACGTCCGTGGCGTCTCTTCTGTCGATGATAGGCATAGGCTCTAGTCCTTTGGCGCGCGCGTGTTGGCATGATTATACACTGATACCGAATTGGGGGCCTTCCAGATAAGTCCATTCCCCCTTCCAATCGACAAACCCCTTCCCCCCGCCCAATTGTAGGGGCAGGTTTCAAACCTGCCCGGCCCCATGTCGCCCCCACACCCCGAAAATATTGTCACTTTCCCGCCCCACCCGTGCCCAACTCCTGCCCCATCCAACCCCCAATAACGCGCCACGCGTCCCCCAACCCTGCGCCATTCTTTCTCACAGATCCGCCCCCGTCCCGCGAATTCGCCCCCGCCCTTGCATTATACGTACATACGTGCTATCATCGCACACGGTAGGGCTGGGTTTCAAACCCGCCCGCGGGACAGACCCACACCGGGCCTCTTCAAAGCCCCTTTGATGGAGGAAGAGCCTGCCCTGATCGTAGCCGAAGGGATGGGGGTGGTTGCCAATGGTCCCTTCCCCCTCGCAGGGGGAAGGCTAGGATGGGGGTGATGGCGCGAGTGAGGCCACCGGCCCCTGTCCTCTTCTGCCACGCGACAGGACGTTTCTGCGCCAGAATGCCCATATCGGCAGGACGGAATTGAGCGGGATCGCGGCCACTCTCAGCTAGGGAATGTGCGGAATGGTGCAGAAATGAGCAGATTTCGCCCTACCGCAGTTGCGGGAGCGACCGTAGGAGGAGGGAGCCGGGCTAGACCCCCGCTATGTCCCGGAGCTCGTCCAGCAGGTCTTCCACCGCCTCCGGCGAGTCGGCCTCGGCGTATATGCGCAACAGCGGCTCGGTGCCAGAGAAGCGCACCAGGCCCCAGTAGCCGCCCTCGAGAACGAAGCGGTAGCCGTCGCGGGTGTCTATGACATCCACCTGCATTCCGGCCAGCGACGAAAGACTGGCCGAGCGCAGCCGGGAGTGGACTTCGTCGGTCTCCTCGGCGTCGAACTCAACGTCCCAGCGGTCGTAGTAGTGCGGACCCACGATGTCGGTCAGCGTCTCCAGTAGCTGCGGCAGACTCTTGCCGGTCTGCACCATCATGTCGAGGATGAGCAGTCCGCTGAGAACGCCGTCGCGCTCGGGCACGTTGCCCTGGATGGCGTATCCGCCGCTCTCCTCGCCCGCGAGCAGCGCGCCCTCCCGGATCATTACCGGGCCGAGGTGCTTGAAGCCGACCGGGGTGTCGAAGACGGGGACGCCATACCGCTCGCCGAGCTTGTCCACCATGCTGGTCATGGTGATGGAGCGCACGATGGGGCCGCGGCGGTGCAGCACCTCCAGGTGGTAGAGGCAGAGCAGCGCGAACGTTTCGAGCGTGGTGAGGAAGCGGCCGTTTTCGTCCACCACGCCCAGGCGGTCGGCGTCGCCGTCCGTCGCCAGCCCCACGTCCGCGCCGGCGGAGGGCACGAGCGCCAGCAGGCGGCCGAGGTTGTGAGCAAGCGGCTCGGGTTGCGACAGGTCGGGGAAGGCCGGGTTGGCCTCGCCGTTTATCTCGGTGACGCGCGTGGCGCCGCCCGACAGCAGCTTGTCGAAGTAACCGGCGCCCGCGCCGAACATCGAGTCGACCACCACGCTGAGGCCGGCGTCCCTGATGCTCTGCAGGTCCACGAGAGACGCGGCGTGGCCCAGGTAGGTGGACTCGGGGTCGACGTACTGGAGCAGGCCGCGCGCCTCCGCCTGCGGCAGAGACAACTCCTGAATGACGGCGGTGTCTTCGGCCGCCTCGGCGATGGACTGCTCCAGCTCGTCGACCGTCTCCTGCGGCGCGCTGCCGCCCGACTCGGCCTTGAACTTGAAGCCGTTCCACTCGGCGGGATTGTGGCTTGCGGTGATGACGACGCCCCCGCCGGCGTCGAGCGTGACGAGGTTGTAGGACACGACGGGCGTTGGCGCGGGACGGTCGCACAAGAAGACCGGGATGCCGTTGGCGGCGACTACGCCCGCAACAGTGGCGGCGAACCGGTCGGAGGCGAAACGCGTGTCGTATCCCACGACCAGGCCCCGGCGGTCGAGACCGGCCCGCTTGAGGTAGGAGGCGGTGCCCTGGGCGCAGAGGCGCACGTTGTCGAACGTGAAATCCTCTGCGATCAGCGCCCGCCAGCCGTCCGTGCCGAAGCGTATGGTCATGGCACGCCTTCCGCCGCCGGCACGGGGGACTCTACCGTGCCCCGGCGCTGGCCACGCCGAACGCCGCTTCCCGCAGCGTGTCGGCCTTGTCGGTGCGCTCCCAGGGCAGGTCCAGGTCGTCGCGCCCGAAGTGTCCGTAGGATGCGGTCTGCTTGTAGATGGGGCGGCGAAGGTCGAGGTCGCGAATGATCGCGCCGGGACGGAGGTCGAAGTGCTCGTTCACCAGTTCCACGATCCGCTCGTCGGGCACCTTGTTGGTGCCGAACGCCTCTACGGACACCGACGTCGGGGTGGCCACGCCGATGGCGTAGGAGACCTGGATCTCCAGACGGTCGGCCAGGCCGGCGGCGACGATGTTCTTGGCGGCGTAGCGGGCGGCGTAGGCCGCGGAGCGGTCCACCTTCGTCGGGTCCTTGCCCGAGAAGGCGCCGCCGCCGTGCCTGGCGAAACCGCCGTAGGTGTCCACGAGTATCTTGCGGCCCGTAAGGCCGGCGTCTCCGACCGGACCGCCCACCACGAAACGACCGGACGGGTTGACAACGAACCTGGTGTCGGCGTCGACTAGGTTCGGGGGGAGAATCGGCCTGGCCACGTGCTCCACCAGGTCCCTCCGAATGGTCTCCTGGTCCACGTCGGGGGTGTGTTGCGTACTCATGACCACAGTGTCGATGCGCTTGGCCTTGCCCTGGCAGTACTCGACTGTGACCTGGGACTTACCGTCTGGCCGCAGGTACTGGAGGAGGCCCGCCTCGCGGACCTTGGTCATCTGTTGGCAGAGCCTGTGCGACAGCGCGATGGGCAGTGGCATCAGCTCGGGAGTGTCGTTGCTGGCGAACCCGACCATCATGCCCTGGTCTCCGGCGCCGACCTCCACCTCGCGGTCGGCGGCATCAGCGCCGCGGCTCTCCAGGGCCGTGGTGACGCCCTCGGAGATGTCTTGAGACTGCTCCTTCACGGACACTACAACACCGCAGGACTCGTAATCGAAGCCGAGTGAAGAGTCTGTGTAGCCGGCGTCGCGGATGGTGTCCCGCACAAGCGTCGGAATGTCGACGTAGGTCTCTGTGGTGATCTCACCCATCACCACCACCAGTCCAGTGGTACAGCTGACCTCACAGGCCACGCGGGCCATGGGGTCGTTTTCCAGGATGGCGTCGAGCACCGCGTCCGAGATCTGGTCGCAGAGCTTGTCCGGATGTCCTCCGGTTACGGACTCCGACGTGAACAGGTACGACTCTGCGCTGTTGAAGCTATGTGACATAAGGCGTTTCTCCTTGTGATTTGGGTGGAAGGGACTTTGACTTTGGTGTTAGGTTCCGGCCTGCCAACTGGCCAGGTACTGCTCCTGCGCGTCGTCCAGGCTGTCGATTGTGATGCCCATCGACAGCAGCTTGAGCCGCCCGACCTCCTCGTCGATGTCGCGCGGAACCTCGTAGACTTGCGGCTCCAGGGTGTGCGCCGTCTGGGCCATGTACTCGGCGCAGAGCGCCTGGTTGGCGAAGCTCATGTCCATCACCGCTGAGGGGTGGCCCTCGGCGGCCGCGAGGTTGATCAGCCGGCCTTCTCCCAACAGGTAGAGCTTCCGTCCGTCGCCCATCAGGTACTCGTCCACGTTGGGGCGGGCCTCCTGCTTGCCGTCCGACAGCTCCGCCAGCGCGTTGATGTCTATCTCGACGTCGAAGTGGCCGCTGTTCGCCATGATGGCGCCGTCCTTCATCGCCTCCACGTGCCGCCTTCCGATCGCGGCCATGCCGCCGGTCAGGGTGACGAACACGTCCCCGACTTCTGCGGCGTCGTCCATCGACATCACCTGGTGGCCGTCCATTACGGCCTCCAGCGCCCGGATGGGGCTGACTTCGGTCACGATGGTGTGCGCGCCCAATCCCTTGGCGCGCAGCGCGAAGCCCTTGCCGCACCAGCCGTACCCGGCTACTACGACCTTCTTGCCGGCCCAAAGGATGTTCGTGGCGCGGGTTATGCCGTCCAGCGTGCTCTGGCCGGTGCCGTAGCGGTTGTCGAAGAAGTGCTTGGTGTCGGCGTCGTTCACGGCGACGATGGGGTATCGGAGCCGCCCGGCCTCGGCGAGACTCTTCAGGCGGATGACGCCTGTGGTGGTCTCCTCGGCGCCGCCGACCACGTCCTCCAGGAGGTCGGTGCGGGAGGAGTGCAGCATGGCTACGAGGTCAGCGCCGTCGTCCATCGTGAGATGGGGCCGCGTCTCCAGCGCGGACGTCATGTGGTTGTAGTAGGTGTCGGTGTCCTCGCCCCGTATGGCGAAGGTGGAAATGCCGTACTCGGCGACGAGCGCCGCCGCGACGTCGTCCTGCGTGCTCAGCGGGTTGCTGGCGCAGAGAGCCACCTCGGCGCCGCCGTCGCGCAGGGCCAACGCGAGGTTGGCTGTTTCTGAGGTCACGTGCAGGCACGCGGCGATCCTCACGCCCCTGAGCGGCTTCTCCCTGGCGAAACGCTCCCGTATCTGAAGCACGACCGGCATCTCGCGCGCGGCCCAGGTGATGCGCCGAACGCCATCGCCGGCTAGAGAAAGGTCGGCGACGTCTCCTGTGGTTGTTCTGCTTGTCAATTGGTCCTCCTGTCACTTTCACCGCGAATGCGGTTAGCTGTTAACTCCTCCGCGGCAGGCGGTCGCCGCCGGAATCGGGGAATCTGTTGATGTCGGCCAGTTGGCGGTATCGACGTTGGATGTCGTCGTGGGTCAGCGAACTAAGCCTGTCGGCACTGAAGCTCTCGACAGCGAACGAACCCATCACCGCGCCCACCATGGCGGCTCGCCTGAGCGCGTCCGGTCCGGTGTCGCCGCTCGCGGCCATGCAGCCCATGAAGCCGCCGGCGAAGGCGTCGCCCGCGCCAGTGGGGTCGACGGGGGACTCCAGTGGAAATGCGGGCGCGGCGAACGCGGTCGGGCCGTCGAAAATCAGCGCGCCGTGCTCGCCCCGCTTGGCGGCAACGACGCGCGGCCCCATGTCCTGAATGCGCTTGGCGGCCAGGAGCACGTTTGGCTCCCGCGCGAAAGTGCGTACTTCATCGAAGTCCATGAAGAGCACGTCCACCTCGGACACGATCCTCGACAGGTCGTCACGACTGCCGTCTATCCAGAAGTTCATCGTGTCCAGCGCCACGAACCTGGGGCGCGGCTCCATCTGGCCCAGCACGTCGAGCTGGAGCGTCGGGTCTATATTGGCGAGAAAGAGGTACGGTGCTCCCCTTTGGCTACTTGCCAGGGTAGGCGAGAAGTCCGCGAACACGTTGAGCTGTGTATCCAGCGTTTCGCGGGAGTTCAGGTCCTGGCTGTACTCCCCAGTCCATCTGAAGGTGTTACCCCGCGCCCGCTCCAGGCCTGACGTGTCCACGCCTTTCGACTCGAGCAGGTCGACGTCGCTGCTCGCGAAGTCCTCGCCCACCACGGCCACCACGCTGACGGGAGTGAAGTAGCTGGCGGCTATGGAGAAGTAGGTCGCCGAGCCTCCGAGCGCGCTGTCACGGCGTCCGTAAGGCGTCGACACCGTGTCGTACGCAACCGACCCGACGACTAACAAAGACATGGCAGGATCTCCTGGGTGCGGCTACTCATCGTCGCCGTAGCTGGTGGGGTGGCCCTTTTCGATCCACGCGGGCGTGCCGTCGTCGATGTTGTACAGCAGCTCTGTGTCGTACCCCATGGCGGCGGCCATCTCGCAGGCCAGGCCGCTGCGGACGCCCACGGCGCAGATAAACAGCAGCTTCTTGTCGCGCGGCAGCTCGTCTATTCGCGCCATCACGTCGTCGAGGGTGATGAACGTCGCTCCCTTGATGTGGCCTTCGATGTACTCGTCGGTGCGGCGAACGTCCACGAAAACGGTGTCGTCGTCCCCGTACATCGCCGCGGCCTCATCGGAGTCGACCCGATAGTAGGGTTCCCCGGGCTCTCTTCTCGGCATCTTCCGAATCCTCCAACCTCTTCTGGTATTTCTTGCTTTGCCTCACTATTGCCACCCGCTCGCCCTTGCGCGAGGATGGGGGCGCGCCGGTTCACACGTACTTGCCGACGATGACGCCCAGCCGGCGGGCGGTCTCGGCCGGTATGCGGTCCCTGGCCGTCACGATTGCGTCCGCCAGGGCTGAGCTGCACTCACAACGCCGTTCCTTCTCCGCAACTGGGGCTATGGCGCGAATGACAGCTTGGGCCAGGGACACGTTGCGGAGAAGGTTCGCGATGACCACCTCGACGGTGACGTCCTCCTCGCTGACGTGCCAGGTGTCGTAGTCGGTGACGCACGCCAGGGTGGCGTAGCACATTTCGGCCTCACGCGCGAGCTTCGCCTCCGGCAGCGCGGTCATGCCAATTATGTCCGCATCCCACGACTGGTAGAGCCTGGATTCTGCGCGCGTCGAGAACTGCGGCCCCTCGATCACCACGCATACGCCGCCCTCGTGCGTCGTCGCACCCTGCCCCGAGGCGGCTGCGACCAGCTCCCGGCTCAGTACGGCGCAGAACGGGTCGGCGAAGGCTATGTGGCCCACTATGCCGTCCTCGAAGAAAGTGGCGGGGCGAGACTTTGTGCGGTCGATGAGCTGGTCGGGTACCACAAAGTCCAAGGGCCGGATGCTCTCCTTCAAGCTGCCGACCGCGCTTACCGACACGATGCGCCCGACGCCAAGCGACTTCAGGGCGTAGATGTTGGCGCGAGCGGGCAACTCGGTGGGAGAGATGCGGTGGCCCCTTCCATGGCGGGACAGGAAGGCTACCTTCACGCCTCCAATGGACCCGAGTATGACAGAGTCGCTTGGCGGGCCGTATGGCGTGTCCACGGTCACCTCGTTACGGCCCGTAAGCTCGGGGAGGTCGTACAGGCCGGAGCCGCCAATGAATGCGAGCTTCGCCTCAGCCAAGACCCGACTCCTCGAACGGCGTGAACGGACTAGACATGAGCCGGCTCCAGCACGCTCTCCAGGGCCCGGTTGTACGGCCCTCGGAACACGCCGCGCTCGGTGATGATGGCGGTGACGTACCCGGCGGGCGTCACATCGAATGCGGCGTTGAGTGCCCGCGCGCCCTGAACAGTGATCGGAACTCCGGCGATGCTCGTAATCTCTTCTTCGCTCCGGTGCTCGATGGGGATGTCGCTCCCGCTTTCCGCGTCCGGGTCGATGGTGCTCGTGGGGGCGGCGACGTAGAAGGGGAGGGTGTGCTCCCGGGCGAGCACCGCCAGTCCGTAGGTGCCTATCTTGTTGGCGACGTCTCCATTGGCGGCTATGCGGTCCGCACCCACTATCACCGCGTGGACGTCGCCGAGGAGCAGCAGGTGCGCGGCGGCAGAGTCAGCGATGAGTGTGAACGGAATTCCGGCGCGGTCGAGCTCCCAGGCAGTGAGACGGGCCCCCTGTAGCAGGGGCCGTGTCTCCGTGGCATACACCGTGGAGAGTTTGCCCTGCGACCACGCCGAACGCACGACGCCGAGAGCGGTGCCGTACCCGCCCGTCGCCAGCGCGCCGGTGTTGCAGTGCGTCAGCACTGTAGCGCCGGTGTCGAGCAGTGCCGCGCCATGACGGCCAATGTTCCGATTGGCGGAAACGTCCTCTTCGTGGGTTCGCTTCGCCTCGTCCACAAGAGCGGCAGCGGAGCCGACAGCCCGGGCCACTCCCAGCATTCTATCCACCGCCCAGGCCAGATTGACCGCGGTGGGACGGGCCTCGCGAATCTGGCTCGCCGGGGCGTCCAATGCGGCGGCAAGGTCGTCTACGCCCTGCCGCTCGAGCTCCAGCGCGGCGAGGGCGACAGCGTAGGCGCCGGCGATTCCGATGGCAGGCGCGCCGCGAACGCGCATCTCCGAGATTGCTGCGACAACGCCGCGGTAGTCGTCGAACCGGAGCCACACCTCCTCGAGCGGGAGGCGTGTCTGGTCGATCAGGGCGACGCTGTTGTCGTCCTGCCACCAGATTGGGCGAAATTCGGGTTGTTCGCTGTTCAAACGGCGGTCCTATGGCTGACCCGCGCGTCTCCCGTGCGCGGGCGGTCGTGCCTATCCCTCTGATGTGAGAATGCAGAAGCGTGAGGCGGTGTGGCTGCCGAAAGCGAGTTGAGGCGCTGAACGGGGCAGACTTCCTGGTACAAAAAAAGAGCTTCGCCGGTTGCGCGGGGAAGCTCTTACCTGAAAGGAAACTCTCATCTCTCGAGCGCCGTGCGCTCGTCGGACTTGGCACCGCGTTGCTGGCCTTCAGGGCCGGAACAACCGGTTGCCGGGCATCACTGGGCCGATCCCTCCGCCTCTCGTGATAAGAGCTGCAGCTATTCGATTTGGCGGCAATGGTACTATGGGGCGAGACACGATGTCAAGAAATCGGAGCGCGCACAGTCCGGCGCCGAACGCTCCGTGCGGGTTTGGTGTAGAATTGGCGGCAGTGCAGGCGATGTGCTTGCGGGGCGCGCCGCCGGAAAAGTCGAAGACCGCGAAGGAGCATTCTCATGTCGTATTCGGTATCTGAGTTCGTATCTGACGTGGACACCGCCCTGAACGAGAAGGGCGTGTCCATGGAGACCATCTGGTCGCTCGGTCCAAAGCTGCAGCAGCTCGTGGCTGAGGGCGGCGACCTGACGTTGCAGGGCGAGGCCAGTTCGGGCAGTTCGGGGCTGGGAGGCCGCATCCTCCACGTCGACCCGGACAAGCGTTTCCGACTGGTGGTGGCGCGATTCGCCTCTGATGAGCCGACGCCGGTCCACGCCCATCATCGCTGGGGACTGGAGTGCGGCATTTCGGGCAAAGAGCGGTTCACGGTGTGGAGCAGGGTCGACGACGGCAGCGACCCCGACAGCGCGGAGCTTCAGGTGCTGACCGATCACCACATCGAACGCGGCGACCTTGGCTACTGGTACGACGCGCCCCGCAACATCCACAGGCAGTGGGCAGAGGGTGGTGAGCCTTCCTGTGTGGTGATCCTCATGGGCGGCGAAGGCACACGTGAGAGCACCATCGACCTGGGTTCGGGGGCGGTTACGCCGGTATAGCCCGAAGCCCGGACAACAGAGGAGGCGAACAGCGACGGCTCACTATAGCAGGCCATCGTCGTTCGCCTCTGGAATCGCGCTTTGAATCAGGTCCAGCCCTTGAGTGCCGGGCTGTGCAACCAGAGGGGGCGCATGGTGACTGGCTCACCGGCGCCCGCTACCCGTGCTAGACCGCCTTCCCAATTCTGAACACCGTCGCAGTGCAAACGGAGCACTTGCCCCGTGTGGCAGGTCTCCCGTTCTTGAGCTTGACTTGCTCGGCATCGCTGATGTCGCGGTGGTCACGGCACTTGAGACAGTAGGCCTGCATACAAAACCTCCATACTCCGAACGGCGTGCGCCGCTCGCGCTAACTTATAGAGTGTCTCATCGGCAAGCAGGGAAGGGCCGTTCTCCGCAAAACGGGCGGCATTCGTCGCCCCTCGCTGCCTTGACACTTCTGATCTTGTTCTTAGTTTATGTCCATGAACACCAATCAACAACCCTTACAGGCACCTTGTCAAGAGCAATTGAGGCCACACTTTGGCGACTACGGGCCGGGAAGGTCGTTTCGAAGTGTCAGCAGCAGGCGGCTTTGATTGGATTCCAGGGAGGTGAGACTAGCCGAGGAGTGGTTCTGCGCACCTTCCTCGCCAATTTGACCGTCCCGTGCGCGGCGCATATAATCGGCCACACAGGTTCCCCCGAGGCAGTCGGCGAAAGGACGTTCCCGATGCTTGAACCCGCATTGACCCCACGGCCCGTCATCGAAGAGCTTACCAAGAACGGTGTCTCCCACGTCATCTGCTTGCCGGACAGCGAGACCAACTACCTGTACGAGCAGATGCAGGAGGAGGATTCGCTGCGGCTGGTACCAGTCTGCCGGGAAGGGGAGACGCTGGCTATTGCCGCCGGGCTGTGGGTGGGGGGCAAGCGGCCCGTGGTGCTGATCCAGAACACCGGACTGTTCGAGGCGGGCGACTCGATCCGCGGCTTGGGCGTCGACGTGAACTTGCCGGTCGTGCTCATCATCGGATACCGCGGCTGGACACGTCACGGCAAGACGCCGGATTCGGCGGGCAGGATAACGGAACCTACGCTGAATGCTTGGGGCATTAGCTATTTCCTGGTCGAGACCGACGACGATATCGGGCGCTTGTCCCTCTCTTTCGAGGAGGCGGAGCGTACGAACCGGCCCGTCGCCTGCCTGATGGGCGCGGAGTACGCCTAGAATCGGCAGCGTTCGAAGGGGTTAAACGCAACAAGGAGCGAGGACATGATCACCAAGTTCGATACCCTGTACGCCGGACACGTGGACATGACGGACGTCGGTTACGCCGGCACCGCGGTGAACGACCGGGTGTTTCCGAACGAGCATCTCGTGACCGCCTACGACAAGGCGGAGGCGATCGCCAAGCTGATGGACAGTTACGGCTACGACACGTTCTGGCTCGCCGAGCACCACTTCCAGCCCGAAGGCTACGAGTGCATTCCCAACATCCTGATGCTGGCCGTGCACCTGGCGCATATCACGGAGAGGATACGCATCGGCTGCGGCTTCAACATCACGCCCATGTGGCATCCGCTGCGGCTCGCCGAGGACTACGCCACCGCCGACATCCTTACGGGCGGTCGCGTCACGTTCGGCGTGGGACGCGGTTACCACACACGCGAGGTTGAGACGTTCGACTCACCGCTGCTGGACCAGCCCGCAAACCGGGACCTGTTCGAGGAGCAGGTCGAGATTATCATGAAGTCCTTCAACGAGCGGTCGTTCAGCCACAAGGGCAAGTACTACACCATACCGCCAGCGGTGCCGTACCGCGGCTACGACCTGGAGGAGATAACGCTGGTGCCCCGCCCGTTGCGCCTGCCCGTGGAGTGCTGGCAGCCGATACAGAGCGCGACGCAGCGCGGGCTCGACTTCATGGCGAAGCACGGCATACAGGGAATCATCGGCGGCGGCGTTGCCGAGGGCGGCGCGATGCACCAGGTGATCGAGGCGTTCCAGGCGGCCCAGCACCGTGCGGGGCGCGACGCGGAGCTGGGAGAGGGCCTGAGCTTCGGCTTCCACTTCTACATCGCCGACACCCAGGAGCAGGCCATCGAGGAGGCCGCCGGCTACTTCGAGGAGAACCTGAAGATGTTCGGGCCGCTGCGGCTCGTGCGCGCGCTCAGCGACCAGCAGATAGAGGACATGAGCGACCCCGCCAAGGCGCCTAACGCGGGTCTGCCGACACTGGAGAGTGCGGTCGAGACCGGCGGGTTCCTGTGCGGGCCGTCCGACCTGATAGCGGAGAAGCTACTGCGGATCCAGGAGTTGTACCCGGGAACCGACCGCATCAGCGTCAGCCAGCCGGTGGGAACGCCGCAGGCCGTGATCCTGGAGCAGATGCAGCAGTTCGCCGAGGAAGTGATGCCAGCCTTCACGTCACAGGTCGCCGAGCCGGTGCCGGCGGACTAATCGCGAGGGCATAGTCCGCGGGTCAGAGCGAACGAAGGGGGAACGCTATGGCTATCTCTAACGGCCACACCACCCACGTGTACGTAGGCTTGGGAGGCGAGGGCGAGAACATCGCCGAGGGTGGCCTGTATCGCATGGCCCTGGGTGGCGAGTGGCAACCCGCCGAGAAGGGACTCCCGCCGCAGCCCCAGGTGCGGGCGCTGCTCGTGCACCCCGACAAGCCGTCCGTCGTCTACGCCGGTACCCATCAGGGCGTGTACCGCAGCGACGACCGGGGCGACCACTGGGAGGCGCTTGAAGCGCCACGCGACGGCCAGGACGTCTGGTCGCTCGCCTTCCACCCGTCCGACCCCAACGTCATATTCGCCGGCTACGAGCCGTGCACGATCTACCGCACGCAGGACGGCGGCGAGACCTGGCGGCAGATGAACACGGACCGCATAAAGTACCCAGACGTGACGACCTACATGCCGCCTCTGGCCAAGCGCGTCATCGGTATCGCGTCGGACCCGTCCGACCCGTCGGACGTGTACGCCGCGGTCGAGGTGGGCGGTCTGCTCGCCAGTCGGGACGGCGGCGATAGCTGGGACTCGATCACGGACGGCCTGTACGTGCGAAACAACACCGTGGATCTGCACGGCGTCCAAGTGAGCGCCGCGGCGCCGGGCATGGTCTACATCATCACGCAGGTGGCGATGTTCAGAAGCCGCGACCGCGGCGGCCACTGGGAACACGTGCGGTTCGGCGAGATGTTCCCGGGCGGCTCCTACTGCCGCGGCCTGATAGTCGCGCCCGACGATCCGCGCACCTTGTACCTCGCCGCGGGCGCGGGCGGCGGCGGCGCGCCGCAGGGCACGCAGGAGGCGGGCGCGCTGTTCCGCAGCCGCGACGTGGGCGAGACGTGGGAGCGCATCGACATCGGCGGCACCCCGCCCAGTCGCATGTTCCAGATCGCAATCGACCGCGCCGCGCCCACCAACGTCTTCTGCTGCGCCGGATACGGCCAGTTCTACGCCAGCGCCGACGGCGGAGAGACCTGGACGGGCAGCGAGATTCCCGTCGAGATGTCCCGCAGCCGCCACGTCTACCCGATGGTGAGCGGCTAGAACAGTGTAGAGGGCGGAGAGACGCCATGAGGTTCGGCTTCAACCTACCCGGCACGCTGGACGGTCAGGCGCTGCTGGCGTTCGCCAGGCGCGCCGACGAACTGGGCTTCGAGTCCATCTGGTCGGGCGACCACATCGTGCTGCCCACCGCTGGCACGGACCAGTACCCCTACACCGAGGACGGCTCGTTCCAACGCCCGGCGGACGCGCCGTACCACGAGATGATGACCGTGCTTACCTTCGTCGCGGGGGCGACCGAGCGCGTGCGAATCGGCTCGACGGTCATCATTCTGCCATACCGCGACCCGGTCGTGCAGGCCAAGATGTTCTCATCCCTGGACGTGCTCACCAACGGCAGGGTGATATGCGGCGTTGGCGTGGGCTGGCTGGAGAAGGAGTTCGACACGCTGCGTGTGCCCTACGCCGACCGCGGGCCGATGAGCGACGAGTGCCTGGAAGTGATGAGGTGCCTTTGGACCGAGGACGAACCGGAGTACCACGGCCGGTTCTTCGACTTCGACGGCGTTCAGATGTACCCCAAGCCGGTGCAGAAGCCGCATATCCCCATCTGGGTAGGCGGCCACACTGGTCGTGCGCTGCGTCGCACCGCGAAGTATGGCGACGCTTGGCATCCCACGCGGCAGACGCCGGACTTCGTGAAGGCGATGCTTCCGAGGCTGGCCAACCACGCCGAGCAGGCAGGACGCGACGTGACAGACATCACAATCTCGCTCAAGCGCAGCCTCTTCTTCACGGACATCGGGCTGACCGAGGGCGGCGGAGTGCGCACAGGCGGCGCGCTGATAGCGACCACGCAGCAGGTCATAGACGACGCGCTGCGCTGCCGGGAGATCGGCATCGACCAGCTCACGTTCGATTTCCGCACGCCCGACCCTGACGACTGCATCCGAACCATCGAGCACTTCGCCGAGAAGGTCGCGCCGGCCCTGGAGTGAGGGGCGGTCAGCTGAGCTCTCGCACCACTACCCTGAAGCGCCTCAATATGCACGCGCTGGAAAGCTCCTCGAAGCTCACCACCTCCAGCGTGCCGCGCCTGTGCTCCGCTCGGAAACGCTCGCCCGGCGCGGGCTCCGCTTCGTCTTCTGTCTGCCTGTACACGCGGCCCATCGGCTCGCCGCTCTCGGAATAGAGGAACCATGCCGCGGCAGGGGACACGGAGCTTCGTAGTTCAGCCAATTCCTGACCTCCAGGCCGTTTCGTCTATCATAGCCGTTCGCGCTCGCGTCGCAACAGGGGTGTCGCGTTCCGTCGGCGGGCCCTATCCCGACGGAGTCACACGGTGAGTGGCTCCCATCCTCCGGCGAACGCCCTCGTGATGCAGTCCGGGGGACCCACCCCGGTGCTGAACCGCAGCCTGGCGGGCGTGGTGGGTGAGGCCACGCGGAGCGGCGCGTTCGGCGACGTGTACGGCGCGCGCCGAGGCGTCGAGGGCCTGCTGGCCGGCGATCTCATCCCGCTGGCCGCCGTGTCCGAAGCCCACTGGCGGCGAGTCGAGTCGACACCGGGCGCGGCGCTAGGCTCCACGCGGCGCAAGCTCAGGGACGAGGACCTGTCCGCCATCCTGGAAGTGCTATCCGCCCGCCGCGTGACCGTGTGCTTCATCATAGGCGGCAACGACTCGGCCGAGACGGGTCACACGCTGGGTCTCACGGCGCCTGCCTCGGGCTACGACCTCCGCGTGGTGAACGTGCCCAAAACCATCGACAACGACCTTGTGCTGACCGACCACACGCCGGGGTATGGCAGCGCGGCGCGATTCGTGGCGCTGGCGACGATGGGCGCGGGCCGGGACGCGGAGTCCATGGGGGCGGCTGCGCCGGTGACGGTGATCGAGGTGATGGGCAGGGACGCCGGCTGGCTCGCCGCCGCATCGACGCTGGGCAAGCGGGAGGAGCGCGACGCTCCGCACGTGGTGTGCGTGCCGGAGGCGCCGGTGGACGAGGATGCGTTCGTCGCGGCGGTGGAAGAGGCGTTGCGGCGATTCGGTTTCACCGTGGCCGTGGTGTCGGACAACGTGCGTGGTGCGGAAGGCCCACTCGGCGGGGACGCCGAACCCTGGCATGTTGACGACTTCGGCCACGCCTACTACGACAGCCCCGCGCGCCACCTGGCGCGTCTCGTCTCGCGGCGCCTGGGCGTGCGGGCGCGGCACGAGGCGCCGGGCACCATCCAGCGCTCGCTGGCGGCGTGCGTGTCGGACGCAGACGCGCGCGAGGCGGAGCTTGTCGGCCGCGCCGCCGTGCGCTACGCCCTGGATGGTCACACCGACGAAATAGTCACGCTGCGCCGCCTGGATGGCCCGGACTACGCCGTCGAAACCGGGCTGGCGCCGCTGGCCGAGGTCGCAGGCCGTGTCCGCCGAATGCCGCCGGAACTGTTCGACGCGGCCACGGGCCTGGCCACGGACCGGTTCGCCAGCTACGCGCTGCCGCTGATAGGCGGCCCTCTGCCGGAGTTCGGGCGGCTGTAGACAGCAAAGAGACCCTGATACTCCAGTCTTTCGATGTTTCCGACTGAATACTCACCACTATCGACTCCAGGGCCTTTTCGTTTCTCTTCGCAGGAGTGCTCACGCGTATCTCTGCGATACCTCTTGCATGAAAGGACCGGCTCCCCCACGCCCGCTGGCCGGATCCACCCTGAAAATCGTGTCTCAGACCTTCCCAACCGCGTAACCCAAACGCCACACCCCTTCCCATCACTGCGCAATGCCTTCTCAACCGTGTCACAAAAATTCCCACTCTCAGGCCCATTTCCGCGATCTTATGTCAAGTAGCCCTGGCTTTGCGCCAACAAATCGGCCGATTCACCCCGGCGCAGCGGCAAATCTCTGACCCCTCTTGATTCTATAGCACGCACGTGCTATTTTCTACATAACAGGCGCTGTGGCTACCATTCAGAGGTCGTGATTGCCAAAGTCCCTTCCTCCTCGCTAGTCCCATCTCCCTTAGATGGGAGAGGGCTAGGGTGAGGGTGAAGACCACCGTCGCGTTCCGCGACATTCGGCGCAATGCGTGTGACGAACCTTAACAACTTGGCTCACCGAAAGTGACAAGAACATCGGGCCGCCCAGCTACGGAATGTGCGGAAAGTAGCAGAACTGAGCAGTTTTTTCGGAGAGCCGCGCCGAGATACCCTGGACCTTTCATTCCGAGCGCAGCCGAGAAATCTAAGGCCCCCACCCTAACCCCCTCTTCTGGCCGGAGAGGGGAAAACGAAAAGGCCCTGATGTCGGCTCCAGGCCGCTTGACATCCGCTCCCGTGTATAGAACAATAGTACTATATGCCAACTGAAAGGAGCGGACATGCTGGTAAAGCGAGCGCCGGACACCTTCGAGAAACTTCACGCCCTCACCGGCATGGCGAGCGACGACATCCTGTCTCGCCCTCGGCCGGGTGAGAGGCGGCGCGCGCCCTACGCCGTGCGCGAGCGCAGTCCCGCGCCAGGCGTGTACAAGGCGCGGATGCCGAACGGCAAGACCATCAGCCTGATGCGCGTGATGTACACCGACTTCTGCAAGTACGACTGCCACTACTGCCCCAACAGCACCTGGGTGCCGCGAAAGCGTTTCGCCTTCAAGCCGGACGAGCTGGCGGGCGCCTTCGCCGAGATGCGCCGCCGCCATATGGTGAGCGGGTTGTTCCTAAGCTCCGGAATCTTTGGAAACGGCTCCAAGACCACTGAGCGCCTGCTCAAAGTCATTGAGATAATCCGCAAGAAGCAGGGCTTTCGCGGATACGTCCACATGAAGGTCATGCCCGACACCGAGAAGCAGTACGTGGAGGAGGCGTACCGGCTTGGGACCAGGCTCTCCATCAACATCGAGTCGCCAACTCCCGAGATGCTCTCGCGCATCAGCCCGATGAAGGACATGCGGCGCGATATTCTGGAGCCGATGAGCTGGATCGACGACATGATACGCAACGATGATCGCCGGGGTGGACCCGCCCGCGGAGCCGTAGGACAGGCCACGCAGATGGTCGTGGGCGCGGCGGACGAGTCGGACTGGGACATCTTCGAGCGCATGGACCAACTCTACTCGGACTGGAACTTCAAGCGAGTCTACTACTCGCCGTTCCAGCCCGTGCGCTACACTCCGTTGGAGGAGCATCCCGCCACGCCCATGATCCGCGAGCACCGGCTCTACCAGGTGGATTGGCTCAAGCGCGTGTACGCCTTCGACAACGACGAACTGAAACTCGCCTACGACGCAGGCGGCTTTCTGCCCCACGAGGACGACCCCAAGACGTCCATCGCGCTGGCGAACCTCGACCGCTTTCCGGTCAACGTCAACGAGGCATCCAGGGAGCAGCTGCTGCGCGTGCCCGGCGTCGGGCCGACTTCTACGGACCGCATACTGCGCAACCGCGCCCGCCACTCCGTGGACAACTGGCGCGATCTGCAGGCCATGGGCGTGGTGCGGAAGTGGGCGTGGCCCTTCCTGGCGTTTCCGGGCCACCGGCCTCCGCGCACCAGGCAGCTACGGCTGGACCTGTTCGGCGAGCAGGCGAGGGAAGAGCGCAAAACGCGCGTCGCTGAACAGGCGGCGGCCTACACAGCGTCGACCGCAGGCGCGACCGCCGCGCCGTGTGGCCAGGCCAGGTCGTGCACAGGCTGCCCCCTGTACGGCACGCCGGGCCATCCGGGCTCGTGAGTGGCGCTGGGTGTTCTACCCGACCTCGAACTCGATAGGAAGGCCGCAGACCTGAGAAAGCACCAAAATGGCAATCACGACTGCCGCGACGATGATCCAGTTAAGATACCTCTTCAGCATGACAACCTCCCTGCGGTCAGTGAACTGCTCCGCGCTACTGGTTGTTGTGATTTTCCTGCTCGATGGGTCTGAACGGACGGAGCGTCCGCGCACCCATTCACCCTGCTATCGTATGTTCGCGTTTATGTCCACGCTGCAACCGGATAGCGTAAAGTCCCCGCCGGGATTGGGAGCGGTGAGCATGAAATCCCACGTATCCCCAGGGCGGAACAGCCGGTCTCGCAACTCCGCTTTCCCCATGGATTCCGGTTCACTTTCGCCGATGGTGGCGAACCCCTCCACAGTGAGGGATTCGACGTCCACGTCCTTGATCGCGGTGAGCGTCCCGCTCAGCACGATATCGGTGGTTACGCCTTCATCTTGCTGCTTGATGTTCAACGTACATTCCGCTACCTCGGCGTCGAACACCTCTGCCAGGTCGACAGAGGAGCCACCGAAGAGCAGACCTAGCGTCAGGATGGCAATTGCGACCACCCCGAAGATGATCCAGCTAAGATACTTCTTCAGCACGACAGACCTCCTTCGGTCGGTTAATTGCTCTACGCTACCGGTTGTCGCGATCTTCCGGCTCAATGGGTCTGAACGGGTGAACCCAGTTCGCGAACGCCTGCGGGTTGCGCGACTGGACCCACAGCCTGCCGCGACCGGTGAATCTCAGCAGAAGCTGGTCCGAGAACAGGAACGAACGGATGGAGCGCCCTCGAGTAATCTCGTAAGACAGACTCGGCTCCCACGCCACCGCGTGACCGTTGTCCACGATGTAGGAGCCATCCACCTCGATCTCCTGGATATCTCCGTACCCGCTGAAGAAGAGCAGCCCGCTCCCGGTCCCCCGCAGGATGAACAGACCCTCGTTGAACAGCCCTCGCAGGCCCTGGAAGTCGGTATCGATGCTGACGCTCTGCTCCGACGCCAGGAAGGCGCTGTCCTCCATCAGCAAGTCGCCGCGCCCGAGATCGACTGCGACGATGTCCCCCGGCTGACCCGGCGAGAACGCCACGACTCCAGGCGCGTCCCGCGCCTCGAACACGTTCTGAAAGAAGCTCTCGCCGCCGAGCGCGGACCTACGCAGGCTCTTGAACATTCCTCCGCGCGCCGAGGTGTTGAGATGGATGGAACTGCTCATCCACACCATCGCGCCCGACTCCGCTACGATAGATTCCTCCGGCTCGAGGGTGACTTGCAGGACGCTGTAGGTTGGACGGCTCTCTATTTCGTACTTCACCTCATCTCCTCCGTGGCGGCAGCAGCCCGCCCAGCGCGCTTCCCCACTCGTCGGGATTGTGGCTCTGAACATACAGCTTCCCCTGCCCTGTGAAATTGAGCGTTACGCCCTCACTCGCGAGGAACGACTGCAGCCAGCTTCCGCCCGCCTTGCCGATGGTGTATTCGAGCGAGTCTTCAAACGCCACCACGTGCCCCGTGTCGACGGTGAACGCGCCGTCCACTTCGATCTTGCGAATGGCTCCGAAAGCGCTGACGATGATCTCTCCCACGCCATCTATCTTCAGGAAGGACAGTGACTCTCCCGAGAGCATTCCTCGGATACCCTGAAACTCCGTGTCCAGGCCCAGGTTTTCGGACGAGCCGAGGTAGCTGCCCCCGGCGCATACCCAGTTGCGGTACCCCTCGCAGACGATGAGCGCCACATCCCCAGGAAGGCTGGGCGCCAGACCCACCTCGCCGCTTCTTCCGTCCATGGTCCGGTACTCTGACAGAAAGAAACTCTCGCCGGCGAACATTCGCCTGATGCCGCCGAACAGCCCGCCGGAGGACCTTGTTCGCGTGGTGACATTTACCTCCACGTTGTCGGAGGTGAAGTACATCGCCCCGGCCTCCGACAGGAACCTCTCAGCGGGTCCGATCTCCACTCGCGCGCTCTTGAATCCGCCACCGCCGGTTAAAATGCATCTCGCCATCGCAACATCACCTGCCCAAGAATGGTATGAGCCAATTGGCTACCGAATCCAAAGTCCTGGTCTGGAGGTACAGCTTTCCCCGGCCCGAGAACCGCATTGCCAGACCCTCCCCCGAAAGCAGCGTGCTCTTCAGACCGCCCATGCCGCGTATCGAGTAGTCTACGGTGGGCTCCCATGCCACGACGTGGCCGGTATCTACAGTGAACCCATCTTCTACCTCCTTCTCTATCAACGCGCCATAGCTGTTGAAGAAGAGGTCTCCACGACCGCTGCACTCGATGAGAAACAAGCCTTCTCCAGAGAACATTGCTCTGAAGCCGCCGAACCTCGTTCTGAGCTCGACTCCGGAGGTGCACGCCATAAACGCTCCGCCGGTCAGGATCAGTGAATCGCCGGTCAGCGCGCGGTGTCCAATACTGCCGGGAATTGCGGGGGAAAACGCGACCTCTCCTCCCGTCGGGTGACTGTACTCGCCAACGAAGAGCGACTCGCCTCCGACCAGCTTTCTAGCGAATGCGCGCAGGAAACCGCCAAGCAGCCGCGCCTTCATCCGAACGCCGTCCGACATCCACGCCATCGAGCCGCCTTCGGCGACAATTCGCTCACCGGGACGCAACTCGACAGTAAGATGACCATAGTCAGGGTTGCCATCTATCCAGTATTCCAATTCTCCTTCCCCTTTCTGACCCGCGAATCCAGGGGCCTAAGGTGTCAGTGCTTTGGTAAGCAAAGTCAACCTTCATCGCCGGAAACTGGTTGACGGCGCCGAAGTCCCAGATGCCGGCTGTTACCGTTCCCTGCAGAAGGGCAGGCCGAGCTCCTCAAAGTCGTTGATAACTATCAGCATTTCGCCCAAGCGTGCTGGTATGCATCCTGTCAGCTGGTTCCCGCCGAGTTCCATCCATACCAACTCGTCGAGGTTGCCCAGCTCGGGCGGTATTTCCCCGCTCAGGTTGTTGCCGGAGAGATCCAATGACTGTAGATTTATGAGTTGGCCCAGCTCAGGGGGTATCTCGCCGCTCAGGTTGTTTTCGGAGAGATGTAGAGATTCTAGGTTGGTTAGTCTGCCCAGCTCGGGCGGTATCTCACCGCTCAAATAGCTGGAGTCCAGCCACAAATTGACCAGCGCCTCGAGGTCGCCCAGTTCAGGGGGCAACTCCCCATCCAAGTTGATCAGACCGAGAGTCAATTCGACTACGCGACCATAGTCGTTGACCTCGACCCCGAACCACTGGTCGATCGGTGCGTTGCTCAGCCAGTTGTCTCGGACCAGCCAGTTCTCTCCGCCAGTCGCGTTGTACAGCGCAACCAGTGCGGTTCGGTCGGAAGCGACGCTGCCGCCGATTGCCGGTGCGGCCGGCGTCGGCGCGGCAGTGGGCACCGGGGCGACTGTGGCCTCCGGCGCGACAGCGGACACCAACAGCGCGGGAGCGCAGGACAAGAGAGGTAGGCCCGCCTCCAGCGCGGCCAGGGGATCGTCGCCGGCGAGTGCGGCGATCAGAGCGGGCCAATCTGCATCGACGACCGACTCCCGCAGGCAGGACGCTTCCTCTTCGCTCAAGTCTTCGCTGCTGAAACCCGCTCCTTCGAGAAATAAGAAGACGATGACGTCCGGAACGCAGAACATGAGGGGAAGGCCCGCCTCCAGCGCGCCGGCAGGATCGTCGTCGCCGGCTATCAGAGCGGTCCAATCCATATCGGCGATCGACTCCCGCAGGCAGGACGCTTCCTCCTCGCTCAAGTCTTCACTGCTGATCCCCGTTCCTTCAAGGAAGCCGGAGATGAAGGGATCGGGAACACAGCCTATGAGGCCCGCCAGAAACTCCCCAGACACGCCAGGCTCCTCAGCGCCGGGAACCGTGGCGGCAACCACTGCGGCCGCGTCGATATCGGCCGCCAACCCCCTTAGGCAGGACACTTGGGTCTCGCTAAGGTCCACGTCATCCTCTATCATGCCCCCGATCATTGCCGATACAAGTACGGTGCGGGCAGTTTCGGGGGCGAGGCATGAAAGTATCGAGACCTCCCATAGCTCGGTGTCGCCCTCGCCCATGACGCGGCGCTTCAGCGACGACTCGAGCTCGTCGCCCAGCGCGTTGCGGATGCAGGTCTGTTCGGGGGTGGTGAGCGTGTCGAACACCTCACTCCAGACGGTGTCACTGTCTATGTCGAATTGCACGCTGGAGGAAAGCGGCGTCGGTGTCGGGCTCGGGGGAATGGGCGTCGGGGTATGCGTGGGCGCGGGTGCGGGAGTGTGAGTGGGCGCGGGTGTGGAAGTGTGTGTGGGCGCGGGAGTGTGTGTAGGCGCGGGCGCGGGAGTATTTGCGGCCGTCGGGGTAGGATTCTGAGCGTCGCCGCAGGCGGCCAGGACCGCGGTGACGAGCAGTAACACCAGCACCGTGAGCCGGCGGATACGACGATGTGTGACTGTCATTCAGAACTTTCCTCTAGCTTGGAGTGCGATCATGGCGTTGACCCGGCCTGTCGACTCGTCAAACTTCCAGACTGATGAACGACTAAACCTACACAGGCTCTGCAGAGACGTTGATTCATAGTGAATTTGCTGTTTATCCTGGCGTGATGTAAGGTTCTTTCGCACCGAATATGTGGAGTATCTTTGTACCCTGTAACCGGAGTACAAACGCACCTTGCCACCGCTGAAAAACGTGTGTCCGCACCGCCGGAGTCAGCCCTTTGCGCGAGAGAACGTCGATAGACTGCACACCCACTGAACCTGGCAGGACGCTGGAGCGGACCACTCCAGACGAACTGCGGCACGGCATGACAATCTCGGTATGGGTGCGCTGGTTCGTGGTCGGCGCCTGGGTGGTTCAGATGAACTACCGTCCAAACTTTACGGATCCCAACTATTTTCCGAACATGCTGATCGCCATAACTACGCTGGCGCTGAACGGCTATGTCCACTACCACTTACTGTCTAACCGTAGGATCACGTGGCGCTGGGCGCTGTTTCAGATTGGGTTTGACACCGTGATGCTGACATTGGGGCTTGCCAACTCCGGGGGATTCTCAAACTCCTTCTTCACTCTGTACTACGCTACTCTGGCCATGTTCGCAGTGGTGTTCACGTCCTTCAGGCTCAGCCTACTTTGGGTAACCTCTGTCGCGGCGGCATACGCGGCTATGAGCCTGATGGTAGAGCCCGGCGTAGACTTCGGTATCAAGGAGGAGAAAATCCTGTTCACCAGGATCGTGATCATGTATGCGGTGGTCATCGTAGTCAATCTGATATCCAGGTTTGAGCGGATCAGAAGAAGGGAGGCAGTGGAAAGGGAACGTGAGTTGATAAGAGAGCAGATCGAGCTCTCACGGACCATTCACGACACAGTTGCGCAATCGACCTACGTGATGGGGTTGGGCCTGGAAACCGCTAGAGAGCTGGCGGAAACCCGGGACGACAATGGCCGGGGCGATCTCGCGGCAAAGCTGGAAGCGCTCCACGGGCTGTCGAAATCCATGATGTGGGAACTGCGGCACCCCATCAACGTCAGCTCCATAGTCGAGGGCAGAGAACTCAACCGAGTGCTGCGGTCTCATGTCTCGACGTTCACCACCATCACGTCCATTCCGACCGAACTGGTGTGCTGCGGCAATGAGCCACAGCTTTCCAGCGTCACACGCGGACTGCTGTTCTCGATACTTCATAAAGCCATGACGAACGCCCTTCAACACTCGCGCGCGGAGAGGGTCTCCATCGCGCTGAGCTTTGGGAACGATGAGCTCTCCATGTCCATATCGGATAACGGTGTCGGCCTCCCGGACGACTACGCGGACCGAGGGCACGGATTCAGGAATATGAAGAGGGACGCTGAGCTTATGGGAGGCGCTCTGGAGGTGTCTGCGGGCGAATTCGAACGGGGTACTACCGTGAGGTGCGTAGTACCTTATGGCGCCGACCGAGGAGGCGTGTGACTTGGAGCCGGCGCCACGCGTAAGATTGAAGCTCGCCGACGATCACGAGATAATACGGGATGGCCTTCGGGAGGTGCTGGAGCGTTCGGGGGGATTTGAGATCGTCGCGGAGGCCGCGGATGGCGAGGCGGCGGTTAGAGCCGCTCAGAGCGCCAGGCCCGACGTAATCATCATGGACGTGATAATGCCGCTCAAAAACGGAGTCGACGCCTGCCGGGAGATCACGGAGAAGCTACCCAGCACGAGGGTGTTGATGCTCACCGCCGCATCGGAAGAGGATGCGGTGATGGAGGCGATGGCCGCGGGCGCCACAGGATATCTGTACAAGTACTCCGGTAAGGAGAAATTGCTGAGCGCCCTCCGCGACGTGGCGAAGGGTGAGTACCGAATACCTCCAGACTCGATACGGCGTGTGTTCTCCGGAATTCTTACACCGGCCCAGCGAAAGGCTCACGAGCTGAGAAGGCTTACCGCGCGCGAGAGGCAGATACTGGTTCTATTCGCGCAGGGACACTCCTACGCGAAGATAGCCGAGGCTAGGGGAAACAAGCCGCTCACTATCCGAAACGCCATCTACGGCATTCAGGACAAGCTGGGAATCACGACTAAACAAGAGCTTGTGGTGTGGACCGTTCGGAGCGGTCTGCTGGATGATAGCTGTATCCGGAGGTGATGCCGGGACTTCCGTCCAGACTCTGCTTCCTCGGAAGGACAAGACGGGGCCCCAGGCCGCGATACCTTTACGTAGAAGTCCAAACCCCTCACCCTGCTGGCCGGGACCATCAAAACCCGTGCTTGAGGCCCGGAGCCCTCTTGATTCTATAGCACGCACGTGCTATCTTCTATCGCACAGGCCCTGCTACCGCCGGTTGGCGGCGTCGGAGAGCCAGCATCCGGCCCAGGACCACCGTCTCGGTTATGCAACATTCGCCGCCATGCCCTGACAGAATTTGACCGCGGTGGTACTGCGAGTGACCAAGAAAATCGAGCCTCCCAGCTACGGGATGCATCAGAATGCATCAAAATGCAACGAATTTTCCGTAGAGCTACGCCCAAGAGCGCAATCGCCGCTCGGATTACCCTCATCCTGAGTTCCCTGCATCGAGAGGGAAGGGAGTCTGCCAGGCCCGACGCCGGTTGACTGGCGGGGGTGTATTGCCTACCATTTCTTATGCTCAGGGCAAGACCGCGTCTAGAGCGACGCGGACCCGACCCCAGTCTGAACAGTTTCAGGTGCGAGACTATGAACAGCAACCAGATTCGCGAGCGGTTCCTTAGCTACTTCGAGAGCAAGGCGCACACTCGCGTCGCGAGCTCCTCGCTCATCCCGGTCGGCGACCCGACGCTGCTGCTCACGTCCGCGGGCATGGTCCAGTTCAAGCCGTACTTCTCCGGCGAGGCCGAGCCCCCCAACAGGCGGCTCACGTCTTCACAGAAGTCCTTCCGCACAGTGGACATCGACGAGGTGGGAGACTCCACGCATCTCACGCTGTTCGAGATGCTTGGCAACTTCAGCATCGGCGACTACTTCAAGAAGGAGGCAATCGCCTTCGCGCTGGAGTTCTTCGAGACTGAGTTCGGACTGGCCAAAGAGCGCTTCGCCATAACCATCCACGACACCGACGACGAGAGCTTCGATCTGTGGCGCGACGTCGGCATCGCCGAGGACGAGATTTACCGGTTCGGCGATGAGGACAACTGGTGGGGTCCGGCCGGCCTAGAGGGGCCGTGCGGCCCGTGCAGCGAGCTCCACTTCGACTTCGGCGAGGGCAGGGGGTGCCTGCGCCCCGACTGCGGCCCCAACTGCTCCTATCCCAAGAACGACGCCGGAGACGCCTGCGACAGGTACGTGGAGTTGTGGAATCTCGTCTTCATGCAGTTCTACCACCACTTGGACGGCACGCGGGACCCGCTTCCCGCGCCGAGCGTGGACACCGGCATGGGCCTTGAGCGCGCCGCCGTCGTCATGCAGGGAGTCACGACCATCTACGAGACCGATCTGTTCCTGCCGCTGCTCGCCCGCGTCGAGGCGCTCTCAGGACGTAGCTACGGCGACGACGAAGCCGATGACTACGCCATGCGCGTCGTCGCCGAGCACGCCCGCAGCTCGACGTTCCTCATCGGCGACGGCGTGGTGCCCGGCAACGAGGGCAGGGGATACGTGCTGCGCCGCGTCATCCGCCGCGCGATACGACATGGGAGGCAGCTCGGTCTGGAGGGCGCGTTCCTGGGCGACGTGGCGGGTGAGGTCATCACGCAGATGGGCGACATCTACCCCGAGCTACGCAACCACCGGGACTTTATCCTGACCGTGTTGAGGCTGGAGGAAGAGCGGTTCCAGCAGGCGTTCCGGAACGGCTACGAGGCACTGTCCGACGCGCTGGAGGGGGCGGATTCGCTGCCCGGCGAGGTGGTGTTCCGGCTGTGGGACACCTACGGCTTCCCAGTCGAGATGACCAGCGAGATCGCCGGAGAGCGCGGCGTCGAGGTCGACATGGGGGGGTTCGAGGAGCAGATGGCGTCGCAGCGGGAGCGTGCCCGAGCGACGGCGCAGTTCGGCGGGGACCGCGCCAAGATACGCGTGTACGAGAGCATGGCCGTCGGCGCCACGCGCTTCCTGGGGTACGAGCAGCTTACGGCGAGCTCCGTGATAGTGGGCCTCATAAGCGGCGACGAGCTCGCCTCTGAAGCGACCGAGGGCCAGGACGTCGAGATAGTGTTGGTGGAGACTCCGTTCTATCCGGAGGGCGGCGGCCAGATCGGCGATGCCGGCCAGCTGGTAGGTCCCAATGGCAGCGTGGAGGTGCGGGACACGCTGGAGGTGATGCCCGAGGTGATCGTTCACTTCGGCACGGTGGCCTCAGGCTCCATCGCCCTGGGCGACAGAGTGGAGGCCTACGTGGACGAGATTCGGCGTGAGGACACCGCGCGCAATCACACTGCGACCCACCTGCTGCACGCCGCGCTGCGCCAGGTGCTCGGCCCGCACGTGAGACAGGCGGGCTCCCTCGTCGCGCCCGACCGGCTGCGGTTCGACTTCTCCCACGTCCAGCCGGTGACGGACGAGGAGATGTGGCAGGTGCAGCTGCTGGTCAACGAGAAGCTGCGCCAGAACGCACGGATCGTGAAGAGCGAGGACACCTACGCCTCTGCCATAAACAGGGGCGCGCTGGCGTTCTTCGGGGACAAGTACGGAGACCGCGTGCGTCTGGTCGAGATCGCGAACGGCGCGACGTTCAGCTTCGAGGTGTGCGGGGGCACGCACGTTGAGCGCACGGGCGAGTTGGGCGCGGTGTACGTGCTCGGCGAGTCCAGCGTCGGCGCGGGAATGCGCCGGATCGAGGCGGTCAGCGGTCGAGCGGCTGAGCGGCTCGTCTGGGAGCGCTTCCGGCGGGAGGAGGCCGTCGCTCGGCGGCTCCAAGTGCCCCCCACTGAGGCGGAGGACAGGGTGCAGTCGCTCGTGGACGCGCTGGACGAGGCGAACAGGGCGCGCTCGGCGCTTGAGCGGCGCCTGTCGCTGCAGGCGGCGGAAAGCCTGCTTGCGGACTGCCAGGACGTCGACGGCGTCAGCGTGCTCGCTGTAAGGACGACCGCCGCCAACGCCGACGGCCTGCGCGAGGTGGGCGACTGGCTGCGCGACAAGTTGGGCAGCGGCGTGATCGTGCTTGGTTCCGTGATAGGCGACCGTCCGCTGCTGGTTTCGATGGTTACCCCCGACCTGGTGGAGCAGGGGCTGGACGCCAGTGTCATAGCCAGGGGTGCCGCCAAGGCCATACAGGGTGGCGGCGGGGGACGCGCGGACGTGGCGCAAGCCGGCGGTCGACGCGCAGACGGGCTGGACGACGCACTGGCGTTGGTGCCCAGGCTGGTGCGCGAGGGCCAGTCAGAATGAGGATTCTCGCGCTGGACGTGGGTGAGAGTCGCATCGGCCTCGCGCTCAGCGACCCGACGGGGCTGCTGGCGTCTCCCATCGACGCGATAGACCTGGACGGTCGCGAGCCGGCCCACGAGAGGGCCGCGCGCCGCGCCTCAGGCATGGAGTTGAGCGAGATAGTGGTCGGAATGCCCTACTCGATGTCCGGTGAGACTGGACGCCAGGCCGGACGGGTCGCGGCGTTCGTGCGTGAGCTGGCCAGGCTGGTGGAGGTCCCGGTTACGACGGTGGACGAGCGCCTTTCCACTGCGCAGGCCGAGAGGCTGCTGCGAGGGCGGGGCGTGGAGACGTCGCGCGACAGGGGGCGACTGGACTCCGCCGCGGCTGCGGTGATCCTGCAGGGCTACCTGGACTCGCGGCGACTGGGCTAGGCCGCCTCCCGTAGCAGGGCCGCCATCCGCTTGCGGTGGTGCACCGCGTCGCCCAGGTAGTGCTGTAGCGTGCGCGACTTCTGGGTGTAGTAGGCCAGGCCGTAGTTCATGTCCACGCCGATGCCGCCGTGGACGTGGTGTGCAGCCTCGCAGGCCGTGAAGTAGGCGTCGCTGGCCACGGCCTTCGCCATCGAGATCGCGAGTTGCGTGTCGGCAGCGCCGCCATCCAGCTTCCAGAGCGCCTCGTACGTGGTCCAACGCGTGGCCTGCTCCGAGTTGAGCGCCTCGATGAGATGGTCCTGGACTCGCTGGAAGTTGCCGATGGGTACGCCGAACTGGATGCGGTTCTGGCTGTACTCGATGCTGATTTCCAGCACACGCCTGCATCCGCCGAGCATGTAGGCACAGAGCAACGCCGTGGCCCTGTCGATCGCGGACTCGAGACCGGGGCCTGCCGCTCCAATCTCGCCGAGAACCGCCGAATCTTGGACGCGCACGCCGTCCAGAGTGACCTCGCACAGCACGTCGCCGAGCCAGCCGGTGTGTGGGCGCACGGTCAGGCCGTGCGCGGCCCTGTCCACCAGAATGACGGACAGGCCGGCCGAACCTTCCGTTCTTCCGACCACCAGCAGGTTGTCGGCGAGATGAGCGTCGGGCACGAACGCCTTGGCACCGTTCAGCTCGAACGCATCGCCCTGGCGGGTAGCTTCGAGCGTGACCGAGTCGGAGTCCCAGCTACCGCCTGCCTCGGTGTACGCTACGGCGGCAATGATGTCGCCCCGGGCGATGGAGGGGAGAAGCCGTTGCTTCTGGCCATCGTCACCGGCCTCGAGGACGATCTGTGCCGCGAGCACGGACGAAAGCAGGGGGCTGGGGCACAGCGCCGCTCCCAGCTCCTCGAACAGGACGCCCATCGTTGTGTAATCGGAGGCCTGGCCGCCGTACTCGGCCGGCAGCGACATCCCGGCCCATCCCAGGCTCCCCATCTTGTTCCACAGCTCGGGGTCGTGGCCGGTGTCGGAGCGGAAGAGCTCGTCCACGCGCTCTTTCGGCAGTTCCTGCCGGAGAAACTCCTGGGCGGAGTTCTTTATCATCGTCTGTTCTTGGGAGAGTGAGAGATCCACGGTTGTTCACCCCCATCCTAGCCTTCCCTCAATGATGGGGAAGGGATTATCGGCGGTCGGCCTACGTGCGAGCGGCGGCTGTCGTGGACGGCGTGGGCGCGGCGCGCTCCCGCGTGCGGCTTACTCCGAGCCTGCGGGCGATGATGACCTTCTGGATCTCGATCGCGCCCCCGGGGTGGGCCGCGGTCAGGCTGGCGCGCTGGTGGACCTCAAGCTCGCCGTCGATGGGGGCCATAGAGTCTTCGAAGTCCAGCATCGCCGCCAAGCCGCCCACCTCGCGGATAACATCCGCAGTTCGCAGGCCGGCCTCCCGGCGCCAAAGCGACAGGTGCGAGCCGTGGAAGCTCATCTCCTGGTGAGTGCTGTACATCCAGTGGTTGCGCGCGCCAAGGAGCCGCTGCACCTCGTTGTCGATGTAGGCCTTCATCAGGAGCTGCTCGTTGTGGTCGTCGCGGTCAAGCCCGGTCTCGATGCAGTATCCCAGGAACTTCTTGAAGGTGGAGTTTCGGGGCACCACCTCGCCGCCGCCGCCGTGCTCGATCTCGAGCGTGGTCTGGGCAACCTGCCAGCCCTGGGTCTCGCCGCCTATCAGCCGGCTTGCTGGCACTCGCACGTTGTCCATGAACACGTGGCGCTTGCCTTGGCCGACGAGGAGGTCGAGTGTCTGCACCGTGATGCCCGGGGTATCGCCCGGTACCATGAAGTAGCCCATGTTGCGGTGGCGGGGAGCGTCCGGGTCGGTGACGGCCAGCGTGAACAGCTCGCCCATCTGGACGTCGTCGGGCACCTTGTTGTCCGGGTCGACGTATCCGGCGTCTCCGCCAACGAACACCTTCTGTCCGGTCAGGACCCAATCGTCGCCGTCCCTGACGGCCCGCATCTGAAGGCTCGCCAAGTCGGACCCCGCGCCGGGCTCGGTGAATAGCTGCCAGCCGAGCTTCTCTCCCCGCAGCCGCGGCCAGAGGATCTCCTGCTTCTGCTCCTCCGTGCCCCACACCAGGATGGCGGGCAGATCGAGGCTGTTGTCGTAGAACGGCGGAAGATCGGCCTTCTCAAGCTCCTCGCGGATAACCACGCTCTCTTCGGTCGACAGTCCACCGCCGCCGTATTCCTTGGGGAACGCCGGGTGCAGCCAGCCCTTTTCACCGAGACGCAGCCGGAACTGTCGAATCTGATCCCACGTGTGGGCGTCGACGTGGCTCGACTCCAGTGGTCGGTTGATGTCGGTGGGCAGGTTCTCGGCGAGCCACTCCCGCACTTCGCGGCGAAACTCCTCCTGCTCCGGGGTGTATCTGTACATGAAATCCATGAAAGCGCCTCCTAGACGATTGGCGCTCGGGTGTGTGCCGGGGGTAAGACCGGTGCCATCCTTCGCGCAAGTTCAAGATATAGGCGGGGATGACAGTTGTCAACGCGATTCGGGTTGACGGGTAGGCTCATCCCGCTTAGCCTTGCGATGGGTCGGTGGGGTAGAGCCACACTAGCTATGGTGGCGGTTGACGGTATGATGATGAAAGGCGCACGAGAGGAGCAACCACGGATGGCGAAGATTACGGTGAAGACGGCAACAGGGCGGTACGGACATACCCTGCCACTGCTGGATGGCTCGGTGGCGTCCGAGCGAGTTGCGTTTGACTGGGCCGAGTTCGACACCATCGTGGGCGTGTTCAGGACGATGGTGAGGACGAATGCCTACGAGGTGTCGGAGATCGCGCTGTCTACCTACCTGTGTGCGCGAGCGCATGGCAAGCCCATGACGGCGATCCCGATTTTCATTACTCGCAGCTTCAACCACGGCGACGTCGTGTGCAATGTGGACGCGGGCATCGAGTCGCCGCGGGACCTGGCGGGCAAGCGGGTAGGCGTACGGGCGTACACGGTCACTCCCGGAGTCTGGGCCAGGGGGATACTGAAGCACGAGTATGGCCTGAACCTGGAGGCGGTGACGTGGGTGCTGGGGTCCGACGAACACGTGGCCGAGTTTGTGGAGCCGCCGAACGTGGTGTCCGCGCCGGCTGGCAGCGATCTGGGGGAAATGCTGCTCAGCGGCGAACTGGACGCCGCGATTGGTGTGGGGAGCCTGGACCCGGCGCGGGTACGTCCGCTCATTTCGGACGCCCGCGACGCGGCGATGCGCTTCCAGGAGGACACTGGTGTCTACCCGATCAGCCACATCGTCGTCATCAGGAACGACGTGCTTGATGTGAATCCGTGGCTTCCCAGGCAACTGTTCGGGCTGTTTTCGGAGGCCAGGGACGAGTACGAGAGAGGGCTGACGTCGGGCGCGGACCCGCATCCAAGCGACGACTCGGTCGCGCCGCTGCGCTCGTCTGGTGTCGGTGAACCGCTGCCTTTCGGCATCGAAGCAAACCGCGTGACGCTGGAGACTTTTATCGAGTGGAACGTGGAGCAGGGGATCATTCCTGCTCGGGTCGACGTGGAAGAGGTGTTCGCGGAGATTTAGGCTCGGGGTAGGGGCGATGGAGCGACCGCGGCAGGATATCGGTTCCAGCGACCCACGCCTG
>DAOUJZ010000054.1:0-22705 GCA_034421955.1 Dehalococcoidia bacterium | reverse complement strand
GATGGACGGGTGACGGGCTACCAAGCGGAGTAGCATCCGGGCAGAGGCAGGTGCCAAACTGCCGGGTGGGACAAATGACCTGGAAAATAGTGTCCCGTTTCGTTTCTTTTGTTTTGTCTCCTCGGATTTCGTAGCTGGGCGGTCGGCGTTTCAGGTTACGGATGGAACGGTTTTCGGTTGGACGGGAATTTATCTGACGGATTGTTGTCACGGTTGTTACGTTGATGGCCGGTGACCGGTGGTCGGTTGTTTGTGATGAAAGGATGTTAGTACGAATGTGCTGTGCTGTCAAGAGCCCCTCCGTTTAGAAATCCGCGAAGGACGCGAAAAATGGCAGGCGGCAACTTAACTGCCTGCGCCTTTAGCGGGCGGTGGGTTTGCGCGGCCGCGCCTTTCGGTCTACAGTGTCAATACAAGCAGACGGCTATTGAGTGGAGAATGCGAACTGGGCTATGAGTGGCGCGCCAAGAACGACTGTGCTACACTCTGCCTGAGCCATCTAGGCAAACATTCCAATGTGGGCCAAGAATATGGAACTTGTCACATCTCCCAACGGCGGCAGTGTCACTGAGAGGCAGCGGCTGCAAGATCGCTTCGGCGAGCGCCTGAGCGTCAATCTAGCGTTCAACCGCAAGACAGTGTCGTATCAGGGCAATCGTAACGCCGCCGGGTTGCGCTGGATAAAGTACAAAGAAGCCTTTTCCAAAGAACTGGTCGAGGACTTTATCGACGAGTACCAACCGGCTTCTCTACTTGATCCGTTCGCAGGTATTGGGACAGCGCCACTGGTAGCGGCAGGCAACGGGATTTCCGCGACCGGCATAGAGATAATGCCGGTCGGCGTGCTGGCGGGACAGGCGATAGCACAGACCGCGAACGGTGTTTCCCGCTCCGCGCTCGAGTCAGTGGGAAACAGACTTGTCGAGCACATTGCGTCCGATGAATCCGCTTTGTCCGAGTACGCGTTCCCACACGTCAAGATCACCGAATCCGCGTTCCCTGATACCACAGAGGCCGACATCGCGAAGGCGAGGCGCTTTATCGAAGAGATTGGCGAGCCGACCTTGAGGGCGCTCATGAACTTCGCCTGCATGTCCATCCTCGAGGATGTGAGTTACACGCGCAAGGACGGGCAGTATCTCAGGTGGGACTACCGATCAGGACGTTCACTCCGCTCACGCGTTGACAAGGGTCCGATTTTGCCGTTTCGACACGCCCTTGAACACCGACTGACTCAGATGGTTCAAGACATTAGGACCTTGAAACGCGAGTTGGGGTGGGGATACCCCACACTCCTGACAGGCTCCAGCCTGGAATTGCTCCGAACGTTGCCGTCGGAGTCATTCGACATGGTGATTACGTCACCTCCATACGCCAACCGTTACGACTACACCCGCACATACGCCCTTGAATTGGCCTGGCTCGGCTACGACCAGGCAGACTTCGCCGACTTGCGCCAGCAGATGCTCTCGGCGACCGTCGAGAACAAGCCCAAGCAGGAGTGGCTGCGGAGAACTTACGGCGGAGACTCCGGTCTGCTAGAACGCGCCCAACGAATGTACCAAGACCAAGGGGCCACCCGTGAGGTCTTACATATACTGAGGCAGCGGCAAGGGGAACTCGGCAACCGACACGTCATCCGGCTCATAGAAGGCTATTTCTTCGAGATGGCTATCATCGTAGCTGAGCTTGGGCGTCTTGTCCGGCCGGGCGGGACAGTCATAATGGTTAACGACAACGTCCAGTATCACGGCGAGGAACTACCGGTCGATCTCATTTTGGCGGACTACGCCGAACAGTCCGGTTTCGTTTGCGCGGACATTTGGACGCTGCAACGAGGCAAAGGGAATTCCAGCCAGCAGATGCGTCGTTTTGGTCGCCGCGAGATAAGGAAGTGCGTTTACAGATGGGTCCGGAAGAATGAGTAGCCTGCATAATGCTCAGATCAGATCCACGCTCATTTCCGAGAGAATCCGCCAACGCACTGACCAGGATCTTCGGGATCTGATTGTTGACTTTGCGACAGAGTTGGACTTTCGTCCGTTGGACGACCTGATGATAAGTGAACAGGCGTGGGAACATGTCATCGGCTGTGGAATCGACCCCAAGCTAGTGTTTGCTCACCCGGTGGTCTTACGAGCACACCCCTCAACGTCCCAATACTACCGCGGAATAGCCCTACTTCCACAGAAGCGCGTCGCCGACATTGCCGTTCCCGTATCGTCCTGGGAAGATGGCTCCCGAAAGTCCCGAATTTCCGATGGCCAAAGCGTTCGTGTAGCACGGCTCTACAACGCTGTCATATCGTCCATTATCGAAGGCACTACCGACTGGACACTGGAAAACGGCTACCGCAATCTCATAGCCAACATGGGAATCGGGCTGGACGGAACGTTTCGCAACATCATCGGCAGAGATGCCGAAGACCTGGTTAGAACGCGCATAAAGAACTGGCTAGACAGGCACGGGCTCATTGTCAAACGGAACGAGCAAGGCACGGAGTTCGAACTCCCTAGAGGGTACTCGATGCGCTTCGGTTCCGAACCGGATATTTTGTTCCAGCATCAAGTCTCTGAAGGTATGAGAGCCGCTGCCACAATTGAAATCAAAGGCGGGAAAGACCCGGCAGGGGCACTGGAACGGCTCGGGGCTATGCAGAAGAGCTTCGAAGACACGCCCGCGGATTGCGTCAACTTTCTCGTCGCAGGCGTAGTTACGCCCGAGATGAGGGCCAGGCTGAACCAGATGGGCGTGGTCAAGGTGTTTCTGTTGGACGACATAGCCCATGACGGCGAGGCCTGGACCGAGTTTATCAACGAGGTGTTTCACTACACCGTCAGGATAACCGACTCGACTCTGACGTAACGACTAAGGTGGTTGCTAGGCGAAAGCTCAGGGGCGTCTAGGGGCCGGTGGAGCCTGTCGACGGGGGGCCGCCGGGGCCGAGCAGGCCGCCGAGAGCCTCGCCGAAGTCAGGCGTCATGATTACCTGGGCGGCGTCGAAGACCCCATCGCCGTCCCGGTTGCCCAGCACGGTCGCCTGTGCGCCGACGGGCAAGTCCGCCAGCTCGCCCTCGCCGGTCACCTCTCGTATCAGCGTCTCGTCGTCGAGCAGGGCGTCCACCGGCCCGCGATCGGTGTCGATGGTGACGCGGCCCTCGCCCACCTGCGCTATCGTGCCGCTGATGCCGCCGCGCCGCGCGAAGCCGGCGCCCTGGCCGAATCCCCCACCCCCGCCGCCTCCCTGCTGGCTGGCGAACTCACGCAGCCGCTGCCGGGCCTCCGGTGGAATCTGGCCGCCTTCGCCCGCGCCGGCCAGGGCGCCAAGCTGCGCGCGCAGTGCGGCGATGTCCTCGGGGCTGATCTGTTCACCGCCCGCCCGGAGACCGCCGGCCCCGAACGCCCCGGCGAGGCCTCCGAACGCGCCCCCTCCGGCGTCGCCGAGAAGGAGGACGGTGGCGCGCATCTCGCCCTGATCGTCGCGCTGGCCCATCAGGGTGACGCTCATCCCCTCTTCCAGGTTTTCGAGGGAGCGTTCGAGAAATAGCGTCAGCCGTGTGTCTTCTCCTACGACAACTGTCTCTGTGCCCTCTGCGGTCGCGAGAGTGAAGCCGCTCTCCTCCAAGCTCTCGACCGTGCCGGCCAGGGTTTCCAGCTCTTCGATCGCGGGTTGGGACGCGCTTGCCTGCGGCGCCGCAGGCGCGGAGGCGCCGCCGGACGGATCAGCGGCGGGCGCCGCGGGCAACTCCGCGAGCGCGGTCTGGCCTTCATCGTCGTCGTCGCGCTCCGTGTATGCGATTAGGCCAAAGGCGGCCCCGACGCCGATGATGACCGCCGCGATCAGTAGCAATGCGAATATACGCCCGTTCATTATCTTCTCTCTGACTGCGATTCGTGATTGTGACGGCGCATCGCGGCCTTACTCGTAGCGGAGCGCGTCTATGGGGTGGAGGCCGGCGGCTCGGAACGCGGGGTAGAGGCCGAAGAATATGCCAATCGCGGCGGATACAACGATGGCCAGCACGGCGATGTCGCCGCTGACGCTGGTGTGGAAGGCCCCGGTGCCAATCAGGTCGCGCCCGTCCAGAGCGCGCGAGAGCGCCAGGCCCGCGACGACGCCGACGGCCCCGCCGCCGAGGCTGAGCAGGGTGGCCTCCGTCAGGAACTGGAGCAGGATGTCGCGGCGCTTGGCGCCCATCGCCTTGCGCACGCCGATCTCGCGGGTTCGCTCGGTGACCGACACCAGCATGATGTTCATGACGCCGATGCCGCCTACGAGCAGCGAGATGCCGGCTATCGCCCCCAGGAACACTACGAAGGTGTTGGTGGTCTCCTCCAGCGCCTCGATCGTCTCCTCCTGGCTGGTTACCGTGAAGTCGTTGTCGCCGGTGAGGCGGTGGCGCAGACGCAGCACCGCCGTTATCTCGTTTATCGTGTCGTGGGACACGGTGTCGTCCTTCGCGCTGACGTTGATGGAGTCGACTATGACGTCGCCCTGCACGGTACGCTCGAAGTCGAGCCGGTAGTAGGCGGTGGTAATGGGAACCAGCACCTCGTTGCCGAAGATTCCGAAGAAGCCGCCGCCCTGGCTGGGGAGCACGCCTATGACGGTGAACTCCCGGCCGTTTATGCGCATGTGCTGGCCGACGGGGCTGCGGAATCCGAAGAGTTGCTCGGCGATGGGCGCGCCCAGCACCGCGACCTCGGAGCGGTTCCTGACGTGCGCCTCGGATATGAACTGGCCCCGCTCTACGGGGGAGTTGCGGACCATCTCGTATTCCGGCGTGACGCCCACAATCTGGGTGAATGTGTTGTTGCCCATGGCGACCACCTGGCCGCTGGTGCGAATCTCGGGCGCGACGGCGGCCACGGACGGCGCGGCCTGCGGGTCGACGAGGGCGTAGGCGTCCCCCAGCGTCAGCGTGTTCGCGCTGCCCAGCCCGCCGAATGCGCCTCCGTCCGCGGACTGGCCGGGGCGCACGAAGAGCAGGTTGGTGCCCAACTCCTCGATGCGGGAGGTGATGGACTCCTGCGCGCCCCTGCCGAGCGACATGAGGGTTATGACGGCGCTGACTCCGATGACGATGCCGAGAAGCGTGAGCACGGCGCGCAGCTTGTTGGCGCCAAGCGAGACGAACGCCGTCCTGAGCACGTCGGCAGGCGTCACGGGGCGCTCCAGACCGACCCGGCGGCGGGCTGGCGCTCATCGCTGACGATGCGCCCGTCCAGCATCGACAGTACGCGCTGGGCGCGGGCGGCGATGGGGGCCTCGTGCGTTACCACAACGACGGTCATGCCCTCTTCGCGGTTGAGGCGCTCGAGGATGGCCAGGATCTCCTCGCTGGAGGTGCTGTCCAGGTTGCCGGTGGGCTCGTCGGCCATCAGTATGGACGGTTGCTTCACGAGCGCCCGCGCGATGCCTACGCGCTGCTGCTGGCCGCCCGAAAGCTCGGTGGGCTTGTGCGAGACGCGGTCGGACAGGCCGACCCTGTCCAGCGCCTCCAGGGCACGCCGCCGCCGGTTCCTGCGGTTGCCGTACAGAAGCGGCAACTCCACGTTGGCGAGGGCGGACAGGCGCGGCAGCAGGTTGTAGGTCTGGAAGACGAAGCCTATCTTGCCGTTGCGAATCTCAGCGAGCCGGTTGTCGTTCATGGAGCCCACGTCCTCGTCCTCCAGCCTGTAGCTGCCGGAGGTGGGCACGTCCAGGCAGCCGATGATGTTCATCAGGGTGGACTTGCCGGAGCCGGACGGCCCCATTATGGCGACCATCTCGCCCGGCTCGACGGACACGCTGACGCTCTGGAGCGCGGCAACTTCCACGTTGCCCATGCGGTATATCTTGGATACGTCCTCCAGCCTGATCACGCTAGCGTCCCCTGCCGCCGCCTGCTGGGACGACGAGGGTGCGGGTCGCGCCGCCACCGAATCCCCTGCCGAAGCCGAAGAACGATTCGGAAGCGTCCTGCGACTGCATCAGCAGCGTGTCGCCCTCGCTGAGACCGCTCTCCACCACGGTCCAGAAGTCGTCGCTGCTACCGAGGATGACCTCTCTCAGCTCGACCTCGCCGTCTTCGCCGAGAACGCGCACGGCCGGCCTGTCGAAGGTGCCGTGCAGGGCCTGGAGAGGGATGAGCAGCACGTCGTTTTCTTCCCGGATGACGACTCTCGCCGAGGCGCTGAGGCCCTCGAGGAGTGGAGTGTCGGGGGTAGTCTCCAGGGTCACGTCCAGCGGATAACTCACCACGCCCTGCTGGCTGTTCGGTTCGCTCGCGATTCTCGACACCACGCCTGGCAGCGTCCGGCCCTGCAGCGCCTCGAGGTGTACGGTGGCGACCGCGCCCTCTTGCAGGTACAGCACGTCGATTTCGTCGACAATGCCCGACATCTCCACGACGTTGGGGTCGACCATGCTCACGACCGCGTCGCCCATCCTCACCTGCTGGCCTTCTTCCGCCGGAAGCTCGGAAACGATACCGCTCCACGGCGCGCGCAACACGATCGCTTCGAGGTCGGTGAGGACGCCCGCAAGCGCGAGGCGGGCCGCCTCGATGTCGGCGCGAAACAGGGCGATATCCAGCGGATCGACCTCGTCCACCGTCCGCAATTCGAGCAGGTCCTCGCGCGCCTGTTCGAGGGCGGCGGCCTTGAGAGCGATATCCAAGACGGCGGCTTCGACGTCAAGGGGGTCGGGTTCGCTGTCCAGGTCTTCTAGCTCCTGCTCGGCCACTTTGAGGGCCTCTTTGGCGAGTTCCAGGGCCTTCTGCTTGTGTTCCAGGTCCACCGGGTCCGGCCCGGCGAGGACGTCGGCCAGGGCGAACTGGGAGTTGAAGAGCTTCTCGCTCGCGCTGGTGACGGTCTCCTCCAAAGCGGAGAGCACCCTGGTCGCCTCCAGCTCCAGGTCGTCCAACTCCGACAGCTTCTCCGTGTACACTTCCCATTCGTCGTCGAAGTCCGGTCTCACGCAGACGGTATCTCTAGGGAGCGGCTCCTCGCAGGTCAGCGATATGTTGCCGGGGTAGACCCTGAGCCAGAAGAGGAGGGTGTTTTCGTCCCAGGGGACGTCAGAAGGCGCCGGCGCGGCGTCGGGTGCGGGAACGCGGTGCAGCGGGGGCACGGAGTCGGGGTCCATCAGGGACTCGAGGTCGGTGCCCCAGGACGCCAACACCTCGTCGAGGCCCCTGGCGATATCATCGTCGTCGGGCCGGACGCCGAACCACTTCTGGTAGTAGTTCCCCATGATATCGATGGAGTCCTGGATGGCGTCGCGGGCGGCGTCCAGCTTACGGTCCCACTCGCGGCGGGCCAGCTCCTCGTCCCGCTCCGCGTTGTCGAGATCGGTGGTGGCGGTTCGGATGGTGGAGTGGGCTTCGGCAATGTCGTCGGTGTCGGCGCCGGCGATCGTGTTGGCGAGGGCGTCCTCGGCCTGGGATAGCGCCAGCCGCTCTGCGGCGACATTTTCGCGGGCCTTTGCGAGGTCGTATTCGGTGACCACGCCGAGGTTCTGGAAGGCCTCCTGGGAGTCGCGGTAGGCGACCTCCGCGTCGGCGATGGCGGCTTCGGCTTTCGCGAAGTCGAGCGTGGAAGGGGTAGGTAGCACGGTCGCGTCTATCAGCGCCTGCTCCGCGTCGCGCAGGTCCACCCTGGCCTTGGCGGCCGCGCGCTCCAGCGCCAATACGGTCTCGCGGTCCAACCGGGCCAGCAGCTGGCCCTCGGTTACGCGGTCGCCCTCTTCAACGAGGATCTCGCCTATGACGCCCTCGATGTCGAAGCTCAGCGTCTCGCGGTCCGGGTAGACCAGGCTGCCACTGATAGAGACCTCGTTGACCAGGTTGCCACGGCGCACGGGCACCAGAAGCTCGGTCTCTCCGTCCTCCTCTACTTCACGGTCGGAGTACCAGTAGTAGCCGGCATAGGTACCGCCGAACGCTATCGCCAGCACCACCAGCAGCAGGGCAATCTGCCCCAGAGGTATGCGTTTCAGCCAGCTCAACCCACGTCCTTCATCTGCTCGCCTGGTGTATTCCCGGGCGTGTGACCGCAAATCTGCTAGACAACACTATAACGAAGAATTGTGAAGAAAGTTAGACCGTGCGTGTCCGGGGCCGTTTTGACGCGCCCATTTCGCGTCACTATACTTGGCCCAATCCCAGGAACGATAGGAGAAGCCCTCATGGTCAGCTCGAGTTCGGCAGACGTCGTAATCGTAGGCGGCGGCATAGTTGGCGTGTCCACAGCGTACCTGCTCGCCAGAGAGGGCGTGAACAGCGTGATCGTGGAGAAGGACTCGGTGGGGAGCCACGCATCCGGGTTCGCCTACGGCGGGCTGAGCAGGCCGAGGGGCACGGGGCCCAACGTCCCGGTGCTCGCCGAGGCGTGGCGGCTGCACGAGCGGTTCGGCACGGAGCTGCCGGAGGAGACCGGCGTGAACACGGAGTTCCGGCTGAGGCCGTCGCTCGCGCTCGCGTTCAGCGACGAGGAGGCGGCGCAGCTCCGGGCGAGCCTGAAGGCGCCGCAGCATCCTGACGCGCCGTCCACGCGCTGGGTGGACGCGAAAGAGGTGTTCGAGATAGAGCCGCGGGTTAATCCCGAGGCGATAGGCGGGGTGTACGTGGAGGGCGGGGGCGACGTGGAGCCCTACCGCCTGACGCTGGCGCTGGTGCAGGCCGCCGAGCGCGAGGGAGCGACGGTGCGGCACGGCACGGTGACGGGGCTGCGCGTGGAGGGCGGACGAGTGCGCGGTGTGGTGCTGGACGGCGGCGAGATTGCGTGCGAGACGGTGGTGCTGGCGATGGGGCCGTGGAGCGCGGATGCGGCGGAGTGGCTGGGCGTGCCGGTGCCCGTCAGTCCGCTGAAGGGGCAGATACTGCGATTGCAGGCGCCGGGCGATCCGTTCCGGTGCTCGCTGGGCTATTCGGGCGACTACGCCACCACCAAGCCGGACGGGCTGCTGTGGACGGGCACGACGGAGGAGGAGGCGGGTTTCGACGACAGGCCGACGGCGGCGGCGCGGGACAAGATAATGGCGTCGCTGCTGAAGATGGTGCCGTCGCTGGAGGACGCGCGGCTCGCGCAGCAGACCGCGTGCCTGCGTCCGGTGTCGTCGGATGGGCAGATGCTGTTGGGCCGCGCGCCGGGCACGGAGGGCGCGTTCGTGGCGACGGGCGGCGGGCGCCAGGGCATCATGCTGGGGCCGGGCATGGCGAAGGTGATCGTGGACCTGATCACGCGAGGCTCGACCGACGTTCAGGTGGATGCGCTTGACCCGGGGCGGTTTTGTTCCTGAGGGGCGCACCCCCATCCTAACCCGTTCGGCAGGCTCAGGGCAGGCTCTTCCCCCTGCGAGGGGGAAGGGACAATTCGGAAGGCTTACTGGCGTGCCTACCCCTGTCAGCCCTGGCTGGGGGAAGGGACTCTCGCTAGCTGGCGGCTAGGGCGCCCATGGGGTCCCAGGGGGGCAGGGGGATGGGGTCGCCGTCGAGGGCGCGCTGGAGGTCCTCGGGCAGCCGGCTCCTGGGGGCGGCGATCTCGAACATGTACTCGTCGAACCACGAGTCGTTCATCACGCAGAAGCCCTTGTCGCCGATGGCGTCGCCGTAGCTGTTCTCCACGCGCCAGCGTCGCGGGCTGCCGTCAACCACGTCCACGCCGGTGAAGAGCATGGCGTGGGTCATGCGGGTCTGGCCGTACTCCATGCGCGACGCCTTGTCCAGCGCGAAGTCGGCGCCGTAGACCGCTCCGTAGTCGAAGAGGTCGGCGTCCCACACGCCCTGGTCGCGGTGCATCTGCTTGCCGACGTCGCAGCCCATCCAGACCGCCTGGCCGTCCAGCAGCGAGTCCAGGGTCACGCGCTTGAGCAGATCGATGTCCACGTTCAGGTACTTGACCGGCGACCCGCCCACGACGTTGCCGAGGTAGCCGATGGTGTAGGTGCTGCCCGGCTCGCTGGACTCGCGGGGGTCGTGCACCAGGCAGACGTAGTCCTCGTAGGGCGTGGTGACGTACTTGCGGGCGAACTCCAGCGGGGTGATGTCGCCGTCGCGGTGGAAGCGGCCTTCGCGGTCCTTCCACTGCCAGAAGAAGCTGGCGGGTGGGGTGCCCAGGTGAATGCACAGCGCGCGGTAGACGACCTTGAGCGTCTGGCGCTTGGACTCGCGCATGGCGTCGATGCCGGCCTCCTGGGCGTAGAGGGCGCGTATGCGCTGGGCGCCCTGCCTGAGCAGGTAGAAGAGCGAGGAGTTCATGCGCATGGTGGACATCGAGCTTTCGGTTTCGGGCATGGCGGACTTGGGGACGACGCCGTGCTTCTGGACGAGGTTGATGAACATGTCCCACTGGCCGGCGTCGGGCGCGGGAGACTCCATGAGCCAGTCCACCAGCCGGTCGCCGGTGGGGCGGTCGGCGGTGTCGATGACGGACTCGAGGAAGAAGTTGGCGCGCTCGATCTTGTCCCAGAACATCATGTAGCTCTGGCTGAACTCGAACTGGTCGACGTTCAGGGCCTTCATGGTGTCGACGCGGAACAGGTTGAGCCCGGCGAAGAGCCAGCACCTGCCGGACCTGCCCTGGTCGGTGGGCTGCCAGCTGTCGAGCACGTTGGAGAAGTTGTGCTCGGCGCCGGTGATGAGGGCGCGGTCTAGGGCGACGTCGTTTACGTCGTGCTGGGCGACCACGTTCTGCATTAGTCGGAGGGAGGGGTTGGCCTCCCAGTCGGATTGGAGAAGCGATACGTCCTGCTCGGTCAACAGTGCGTCGTTGTCGGTGGCGGCGGTTGTTGTGCTCACGGTGGGCCTCCTGTGTGTCGTGAGTCAATCTTGGGCGGCGGCGCGAGCGGTGTCAAGCGGTGGGGTGGGGTAGCGATTTTGGCGAGAAGTGTTCCAAAACGTTCCGTTGTGTTCCATATCGTAGCTGGGGCGCCGACGGTTTGGGGCGTAGGGGGCGCCGTTTGGGGCGGGTTTTGGGGCGGAAGCGCGCCAGATGGGGCGTGAATGGGACGCGCGGCAGGGGGCGGTCGAGGGTTGCTATTTGGTTGTGTAGGTGCGTGATGTAGGAAGCGTAGCACGGATGTGCGGGTGGGGTCAAGGGGGGGTTGGGATGGTGATGGGGGATGCACCCCCATCCTAACCCTACGGCAAGCTCAGGGTAGGCTCTTCCCCCTCGCAAGGTGAAGGGCCTCTTTGACACACCCTCACCCATCAAGGAGAGGCCAGATGGTAGAAGCGCCAATGTGGGAATCGCTTTTGGCTTACACTAATGCGGTCTGTGGTTGAGCCAGACTTGGGATTAGTTTAGCAGCCTTATGGCGGATAAGGCGATTGCGCCTAGGAAGAAGGCGGCAGCAATCGCAAAGATAACCCAAACTCCACGTTCCGATTCCTCGCTTGAGGCTTTCAGGCCCAATGCAAGCAAAACAATGCTTGCTCCTACCATACCAAGCGACGTTAAGTGTACTGCAACTTCATTGTCCCACCATTCAGCCATTGTTCTAGTTACTCCCCAACCGTCCAGCAAGCGTGGACGACTCCGAGTTCGATTGCAAGAGCGTAGCCGCCATCCGCGTTTTGGTTTACTTCTTCTCGGATCACGTTTCTCCAGAAATTGGCGTAGGTAGAGACCCAGGTCAGATACGTGTCACGTGCTTCGCCCTGTGGACTGTACTGGTAGGGGTCAGCCCTTTCAAGAAGGCACTGATAGACTCTGCCTGGACTATCAGGAACGTCTTTTTCCAGAAAGCGGGAGACGATAACCGGGAGCTTAAGAAGTTCTAGATCGCCACCGAAGTCCAGCCTCCAGCAATTATGTATGGCACCATGACTAGCCAATTCATGAGCGGCTACAACACCAGTTAGGCCGGATTCCCTTACATGAGCAATAACAGCGTCAGCGTGGGCGCGCATGTACTCTTTAGAATAGTAGATAGAAGCTCTAGACTCGAGACACTGATGCAGGTTTCTTTGAACATCTTCCAAAGTAGCATCCCAGGAATGTATAGGAAGAGAAGTCATAGTGAACGCAAGTTGTGGAGTGGGTTGGGATAAAGATGCTTGAGCAGTAGCTACGCTTTGAGCACTACTGATGATGTTGTCCAAATCATCAGGAACAGGCGTAGCAGTGGACGTAGGTCCAGGGGTTGGAATTGGAGTTGAGGTTGGAGTAGGGATCGCTGTCGCTGTCAGTGTCGGTGTTGAGGCTGGAACTAAAGTTGAAGTAGGTTCCGGCGTCAGATTTAGCTGCGTCGAGGACATACATTCCTCCGCCATTGAAATTACTACATCTAAGGGATTTGCAGCGGGGGTATAAGGAGGGACAACCCAATTGTCCTGAGAGTCTTGATAGGGCCGCTGGTTTTCCGTCCGTAGGCCTAGCAGGTACTCAAGCTCAGATAGTTTGACGTTTTCAGTTTCAGACAAACCAACGCTGCTGCGTTTAACCAAGAGAGATTCCATATCCTCATACAGCAGGAGTAACTCAGCGGTTCCCCCGAACTCTCGGGCTAACTGAATTATAGGTACTTTGCAATCTGTGGGCGTCGGCGTAGGGGTTGAAGTCAGTATGGCTGTCGGCTTTGGCGTCGGAATCTGAACGGGAGTCGGTTCTGGAAGCATTGTCGGCTCTGCAACCTTCACCGGGCTAGATGCTTTGGAACGTTCCGGTTTAAGTGTGGCTTCAACAACTGCCTCGATACTTGGGGTAGAGATCGGGCTATTGAGAGCAGGAATGGCTGTAGGACTGACTATTGACGCGGACGTAAGCGTAGAAGGAGGGTTTGATTGACAGGCTGTAGAACACATCGCCAGCAATCCAGCTAGAGTTAGAGTAAGAACAAACCTGGGGTGAGATTGACGAATACGCTTTAGCATGATGAGGCCCTCCTGAGGCGGCGGGTTTCGTACCCGCGCTGTTCACGACGTTCTTGAATGACGCCCCAGACTTTGTAGATAGCTATCATGGAAACTATCATCAGTATGAGGAGCAGGAGTCCTCCGTAGGGTATGTTAGATCCCATCAGCGCGATCAGTCTCGGATCAGCGTCAGGGTTTCTGAGCGCCAGTATGAAGGTGTACACCAAACCCACAACAACGAACAGCACACTGGCGAGAATATAGCTCACGATGAGTATGCCAAAGAACTTAAGCACTCCAAGCATGAAGAAACCTCCTAGCTATTGCTTGGCTTCAAGTAAACCTTCCATGTAGACAATTCTTTCCTTCAGTTTGTCAATGATACCGGGCAACTTTTCAGCCCTGTCTACGTCTATTCCGAGTGTTGGATCGACGCCCCTAAAGAAATTGATCGTCGCTATGTTTTGTACGTCTTCAAGTTCATCCTGAACCTGCCACAGTTCTTCTCGTACCTGCTGGAGCTCAGATTCGATTTCTTCTTCACTTGATTCAATTGTTAACTCGTTGCCCTGCGACCAAGTTTGAATCTCCTCGTATCTGTCAGCTATGAATGAGTCAATTGAACGTTTGGCATCCCACAGAAGATTGTCACCGTACTCGTTCACAGGCCATAGCGAGAAGCCGATGAAGAGTACAGCCAGAACAATTACTACCCTGCGCAGTGGAAAAGAATGCTGCCGGGACGTAAATGATGTTCGTCTACGTCTCGAAGAAGATGGTTTTCGTGATGGCCGATTACGCGGCTGTACACTTTGACGCGCTTCTGTACAGGAAACACAGGTACAAGCTGGGGGATGCCCGTAATAAGATCGAGACACAGAGAGGCCCTCCTGCGGCGGTGGGCTCCTCGGACGCGAGCGGCCTGTCGTAGAAGCCACAAGAAGGCACGAGGACTATGTGTGAATACGACATGACAAACCGGTGTTCGTACCGGAGAGCGTCTTGACTGTAGCATAGGGAATGAGCGACGTCAACGAGCGAGAGGTGGTGGAGCCTGTAACAGTTTAGTCGGTACGCCATGTGAGTGAGGCCGTTCTCACGCTTCAGGCTACGGACCCCTGCTTCAGCGGGAGCAGTGAGGCCGCGTTAGCGCCGACTTGCAAAACTGTTCACCGACTAAGCTGATACAGGTGCTGGGGGCGTCACCCCCATCCTAGCCTTCCCCCTGCGAGGGGGAAGGGACTCAGGGGAATGGCTTTGACAGGGTTGGTGGTGGATTTTATGCTCGTGCGAGGTTCTTACAGGCTGAGGGTGTGGTCGAATGTCGGACGGCTCCGGGTGCGCGCTGCAACTCACGGACGGCGTTTCGGGCAGGCGATTCGCGCTGCGCATCGACCCTGATCACGCCGGCTGGACGCTCCGGCGCCTCCTGGAGCGCTACCTGAGGGACTGTCCCCTGGATGAGTTGCTGGCCGCGCGCCGCATCACGCCACGGTCGGCGGAGGACCTGCGGGCGATCCAGGACTACGTGTACGCGGTGTCCGACGAGGGGGCGCTGCTGGAAGTGTACCGGGGCGTGGTGTTCCGGCAGGGGGGCGCGCCGGTCGGCCTGGACGACACCCCGGCGGCGACGACGGTGCGCGTGAGGGACGCGGACGTGTCGTTGGTCGACGTGGCCGTGGACAGGCTGGGCGCGGGGTACGACAGGAACTGGGCGGGATTTCACAGGCGGCGGTGGGACGCGGACGCCGAAGGGGAGATGTCGGGAGAGGGGACGAAGGAGACTTGAAGTGGATGGGTTGGTTCGGGAGAGCTTGCGCTACCCTCCGGCCTGTATGACCACGCGGCCGCCGTCCCGGACCTGAATGCTCAGGTCATGCCTGTCGAGCAACAACATACCCACCAGCGGGGTGGTGTCCGCTTCGTCGACCAGTACAACTCTCGGGGAGCCTTCCCAGAGCACCGTGGCGTCGTAGGCGTCAAACGACACTCTGCTTCCGTCAGCCAGAGTCCCCTCGCTGGTGCCCTTGAAGACCAGTCCCAACTCCGCAACGAGCGAAGGCGGCAGCGTCAGGAATCCGGTGAAGCCGGTGTCTATCACTGCCTCGACCTGCTGCGCCTGATCCGCCGGGCCTTGGAGGGAAAGGGGTATGACGGCTTCGTAGGCGGAGTTCACCACTCCCTCTATCACTCTGATCTCCGCCAGGGCCTGCCCCCAAAGTGGTGCAACGCCCGGTACCCGATCCGAAGCAGGTAGACGTCTACTGCGTCGGGGCGCTGCGCCCGCAGACGCTCCGCTGCGGCGAGAACGTCATCGGACATGGCCCATCCCCCGGTCTCGACGTCGATAGCGACGTACTCGCCATGGTGGTCGGCTTCCACCTGCGCCTTGATGTCCCGCTCGTATATCTCCCTGCCGAGGCGAGTGGTCTCCTCTTTGGGCCTGCGCTGACGGGCCGGAGTTCCTGCGTTAGTCATCTTTCCCCCTAAAGGAGCTTCTACAGGGCCATTTTACGACAGCCGGCGATTTCAGGACAATGGCGAAGGCCCCGCGCGCGGGGCCTGGAACAGGGACATCGAGGGGGGCGCAGGCCGGGGCTTCCTCTTCACCAGCCACATCTCGAAGACGGTGCCATCTACCGTCCCCTCAGACCCACCAGATTCGCGCCCACGTACCCCGAAAAAACTGTCACTTTCCCGCGCCATCCCGTCCCCAGCCCTGCCCCACCCAAACCCCACCAACGCCCCGCTCCATCCCTACACCTGCGCAATTTCTCCCCACGAATTCGCCCCTATCCCGCAGCTTCGCCAACCCTCTTGATTGTATAGCACGCGCGTGCTATTTTCTACTTACAGCCTATCCGATAAGTCCCTTCCCCCTCGCAGGGGGAAGGTCAGGATGGGGGTGAAGGCCACCGTCACATGCTGCCACATTCCGCGCAATGCGCGTGACGAACCTTAACAACCTGGCTCACAAAAGGTGACAAGAACATCGGGCCGCCCAGCTACGAAATGGGCAGCATGTAGCAGAATTGAGCAGATTTTTCGGAAGGCCCCGCCCAAAGCCCCTGGAGGAATCATTGGCGGGGTGGCTTTGACAGGGTTGGTGGTGGATTTTATACTCGTGCGAAGTTCTAACAGGCTGAGGGTGTGGTCGAATGTCGGACGTCTCCGGGTGCGCGCTGCAACTCACGGACGGCGTTACCGGCAGGCGATTCGCGCTGCGCATCGACCCTGATCACGCCGGCTGGACGCTCCGCCGCCTCCTGGAGCGCTACCTGAGGGACTGTCCCCTGGAAGAGTTGCTGGCCGCGCGCCGTATCACGCCGCGGTCCGCGGAGGACCTGCGGGCGATCCAGGACTATGTGTACGCGGTGTCGGACGAGGGGGCGCTGCTGGACGTGTATCCGGGCGTGGTGTTCCGGCAGGGGGGCGCGACCGTCGGCCTGGACGAGTCTCCGGTCGCGACAACGGTGAGCGTGAGGGACACGGACGTGTCGCTGATGGACGTGGTCGTGGACAGGCTGGGTGCCGGGTACGACAGGAACTGGGCGGGATTTCACAGGCGGCGGTGGGACGCGGACGCCGAGAAGTACGCCGCGTTCGTGCGGGAATCGCTGGAGCGGTACCTCGGCAACGCAGCGGACGAGGCTGCGGTGATGGAGAAGCCGGCGGACGCGAAGCGCGTGGTGCGGGAGTCGCTGGAGCGGGAGCTTGGCGACGCGGCGGACGAGGCTGCGGTGATGGAGACGCCGGCGGACGCGAAGCGCGTGCTGCGGGCGCTGGCGCGGAGAGTCTGGGACAGTCATTTCGAGAACTACTCGCGCTTCCGTGGCAGAATGTTGTCGTACAAGACGGGCGATGAGACGGTGCGGAACATCTCCGAGGGCGCGGGCGGCATCTGCTCCGAGAAGGTGCAGGCGCTCAGGTTTCTCACCGACCGGCTGGGTCTGCCGTCGCGGTACGTGCTCGCCGGAGCGGACGCGCTCCCGCCCGTCCCAGAGGACAGGCTGCGGGAGATGCTGACCACGTTCGACTTCCGGTTCTCCAAGCGGTACATGCGGTATTGGCAGCACGTCGCGCTTGTGTATAACATTGGCGGCGAAGAGGTGCTGGTGGACGCGACCAACGGCAACGTCCCGTTCCTGTTCCTGGAGGGGGAGGCCGCACAGCGTCTGCTGCGGGACGAGGACAAGGCGGGCGTGCCGGTGAGGATGGCGGTGCGGGAGGAGCGCTTCTACTATCACCACGTGGACCAGAGCATCGTGGAGGACCTGTATTTCGCGATGGAGGGCTGGATCGAGGACGTGGACCTGATGCAGGTCTTCGACAACGAGCTTGGGCTGTACATCTCGCGCGGCTACTTCGTCACGCCGCTCGCGTACAGGAGCGACGCCGCGTTCGCGCGCCTGAGTGGAGAGTACGAGACGGCGTGCACCGCCGCCGGTCTGCGGTGCGAGGTCGCCCGCGAGTGGACGCTGGACACGCCGCTGGGCAGCCGGTTCGCGTCGGAGGAGCCGGACGCGGCGGCGGCGGTGATGGCGTCGCGCGACGGGCTGCTGGGGCGGTTCGACGAGTACCACGGCGCGGGGCATGATTCGGGCCTGGTGATCGTCGAGTTGGACGTCGATGCTTAGGCGTTACGAGGCCAGGGACGACCTGCTGGAGCGCCTGGACGGCGTGGTGGCGGCGGCGGCCCGGACGGAGTTTTACAGCAGACGACTTGGGGGCCGGAAAGGGGTGGGGTCGCTGGACGAGTTCCGAGAACTGCCTGTCACTCCGATTGCGGAGTACCGGCGCGCGAGCCTGGCGGACGCGGTGAGCCTGCCCGGCGAGATCGAGTGGATAATGGGCCAGTACGCCGGGCAGCGCGACGACAGGATAGCGGTGGCGGAGGGGCCGGAGGAGAGCGCCACGCGGTGCGACTTGTTCGTGGACGCGGTGAAGGAGCGGTTCGATCCTTCGACAGGCTCAGGACAGGCTCCTTCGGCAGGCTCAGGGTGGGGGGGCGACGCGGTCGCCGCGGTGCTGGCGCCGGGGTTTCGCCGGTTCTTCGGCGCGGAGCTTTGTACGGCGCTGATAAGGGCGGGCGTTACGACACACCTGTTCATCGAAGACGGACCGCGGGCCTACGAGCTGCTGCGAGAGCTGGGGCCGGACCTGCTGGCCGCGCCGTGCGACGACGTGGACGAGGCGCGGCTGCCGGACGCGGTGCGGCTGTGCGTGACGTTCGGACAGCGGCGGGCGCTGGCGTCGTGTCGCCAACTGGACCTGCTGTACGTGGACGGCCTGGGGTTCCTGGGCCAGTCGGACGACTGCCGGAGCTACGCGCTGAACAGCGACGAGTACCTGTTCGAGGCGTCGCGGAGGGGTAGGCTGGTGGTGACGCAGTTGTTCAATCGCGTCCAGCCGATGATAAGAATCGAGACCTGCCTGGCGGTCGGAACGCTGGACGAGGGCGCGGCGGTCTTCGTGCGCGCCGAGGGGTCCGACGCAGCCGCCCCGTCTGATCGATAGGACCGCGAAAGTGACAATGCTCTTAGGCCTGACGCGCATATGGAGAACGCTTCGACAGCATCGCGATGTAGGATTCGCTTTCGCCGTCATCGTGCTGGTGCTGAGCGTGCTCGGAAACGCGGTGACGTTCTACGTGTTCGACGGGGCGGTCGATCCGGGCATCACGGTGCCGGACGCGCTGTGGTACAGCGTGGTCTCGATTACGACAATAGGCTACGGCGACTACTCCGCCTCCTCGTTGGGCGCTCGGGTGGGCACCGTGCTGTTCGTGGTGCTGTTCGGGCTGGCCGCCTTCACGTCGGCCATCGGCATAGGTATCGACCGCATATTGGAGCGCCACCAGAGGGAGCGTTTGGGAATGAGCTCAGTACATGCCAGCGGACATCTCCTGATAGTCAACCCACCGACCGCGGACCGGGCGCGCAAGATAATCGAGGAATTCGTGCAGGACAGCGGGCACCTCTCGGACGACGTAGTGGTGGTGTCGGACAAGATCGAGTCGCTGCCCTTCCGGCTGCCTCGCGTGTCTTTCGTGCGCGGCTCGCCCCTGGAGGAGGAGACCTACGCGCGGGCGAATCTCAAGGACGCCAGCAGCGTGATGATCCTGGGATCGGGGTACGACGACCCCAACAGCGACAGCCTGGTGGCGGCGATCGTGTCCGTCGTGGAGTATCTGAACCCGACTGTCCGCGGCGTAGCCGAGTGCCAGTATCTCTCTCACAGCGTGCTGTTCAAGGGGGCGAGGAACATCAAGCCTGTCTTCGCGCTGAACATGGTGGACAAGCTGATAGTGCAGGACCTGCAGGACCCGGGCGTGCAGCTCATTCTGAACATAGTCACCAGCAACGTGGTGGAGGGTACGCTGCTGAGCACGCACGTCGAGAAGGCCCCGGCGACTCCCATACCCTACACCCAGGTAGCGAAGGCGCTGCTGGACCACGACATCAACCTGGTCGGCATAATCAAGGACGGCATCCCTCATATCAGCTTTCTCGGCTTGGAACTGGAGCGGGGGGACTCGCTGTTCTACATCGCCGTCAAGCGGCGCACGTGGTCTGAGCTCGCGCCGCTGCTCTCGCGATGAACGAGGCGGCGCGTTCTATCCGGCTTCTGGGCGCGGTCGACGAGGCCGCGTCCAACAGGCTGCGGGAGACGTTGCGGTTCGCCCGGGCCAGATTCCCCTACTACGCGGACGTGTTCCGCCGGTCCGGCATATCCACCGAGGAGCTGGAGAACGAGCTGCCGCTGGAGGTGCTGCGCCGGCTTCCGCTGCTGGACGGCCACGGGCTGGACGCGCTCTCGAACGAGGCGCTGCGGGCGGGCTCGCCCATCATCGACGTGGAGACGTCGTCCGGCACTACCGGCCCACGCAAGAGGCGGTTCATCACGCCGGAGGACGACAGGCTGGAGACGGAGTTCCTGGCCGAGCTGTTTTCCATCTGCGGCGTGTCCGGCGCGGACAGCGCGGCCTGCCTGGACACGGATCCGCTGACGCTGATGGTGTCGTTCACGAAGGCGCTCGACCTGCTGGGCGTGCGGGAGGCCTACGCGCTCAGCATGGGTGCGGAGTTCCAGCGGACGATCGAGGCGCTGCCCAGGCTGGCGCCCACGGTGGTGATGACCGTGCCCTCCGTGCTGGAGCGCTGCCTGGAGCCGCTCATCGACGCGTACGCCCGCGCGGGGGCGCGCGGGCCGCGAAGGGTCGTGTACGTGGGTGAGCCGCTGTCGCCGCGAGTGCGCCACACCGTGGAGACGCGGCTGGGGGCGCAGGTGTTCGGATACTACGGAGCGTCGGAGACGTCGGCGCTGGGGGTGGAGTGCGGCGAGCACGCGGGGATACACCTGTTCACCGACAGGACGGTGGTGGAGCTCGCCGGGGGTGAGGACGCCACCACCGCCGAAATGGTGGTGACCACGCTGCTTCAGCGCTCGCCGCCGCTGCTCCGTTACCACCTGGAGGACAGGGTGCGGCCGCTGGAGGGGGAGTGCCGGTGCGGGCTGTCGTACCCGAGAGTGGACGTGCTGGGGCGCGCGGGGGACTCGTTCTCGGTGTTGGGGGCCAAGCTGAGCTACGGGGCGGTGCTGAGCGCGGTGTACGCACACGCCGACGAACCGGGGCACATGCAGCTCGAGCTTACGCGCGACGACGGTGAAGGGCTTGCCATCGTGCTGCCGGAGCAGATGCGGAGCGCGGAGGCGCAGGTGCGCCGGGAACTGATACGCAGCCATCCCGACGTCGACTTTCTGGTGGGCAGCGGGCTGCTGAGGCTGAGCATCTCCTACGTCGAGCCGGACTATTTCGACGAGGCCAGGAAGACCAGGCGAATCGTCGACCTGCGCGACGCACGCGGTGAGTGCTGAGATGCCGGACCGATTCCGGCTCGTGGGCCGGAATGACGGAGGGCTGGCGGGCACCGTCGGCAGGTTTGCCGGGCGGACGGGCGAGGTGTTCGCGCGGTTGGTGGGGGCGCCAACGGGCGGGTTTGAAACCCGCCCCTACCGAGAGGCGATGCGGACGTCCGTGGCGGCGCGCGAGATAGACCTGTCGGCGCTCAGCGGCGAGGAGCTGCGGCGGAAGTTCCGGTCGCTGCGCCTCGATTCGGCGGGGGCCGGCGGCCGGCGCGACCTGGCGCTGGAGGCCGCCGTGGTGAGCGAGGCGCTGGCTCGCGGGCTGTCCGAGGGCGACGGGCCGCGCTTTCGAGTCACGGACGAGCAGGTGGCCGCGGGGCTGCTGATGTACGGCGGGGCGGTGGTGGAGATGAACGCGGGCGAAGGCAAGACCGTCGCGGGCGCGTTTCCGGCCGCTTTTCGCGCGCTGCAGGGCGGGTGCGTTCACGTGATAACGGCGAACGACTACCTGGCCGCGCGCGACGCGGAGTTGCTCTCCCCCGCGTTCGAGGCGCTCGGCCTGGACGTGGGGGCCGTGCTCGGCTCGATGACGGACCCGGAGCGCGCAGCGGCGTACTCCCGGAAGATCGTGTACGGCACGCTGCGGGAGTTCGGGTTCGACTTTCTGCGGGACAATCTGAGGCTGCCGCCCGATCCGCCGGTGCAGGGCGCGCTCTACGCCGCAGTAATCGACGAGGCCGACCAGGCGTTGCTGGACCAGGCGCAAACTCCGCTGGTCATATCGGGCGGGCCTTCGGGCACCGTGCGGGGCATGAGGCGCGCTCGCGGGGCGATGTCGGAGATGGTGGCGGAGCAGCGAGCCGTCGTTGGGGAGCTGGAGGAGCGGCTGCGCGAGTCCGGCCTCTCCGCCGAGACGCGGGACGTGCTGCTGGCGCGGCTGCTGTGCGCCGACCACGACGGGGACACGGCGCGCCGGCTGTTTGCCGCCACGGAGGGAGCTTACGAGCGCGCGGCGGGAATGGTCGCCGACAGCGACCTGTCGGACCCTGAGTGCGAACCGGCTCGCGGGCTGTACTTTCTGGCCGACGCACGGCGCGGAGCGGTGGTGCTGACCGAGCTGGGCCGGGCGTTCCTGGAGCGGCAGACTGGCTACGCGTTCGACACCGCGGGCCTCCAGCGCCGGCTCGACGATCTGGAGCGTGACGCCGACACGCCGCTTGCGGACGTGCGGCCGCGGGCGGCGAAGCTGCGCCGGCGCATCGCGCGACGGCACGGCCAGGCCAACCAGGTGACGCAGCTACTGCGCGCGTACACGCTACTGAAGCGCGACGTGCACTACCTGGTGAGCGAGGGGCGCGTGGTGCTCATCGACCAGGAGACGGGGCGGACGCTGCCGGACAGCCGGTACCGGTTCGGCATTCACGCCGCTTTGGAGGCGAAGGAGGGGCTGAGGGTGCGCGACGAGCCGAAGACGCTGGCCCAGATTTCGGTTCGCGGGTTCGTGGCGCAGTACGAGCGGGTGTGCGGCATGACCGGCACGGCGAAGGGCGGCGAGCGGGAGTTGATGTCCCAGTTCGGCCTGGGCGTGCAGGTGGCGCCGCCGTCGAACCCGCAGCGGCGCTCCGAGTTGGGGCCGCGTCTGTACGCGAGCCGGGAGGACAAGCTGGCGGCTATCGTGGACGAGGCCGCATTCTGGCACGGCGTGGGGCGCCCGGTGCTGATCGGCGCACCGACGATAGGAGAGTCGGAGGAGATCAGCCATCGGCTAGGCGAGCGCGACGTGCCGCACAGCCTGCTAAACGCCGCCGCCAGTGACGGGGAAGGTGAGATAGTGCGTCGCGCGGGGCGCTTCGGAGCGGTGACGGTGGCGACGAACATGGCGGGCCGGGGCGCGGATATCGTGGTGGAGCCAGACGTAAACGAGCGTGTGACGGGGGAGGTCGTCGGCCTTGTCGCACGGGTGCTCGCCGAGGGTGCGGGCCGGGGGGAGGTGCGCTGCG
>DAOUJZ010000053.1:0-40069 GCA_034421955.1 Dehalococcoidia bacterium | reverse complement strand
CAGAACGTCGTGAGACAGTTCGGTCTCTATCCGTCGTGGGCGCAGGAGATTTGAGGAGAGCTTTCCCTAGTACGAGAGGACCGGGAAGGACGGACCTCTAGTGTACCGGTTGTCCCGCCAGGGGCACCGCCGGGTAGCTACGTCTGGATGCGATAAGCGCTGAAAGCATCTAAGCGCGAAGCCAACTCCAAGATTAGATCTCCCATCCCTGGCTTCGGCTAAGGGAGTAAGGTCCCCCGTAGACTACGGGGTTGATAGGCCGCAGGTGTAAGGCAGGTAACTGCTTCAGCTGAGCGGTACTAATAGACCGAGGACTTGACCCACAATTAGGCCCGTTTATTCCAAGAGCGACGCAAGGCGCCGCAAATTGACAGATTCAATTGCAAGTGATCGCCGCGGGGTGGAGCAGTGGCAGCTCGTTGGGCTCATAACCCAAAGGTCGCAGGTTCGAGTCCTGCCCCCGCCACCAGCACGGCAGTACCGCGCCCCACTTTTGTGGGGCGCTTTGCTTTGAAGGCCGCCGTCTATTCGCGGTTGACGCTTCCGCGCACACGCTGCTAAACTCGCCTCCGGGCGGTTCGGAGTTGCCCCGCCTACCACCCAGCACCATCTTACCGAGGCCTCCCCCGCGTCATGAAGATCGCCATCGGCTCAGACCACGCCGGCTTTCAGTACAAGCGGCGCATCGTCCGTCACCTGTCCGAACTGGGCCACCAGGTCCTCGACGTGGGCACTCACTCAGAGGAGTCCTGCGACTACCCGCTGTTCATCCGGCCCGTCGCCCTGGCCGTCTCGACCGGAGAGTGCGATCGCGGCATTGTGCTGGGCGGCTCCGGCAACGGCGAGGCGATGGCTGCCAACCGCGTCGCCGGCGTCCGCTGCGCCCTTTGCTGGGACACCCGAACCGCCGCGCTCGCCCGCGAGCACAACGACGCCAACGTGATCTCCATGGGGCAGCGCTTGATCTCGCTTGAGACGGCACTCGAGATCGTCGACGTCTGGCTGGCCACGCCGTTCGAGGGAGGCCGCCACGTCCGCCGTATACGGCTCATCGACCACCCCGAGGAGGCGTGACCATCTCCCAGCTCATCTACCAGGTCGACGCCTTCACTTCGACGCCCTTCGCCGGCAACCCTGCCGCCGTGTGCGTGATGCCTGACCCTGCCGACGAGCGCTGGATGCGGGACGTGGCCCGCGAGATGAACCTGCCCGAGACGGCGTTCCTCGTGAAGTACGATGATGTCTACGACCTCCGTTGGTTTACGCCGACCGTGGAGATCGACCTTTGCGGCCACGGAACGCTCGCCAGCGCGCACGTGTTGTGGGAGACGGGAGAGGTACGGCAGGACGAGACGATCAGATTCAGTACCAGGAGCGGCCCGTTGGCGGCGCGCCGCGACGATGATTGGATCGAGCTGGACTTTCCGGCTACACCCGTCGCGCCGTGCGACGCGCCGCCCGAGCTTACAGAGGCGCTCGGCGTATCCCCCTCGTTCGTCGGCAGGAGCGTGTTCGACTACGTGGTGGAGGTGCTAACCGAGAGTGAGGTGAGAGCAGCGGCGCCGGACCTGGCCGCGATCTCGCGGATAGACACGCGAGGCGTCATCGTGACCAGTCGCCCCGACAACCCGGACATCGACTTTGTGTCCCGCTTCTTTGCCCCCGGCTCGGGCATCGACGAGGATCCGGTCACCGGCTCGGCGCACTGCGCTCTCGGTCCGTACTGGCAGACGCGACTGGGCAAGGCCAAGTTCTCGGCGCGACAGTTGTCGGAGCGCGGAGGCGAGCTCAGGGTGCGGGTCGACGGCGAACGGGTCCATATTGCTGGACAGGCAGTTACGGTGATGCGAGCCACCCTGGTCTAGGCACGGCGCGCATCCACGTCTTGGACGAGCGAGATTGGAGTTGAGTTGATGGTAACCCAGGCACGACGACGCGGGCGCATCTCCGCCCAGGACCTTTACAGGATTCAGAACATCTCGGACCCCGCCATATCACCCGACGGGCGCCACGTGGCGTTCAGCGTTCAGCGCGTGGACAGGGAGTCGGAGCGCAAGTACTCGAACCTGTGGGTGGTGCCCACTGGCGGCGGCGCGGCGCGCCAGTTCACCTACGGCGAACAGCAGGACACCCGGCCGCGGTGGTCGCCGGACGGCTCTCAGATAGCGTTTCTCTCCAACCGGAGTGATGCGTCACAGCCTCAGATCCACGTCATACCCTTCGGCGGAGGCGAGGCGCGTCCTCTGACCGACCTCAAGGGCAAGTTCGGCTCGTTCGAGTGGTCGCCGGACGGGTCGCGGCTGGCGTTCGAGTTCCAGAAGAGGGACCGGGAGGACCTGGAACGCGAGGCCGACGAGCGAAAGCGCCGGCTCGGAATCGTGTCCCGGCACTACACTCGCGTCCACTACAAGTGGGACGGCATCGGTTTCCTTACGAAGGAGCAGTGGCACATCTGGACGGTAAACGCCCGCACTGGCAGGGCTACGCAGCTCACCGACGGTCCGGTGCACGCCGAGCGCGAGCCGTGCTGGACGCCCGACGGCAGCCACATCGCCTACACCTCCAACGTCGCCGAAGACCCCGACTTCGCGCCGGACTCCGCCGACATCTTCGTCATGCCTGCCGAGGGCGGCGAGGCGCGCAAGATCGAAACGCACGTGGGACGCAAGGGCCTCCCCAGTATCTCCTCCGATGGAGAGTGGATCGCCTTCACGGGGCGCAGCCGCCGCTCGGACTGGTGGCAGCACGACAACCTGTGGGTCGTTCCATTCGACGGAAGCGCGCCGCCCAGAGACCTGACCGGCCGTTTCGACGTCTCGGTGTCCAACTCCACCATGAACGACCTAGGCGGGGCGGACATGACGGCGCCCACGTGGTCGCCCGACAGCAGGTCGATCTTCTTCCAGGTGAGCGAGCACGGCAACACCCAGCTCAAGAGCATTCCGGTCGAGGGCGGCGACATGCTTCCGGTCATCGACGACGAGGGCGTGGTGGGCGCGTACAGCTTCGATGACAGCGGCACGCGGATAGCATACTTCCACGCGAGCACCTACGAGATTGGCCAGGTGTGGACACGCCGGCTGGACAACGGGCGCAAGCGTCGGCTCACGCGGTTCAACGACAACATACTGCGCCGCGTCGAGCTGGGAGAGGTGAAGTCCGTCTGGTTCGAGGGCGCGGCAGGGAACGACCTGCAGGGCTGGGTTCTCACACCGCCCGATTTCGACCCTTCCGAGAAGTACCCTACCCTCGTGGAAATCCACGGCGGGCCGCAGGGGCAGTACGGCAACTTCTTCATGTTCGAGTTCTTCTACCTGGCGGCTCAAGGTTACGTGGTGACGTACTCCAACCCGCGCGGAGGCACCGGCTACGGCGAGGCGCACGGCGCGTCCATATGGAACGCCGCCGGCACCGCCGACTACGACGACGTGATGGCCTGGACCGACTACGTGGAGACGCTGCCCTTCGTGGACAAGGACCGAATGGGGGTTACCGGCGGGAGCTACGGCGGCTTCATGACCAACTGGATCATCGGCCAGACCCATCGGTTCAAGGCGGCGGTGACGCAGCGCAGCATACTGAACAGGTTCAGCAGCTACGGCACCAGCGACATGAACTGGATGCGCGAGGAGGCGCTCGGTGACGAGCCGCCCTGGGACAACCCCCAGAACTACCTGGATCAGTCGCCGCTCAAGGCAATAGGCAACGCGCGCACGCCCACGCTCATCCTGCACAGCGAAAACGACATGCGCTGCCCGATCGAGCAGGGCGAGCAGCTATTCGTGGCCCTCAAGCGACTGGGCGTGGACACCGAGTTCGTGCGCTTCCCGGACGAGTCGCACGGCCTGTCGCGCAGCGGCCGCACGGACAGGCGGATAGTGCGACTCGAACACATACTGCGCTGGTTCGATCGCTACCTGAAGTAGGGCGGTGCAGGCAGGTCGGCTACGAAAGTAGACTACTGAATCCCAATGAGGCGGTGCGCGAAGCATGGAGTTTCGAGACGTAGAGGGCTTTCTCAGGACAAACCACCGGGGCGTGGTCACCACGCGGCAGGCCGACGGCGCGGCACACGCCAGCATCGTGGTGTGCGGAGCGCACGAGGGCAACGCCGCGTTCGTCGCCGTGCACGGCAGGTCGGCCAAGGTGCGCAACCTGCGCCGCGACTCCGCCTGCACGGTGTTAGCCGTGACCGCGGACTGGCGCGCCTTCGTCAGCGTGGAGGGGCAGGCGTCACTGTTCGACGCCTCGAATATGGACGCTGAGGAGTTGCGCGTGCTGTTGCGCGAGGTGTACAGAGCGTGCGGCGACAAGGACCACCCCGACTGGGAGGAATACGATCAGGCGATGGTGGACCAGCGAGCGGTCGTCGTGCTCGTGAGGCCGGAGCGCGTGTACGGCTTGCTGAGATAGGGCGAGCAGAATGACGATGCCACGCCCGCTGGACGGGCTGAGAGTCGTAGACTTCACCTGGGTGCGCGCCGGGCCCTGGGCCACGCGATGGCTGGGCGCGATGGGCGCCGAGGTGATCAAGGTCGAGTGGCCGCAGAACCTGGACCCGTTCAGGCAGAACCGCGGAAACGAGCCGCCCGGCATCGAGCCCGGCCCCAACTCGTCCGGCACGTTCGCCGACACCAACGCCAACAAGGTGAGCGTGACGGTGAACATGCGCAGCGAGCGGGGCATGGAACTGCTACGTGAGCTGATCTCGATTTCGGACGTGGTCATCGAGAACTTCAGCTCGCGCGTGATGCGTCGCAGGGGTCTGGGCTACGACGAGCTCAGGAAGCTGCGCCCGGACGTTATCTACGTGTCGATGGCCGGACTGGGCCAGGAGGGCCGGGACCACGCCTACACCACCATGGGGCCGTCGGCGCAGGCGCTTTCGGGCATGACCTACCTGTCCGGGCTGCCGGACGAGCCACCCGCCGGTTGGGGCTGGTCGTACATGGACGACTCGGGCGGCATGTACGGCGCAATGTGCGTGCTGACCGCGCTGCGCCACCGGGACCTGACCGGCGAGGGCCAGCACGTGGACCTTTCACAGATGACGGTCGGCATCACGCTCACCGGCTCCGCTTTCCTCGACCGCACCATCAACGGTCGTCCCTCGCGGCGCGAAGGCTATCCGCCCGGCAACCGCACCGTCTGGCCGGGCGCGCCGAGACTGAACAACTACAGGGGCGCGATGGCGGCGCCGCACAACTCCTACCGCACCAGCGGCGGCGGATACAACGACTGGTGCGTGATCGCGTGCTTCTCGGACGACGAATGGCGGGCGCTGGTGGAGTTGATGGGAAGCCCCGGCTGGGCGCTGGACGCGGCGTTCGACACGCTGGAGGGGCGCATCGACCGGCAGGACGAGATAGACGCTGGTATCGAGGAGTGGACGGCAACGCTGGACAAGTACGAGGTGATGGAGCGGTGCCAGGACGCGGGGGTGCTGGCGATGCCGGTGCAGAGCTCCGAGGACCGGGTCGAGAACGACCCGCAGCTTCGGGCCAGGGGTTCGTACAGGGAGATGGACCACCCGGTGTTCGGCCAGCGCAAGTACCAGAACACGCCCTTCCGGCTGTCCGGCGCGGAGGTGCAGGTGCGTGCCCCGGCCCCGCTGATCGGGCAGCACACGTCGCGGGTGGCTCGGAGCCTGCTGGGGCTCAGCGGCGACGAGGTGGTCCGGGCCTATGATGACGGCGTCTTCTGGCCGGCTGGTATGGAGCGCCTGGACTACGTCGAGGAGGCGCTGACATGGCCGACGTAGGGCCGCTGCACGGGCTTCGCGTGATCGAGCTTGCCGACGAGAAGGGGCAGTTCTGCGGCAAGCTGATGGCCGACCTCGGCGCGGACGTGGTGAAGGTCGAGCCGCCGGGCGGCCATCCCACGCGCTCGGTAGGGCCGTTCCTCCAAGACGTGCCGCACCGGGAGCGCAGCCTCTACTTCTGGCACTACAACACCTCCAAGCGGGGCGTGACGCTCGACATGGAGAGGCCGCAGGGCAAGGCCATTCTGCGGCGGCTCGCGGCGGGCGCCGACGTGCTGCTGGAGACGTTCGCGCCGGGGCATCTGGGCTCGCTGGGTCTGGGCTACGAGATGCTCAGGGCGATCAACCCGGCGCTGGTCTACTGCTCGCTGACGCCGTTCGGCCAGAACGGGCCGTGGCGCGACTACCGGACGTCCGACCTGCTGCAGATGGCCGCCGGAGGGCAGATGGCCTCGTGCGGGTACGACGAGGAGGACGTTTCGGACGCTCCTCCCATAGCGCCGGGCGGCGGCAACGCCTGGCACATCGGCAGCCACTACGCCTACATCGCTATCATGGCGGCGCTGCACTTGCGGTCGATGACCGGCGAGGGCCAGCACATTGACGCCTCCATCCACGAGGCGTGCGCGCTCACTACGGAGAGTGCGGTGCCGACGTACGTCTACCTGGGCCAGGTGGTCCAGCGGCACACGGGACGGCACGCGACGCCGGGGCCGTCGACGCCCACGCAGATTCCCACCAGCGACGGCGCGTTCGTACAGACCACGGGGCGAGGCGGCAATCCCAACCCAACACGGCTGCGGGGCCTCGCGGAGTGGATGGACGGGTACGGCATGGCGGACGACCTCCTCGACGACAAGTACCTGGACTGGGGCGTGTTCACGGACAGCGAGGGGCACATCGCTCAGGTGGTCAACGACTTCATCTCCAACATGCCGCAGGACGACGTGTGGCGCGGCGGGCAGGACCGCGGCTATCCGTGGGGTGCGGTGCGCACGCTGGACGACATCATGGGGGACCCGCACCTGGAGGACAGGGGCTTCTTCACGCGCGTCGACCACCCGGAGCTGGGCGTGGCGTTCATCTACCCAGGGCCGGCGGCCATCTACAACGCGACGCCGTGGCGCATCTCCCGGCGCGCTCCGCTGATAGGGGAGCACAATGTGGAGGTCTACTGCGGCGAGTTGGGCATGAGCAGGGGGCGGCTCGGCGTGCTGGCCGAGGCGGGGGTGATTTGAGGGCGGCGCTTTCACCCTCACCCTAACCCTCTCCCTCAAGGGAGAGGGGATTCTCTTCACCCACATCCTAACCTTCCGCCATCAAGGGGGAAGGGACTTTCGAAGCGGCTTAGCTGACTTGGGGACGGTGTTGGAGCCAGGGGCAGGCCTGCTCGAAGGCGGCTGAGGCCGCGATGACGGTTTCCTCGTCGCGGGGGCGGCCTACTATGTGGAGGCCGATGGGCAGCCCGTCCGACGAGAATCCGCAGGGCACGCTGGCGGCGGCGTTTCCGATGACGTTGATGGGGTGGGTGAAGGGCATGAACGCGAAGGCCGGGTTCGGCTCTGCGGGCCTGCCAGCTATCTCCTCCGGGTACTCCTTGACCGGGAAGGCGGGCGTCGCCATGGTGGGCGACAGCAGGATGTCGTAGCGGTCGAGCTGCTCCGCGAACTGCGCGACCATGCGGTCGCGCTCTCCCACGGCACGGCTGTAGTCCACTCCACTCACCTTGGCCCCGGCCTCGATGGCGTTCCGGGCGTACCAGGTCAGCAGCTCGGACTGGTCGGCGAGCAGGTGGCCCTGCGTGGCGTAGGCGTTGGTCGAGAAGAGCGTCCACCAGGTCTCGAAGGGCGATTCGAGAGCGAGGTCGGACTCCTCGACTTCGCAGCCCAGATCCGAGAAAGCCTGCGCGGCCTTCTCACAGATCGCGGCCACCTCGGGGTCGACGGCGGCGTAGCCGTAGTCGGCGCTGTAGCCCACGCGGAGGCCCTCGACGCCCCGGTCCACGGCGGCGGCGAAGTCCGGCACGGGGTCGCGCAGAGAGTTGACGTCGCGCGGGTCGTGGCCGGCGAGCGCCTGGAGCAGGATGGCCGAGTCGCGGACGGTGCGCGACATGGGGCCCTGCTGGCTGGTGTAGTTGGCGAGCGGGTGGGCCGCGACGCCGCTGAAGCTGGACACGCGGCCTTGCGCGGGTTTGATGCCGTAGATACCGCAGAAGCTGGACGGTATGCGGATGGAGCCGCCGCCGTCGCCGCCGGTCGCGATGGAACAGAGGCCGGCCGCGACGGCCGCGCCCGCGCCTCCGCTGGACGCGCCCGAGGTGCGCTCGGGATTCCAGGGGTTGCGGCAGTCGTCGCCGAGCAGGTTTTCGTTGGCGCCGAGCAACCCGAACTCGGGGGTGTTGGTCTTGCCGAGCATGATCGCGCCGGACGCGAGCACCCGCTCGACCACGGCGGAGTCGGCGTCGGGCACCCTGTCCTTGTAGGCGAGTGAGCCGCCGGTGGTGAGGATGCCCTTGGTCATCTGGAGGTCCTTGATGCCGATGGGCACGCCGTGCAGCGGGCCGAGGTCGTCGCCGCTGGCTGCTTTCTGCTCGGCGGCGCGGGCGGCCTCCAGTGCCAGGTCCGCGGTCACCGTGAGGTAGGAGTTTAGCTGGGAGTCGAGCGCGTCGATGCGGTCGAGGTAGAGTTGGGTGACCTCAACGGGGGACACCTCCTTAGCCGCGATGAGCTCGGCGAGCCTGTGGGTGGGAAGGTGGGCGAGTTCGGCGTTGTCCATGGTCAAGCCTCCGTAGGTGCGGGTGGGAGATGCGGGCCGACGGTCCGGCCCGGCGGGGCCTATGCTATGGAGAGGGGGCCTCAGGTGTCAAGGCGGGGGCGGCCACGTCGGGTGGCCGTGGGCACCGACTGCGCTGATACAGGCTCGGGCGCGCTTGAGAGAGGCCGGGGCTTGGTGCTAAAATGGCTTGGGTGTACCACGCGCTCCGCAGTAGCTCAGTGGTAGAGCAATCGGCTGTTAACCGATTGGCCGTAGGTTCGAATCCTACCTGCGGAGCCAGAGATCTCCTCTTAGATTCTCCCCTTGGTCTCCTCTTGTCTCTGCTTCCATGCCGCAGGTGAGACAAGCAGTCCTCGGCGTGAGTCTTCATAGTTCCCAGCGGTCTTGACTTCCCCCATCAAGTTGGCGTTTAATCTCCTTGACCGTCGGATGTCCGCGCCAGTGACAAGGGAAGACCGTCTTTCACCGGCGTGCGCTTGAGATTCCGACGCGTCTGCCACTCGCCAGGATAGGAGGTTGGATAATGGCGATTTCCCCTAGTATGTTCAGGCTTGCGGCTGTGTTCGCAGTGATGGCCGCTTTCGCGGTGATTGTGGCGGGTTGCGCCACAGAAGAGGCGGAAGAAGATGCGGAGCCGTTCGTCATTGGCGTGATGGAGTCTGTGACCGGTCCGGGAGAGACGTACGGCAACGTGGCCGTGCAGGCCAAGCAGATGGCCGCGGACGAGATCAACCAGGCCGGCGGAATAAACGGGCGTCCGCTGAAACTGATCGTCGAGGACGAGAAGTGCAACGCCCAGGACTCCATCACCGCGTACCGTAAGCTGACCGACGTCGACGGCGTGAAGATCATCCTTGGCACGTCGTGCAGCGGGGCCATGCTGGGAGCCGCGCCGCTGGCGGAAGAAGAGCGCGTGATCATGTTCTCCGGTCTGGCGACCAACCCGGACATCGCGAACGCGGGTGATTACATCTTCCGCACGTCGCTAAACGACGCCCAGGTGGGCATCGACACCGGCAACGTGCTCTGGGCCGACGGCGTCCGCAAGCTCGCCACCATCACGGAGGCGACTGACTACGCCGAGGGCGTAAGGCGCACCACGGTGGAGCAGTTCGAGAAGCTGGGCGGCGAGGTGGTCGCGGCGGAGCGCTACGCTTCCGACGTGATCGACTTCCGAAGCCAGCTCACCAAGATGATAGGCGAGTCGCCTGACGCGATCCACATCGCGGCCCAGTCTGAGCAGGCGGGGGGCACGATCGTCAAGCAGATCGGCGAGCTCGGTTTCGAGGGCGGCCTGTACTCCGAGGTCGTTCCGGTGGGCGCGACGGCGCTTGAGATAGCGGGAGAGGCCGCGACGGGCCTGAAGGGCATCACCGCGGACCTGGATCCCGCGAACGAGAAGGCGCAGGAAGTTCTCTCGAACTTCAGGGACCGCTACGGCTACGTGACGCTGGCGTGGTACCTGGGCTCGGCGTACGACGACGTCTACATCGCGGCGGAGTGCCTCAAGGAGACCGACGATGACCAGGACGCCGACGGCTTCCGGGACTGCATGTACGACATAACCTGGAGCGGCACCATCGGCGAGAACTACGGGTTCGATGACCTGGGCGAGGTCGAAGGCCTGGCCAACGTGGTGGTCGAGGTGCTGCCGGTGGCGCAGCGGACGGAGGAGAACTTCGGCTACAAGGTGCTGGGTCCGGCGCCCAGCCAGTAGGGGGACGTCACCCCCATCCCCCGCTTTCGCGGGGGCAGGCTCTAACCTTCCCCCTGCGAGGGGGAAGGGACAACTTGGAGCGCCTGCTTGATATGCCGGCCCCTCTCCACTGGTGGGAGAGGGGCCATGGAGTGTGACCGATAGCCAATAGGAGCTTCCTGGAGTTGCTGCCGGCCGGGGACCGGTTCACGTGGACTAGCGCGCTCGCCGTCGTACTGGTCGTTCTGGCGGTGCTGTACGTTGGCTGGAAGGGCGTGGAGGCGCCCTCGCTGGCGCTGCAGTTCGCATTCAACGGGCTGTCGGTGGGGGCAGTGTACGCGCTGCTGGCGCTTGGCTTCACCCTCGTCTACAGCACCGTCTGGTTCTTCGATCTGTATTACGGCGCGGCGGCGGCTGTGGGCGCTTACGGCGTCCTCTACCTGCGGTCGAAAGACGTCGCCATTTTCTACGACCCCAGTAGCTTCTACCTCAACCTGGTGTTCGCCCTGATCGCGGCAGGCGTTGCGGCGTGGGGTCTGCACGCTACGCTCTACCCCCGCGTCCGCTCCTCAATAGGGGGCGTGGCCCCGCTGGTGGTCGAGGCGGTGGTTGGAATCGGAGTGGGGGCGTACACCTGGTTCATCCTCGCAAACCCCGATAGCCTGCACGTGCTGCTCAGTCCGGCGGTGGGCGTGTTCGTCGCGCTGTTCCTCACCTGGGCGCCGGGCCGGTTGCTGCGGCGACGCATCGCCTACGTGGTCGCGGCGCCGTTTGCGGGCGCGGCGGGGGCCATCCTGACTTACGTGGCATACACCACGCCCGAGTCCAACCTGTACCTGAGCTGGGTGGTGTCCTGCCTGCTGGCGGGCGCGGTGGGCGTGGCGCTATACCGAGGCCTGTACGTGTACATGCGGGAGCGGGCGCGGTCGCCGCTGATAATGCTGGTGGCTTCGCTGGGCGTGCTGCTCGCGATTTCCGCAGCCATCACAATCGTGTTCGGGAGCGCGGGGCGGCCACTGCCGAACGCGTTCGGCAGCGACCCCTGGACTTTCGGGGGAGCCAACATCAAGGGCTTCAACCTCTTCACCATCGGAGTGGCGCTCGCGGCGTTCGTGGGACTGGTGGCGTTCCTGAAGTTCACGAACTTCGGCAAGATGGTGAGAGCGATAGGCGACGACGAAGAGGTTTCGAAGGTCGTCGGCATCAATACGACCTACGTCATCACCATCGTGTTCTTCATCGGGGCGGTGCTGGCGGCGCTGGCGGGCTTGTTGAGCGGGCACGACACGGCGGTGCAGCCGCGAATGGGGCTGCTGTTGCTGCTGAAGGGCTGGATCGCGTCGGTGGTGGGCGGAATAGGCAACCTGTACGGTGCGCTGCTGGGCGGGTTCGTGCTGGGCATGGTGGAGCAGTTCGGCATCTGGGACCTGGCGGGGGAGTGGAAGGACGGGATAGCGGTGCTACTGCTGATAATGTTCCTGTCGTTCTGGCCGAAGGGGATGATTCCGAGGAAGTGATGGGGAGGACGAGCGCTTGACGGAGCGGATTCTTGGCGCGGTCGAAGGCGTGAGGGGCATAGCCAGCAATCCCCGCGCGGCCTGGAAGTCTGCGCGAGGCAACGTAGGGCTGTGGGCCAACATCCTGGTGCTGGGCTGGGCCGCGGGGTTCATGCTGTGGCAGGGCACGGGGTTCGCGGTCACCATAGCGACGGTGTTCGCCATATGGGCCATTCTCGCGGTGAGCCTGAACCTCGTGGTCGGATTCACCGGGCTGCTCTCGGTCGGGCACTTCGGCTTCTTCGGCATTGGCGCATACGCCATGGCGATTCTCACGTCGTCTCCGGACTACGAGCAGCTACGAACTGAGGCCATCGCGACGTTCGAGTGGTCGTTCTTCGCGGCGCTGCCGGTGTGCATTCTGCTGGCGGGTGTCATCGCGCTGGCGGTGGGGGTTGTGTTCAACCGCTTCCGGGACGACATCTTCGTGCTGGTGTCGTTCGGATTCGCGATAATCGCCTTCAACGTCTTCCTCAACTGGCGGGGCGTGACAAGGGGCGCGTTCGGGATTCACGAGATAGCGCGTCCGGAGATAGGCCCTTGGGTGCTGGACGGCGACGTGGAGTTCCTGGCGCTGGCGCTGGTGTTCCTGGCGATAGTGGTGGCGATATGCTGGTTCGTGGTGACGTCGTCGTTCGGGCGGGTGCTCACCACGATACGCGAGGACGAGCAGGCCATAGAGGTGTTCGGCTACCGGTCGACGCACTACAAGCTGGCGGTGTGGGTGATCTCCGCGATGATGGCGGCGCTGGCGGGCTGCCTGTTCAGCAGTTGGGCCAGCTTCATCGACCCGTTCTCGTTTATATTGCTGGAGTCGATCCTGCTGGTGTCCATCGTCATACTGGGCGGGCTGGCCACGATATGGGGGTCGCTGCTGGGCGCGATGGCGTTCGTGCTGCTGGAGGAGGGTATGCGCTTTCTGCCGTTCCTGCCGACGGAGCACATAGGCCAGGCGCGGCAGATGATTCTTGGGGCGCTGTTGGTGCTGCTGATGGTGTTCAGGCCGCAGGGTCTGGTCGGGAGGTACAGGCTGTGAATGGCGGGGAGGGCTACGCGCTCCAGACCAGGGAGATCTCGAAGCGGTTCGGCGCGGTGTACGCGGTGGACCGGCTGAGCATCGACGTGCCGCGGCACGGCATGACCAGCATCGTGGGGCCGAACGGCTCGGGCAAGACGACGCTGATGAACGTGCTCAGCGGTGTGCTGCCGCTGGACGGCGGGGTGGTGCTGATCGACGGCGACGGGCTGAAGGTGCTGCACGCCTACGAGACGCCCGATCACGGGATCACGCGGACGTTCCAGGAGGTGCGGCTGTTCGACCAGATCAGCGTGTGGGACAACATCTTGGTGGCGCTCACGTCGCGGGGGCTGTTCGCGGCGCTGTTCGAGCGCACGCGGCCCGGCTACAGGCGGAGGGCGCAGGAGATTCTGGAAAACGTGGGCATGTGGGAGAAGCGGGACGCGCTGGCCTCGGACTTGTCCTACGGGCAGCGCAAGCTGCTGGAGATCGGACGGGCGATGGCGATGGACGTGCGCACGTACCTGTTCGACGAGCCGTTCGCGGGCCTGTTCCCGCAGATGCTCAACAGGGTGAAGGATCTGATGAAGGCGATGCGTGACGACGGTCACGCGATCATCTTCGTTTCGCACAACATGGACATCGTGCGGGAGCTTTCAGACTACATCATCGTGATGGACAGCGGCACACTGCTGGCCGAAGGCGAGGTAGACGACGTGCTGTCGAGGCCGGAGGTTATCGAGGCGTACCTGGGGTCGTAGGAATGGCGAAGTGAGAGAAACCACAGGATCCACCAATGGCACGCTGCTGGAGCTGGTGGGCGTCTCCGTGAGCTACGGGGCGGTCTCGGCGCTGACCGATGTGTCGGTGCACGTGAGGCAGGGGGAGGTGGCCGCGGTGATGGGTCCTAACGGCGCCGGCAAGTCGACGGTGCTGAGGGCCATCATGGGGCTCGCGCCGGTGGTGGGCGGAGAGGTGCGCTGGAAGGGCGCGCGGCTGGACATGGCCACACACGACATCGTGAAGCACGGCATATCGTTCGTTCCGCAGGGCAGGCGGGTGTTCACGCACCTGACCATTACGGAGAACCTGGAGATGGGTTGCCTGTTCGTGGATGACCGGGCGGAGAAGCAGCGCAGGCTGGACGCGGTGATGGATCTGTTCCCGGTGCTGCACGAGAAGCGGCGCGACGTGGCGAGCCAGATGTCGGGCGGGCAGCAGCAGATGCTGGCGCTGGGCAGGGGGCTGATGGCGGCCCCGGAGGTGCTGCTGCTGGACGAGCCGACGCTGGGATTGGCGCCGATCGTTGTGCGCGAGGTGTTCAGAAAGGTGTCGGAGATAAACGAGCGGCTGGGCACGTCGATCTTCGTGGTGGAGCACAACATCCGCGGAGCGCTGGACATCGCGCACAGGGCCTACGTGCTGGACAAGGGAGAGGTGGTGCACGACGGGACACCGCAGACGGTACGCGATACGGACATTCTGACGCAGGTGTTTCTGGGGAGCGCTTAGGCGGGCGCACCCCCATCCTAACCTTTCCCCTGCGAGGGAGAAGGGACTATTCGGAAGGCCGGGAGGGACCGCGGAACTCCTGGGGGCGCGGGACTGCCTCCGGTTCTGGGATTGTGTCGGACGCCTGTTGCTGCCAGCCTCTGAACGACTCGATGAGCCGGTCTTCGATGTCGTATGCGTATGGGTTGCCGACCAGCCTCTCGATCTGCTCGTCTATGAGGTGGCGGTTTTCCGCGAGCCAGAGAGCGGTCCTCCTGACGCCTTCTTCCACGGGAACGACGTCCTCGTAGCCGAGGATGGTCTTCAGGTTGGAGTTGTCGAGCGTCCGGCTCTCGCCCGTGCAGTAGCCCCTTGCGAGCTGATACGCCATGGGGTGGCTGATCTCCACGATGTCCCATTCGTGGTCGAGCGCGCGGGCGACCATGGCGATGAAGTCCTTGATGCGATAGGTCTGGTCATCCACGGCGTTGAAGATGTGACCGTTGGCCTGGTCGCTGTCGCAGACGAGCAGGACGATCTGTGCGACGTTTTCGGCGTAGCCGGTGGGCATGAGACCGGAGCCATCGCCGGGAACGATGATGCGCGGTCGCTTCTCCAGCACGCGGCGCACTATGGGCCACATCCACTGGCGCGGCGTGCGCGGACCGTAGACGGTGGGGTAGCGTACGATGACGGCGTCGAAATCGCCGCGCCGGTGGTGGGCCATGACGCGGCGTTCGGTCTCGGCAACGGCGAATCCGAACGGGTTGAGGTCACGCTCGGTGTATGTGGGGAAGTCGAGGGGCGTTGGCAGGCTATTCGCCGCGAGCGGGTCGGCAGCGTGGTGCGAGCGCAGGTAGGATGCGGCGCCGCCGATGCCCACAAGCTTCGCCGTCCTGCCGACCATGGCGGCTGCCACGTGGCGCAGGCGTCCGTACATGCCCACGACGAGGTCGTAGGTCTTGCCGTGGAAGTCGGCCTGTAGCGTGTTCAGGTCGAACGGGTCGCCGTGCAGGTGGTGGCTCACGGGCGGCATATCGTCCACCTCGTGGTATCCACGATGGTAGATGGTGACTTCGTAGCCCCTGTCGAGGAGGCCCTGGACTATGAGCGGCCCGGTCGGCCCGGTGCCGCCAACAACAAGCGCCTTCATCGCGTTCACCTCTACGTCGCGCGGGGGTTGCCGGGGATGTCGCTGGTGATGGACTCGGCCTCGAGGCGCGCCATCTCCTCGTCGTCGATGCCGAGCAGCTCGCCGTAGATGAGCGAGTTGTGCTGCGCGAACAGGGGCGCGGGGTAGAGCGTCGCTCCGGGGGTCTTGGAGAGCTTCCAGGGCCGGCTGTAGTAGCGGTGCGGTCCGGCCTCCGGGTCGTCGGAGAGCTCGAAGAACTCGCGAGACTCGAGGTGGGGGTCGCTCATCAGGTCGACGGACTTCATCACCACGCTGGCCGGGACGCCGCGCGCCTGCAGCCGGTTCATCACCTCGTAGTTGTCGAGGGGAGACGTCCACTCGGCGATGATGGCGTCGAGCTCGTCGTGGTTGCTCCAGCGGGCCGCGGCGTCGGCGAAGCGGGGGTCACCGGCGAGGTCGGGGCGGTCCATCTCGGCGCAGAGAGCGCGCCACTGGGTGTCGTCCTCGACGGAAATGGCGACCCACCTGTCCTCGCCCTCGCAGGGGTAGGCGCCGTGCGGGGCCTGCGCGGTGTGGCGGTTGACCATAGGCTCGCGGACCCGGCCGTTCATCGTGAAGTCCATGATGGCTTCACCAACGACGGCGGTGGCCATCTCGCGCTGGGACAGGTCGAGGCGCATGGACTCGCCGGTGCGCCTGCGGTGGCGGAGCGCGGCGGTGACGAGTGCGACGCCCATGTAGCCGGAGAGCGGGTCGGGGAAGGCCATGCCGTTGAAGTAGGGCGGCTCGCCCGGGTAGCCGGTGAGGCTGAACAGGCCGGAGAGCTTTTCCAGGGTGTTGCCGAAGGAGCGGTAGCCCTTCTCGGGGCCGGTGGTGCCCTGGCTGGACAGCGATGCGAGAATGACGGTGGGATTGTACTGCTTGAGGACGTCGTAGCCGACGCCGAGCCGGTCCATGACGCCGACGCGGAAGTTTTCGAGCACCACGTCGGACACGCTCACGAGGTCCAGGAACATGTCGCGGCCCTCGGGCGCGGCGAGGTCGAGGGTGATGCCCAGCTTGCTGCGGTTGCGCTCGTTGATCATGCCGGATCGGTTCCAGGGGCGCTCGCCGGGGTCGCGGTCGGGATAAATGTCGCGCGGGTTCACCCTGAGCGCGTCGGGGTGGTGGGGCGCCTCGATCTTGATGACCTGCGCGCCCATGTCGCCGAGCAGCTTGGTGGCGTGCGGGCCGGCCAGGAACATGCTGAAGTCGAGGATGCGGACGCCCTTCAACGCTTCTGACATGTTGGCCTCCTTCGATGATGGCGCGGTCTAGATGACGCCGGCGCCCCTGAGCATCACCAGTTCCGACTTGTCGTAGCCGAGGAGGCCGCAGAGCACCTCGGCGTTGTGCTCGCCCAGCAGAGGAGCGCGCCGGTGTTCGACCTCGACGCCCGCTATGCGGAAGGGCGCTCCGGGGTACCTGAGGCGGCCGGCCTCGGGGTGGTCCATCTCGACGATGAAGTCCCTTGCGGCGTGCTGGGGGGACTTCACGATGTCCTCCACGGTTGCGACGTAACCAGTGGGCATGTTGTAGCTCTGGGCCTGGTGGTAGACCTCTTCCTTGGTGCGCTCGATCATCCAGCCGATGATGTGAACGTCGAGCAGGTCGGCGTTCTCGCGCCGGCCCTGGAAGGTGGCGAACATGGGGTCGTGCTCAAGCTCGGGCATGTCCAGCATGGCGCAGACCCTGGGCCATAGGTGCTGCTGGAGCGTGAGGCCGACGTAGCCGTCCTTGCAGGGATAGATCATGGAGCCGTGGCCGCGGCCCTGAATCTCGCCGGTGTAGTCGTAGTTGCACAGGTCCTGGATGTGGCAGCAGACGAGGGACTCCTGGATCGAGACGTCCACGTGCTGGCCTGCGCCGGTGCCGTCGGCGCCGTAGAGGGCGAGCATGGTGCCGCTGAGGGTGGAGACGGCGCCGAGGTACTGGCCGGCGTTGCCGCCGAACTTGATAGGCTCGCGCTCGGGAAGCCCCATCAGGTTGAGATTGCCGCCCGCCGCGAAGTCGACCAGTTCACCGCCACGGTAATGGCTGTACGGGCCGGTGCGGCCGAAGTGGGACACGGACGTGAGCACCAGGGCGGGGTTGACGTTTTCCAGGGTGTTGTAGTCGAGCCCGATGTTTTCCAGGTGGCCGGGCTGGTAGCTCTCGATCAGCACGTGGGATCTTTTGACCAGCTGCTTGAGTACGTGCGCGCCTGTGGAGGTGGCAACGTCCAGGGTCACGCTCTTCTTGCCGCCGTTGAGGTAGAGGAAGGAGCCGCTCGTCTCCGGGTTGGGGAGGTCGTCCAGGAAGGGGCTGGCGCGTCTGCTGGCGTCGCCGCGGCCGGGGTGTTCGACCTTGATGACCTCGGCGCCGAGGTAGGCGAGAAGCTTGGCGGCGAACGGTCCGGGCACGCCTTCCGAAAGGTCGAGCACGCGGACGCCGGAGAGAAGGGCGCCGGTGATCGGGCTGTCCGTCGCTTCGTTGGTCACTTGTCACACACCGCGCTTTCGCTTGGTCGAGCCGGTTTGGGGTCTCGGTCGATTGTACGCCTATATCGTTCAGTGTCAACCGCGCGGACGGCAGGGAACCTGCGTCAGATTGCCAGGGGCACCCATAACCGTCCCTCCCGCTAACACCCTGCCGTCGCCCACACCCACACCCGCTCACTTGCACTCACGTACCCCGAAAATTCCGTCACTTTCCTGCGCCACGCGTTCGCCATCCCTGCCTCAGCCCTGCCCCACACTCGCCCCGCTCCGTGCCCACGCATGCGCCATTTCTTCCCACAGATTCGCCCCCAGACCCACATTTTCGCCCCAGACCCCGCAATTTCGCCAACCGGCTTGCATGATGCGTACATTCGTGCTATCATATCTCACGGTAGGGGCGTGTTTCAAACCCGCCCGCAGGACCGACCCGCCCCGGGCCTTTTCAAAGTCCCTTCCCCCTTGATGGGGGAAGGCTGGGATGGGGGTGATGGCGCTAGTGCGGCCACTCACCACTGACCATCGACCACCGACCGGCCCCCTGTCCTCTTCTGCCCCGCAGCGCGACGCTTATGCCCTGAATTGACCACCCCGGCATTACAGAATTGAGCGGGACCAACGACACGCTCAGCTACGAAACGCACAGAATGTCGCAGAATTGAGCAAATTTCGCCTCCCCGCAGAGCTTACCTCGTGGAAACGAGGAGCGGGAGCGACGGCGGCTGGCGCCCCTTGCAATCGAAACAGGCTCGGGACACAACACCATCGAGGGGACTGGCGGTGGGGCTGTGCTATACTGCGCGTGTCTCACGCAGATTGGGCATCCCTCGCTTGGAGGAGCGGCCATGAGTGACGGCGCACTTGACAACCTTCGAGTCCTGGACGTTTCGCAGGGGATAGCGGGGCCGTACTGCGGCAGGCTGTTCGCCGGAATGGGCGCGGAGGTAATCAAGGTGGAGCCGCCCGCCGTGGGCGACGTCTCCCGCAAAGCCGGCCCTTTTCCCGATGACGGGGCGGACCTCAACAGCGGAGGCAGATTCCTCTACCTGAACGCCGGCAAGAAGAGCGTTACGCTGGACCTGGAGTCCGACGCGGGACGTGAGGCGCTGTTGGGGCTGGCCGCCGGGTCGGACGTGCTGATCGAGAGTTTCCCACCCGGCGCCATGGACCACATGGGGCTCGGCACGGACCCGCTGCGGGCGGCGAACCCGACGCTGGTGATGACGTCGGTGACGTTTTTCGGGCGGGACGGGCCGTACAGCGCGTACAAAGGCGAGGAGATCGTCACCTACGCGCTGAGCGGGGCAATGTTCATCAGCGGGGAGCCGGACCGGGAGCCGCTGATGTCCGGGGTGCCCATCACGCAGTTCGTGACGGGGCAGACGGCGTTCGTGGCCACGATGGGCGCGCTGTTCCACGCGCAGGCCACGGGTTCGGGGCAGCGGGTGGAGGTGTCGGTCCACCGCGCCATGGCGGACCTGATGGAGAACCACTTCGTCGGCTCCAACCTGGTCGGGCGCAACATGGCGAGAACGGGTAACCGGCACATGAACCACCCTTGGGGGCCGTATCCGTGCAAGGACGGCTACGTGGCGGTGATATGCGGGCCTCCCTCCAACTGGCCGGCGGTGGCGGAGTTCATCGACCCCCGGCTGGGCGATCCCAGGTTCGCCACGGTCGCCGACAGGGTGAAGCCTGAGACCAGGGACGCCATCGACGAAATACTGCGGCCGTGGCTGATGGAGCGCACCAAGGAGGAGATCTGCCGGCTGGGCCAGGAGCACGGGCTGGCTTTCGGCTACATGGCGACGCCGGAGGACGTGGTCAACTCGGCGCAGTTGGACTTTCGGGGGTACTTCGAGGAGCTGGATCACCCGGCTGTGGGACGGTTCAGCTCGCCGGGAGGCCCGTTCCAGATGCTGGAGACGCCCTGGAAAAACGCCAGGGCGCCGCTCCTGGGCGAGCACAACGCGGAGGTGCTGGGCGGCGTGTTGGGATTGAGCGCTGAGGAGATCGCCCGCATGGAGAACGGTGGGACGCAATAGCGCCGTGTCCGGGGAGAGTGGGGGGATAGCATGAACTCGTTGCCGCTGGATGGAGTACGCATCATGGACCTGTCGATGATCTGGGCAGGGCCGCACTGCACCAAGCTGCTGGGCGACATGGGAGCGGAGGTCATCAAGGTGGAGTCGATCACGCGGCTCGACCCCACACGCGGCCCGGTGCGTCCCCGCGACGGGCGGCGGATTTACCCGGGCGGCGATCCGGGCGAGAAGCCGTACAATCGCTCCGGCGGCTTTCACCAGCTACACAGGAACAAGCTGGGCATCACGCTGAACCTGAAGACCGAGGAGGGCGTGAGCCTGTTCAAGCAACTCGCGGCGGTGAGCGACGTGGTGCTCGACAACTTCTCGCTGGGCGTGATGAGGGCGTTCGGGCTGGACTACGACACGCTCAGGGCGGAGCGGCCGGACATCATCGTGGTGTCTATGCCCGCTTTCGGCAACACCGGGCCTGACAGGCGATACGTGGGCTTTGGCGTCACGATAGAACCGATGGCGGGGGTGTCGCACCTGACGGGCTACGAGGGGGCTTACCCGATGCGGTCGGGCGGCAACCACGCCGACCCGGTGAACGGGCTGCACGCCGCGTCCGCGGTGCTCGCGGCGCTGTGGAGCCGGCGCGCGACCGGTAAGGGGCAGTTCATCGACTTCTCGCACCTGGAGTCGATGGCCTCGCTCATCGGCGAGGACATGATCGGATACTCGTTGAGTGGGAAGTACCGGGACAGGACCGGAAACCGGCACCCCTCCGCGGCTCCGCAGGGCTGCTACAGGTGCGAGGGAGACGACGAGTGGATCGCCATATCCGTCGGCTCGGATGAGGAGTGGGAGAGGCTGTGCGGCCTGATGGGAAGGCCTGACCTCGCCGAGGGCGAGTTGGCCGGGTTCACCGCCAGGCAGCGTCGCCACGACGAGCTGGACGCGGCCATCGGCGAGTGGACAGCGGGCCGGAACAAGCGCGAACTGATGGGCATTCTTCAGGCCGAGGGCATAGCGGCGGGGGCGGTTCAGCAGATAAGCGAGGCGGCCAGGGACCCGCAGCACGAGCACGAAGGCTACTTTCAGCTACAGCAGTACCCCGACGACGCGGGCAGCCACTTGCACCCGGGGCTGCCGTTCACGCTGTCCGAGGCGCCCATGGGGTTCCGCGGGCCCGCGCCGGATCTGGGGCAGCACAACTGGCGCACGCTGCACGAGTTGTTGGGGCTGCCGCGCAGGGAATTCGAGGCGCTGGAGCGGCAGCGGGTGATCGGTCAGCAGCCGGAGGAGGCCGCGGGGAACGCGCTGTCGTGAGCTTCGGCTACCTGCTGCCGCGCAGGCGGGGGTCGAGCACGTCGCGAACGGCGTCGCCGAGCACGTTGATACCAAACACGGTGATCGTCAGCGCGACGCCGGGGAAGATGCTGGTCCAGGGGCCGGCTGCGATGTAGCGTTGCTGCGCCTGGCCGAGCATGTTGCCCCAGGTGGGGATGTTCGCCGGCACGCCGAGACCGAGGAAGCTCAGGCTGGCCTCGGTGACGATCGCGCCGCCCAGCACGGCGGAGCCCACCACGATGACGGGCGCCATTACGTTTGGCGTGATGTGGCGGAACATTATGCGCATGTCGCTGGCGCCGATTGCCCTCGCCGCGTCGGCATACTGGCTCTCCTTGATGCTGAGCGCGACAGAGCGCACGGTGCGCGTAGTGCCGGGCCACCTGACGATGGTGATGGCCAGAATCACGGCGAACAGGGATGGCCCCAGCGCCGCAATCAGCGTTAGGGCCAGCACAAGGCCGGGGATGGCCTGGAGTGAGTCCACGACTCTTTGTAACAGCAGGTCCAGCGTTTTGCCGAAGTAGGCGCTGGCAACCCCCAGCACGGTGCCAATGATGGTGGAGGTGGCCACCGCAATGAACCCCACCAGCAGCGACACACGGGAGCCGAACAAGACGCGAGTGTAGACATCGCGGGCGATGTGGTCGGTGCCGAACCAGTGTGTGGTGTTGGGCGGGACCAGCCGGGCGTCGGCATCGAACTCGTCTGGATTGTACGGAGTGAGAGCCGCGGCGAACACGGCGATCAGGATGGCCGACAGGAGGATAAAACCGCCGACCGCGCCGAGGGGCTTCTCCTTGATGAAGCGGACGAAATAGTGCCAGGCGCTGCGTTTGCTGCGCAGGCCGAACTCCCGCTCCAGTGTGGTGTCCATCGTCCTTTCAGCCATGATTACCTACTTGCACTTGCGGTTCGTGACCTGGACTAGTCGTAACGAATTCGTGGGTCGAGCCAGCCGTACAGCAGGTCCACGAGAAGGTTCATCGTCAGGAATATGAACGCGATGAACGTCACCAGGAACTGGATCATCGGGTAGTCCCGGACGTTTATCGAGAAGATAAGCAGCCGCCCGATTCCGGGTAGGCTGAACACCGACTCGATGACCACGGATCCGCCGAGAAGCGTGGCGAACTGCACGCCGAACAGCGTTATCACCGGCAGGGAGGCATTCTTGAGCGCATGGCGGTAGATGACCACGCGCTCCCTGAGACCCTTAGCCATGGCGGTGCGTATGTAGTCCTCGCGCAGCACCTCCAGCATCTGCGACCTGGTCACGCGGGCTGTCACCGCATTGGTGGAGTAGGCCAGCGCGACGGCTGGGAAGATCAGCTGCACGAAGTTGGTCCAGGGTTCCTGCCATGGGGGAACGTACCCTAAGGGCGGAATCCAGTTGAACTGGAGCGACAGGCCGAGCAGTACAAGGGACCCTACCCAGAACGTGGGCATCGCCAGCCCTATGATGGCGAATATGCGCAGGGAGTAGTCGGCCCAGGTGTCCTGCCGCACGGCGGAGATTACACCCATGGGCAGAGCGAATATCACCGCAAGCAAGATAGCCATGAGGGCAAACTGCAGCGTGAGGGGAAGCCTGGGGCGCACCTCATCCCAAATGGGGGTGTTGGTGAAGAACGAGTCGCCGAAGTCCAGCCTCGCCGCGTCAGCTATCCAGGTAACGTATTGCACGGCGATGGGTTTGTCCAACCCGAGGTTCCTGCGCAGGTTGTCGAGGTCTTGCTGGGTAAAGGTGCCCTCGCCTTCGAATCCACCCAGCATGACGAGCGCGGGGTCGCCCGGCACGATTCGCAGAATAACGAACACAACCAGCGTTACCCCAAAGATTGTGGGTAGGAACAGGAGCAGTCGGCGAAGTATGTAAGTTCGCAAATCTACACTCCCGCGCCTTCAAAAGGGGCCATAATCGTCATCGCAGCAGGCGCACCGACGCGTTGGGCTTCATCGTCACCCCCGCATCAAGTACGGGGCAAGCTCTGACCCTTTCCCATCAAGGGAGAGAGGAATATACGCCCGGTGGGCCGGGGCCTCGCAGGCTCCGTCCCACCGGGTCTAAATGCTATCGGTTACCACGTGACCTAGCGGCAGGGAGCCTCGTCGGCCAGCCAGGTGCGGTCGTGGCGGTAGTTGTTCTGGCCCAGCGCGGTGGGGGCGGTGTATCCTTTGACGCAGCGCCATTGGATGTAGTTGCCGATTCCGCCGGTGGTGGGCAGGTAGTGTACCTCTTCCACCAGAATGTCCGTCATCTCCTTCAGATGATTAGCGCGAGCCGCCTGGTCCACCTCGCCCTTCTCCAATTCGAAGAGCTCGTTGAACCGCTCGTTCTCCCAGCCCTGGTACATGCGTCCGGCAGTGGGGAGGTAGAGAAGGTCGTTCGCCGCATCCGGGTCGAGGAAGTTCAGGCCCGTGCCTTGCACGGCGGCGGTGAAGTCGTGCGCCTGATATGCAGCCCAGCCGGCGGCGCTCTCATACGGGCGCAGCTCGATGTTCATGCCGATTTCCTTCCACTGGTCGAGGAGGATAGCAGCGATGTCGGGGTAGTTGCCCACCTTCCTAAAGCTCACAACATAGTCCAGACCGTCGGCAAGGCCGGCCTCTTCCATCAACCCCTTTGCCTCGGCGATGTCGGCTTCCTTGGTGTCGGGATTCCAGCCCGGCCACTGCCTGTAGTCGTCCTCGTCGTAGATCCAGTCGAAGATGCAGGGGTAGTAGCAAAGCACGTCGCCGCCGGTGGGGCTCAGCACCTTTACCATCTCCTGGCGGTCCATAGCCAGGTTCATGGCCCTACGGACGCGGATGTCGTCGAAGGGCTTTACTCTCAGATTGATATGTACGCCGGTGACGCCGAATCCGAGCGTCTCAGTGACGGTCAGCTGGTCACCGAACTCATCCCTGATGGCAAGGTCGTCGTCGCTGCCGAAGCCGGGGAAGATTGCCTCCATGTAGGCCCTGCCGGTGCGGAAGGCGGCCACCCTCGCGCTCGGGTCGGTGATTATCGTGTAGCGCATGGTGTCCAGGTAGGGCCTGGGCTGGTCGTAGTAATTCGGGTTCTTCTCCACATCCCATGAGACGCCGCGCCGGTACTCGACGAGCTTGAACGGGCCGGCGCCGATTATCTCGTCCAGGTCGGGCTCACGCGCCGCGTCGCCACTGATCCCCTCGTCGATGTCCCTCAGCAAGCTTTCCTTCTGGATCATTATCCAGGGCGACGCCAGGCAGCCGAGGAAGGCGACCGCCGGGTCCTTGAGTTGCACCGTGAGCGTATCGTCGTCCACAGCGCTTGCGCCATCGGGCTCCATGAAGCCGCGTATGCAGCCCCACCGCGGCATTCCGATGCTGTTGGGCAGCGCAATGGAGCGGTTGAGGCTGTAGGCCATGTCGCCTGCGGTAACCGCCTGCCCGTCGCTAAACTGCACGCCGTCTCGCACGCTGAAGGTATACTCGTCACCGGAGTCGTTGAGCGACCAGGAGTCTGCCAGGTCGGGCGCGATGTCAACCCAGGTGCGCGTGTCGTACTGGTAGATGCTGGGGTGGATGAGCGTGAAGAACATCAACTCGGCGACCGAGCTATTGCGGTGCTGGTCGGTGTGGCCGATGTCGAAGCCGGACAGCGAGATTAGCTGCCCGCCCGCCATTACCTCCTCGCCTGTTGCCGTAGGCGTCGCTGACGCCGGCTCAAGCGGCTTGGCGACCTCTGTCGCCACGGCGGCGGCAGACTCGGCGGCAGTGGGTGTAGGTGGCGGCGTCGTCGCCATCGCGGCGGCGGGCGCGGTTGTCTCCGTTGGCTCCGGCTCGTCTGAGGCACACGCGGCGAGCGCCACGCTCAGGGCGAGCGCCAGCGCGCCGGCCAGCAAGAGACGACCCATCCTTGTCCAGTTTTCCATTGTCCTCTCCTCGTTCAAATTACGGGTGTCGATTCGGCTTTGCCGGTTCGGGCTACCAGTTTGGCGCCCGCTTTTCGTTGAACGCGCGGAATCCCTCGGCGGCCTCGCCGGAGTTGAGGTTTGCCGCGCGGGTGTAGCCAACGTACTCCATGGCATCTTCCATGGTGAGGTTCAATCCCTTGTAGATGGCTTTCTTGGCGTACTTGGTGGCGTTGGGCGGGCGTGTCGCCAATTCCTGGGCCATCGCCATGGCTTCGTCCATGAGGTCGTCATGTGGGACTACCCGCGACACTAGATGCAACCTGAGGGCTTCGTCGGCGTCAATGGCGTCGGCCATGAAGATGTGGTAGATGGCGTTGCCCAGCCCGATGATTCGGGGAAGGTACCACGTTTCGCCGCTTGTTACCAGCGCGCGGCGCAGGTAGACGTGGTGGAAGAGGGCCCTATCGGACGCGATTCTGATGTCGCACGCGAGGGCGAGCACGTAGCCCATGCCAGCGGCGGCGCCGTTGACGGCGGCGATGACAGGCTTTTCGACGATGGCTTTCAACATTCGCGGCGCGGGGCTGGCCGCGCCAGGTGTAGCGCCCGGGTCGGAGGGCCCCTCGCCCATGCCCTCACGGCTGACGTCGGCGCCGGCGGTGAAGCCGCGTCCGGTGCCGGTGACAATCATTACCTTGAGTGCCTTGTTGGCGTTGAAGCCGCGCCATGCGTGGTACATCTCTTCGGTGGTCTGGGACCGCATAGCGTTCAGCTTTTCGGGGCGGTTGAGCCTGCACACGGCTACCGGGCCGTGCTCCTCCCAAACAATGTCCTGGTAGTCGGCCATAGCTTCCTCCTCTTCGCTTTCGCAGGCGTCAGGAGCATCGGCGCCACGCAGGGGCAGGATTTCGCCCCAGACCGGCGGCGCCGCGCGCCAGAAGCGCGACACAGCCCACGAATGGGTGAAGTTTTACACTAAGGCGTAGTCGAGCGTCAAGTACCGGGCGGCTCGCCGTGGCTGAACGAAACGGCTGATGCGAGCGCGAGGCTTCACGTGCGCTATTCGCCGACGGAGGATAGCTCGATTATCTGGGCGCTCGCGGCGCCCGCCTCGACCGTGAGAATGCCGACCTGGCCGAGGGCGTACATCTGCCGCGGGAGTGTTGGGCTCCCGGGATTTACATACAAGACTCCCTCTCGGACGGTGTTGAGAGTCACGTGGGTGTCGCCGCACACTATCACGTCCACCGCCCGGCCCAGCTTTCGATCCATGAGGTCGTCTAGGGTGGTCCAAGGCGCCTCCTCGGGCAGCGGGAAGCCGTGGGTCAGGCCCACCGTAACACCCTCGACCTCAAACACGTGGGCCTCCTTCACCCTGGGGTCGTCGTCGGGGAAATCGGGCCTGTGGCCATCGCCGTCGCCGTTGCCTCTCGCGCCCAGCACAGGGGCAATCTCCTCGAGCCAGTCCAGCACTTCTATGACGTGCATGTCACCGGCGTGCAGAATAAGCTCCACGCCATCAAGAGCCTTGTAGACCTGCCAGGGGAGCTCGGTCCCGGCTTCGGGTATGTGGGTGTCCGATATGAGTCCGATCTTCAAGGTGCGCTGTCTCCTGAGTACCACAGTGCGGCTGTGCAGGCGTCGTTCCCGGCGCTGGCGGTGCACGGCCAAGTATAGCAGCTAAGGCCATCTGTCGCGCGCCCGGCGGCGCGTGCTCGCCTTGACCGGTTCCGAAACATCGCCATATAATGGTGCGACCGATTGCGCAGCGCGCATAAGTGAGGCATAAGGATGAGCGAAGGCGCCACCGCGCGCGTCGAAGGCGTTAGGGACGAAGCGCTTGCGGCGCTGGCGAGTTTAGACTCCCCCGAAAGTCTGGAGACGTGGCGTGTCGCCTTCCTCGGACGGAGAGGCCGGCTTACCGAGCAACTCCGAGCCGTGGGCTCGTTGCCGCCGGAAGAGCGCAGGGCCGCGGGCGAAGCGGCAAACCGCGCGAAGGCGTTGCTGGAGAGCGCTCTCGCCGAGAGGGAGCGTGCACTTTCTGAGGCCACCGATGGCAGCGATGCCGACGCGGACGACGCCATCGACGTTACGCTGCCGGGCTGGCCGGCGCCCGCGGGCGGCCTGCATCCCACTACACTGATATTACGGGAGATCTGCGACGCCTTCATCTCGATGGGGTTTCAGGTGGTAGAAGGGCCGGAGGTGGAGTGGGACCACTACAACTTCGAGATGCTGAACATCCCGAAGGACCACCCTGCGCGCGACATGTGGAACACGCTGTGGCTGGACTACGAGGACGAGTCCGGCCAGCATCCGATGCTGCTGCGCACGCATACCTCGCCAATGCAGACGCGCATCATGGAGGGGCAGGAGCCGCCGGTGCGCGTGGTGGTGCCGGGCAAGTGCTACAGGTACGAGGCCACGGACGCGACGCACGAGTGGCACTTCTTCCAGGTAGAAGGGCTGGCGGTAGACCGCGGGATCACGTTCGCCGACCTGAAGGGCACGCTGTACGAGTTCGCGCGCATAGTGTTCGGGCAGGAACGGCGGGTGCGCTTCCGGTGCGACTATTTTCCGTTCGTGGAGCCCGGGGTGGACATGTCCATCGATTGCTTCTCCTGCTCCGGGGACGGCTGCCGGATTTGCGGTGAGACTGGCTGGATAGAGATCATGGGCGCGGGCATGGTGCACCCCAAGGTGCTGGAAGGCGTGGGGTACGACCCGAACATCTACACCGGCTTCGCCTTTGGAATGGGGCCGGAGCGCATCGCCATGCTCAAGTACGGCATAGACGACATCCGGCTCTTCTACGCTAACGACCTGCGCTTTTTGAGCCAGTTTTAATCGAGGAAGCGCCGCGCCGGAACGAAGGCGAGCGCGCCCGCCGCCAGCCCAAGATTTGCCATTGGCTCGCGCGTCCAGAATGGCGCGCGCAGAAACACAACCCTTCATTCGAGAGCGACACAGATGAAGATACCGCTGTCCTGGCTGAGAAAGTATGTCCCGGTCGACCTGCCGCCGCACGAACTGGCGCACCGGCTGACGATGGCCGGCAACGAGGTGGGCGAGGTGGAGATAGTCGGCGGCGACTGGGAGCGCGACAAGGTGGTGGTGGGCCACGTGCTGAAGGTGGACCCGCATCCCAACGCCGACCGTCTGATGCTTCCCACGGTGAAGCTTGGCGGCGGCGAGACGGCCGTCGTGGTGTGCGGCGCGCCCAACGTGGCCGCAGGCCAGAATATCGCTTTCGCGCGGGAGGGTGCGTCACTTTACAGCCCTCGCAGCGGCAAAATGGAGCAACTCAAGCGCGCCAGGATTCGCGGAGTCGAGTCGGCGGGCATGGTCTGCTCACCGCTGGAGCTTGGGCTGGGCGACGACCACGACGGCATTCTAACGCTGGCGGACGATGCCCAACCTGGTACGCCGCTGGTCGACTACCTGGGCGACGCGGTTCTGGACGTGGAGGTAACACCGAACCGGCCGGACTGCCTTTCCGTTCTGGGCATTGCCCACGAGGTGGCGGCCATCACGGGCGGACGTGTCGAGGAGCCGGACCTGTCCTACCCGGAGGATGGCCCGCCCATCGAGGATCTGGTGTCCATCGGAATCGCCAATCCGGAGCTGTGCGCCCGTTACACGGCAAGCCTCATTCGAGGCGTTCGCATCGGCGAGTCGCCGCAGTGGATGCAGGATGCACTGATGAGGGCCGGGCAGCGGCCCATCAACAACGTAGTGGACATTACCAATTACGTGATGCTGGAGTTCGGCCAGCCGCTCCACGCCTTCGACTTCGACAACGTGCGCGACAGCCGAATCGTGGTGAGGGCGGCGCGTCCCGGCGAGACGCTGGAGACGCTGGACGGCGTGCGGCGCGCGCTGAGTCCGCCGATGCTGTGCATCGCCGATTCGCACGACGCGATTGGCCTGGCGGGCGTGATGGGCGGCGCGAGCACGGAGATGGACGAGAACACGACGTCTGTGCTGCTAGAGGCGGCGAGCTTCGACCCGGTCAACACGCGCCGCACACGTACCGCGCTGAGGATGAGCACCGAGGCGTCGTACCGATTCGAGCGGGCCATCCGTGCCGAGCTCGCCGAGCGTGGCCTGCGCAGGGCGACGGCGATGATACTGGAGATTGCCGGAGGCGAGGCGGCGAAGGGCATCGTAGACCTGTACCCGGGGCGCAAGCCGGCGCCCACGCTGAGGCTGAGCCGCCGCCGCGTGCGGCAGGTGATGGGGGTTGACTACGGCATCGAGCGCATGAGGGAGGTACTGGACGCCCTCGGGTTCGAGCGGGCGGCCGAGCCGTCCGGTCTCATCGACGTCATCGAGGCGGTAGAGGCGGGGCCAGCACCAGAACGGCGAGACACCATCTGGGTCAAGGCGCCTTACTGGCGCTCGGACGTGTCCATCGAGGACGACCTGGTAGAAGAGGTGGCCCGTATCACGGGCTACGATTCTATACCTACGACAATGCTGTCGGCGCCCATTCCGCACCATCCGCCGCAGCCGCTGCGGGAGCTGAAGGAGCGTGTGCGGGACTGCCTGGCAGCGTCTGGCATGCGCGAGACCATTTCTTACTCGAGCACCACGATGGAGACGCTCGACAGCGTGGGCGCGGTGGACGAGTCGAACCTGCCGTTGCGCATCGCCAACCCGATGAGCGGCGACCACGAATACATGCGGACCAGCTTGCGCGGGGCGGTGCTCCAGACACTTGCGGCGAACCGCCGCGTCGGGCAGAACGACGGCATTCGCATTTTCGAGCTGGGGCGGGTGTACCTGCCCAAGCTGGAGGCGAAGGAGCGCGACCTGCCAAACGAGCGCGAGATGCTGGTGGGTGCGATGTCGGGGCCGCGTGCCGCCGTGTCCTGGCTGGCGCCGCCGGGCGAGATGGGCTTCTTCGACGCGAAAGGCGTATTGGAGGCGCTCTTCGCCGGCCTCGACCTCCAGGTCGGGTACGAGCCGAGCGAGGGCGGTTTCTTCCGGCGCGGCCGGACGGCGCGACTGACGCTTGACGACGCATCGATCGGCGAAATCGGCGAAGTGCGCCCGGACGTCTTGGCCCGGTTCGACCTGGACGAGGCGCCGGTGGCGCTGTTCGAGGTAGACGTCGAGGGATTGGCGGGGGCCATGCCCGACACGCCCAGGCGGTACCAGAGGACGAGCCGGTTCCCAGTCTCCAACCGGGATGTGGCGCTGGTTATGGACGCGGACGTTCCCTCCTCGCGCGTGCAGGGCATCATCGCCCGGCACAAGATGGTCGCGAGCAGCGCGCCGTTCGACGTATACTCAGGCGAGGGCGTTCCGGACGGAAAGAAGTCGGTGGCCTATCGGATAGTGTTCCGGTCGGATAGGGGAACTCTCACTTCCGAGCAGGTGGACAGATACCAGAGGGACATATTGCGCCAGCTCCGGCGTGAGCTTGGCGCGGAGATTCGCGGGTAGGGACCAGCATGACTCAGTACACGCACGTACACCGCCATCACAACGAATCGATGCTCAGCGTCGAGGAGGCGCTGGAACGCATCATGGACTTCTTCAGCGTGCTTGACGTGGAGCGCAAGCCCATTCTGGACGCGCTGGGCCAGGTGCTGGCGGAGGATGCGGTGTCGCTGTACGACATTCCGCCGCTGGACAACTCCGCCATGGACGGGTACGCGGTCCGGTCGGAGAGCGTGGCGGGGGCGTCGGAGGACTCGCCCGTAACTCTGGACGTGGTGGGATACGTGGCGGCAGGGCAGCTACCGCGGGACGAGGTTGGCCCGGGAACGGCGGTGCGCATAATGACCGGCGCTCCAGTCCCCGACGGCGCCGACGCCGTAGTGCCGTTTGAGGACACGGACGAGGTGGAACGCCGCAGGACAGGCGGAGATATGTCGCGGATCGGCATCAACATTCCCGTGCCGCCGGGCGCGGAAGTGCGCCCCGCGGGGCAGGACGTGCGGCGCGGCTCGCTCGTGCTGAAGCGCGGCTCGCTGCTGCGTCCGTCCGAGATTGGCGTGCTGGCGTCGCTTGGCTACTCGGAGGTGGGCGTGGTGCGCCGACCCGTGGTGGGAATTCTGGCCACCGGGGACGAACTGCTGGAGCCAGGCGAGGTGTCCGAGGCCGGCAAGATCTTCAATAGCAACAACTACAGCGTGGCCGCGAGCACGCTCAGGTACGGGGGAGTTCCCAGGCTGCTGGGCATAGCGCGGGACAACCTGGAGTCGATGAACACCAAGTTGGAGCAGGCGCTGGAATGCGACATGCTGGTGACGTCAGCAGGTGTGTCGAAGGGCGACTATGACATGGTGAAGGACGTGCTCGCGCAGCACGGGAGCATCGACTTCTGGTCGGTGCGGATGCGCCCGGCCAAGCCGCTGGCCTTTGGCGCGCTGAGCGCGGAGGACGGACGTCGGGTACCCCACCTGGGACTGCCCGGCAACCCGGTGAGCGCGCTGGTGGCGTTCGAGCAGTTTGGCCGTCCAGCCATCAGGAAGATGCTCGGCCTGGGCGAAGTGGGCAAGCCGACCGTAGAGGCCGTGCTGGAAGAGCCGATTGAAAACCCCGACGGGCGCAGGGTGTACGCGAGGGCCGTGGTGACCAGACACAACGGCGGGTACAGGGCGCGGCTTACGGGCGACCAGGGTTCGAACCTGCTGACGTCGATGGCGCTGGCAAACGGCCTCGCCATCTGTCCTGAGGACGTGCCCCTTATGGCAGCGGGAGAGGTTGCCCAAACTCAGATGCTGGATTGGCCGGAGGAAGTCTTTTGATGAGTGCAGAACGGGGCGAGATTCTCGACGGAGCGAGCGGCGGCCAGCCGGCGAAGTACTTCATCGACGCCGAAATGGCCGAGGAGCGACGGCGGTCGCTGCCCGTGATGATCGCGTCCAGGCAGTGCTACGTGTGCCAGCAGGCGGTTGATGAAGAGGAGCTCGCTTCGGTTGAGGCCCGGGATCTGATCGACCGGATAGTCGACCACTGCGCGAGCGCCAACGACTACCTGCTAGAAGATACGCCGCTGAAGGAGGCCATTTTCAGAGTGTTGCTCTCACGGGGCAACGGGCCGATGGGCGCCGACGAAATCAGCGCGGACATCAGCGAGAGGTTGGCCAACGCAACCAATCAGCGAGACACCAGGCCGGAAGTCATCGAGAAGCTTTTGCAGCATAGCGAGAACTACTGCATCGCCCGATTGCAGGAGAATTAGGGGGAGTGCAGGATGCCGGCTCGGACGTGTTATAATTCTGTTGTGGAGAGATGGCCGAGAGGCTGAAGGCGCCGGTCTCGAAAACCGGTATGGGGGCAACCTCATCGTGGGTTCGAATCCCACTCTCTCCGCCAGCCCAATCGCCTGACCCGCAAGTTGAGATACCGGGTCGATCTCAGGGAGCCTGGCCCGTCCGTAGTGGCAGGCGTGTGGAGAGATGCTAGAGAGGACGAATAGGCGCGACTGGAAATCGCGTGTACCTGCAAGGGTACCGTGGGTTCGAATCCCACTCTCTCCGCCAGCCAAACGGACAAGCACCCGTCGGGACGCGCGACGCTAACGGCCGTAAGCAGAGAGGCTGGCCATGGAAATAGGCGAGACCCTGTACGTTACCGAGAGAGGCCCGTGGCGCGAGTGGCTGGAAGCGAACTTCGACACTGCCAGTGAAATCTGGCTCCTGTACCCGAACAAGGCCACCGGGAAGCCGCGCATTCCTTACAACGACGCCGTCGAGGAGGCGCTGTGCTTCGGGTGGATCGACTCGATCATCAAGAAGGCCGGTGAGGGGCTAGCAGCCCAGCGCTTCACGCCGCGCAATCCGAAGAGCGGCTTCTCCCAGCCCAACAAGGAGCGGCTGCGCTGGCTCGACGAGCGGGGCATGATACACCCGTCGGTCCAAGAGGCCGCGCGGCACGCGCTCGCTGAGCCATTCGTGTTTCCGGACGACATCGAGGACGCGATAAGGGCCGACGCAGACGCATGGCGCAACTACAGCGCCTTCTCGGAATCGTACCGCCGGATACGCGTGGCCTACGTGGACGCCGCCCGCATCCGCCCGGAGGAGTTCGACAGGCGGCTTGCCAGTCTCATTCGCGCCACCGCGAAGGGGCGCATGCTGGGCACGGTCGGCATGGACAAATACTACTAGGCCGAGCGGAGAGACTCGGGGGCGACTGTGGCGAGTTGCAGTTGGCGGGCGCCGAGGCCCTCGAAGAGCTGTTCGCGACAGGTGAAAACCAGGATCTGTACGCGCTGTGCGGCGTGTGAGAGGATGTCGAACATCAGCCCCATCCGCTGGTCGTCGGAGAACACCAGCGCGTCGTCCAGGATCACGGCGGCGGGCGCTCCCTGGTCAATCAGCATCTCGGCGAAGGCGAGGCGCACGAGAACCGCAATCTGCTCCTGAGTACCCATGCTCAGCCGATCGAAACTCTCCTCGTATCCGGCAAGTCGGGACATGCCGGTGATGTTCAGGTCTTCGTCCATGCCGATTTCGGCGTTGGGGAAGAGCATCTGCAGGTAAGGATGGACGCGGTCGACGACGGGCGCGAGATAACGCTCTTTAGCTTCGCTCTCGGCGGCGCGAAGCGTGTCGGCGAGGAGTTTGAGGACATCGAGCTCTCGTTCAAATCGGTCGCGCCTGCGCGTCGCCTGTTCCAGCTCGTGCCGGGTGTGCTCGATAGCTTCGTCTATGCCGGCACCGTCATGGACTTCGATGCGTTCGCGCAGTCCGGCGAGCTCGATTCTCAGTTTGACTCGGTTGTCTTCGCGTTGCTCAATTGCCGAATTCAGCCGCGAGATGCGAGCCTCCAGCTGCTGCCTGGTGCTCGCCGACCACTCCTCCTCCAGCGCGGAGACAATCTCCTGCTGTTCCGTCACGGCCAGTGCCGCTTCCTCGGACGCCGCGGCGAGTTGCTCATCGGACACGGCTTCGGCATCGTTCCGGAGCATTTCATCACGCCTTTCGTTCAACTCGGTTTGGCTATTCACAGTGTTGTGGAGTGTGCGCACTTCCACGCTGAGCTCAGAGACGGCTCGCGTCCGCACCTCCACGGCCTCGCGAGCGATCCGTTCTTCGTCCCTGGCCTTCTGGAGTTCTGTCTGAGCCGCGCCCAGGTCTGCCTCTGCCTGGTCCCTTGGCGGCAGCTGGGCTGTATCTCCTTCTGAGGGCACGTCCTCCAGGGCCTGGCGCAGCTCATCGATACTTGTTTGCAGTGTCGGTGTACTGTCTGGCGGCACGAGCCTCTCAAGCTCCCGCCGCGCCGCGCTGGCGGTAGCCTCGAGATCGCGCCGCCGGTCGCGCAGGATCTGCGCGTCAACAAGCGATTGTGCGCCAGCCTCAGCCAGCGCAGCGCGCAGCTCTTCCCGGGCTTCCCGTTCCTCGCGCAAGAGTTGGTCCCGGTCGGCGACGGACGGCTCGACGAGAATCCGTCCCCGCTCTGGGATGGCAATCGTGAGCGGCTCGACCGCCTCAATGGTCGCGGGTGGATCCGTCAGTGGGGCACCGTCAGCCTCAATGCCCCCAAGGCGGTCGCTGGGAATATCAAAGCTGATACGGGTCGCGGCAACACTGAGCCGGGCATTTGCCTGGACTGCGGTCTCCGTGGCTTCGCGTATGCGTTCAAGAGATTCGTCCGTGACCTGTATCTCTTCGGCTTGACGCTCGACGTCGGCCAGTCGTTTCTGCGCGGCTTCGAGGTCGCTCTGCCGGCTGAGCAGGGTATTCAGCTCCTCGTAGCGAATGAGGCGATCCAGGATACTGCGCCAGTCTGCCTCCGACTGCATTGTTGCTTCGACGGCTTCTTCGGCGTTTGTCGCGGCTTGGCGAAGGTCGTCCAGTGCAGCCAGCGACTCTCGCTCGCGTTCTTGCAGTTCCTCCAGGCGCTGGGTCTCCTGCCTCAACTGTTCCTGATCGTTCTCTAGCTCTGCTCGCCGAGTTGCGCGCTCGGATTGGGCGCGTTCTGCTCGCTCCAGTTGTAGCTTACGGTTATGCAGTTCGCTGCGAGCCGCTTCGAGCAGCAGGTCGTGCCGCATCATCTCGCCAAGCTGGTTCTGAGTCCGGGTCAGTTCTTCCTGATCGATCCGGTCCTGACCGCCGTCCTCCAGTCGCCTGAGCTTTTCTTCCGCCGCCGCCAACTGCTCGAGCGTTTCCGACATCTCTCGTTGTTGCTGCTGTTGCTCGTCGAGACGTTGCTCCAGCGCGCTGGCGTGCTCAATCGTGTCTCTGTACTCTCCGCGTGGCTGACCCCGAGCCGGCGTGACCAGTTCTCCCCGCCGTCCATCGATGACTTTTGGCAGCTCTCGGCCACGCCGACCTCCGAGCACCGTACCGACCTCGGACTCCAAGCCCTCGCTGAGGCTTGCCCGCGCCGAATCGGTCAAGTTTGGTCTTCCGAATGACTGTCCCTGCTGAACCCACAGGACTCCCCACATCCCGAGCGATTCCAGGTTCGCACCCCGGATGCCGGCCTCGGCGAAACCAAGTAGGCTGCGCAGCTCGTTTTCGGCGGCGTCCGCTTCGAGCGGTGTTCCGTCGGGACATTGCAGCCGCGCGTAGGGGCTCTTGAGGAAGCGCTTTGTCAGCGTGTACTCGGCGCCATCGACTTCGAAGGCCAGCTCAACGACCGGGGCCGCGCCACTTCGATCGTTTTGCAGCGCCCTAATTGGCAGCGCCCCGGAGCTGTAGCGCTCGAACAGCACCGCTCGCAGCGCGTCCAGCATGGTCGACTTGCCAAGCTCGTTCGGCCCGACGACCAGATTGAGGCCGTCGCCGAGGCCGCCCAACTGTGTCGGTGTGGTGAATCGCTTGAACTGGTTTACTGAGAGCCTGCGCAGCTTCATCATTGCCCCGATTCAAGCTTCTTGTGTTCGATGTAGAGTCGATGAAGCGCGGCACGAGCGAGTTCGGCGTCGCTCCCCCCTGCCGAGACGGTCGCCCTGAGCCTGTCGGCAGCGGCGCGCACAATTCCGCCCGGGTCTATGCTGTCGAGGTCGTCGTCTGTGGGTTCCGGAAACAGCATCTCGCGGTCGATCCGGAGATGATAGAGCGCTGCGGCCGCGCCTTCGACAATCCGTTCCTCGAAGTGCTGCATGTTGGCCAGTGAGAGCGCCCCCGAGAGTTTCAAATCGACCAGTGTGTGGTTGAGGTCGCCGTTTAGATTCCGCAGTCTGCGCTCAAGTAGATCCACGTCGTCGAGGTCCTCCACACGCTCTTTGAGCGATTCCCATCGGTACTGACCTGTCGGGAGCACAGTGACCTGGGGCAACTCGTTCGGGCCGTCGATCTCTACCAGCAGAACCGTGCCCCTGCCGCGCGTCTGAAACGAGTCCGTCTCGGGCGTGCCGCTGTACCAGCAGCGCTCGTTTACCCGAAGCTCTCCGTGCCAATCGCCCAGCGCCAGGTATTCAAGCCGAGCGAGCTGTGGCCGATCGGGATCGATCGGGTTGGCTCTCTGCTCCTCATTGGTATCGAAGCCGTAGACGGCGCCATGCGCCAGGCCGATGCGGATCAAGCCGGCTTCGCTAGCCTGATCGTCCATCCAGGCGGTGGGGTCATTGAGGGTACGGCGATGCTGGAGCGGAGCCGGAAACAACACAGCGGCATCTTGCTCAATAACGGCGACGGCAGATTCGGTGTGCGCGTGGATGTTGTCTGGCAAACCACGCCTCTGGAGCTGGTCCCACAGTCCATTGGGTTGGTACGGATCATGGTTTCCCGGCAGAAGATGCCACTGTACCGAGGTGTAAGTGCGCATTCGCTCGACGACCTGGTTGCGTGTGTGAGGGGAGGGAGTCGCGTGGTCGTAAACATCACCCGCGACCAGTACGTGGCTCACGTCGTGCTGATTCGCGAGATTGCCAATACGCGAAATGGCCTCCAACCGCGCTAGCTGGAGGCCTCCCATCTCAGGGCCATCAACAAAGCGGAAGACTTTGCCGACCTGCCAATCGGCGGTATGAATGAATCGGAATGCCATGTGTCAAGCAGTATAGTGGTCGTGTCTATGTAGTACAACGGTCTTTGAGAGTCTGAACTTTCGTAGCAACATTATGGAATCAATGACATGGAATCAGCGAGGGTGTTTATCTGCTGTCACCGTCCCGGTGTTTGACGGCTCACTTGGCCCGCTATACACTTCCAGCGACGGCGGACGCCAAAATCAATGTGACGAGGAGAGCGCACGTGTACCTGGTGAGAAGAATAGCCAAGACCAAGCCCCAGACTGAGTGGGAAGTCGCTGCGATTCTGCGGAGAATCTGCGATGCCTACGAGGAAAACGGCCGTACCAAGGCCACCATCATGGTGGGAGGGCGCGGCCTGCCCGGCGAGAGCCAGGTGATCGCCGAGTGGACGCAGGACACCATCGAGCCCAACTGGGTGACCAACGTGCCGGCGTCGGTCCGTGAGGACAACGCCAAGCTGCAGTCGCTCATCCTGGAGTATCCCATCGAGTTCTACGAGGTGGTGACCGACGAGAAGATGAAGGAGCGCGGCCTGTAACAGGTGGGGGTCCCGAGATAATCGAAGGGCATTTCAGAAGCAGCGGAGGTGCGAACGTGATCACGACAGCCAACGGCGCAACACCGGGAAGCCACGGGCAGTACTCCCACCGTCCGCTCGTGTGGGGCAGGCACGGTATGTCCGGCGCAGGCACGCAACTGACGGCGCAGGCGGGTATGCGCGCGCTGTGGCAGGGCGGCAACGCCGTGGATGCCGCCGTCGCGTCCGCGCTCGCGGCGGGTGTGCTCGAGCCGACCGCTCACTACACGCTGGGCGGCGAGGTGGCGATGCTGCTGTACGAGGCCGAGTCAGGCAAGGTGCGCTCGGTGGTCGGCCAGGGTTGGGCACCGAGAGCCGCGACGATAGACCTGTACATGGAGCGCTGGGGCGAAATCCCGCCGGGTGTGCACTCCAGCACCGTGCCGGGCGTGATCTCGGCGCTGCTCGCGATGCTGGGCGCACACGGCACCATCCCGTTCGGCGAGGCGGCGGTGAGCGCAATAGAGCTGGCGGGCGATGGCTTTCCGGCATATCCGCTGTTCAGCCGCACCATTGGCACGCCTGCCCGGCTCGCCAATCTGAGCGCCCACGCAGATTCGGCCCGCGTGTTCCTGCCCGGCGGCTCTCCCCCTCCGGTGGGCAGCAACTTCAGGCAGCCGGACCTGGCGCGCACGCTGTCGCTAATGGCGCAGGCCGAGGGCGACGCGCTTGCTGCGGGAGCGGACCGCGAAGGAGGCATCCGGGCCGCGAGGGACTGCTTCTACAAGGGCGATCCCGCGCGCCGTATGGTGGCGGCGCTGAAGGACCTTGGCGGGCTGTACCAGTACGAGGACTTCGCCGAGTACGAGTCGCCCTTCGAAGAGCCGATCTCGGTGGACTATCGCGGTTACACCATCTACACCAACCGAACGTGGACGCAGGGCATCTCGCTGCTCCAGGCGCTGAGCATACTGGAGGGCGTGGACCTGGCCGGGTTGGGGCATAACAGCCCCGAGGCGATTCACGTGCAGGTTGAGGCGCTGAAGCTGGCCATGGCGGACCGCGAACGGTATGCGGGCGACCCCGAGCACGTGGACGTGCCGTTCGACGGGCTGCTGTCGGCGCGGTACGGCGCGCTGCGCCTGTCGCTGCTGGACAGGGAGCGGGCGCGGGCGGAGTATCCGCCTGGAGACCCGCGCGCGATGAGGGCGGTCGCCAACGGCGTGCACGCCTCGGGCGCTGGGCGCGTGGCGGAGGCCGCGGGCGAGTTCGACGGCACGACGTACCTTTCGACCGCGGACGCGCAGGGCAACATGGTGTCCGCTACGCCGAGCAGCTTCGCGGGGCTGGCTCAGGGCATGGTGCTCGGTGACACGGGAATCGTCATCAACTGCCGGGGCTGCTACTTCTGGCTCGACGCCGACAATCCGAATGCGCTGGCGCCGCGCAAGCGGCCGCGCACGACTCCGTGCACGTTCATCGTGCTGAAGGACGGCAGGCCATTCATGACGCTGGGCACGCCGGGCGGCGACAGCCAGGTGCAGAGCAACCTGCAGGTGTTGACGAACATCGTCGACTTTGGCATGGACGTGCAGGAGGCGGTGTCCGCGCCGCGGTTCTGCGGCTACAGCTTCCCCCGCTCGCCGTGGCCTCACACGGTGTCGCCCAACAGACTCTCGCTGGAGAGCCGCATCCCTCGCGAGACCGCCGGTGCGCTGGCGGAGATGGGCCACGACGTGGAGACGATAGGGCCGTGGGGAATAGTGAACGGCTTCACGCCGATAGTGGCGGACAACGGGGCGTACACCGGCGGGGCCGACCCGCGGCGCGACGCCGTGATGCTGGGGTGGTGACGGACAGGTGACGACGACGCACTCGATAACGGAAGTCGAACTGACGGACGCCCACATCGTCGTGGAGTGGAGCGACGGCCACGTGAGCGTGTACGACCCGCGAGAGGTGCGAATCAACTGCGGCTGCGCGCAGTGCGTGGAGGAGTGGAGCCGTCGCAAGCTGCTCGATCCGGCTACGGTGCCACACGACATCCGCGCCGAGGACTACCTGATGGTGGGCAAGTACGCGGTGCAGTTCCTGTGGAGTGACGCGCACTACACCGGCATCTACACGTTCGAGACGCTGCGCAGGCTGTGCGATTGCGACGAGTGCAGGGCGGCTCGGGGGTGATGGAGCGGCTGCCCAGAGCCATCCTGTTCGACCTGGACGACACGATAATCTCCGCGTCGGCGTCCACGCCCTCCGCCATGGAGCAGGCTTGCGCCCAGTTCGCACCCGGTATTCCCGGTGTCTCTTTCGAAGGGCTGTACGACGCGTTCCAGAGCGCCGCGATGCGGTTCTGGTCCGACGCGACCAGGCAGCGCCAAGGTCGGCTGAACCCCGCACAGGCCACG
>DAOUJZ010000052.1:0-18526 GCA_034421955.1 Dehalococcoidia bacterium | reverse complement strand
CCATCGCCGAGATCGAGGTTGAGGGCGAAGTCACGGCGCAGCCCGAACCCGGTGCTCCCGCGGCGCCGGAACCCGCGCCTGCGCCGGCCGCGCCCGTGGGCACCACCGGCGTTCTGCTCAAGGACGTCGCCCCCGTCGGGCCAACCGGCTCCGGCGGCGTGCCAACCCACCCGCCGTCAGACCTTCAAGAAATCCCTTCCCCCTCGAGGGGGAAGGTTAGGATGGGGGTGAGCGCGTCCACCAGTCAGCGGCAGCGCCGACGCTACTCGCCCGTCGTGATGCGCCTCGCCGAGGAGCACAACCTCGACCTCACGCTGCTTGAAGGCACCGGCATAGGGGGCCGCGTCACCAAGAAGGACGTGCTCCGCCACCTCGAGGCCGCGCCCGCCGCCGTTTCCGCGCCTGCCGCGCCCGCGCCACTGGAGGATGAGACGCGCCTGCCGCTAACGCCCACCCGCCGCCTGATAGCCGCCAACATGATGCGTAGCGCGACCGAGATTCCCCAGGCCTGGAGCATCACCGAGGTGGACGTCACCGGCCTTGTGGCCCGCCGCGAGGCGCTCAAGGACGGCTTCCGCAAGCGCGAGGGCGTCAACCTCACCTACCTCCCCTTCGTGCTGAAAGCCGTCGCCGAGGCGCTCAAGCAGAACCCGCTGGTCAACTCCTCCTGGGACGGCGACGCCATCATACTCAAGCGGCGCATTAACATCGGCATCGCGGTCGCCGCCCCCGCCGGCCTGATTGTGCCCGTCCTGCACGATGCCGACGCCCTGAGCGTCTCCGGCATCGCGCGCCGCCTCGACGACCTCACCCGCCGCGCCCGCGCCGGCGAGCTGACCCTCGACGAAGTCCAGGGCGGCACCTTCACCCTCAACAACACCGGCGCGCTCGGCTCCGTCGCTTCCCAGCCCATCATCAACCCCGGGCAGGCCGCTATTCTCACTACCGAGGCCATAGTCAAGCGCCCCGTGGTGGTCGGCGACGGCATAGCCATACGCTCCATGATGAACATCTGCTTCACGTTCGACCACCGCATCATGGACGGCGCCGAGGCCTCCGCCTTCACCAACGCCGTCAAACACCGCCTAGAGGCCATCGGCCCCGATACGGGTGTATACTGAGCGTGGTCGAAGTACTATGAGCATCGGAAACTTGGTTGAGGACTTTCTATTAACTCGCGGCCCGCGGCCGCGTGACATTCGGTAGGTGGGAGGCATGAACAAGGCGGAGAAACATGACGAACTGGTCAGACTGCTGACGCTTAAGTTTAGGCGCGATCCCAAGAAGTTCCGCGCCTACCTGCCGGAAGTAGCCCAAATGCTTGACGAATACAATCCGCCGCCTGAGCCCAAGAGATCGCCCTTTGTCCTGACAGAAAAGGAGAGAGCCTTTCACCAGGACTCCTTGGCGAACATCTTCGCTCGCCTGGATGAGAAAGGATTGTCCGTTGAGCAGGCCGTCGAGGGGCTGGAGCACTGCGCCGTTCTGATTGAGGACTACTTCTTGCTGGAAGGTGTGGGACGTGATTCACTGGTGAAGCTGCTGAAGCCCGTTATCGGCAAGTCACCCGGCAGTTTCAAGAGAAACGAGACCATCATGATAGCCGAAGATCGATCATCCGAGGATGTCGTGCACAGGGTGTCCATTGTGCGCGGCGTTTACCTGGAACTCGACAGGGAGTTCCGGCTCTTGTCCATTTCGGTCGTGCCAAGAAAGGTCAGAGAGTGGAAGAAGATGATGGCCCTCGCCGGCATGATTGATGATCCGGTGACCGACGTATCAACGCGATACGAAGACTATCTCTACGGTCCGGAAACAGGCCTTCGTGGTAGTGCCCAGTAGGGTAGTCGTCGATACCAACGCGTTCTTCGCGCTACTCATCACGGGGGACCGATTTCACCGGCAGGCGAACGATGCTTATGCTCAGATAGTCAACAGAAACCAGCAGCTGTGGACTACCTCATACGTTCTCTCGGAGTGCATCGCGTTACTTCACCGCCGTCTTGACTTTGACGGAGCTGCCGCCTTTGTCGAGAGGTTCGATGAGAATGTGCAGGTGTTCTGGGTCGATGCCGCTGTGCATAACGAGGCATGGCGTCGCTATGCCGAAACTCGAGGCGAAGGCATGAACTTCGTGGACTGGACGGTCGCGGTGGTTGCTGAAACCATGAACGCCCCGATTTTCACCTTCGATGCCGACTTCCGGAACCGGGGATTTGCCGTCGTACCACGCCTTTCATAGCGTCATCCTCTGGAGGCGGCAGACCGATGTGTGAGAACGCCGAGAAAGATCCCATGACCCCCTGCCTCGCCATACCCCTCGGCCGCGTTCCGTACGCCCCCGCGCTCCAGATGCAGCGCCGCCTCCACGCGCGCGTCGCCGGCGGCGACTTGCCCGACCTGCTCCTCCTCCTCGAGCACGACCACGTCATCACCCTCGGCAAGCGCGGCAAGGGCGCCGACGTGCTCGCCGACTCCGAAACGCTCGCCGACCTGGGCATCGAGGTGATCGCCACCGACCGCGGCGGCGAAGCCACCTACCACGGCCCGGGCCAGCTCGTCGGATACCCCATCGTCAACCTTCGCGGCGGCATAGGCGGCGCTCTCCGCTACGTCACCGCCCTCGAATCTGCCCTGGTCGCCACGCTCGCCGAGTACGGCATCCGCGCCGAGAGCGAGGGCCGGCCCACCGGCGTCTGGGTCGGTGATGCCAAGATCGCCGCCATAGGCGTCAAGATCAGCCGTGGCGTCTCCATGCACGGCTTCGCGCTCAATGTGTCCACCGACACCGGCTACTTCGAACACCTCGTGCCATGCGGCATCCCCGACGGGAGCGTAACGTCCATGTCGCTTGAGTTGGGTCGGCCCGTGAGCGTGGAGCGCGTGGCCTCCGCGGTTGCGCTGAACCTCGGCAGGGCAATCGGACGCTCAATCGAGTGGGCCACCCCGCAGCGTGTCGGCGAGCGAGCGCCGTCGCCGTGGACGGCCCACCCCGTCAGCCGGTCGGCGTAGCCCCTTCCTCGCCAACATCCGGGTCTATCCCCAGCTCTTCCAGCAGCTCCAGGAACTCGCTGTACCGCGACACTCTGGACACGTCGTCCAGGAACGACTCGACGTTGGCGTACTTCGCCCGCGCCTGTCTCACCTGCTCGCCGATAGGGCTGATCGACGCCGGCCCCTCCGCGTACCTGCCCCGGAACGCGAAAAACGCCTGGTTCAGCTTCCGAAGCCTGAAACCGTGCAGCCGCAGCTTCCACCACTGCTGCTTCATGTACTCCTCCGCCTCCTGCACCTTCCCCTCGTCCAGCAACTCCCCGGCGCGCTCCCGCGTCTCACGCAGCGTCTGCGTGAAGAACGGGTACGCCTCCTCCACCGGCATGTACCGCAGCGCCGACTCCTCCAGATCGCCGCCCATGCGCTCGAACGTCTTGTCGCCCAGCTCCCGCCCGGCTATGTCCGCCACCGTCTCGTTCAGCGTGAACATCTCCTCCGACGCCCGGAAGTTCTGGCCCAGCGGCCGGATGAACAGGTAGGCGTGCATCCACTCATGGGCGGCGGTGCGGCAGATGAAGCGAAGCTGCCCCAGGTCCGACACCAGCAGCGGGTAGGTGGACAGCCCCGCCAGGTTGTCCACCAGTGACGACAGATCGTACCGCTCCAGCATCTCCTGCTCGATCTCGCCCCGCTCGAACCCCGGAATGTCGGGGTGCAGCAATACCGCGTCCACGAGTTGAATACGGTCGCGGCGCGACACCACCAGCAGCGTGGGCGCCCGCTGGAAAGCGATGTCCACCGGCGGAAAGATGATCCCGAACCTCGAGCCGAACCCCTCGTCAAGCAGCACCGCGCTCATCTCCGCCTCGAGCGCCTCCTCGGCATCGGGCCTGAGACTGCTCTGTTCGGCCAGCAGTTCGTCCAGGTAATCCTGCGACAGCGCCTGTCTCCGCTCCGCGCCCCCCGCCGCGGTGGTGCCGCCCAGGTAGGGCCGCTCCAGCCTCGCCTCCTCCCTGCTGGCGCGTCGCGTGACCTGCAGGTAGTCGTCCAGTAACGCCAGCCGCTCCTCCCGGTCGGGGTCGCTGCCCGGCAGCGCCGAAACCGCCAGGTGAAACCACTTGTCGAAGAAGTTGGCCGCCTCCCAGCCGACCAGCGAGAACAGGTAGCCCGCCGCCACCCGCTGCGCGGGCGTTATGGGATGGTTATCCAGCCGAACGATGAGCAAGAGAAGGCAGAAGACGGCCAGCGCCACCTTGCTCTTCCACCCGAATCTGCCCTTGCCGCGCCCTGCGGCGCGTTCTCGCAAGCGTCTGAACACCGAGAGGCTCCCAACTGGTGCGCCGAAAGCAGGAATCTCTAAATTCCGCTTACGGCAGCGCTGTCAGATACAGAAGCGATCACATCCAGCTTCTCGCTGATTTCTGGATCGATCTCGTCGCCAGGAACGTATCTGGCCAACTCATAGAAGTCCTTCTTGTCCATCAGGTTAGGCAGTCCGAGGTTGCGGAAGTAAGCCTTGAACAATGGCGTCAAAAAGTCATCGCTTACCTTTGTGTCTGGACTCCATGGCGAACCTCTGCCCAACGTATTCATCGCGTCCTGCACTTCACTGATGGCGCTACGCATTGCCTTCAGGCGTCGGTTAGCTTCCTGGATGGCGAACAACGGCTCCGGCACATCCGCTTTGGCGGACTGGTTCGCGTACTCCTCTAAGGTTGCCTGTGAGCACAGATAATTCTCTATTTCACGGCGCTTCCAGGTCAGGCGAGTCAGCGCGCCAGGATCCGGCATTCCTCCCTCCGGGCGATCGAAAAGCGCGACACCCTTCAAGTTTGGCAACGCCTCTCGCAATCCGTAGTAGTGATTGAGCGCGCCCTGGTAGTGGCTGCCCACGTAGGACACGTAAGGCTGTGCGAGTGCTCGGATGGCGCCGGCGTGATCGAGCCTACGGGCTAGAGCCTGCAAAATAGCAAGGTCGGTCGCGCCTTCGAGGAACAGTATCCAACCGGTCTGCTCCGCCTGGTAGTAGTGCTCGAATCCAATTTCACGAAGGGACTTCAGAACTTGGCTCCCCGCCCGGTCATCCATGCGATGTGGAGAGCCGACGAAGGCGATGACCATGTCCTTGCCAGCAGCCTCGTTCAATAGCACCTCTGAGTGGCTCGCGGCGATTATCTGGCTGTCGCTTTCCAAGGCCACGTCGGTTATGAGCCGATAGATCTGTCGCTGTCGGAGAATCTCGAGGTGGGCGTCTGGCTCATCCAACAGAAGCACCGCGCCGGGGTTGGCATACATGTATGCCAATATCAACATCGTCTGCTGAAGTCCACGCCCGCTGGAAGCGAGATCGAGAGTAACCTCGTTCTCAACGTAGCTCATCGTCACCTCGCCGCGCTCGGCGATGTAACGCGGCGCATTTAGCTTTGCCCCGAACAGGCTCTCGATGTGAGTCAACAGCTTCTGCCAGTCGTTAGGCCTCTCTTCGTGGATGCGGTAACAGAGATTGCGAAGAACTTCTGCGGTTCGACCTTCTCCAACACGCACATTTACGGCCCCCAGATCAAGGCGTGTTTCCGTGGCCGCCATACCCGACATAGGCGGAAGAAATGCGATCTGCGCCTCCGCAGCCTGTCTGGGAATAGGCATCCGTTTAGGCGTACCATCGGCGCTGACGCGAAGCGGCCGGCAGTAGAAGGACTCCTCGTTGGCAAAGTCAAACTCCAGGCCGCAGACCCACTGCTTCCCATCCGACACACCTTCCACCACCACGTCGATCCTTACGTTCTGCGTCTGCTGTCCACCTTCCGACCTCACAATATTGCGCACGTGGAGGTCACGCCACAGCAGCCTGGCGTTTGGTACCGGTATAGCAACGAGATCGCGTCGATTTACTGTAACCCCGGGGCGCTTCTCGGGAGCGCTTCTCCCAGACCTCTTCTCGTTCCAGCGCTTCAGGCCGATGTCCCAGAGCGCAAGCGCCTGCATGGCGGAGGTCTTGCCCGAGTTGTTGGGGCCTATGAACGCGACCGGGTTGCCGAGTTCTATCTCGACCTCGTCGAACCGTTTGAAGTTGCGGACTGTGAGCTTGGTGAGCATGGGGACAGACCTGGCGACTCGCGGTCATTCATGAGTCGCGCTATCAGGCTCAAGTATATCACGACCCATTATCAACGGCGGGCTGTAGTCGCCCGCCGTCACCCATCCCCGCCCCCGTTCGTCTTGCTCAGCGCCTTGCTCAGCCTGCTCGCCTCCTCCGGATCGCGCCGCTCCAGCAGCCGGATCACCGCCCGCGCCATCAGCTGCACGCTCCGCTCGAAACGGTTCAGAATCCGCTCCAACCGGAACATGAACCACAGCAGCATCGCGCCGGATATCCCCGTGTTGATGAATGGTGTCACGTCGATTTCCATGTGCTCTCCTCCGTATCGTGTGGCCCCTCAGCCCACGCTCTGCAACAGCAGCTCGCACTCCACCCGCGTCCAGCCCTCTCCCACGCTCAGCCTGCGCCCCTCGACGAAAAAGTCCGCGTCCATCCCCATCGCCGGGTACCGCAGCCGCACGCGGTCCGAAAAGCCACGCTGGAGCATCGCCGACACGTTCGCCCCCGAGCCGTTGTTCAGCACCACCGTCGCCACGCTGCGCGGCGCCCGCCTCCGCCGCAGCCGGCTGTCGACCGTCGCCTGGGCCGTCGCCGCCTCGCGCGTCCACACCGCGTCGATGCGCTTGGCCCGCCGCCCGTACTCCGCCACGCTCACCGCGTCCTCCGAGCGCACGATCACCGGGTCGTCGAACGTGTAGGCGTTCAGAGTCCGCATCTGCAGCTTCGTCAGGTATCCCGCCGTCGACCCGAACCTCACGCTCACCAGCGTGCCCTTGCCCCTGTACTCTCGCTGCGAGGGATAGGACACCGAAATTTGGCCGCTGATGTTCCGTCCCGTTCCGTTCTGTTCCGTATTCGCGGCGTAGTCCGTGCCCCTTCTCGGCCTGAGTTGGCCGATGATCATGTCGTACTCGGAGCTCTCCGCCAGGAACAGCTTGGTCTCCCCCGCCGCGAAGTACGGCTGCTCCGAAAGCGTCCACGCCACGCCGGACCCCTGAAACGTCGCTCCACGCACCTGCATGAACACCGAGTTCTCCACGTTGTCGATGCCGTCGTCCCACACCAGCTCCGAGAAGTAGGCGCGGCCGTCGCGCTCCGCGTCCTCGATCGTCTCGACGTGCGCCGTGTGTGGCGCAGACGTCCGGTGCGTCCGCGACTCCAGCCGCCACAGGCCGTGTCCGTCGACGTACACCAGCCCGTCCTCCTCGTCCTGCAAGCGGTAGATCGTGTCCAGCGCCCGCACGCCCCACAGCGGCGGACTCCACAGCCGCGGCACCAGCGCGACGCCCGTGTCCATGCGCCGTCCCGCCTCCGCTCCGGACCGGTCCAGCACGTCGCCCAGTATCTCGTCCGAGGTCTGCGGATACGCGGACGTGGCCTGCGTGTGCAGCGTGACGCTCGTCAGCCGCTCCATGTCGTCCAGCGCCCGCACGTAGCAGTACTGCGCCCCCAGCCGCGGGCGCGGATGTATCGTGTCCACCACCCCGCGAAACAGCGACACCCACCCGCCGAAAGACCGCCATCTGTGGTCGGCGTCGCCCGAGCAGTACAGCCCGTGCCTCGTCGCGCCGGAGTTGCCGGCGCTGCCAGCGTTAAAGGACGTCGATGCCTCGATGACCTGCCGGTCGTCCACGAACACCCGGACGCTCTCCCCGTGCGTCACCACCTGCAGGAAGCGCCGCTCGGACGCGCCCCAGGCGTACGCGGCGGACGCGACCGCGGAGTGCGCGCCCTCCTCGACCTTGCGCAGCTCCACCGTCTGCCCCGTGACCCGCACGTACAGGTAGTTCGAGGCGTCCGCGTACCTCACGCACACCCCGCCGTGCTGGCCGGCGCTCGACCCGCGCTCGAACTCGCACCCGAACGACACGTCCGCCCTGCCCAGATCCAGCGTCGCGATGCGGTCGCCGGCCCCGCCCGCCCCGTCCGTCTCCGCCGCTCCGCCGCCCGACGCGATGCGGAAGCCGCGCGCTCCCTCCGCCCAGCGCAGACCCGACCCCATCTCCGGCCTGTGACCCGACAGCCGCGTGCCGCCCGGGCTGCCCGCGTTGCTAGAAAACCCGTCGTGCGGATAGGCCCCCCTGATGAGCAACGCCCGGCCCGGCTTGAGGTGCGGATGCAGCGGCGACCCCGAGTTTGGCGGACTGTACCGATGGTCTTCGTTGCGCAGCTTCAGCTCCGCACGCGCGGCTTCGACGTACCCCGTGCGCAGGTCGCGGAAATGCTCCAGCGTAAGCTCCAGAACGTCCTCGCTCACGTCCACCGCCGACACTGGAAAACCGTCGCCGCCGTTCCAGTCCACCAGAACGACCCATTTCGCCTGTGCCATTGCTTACGCTCCCATCCAGTCCACTAGAACTACCCGCTTCCCCCATTCCACCGCCTACCCTCCCACGCCCAAGCCCCGCCGCCTGTCCTCGCCAATCAGCCGCTTGATCTCCTTCGCCAGCGCCCTTATCCGCCGCTCGTCGTCCAGGAAAATCGGCCCGCCCGACAGGCTCACGTTCACCATCACCGCGCCGCCGCCCTCACCCATGGCGCTCCGCCGCCCTCCGTTCGCCGCCCCATCCGCACGCGGCACGCGAAACTCGCCCCCACGCGCGTACTCCCCCACAATACGATCCGCCCGCTCCCTCAGCCGCTCCAGCCCGTCCGCTCCCCGTCTCCTACCCTCTTGCATCGCATGTTCCTCCTTCACTTAGGTCTAACGCCCCGCCACCCTCCCTCGCCGCCCGCACCGCCAGGTAAACCCACGTCCGCTCCACCACGTCCGCCGGCGTCTCCTGCAACTCCCGCCAGCTCCACCCCGTCTCCAGCATCAGGTGCGCCTCCGCGAAATCGGACGGCACCCGACCCGAAGCCAGCGCCGCGAACAGCCGCTCGGCGTCCTCACCGGAGCGGCCAGCCCCGCCGAAGATCTCGGCCTGCGCGCAGAACACCTCCAGCACCGCGGCCACGTCCTCATCGTCGCGGCTCGCGACACTCTGCGGCTCTATCTCGTCGCAAAAACTCCACCCCGTCGTCAGCGACACCAGCGCGCGCTCCGAAAGCCCCGCCGTCTCCGCTCCGCCCCGGACGGCGCGCCGCCACTCGCTCACGTCCTTCCAGAGCGGCCGCGTGCGGATGTCCCACCACCCGCCCGACGGCAGCTTCACCCGCGCCACTCCGTCGCCCGCGCCCATCCTAGAACGCCCCCCGTCCGACGACCCCGTCCACCTGCAGCGACGCGCCCCACTCCACCAGCCGCCCCACCCGGCTCCGCAGCTCGTAGGACACCACCCAGCACTGCCCGGAGTACTTCACCGACCCCGTCGCCGTGCCCTCCGGCCCGTACTCGAACCCCACCGCCGAGTCGTGGGAGCGCAGCCCGCCCAGCACCGCGTCCGGTCCGGAGGACGCCGTGCTGTCGAACAGGCCGCTCAGCGAGAACACGCCGTCCTGCAATCCCGGGATGAACCGCGCGCCCGAGTCGCCCAGCGCCGTAACCTCGTTCAGCGCCCGCGCCCCCGGCAGACCGCGCACGTCCACCACGAACGCCGACATGTCGCGTTTCGCGCCCCCCGCGTCCTGAATCAAAAACCTCGACACCCTCGAATCGAAAAACGCCATCGACAACACCTCTTTTCCTCAACCGGATTCCCCCCGCCGGCCCGTTCTTCCGCAACCGGACTCCCCCGCCGCACCCTCCTTCCGCCGCACAAAACAAAAGGACGGACCCAACCGGGTCCGTCCCTGCAACAATTTTAGAACGCCTGTGCGCTACCTGTCAATAGCCCTTACGAAGCCCCTCCGCTAGCCCCTTCCCCCTCGCGCACTCCTGCCATTCCGAGCACCCCATCGCCCTTGTCATTCCGAGTGGAGCGCAGCGCAGCCGAGGAATCTAAAGCCCCCCGTCACTCACGCCCTGTACGCCCCCTCCAACTCCTCGATGGCCTCCTCAGCGTCCGGAAACCCCTCCTTGTCGAACACCAGCCGGAACACACCCTTGGCCGGACCGTCGCTGATGGTCACTTTGCCCACGTTGAACGCCTCTTCCAGCGCCTCGAACACCCGCTTCTTGTACTCGGTATCGTTGTTGCCGTCAGTGTGTTTGCCCTATCTGATAGTCCTTCAGTTCCATATCGTCTGCCTGCCGTGCGTGCACGCCTAAAGTGTTGAGCAGAACTCGGAGACAGTGAGTCCTGCCGAACGAATGAGAGTACGCAAGGTCCCCTTGGCGACCGTCGAATGGTTCGGTACCGACAGGCTCGCCATTTCTCCGGGCTTGGTCATGATGATGTGGCCTCCTCGTTGGCGCGCCACGCTCCAGCCAAAACGGCGAAAATTGCGCACCGTCTCCGCGCCGCTGAGGACGGGCAGCGGCGGCATTAGAGCGCCACTTCCACCTGCCGCGTCTCGATGGTCAACGGCATGCCCTGTTCGGCGCGCACCTCGATACAGAGCTCGATGGCTTCACGTATGTTTGCCAGGGCCTCTTCCTTCGTGTCCCCCTGGCTTACGCAGCCCGGAATGGACGGGCACTCGACTACCCAAACCCCATCCTCGTCCCGGTCAATCGTCACAGTCAGTTTCATTACCGCACCTCCGGCTGCCAGCCGGTGCTAACGTCCTGGCAAGTGATCGTATACCTACCCCGATCTGTGAATCTCGTGTGGTATCTGGCAAAAGGTGATGCCCATGTCGGTGAGGAACCACGGCCTCATCCATATGCCCTATCGTACTCCTTCTTTTGCCCTGAATTGACATTCCGCCTGGATGAGTCTTCTGGAGGCAGGTCACTCGGAATGTCAGGGACCCGACGCCACCAGCAAGTTGTCCTCGCGCCTCACTAACACCCTCTTTCCCGACCCATTCGCCGAATCGGTGTGCAAGACGATTCCAGCGTCTTCACTCTGGGCTTGGTACAGGTTCTCCTCTGAAGTATGGATAGCGATGGTGTAGCCATCGGGAGACCACGACATGTGGTACGGACTGCCCCATTTCCAGGGCAACTCTCTCGAATCGAGAAGTCTTCCGGTACTCACATCCGCCAAATGGTCCCCCCTTAATGAGCGCACGCTATCTGCATCGATACGAAGGTATCCGGTGGAGATAAAACGGAGCCCAGAACCGTCGGCAGTCCATGAGACCCTGTGTATGTTGGCGATTTCAGGATAATCGATATCTGGATGCTTGAACAATCTCTGTACATTGGACCCATCGGCCCTAATGGAATAGAGGGCTGACAATTCTCCATAATAGGCCGCGCTAAACGCCAGCCGCGTCCCGTCAGGCGACCAGGACGGCAGACTTACATCCTCTTCTGGCAACGACACATCGTTCAACCTAGCTCGTTGGCGGGGAGTAGGGTTCCGTTCATCCGCCCACTCCAGCCTCGTTAGACCTGAGCCGTCGCTTCCGACCACGTACAGGATGTGGCGGACAATGGTGCCGTCGTACACGGCCGGCGCCGGAGTCGCGTCAGGCTGGTACGGGTAAGGATGCTTGAGGTAGGGTATTTGTCCTTGCTCGATCTCCCTTGCAACAAATGCTAACTTACTGCCGTCTGGTGACCAAACCGGAGCCAGCGTCGAGGCGGTCACGGTTGGAGCGACGTTGTGCAATTCCGATCCGTCAGGAGTCACAGTAACCACGCGGGGGACACCCTCCCGTACTGATACGAAGGCAATGAGCGACCCGTCTGGAGACCAAGCAGGGTTCACGTCGTCCCAAGTGTTGCTCGTGAGTCTCTGGATGTCAGAGCCGTCCATTGCCATGGTGGCTATCTCATAGGTATGTTCCGAGAGCCCGCCCTTTGCGAATCTGAGAGTAGTAAACGCGATTCTGTCCCCTTTAGGTGAGATGGAGGGAGAAAAGTCTATCTCGGCCGTCTCGCTGTAGGCATGGGCCGGTTCAAGAGATCCTGAAAGGGAGCGAATGTCCGAGCCATCAGTGTCTATGAGGAATATTCGCCCTGCATGGCCAAACACGATCTGTGAACCGTCTTGAGTCCATTGAGGCGCAAATTGTCCTCTGCCATTTGCCCAGCGTGATGAGAAATCGTCTGACAGGTCATAGCACGCGCTGTAGGGGTCACCACCAGTACAACACGGTCCAGGGGATGATCCAAGCAAGAAAAAGCCCATGATCGCTAGGACGGCTAGAAACTTCTTCACTTCATATCGTTCCCTTGCCAGCGAGTCGCAGAAACCTGGGTGCCTGAATCTGACGTGAAAGTTCCAACGTCCTGCCCCGGCAATCGTACCATCGGCGCGCCGCGCAAGATAGTGGTGGCGCCGCCGAGCTCGCCCGCCTGCGCCACCTGCTCCACATGGAGCCCCACGTCCGCGGCCTCGGCTACAACCAGTACGCCGACGAGCCCGAGGAGTAACCCCACTGCCTCCTTCGCGTCCTTCGTACCCTTCTTGGATGTCCAAGTCCCCCGAACCCCCGAAAATTCCGCCCCATACGTGCCCCAAGCCTGCCACCCGCGTGCCGCCTCAGTGCCGCGCCACCGCCCAACACCTGCCACGCAGCCGCGCGATTCCTGCCCCATTTCTCCCCACCCCACCGCCTGCGCACCACTGTGCGACCGCCCTGCCAAAGGGCCCTTGACCCCACTCGCACATCCGTGCTATGCTACCACAACAAAGGACCGACCTACAGCTCCCCACGACCACCCCCGCAGCCACCTGCGGCAGTCGCACCTGTTACCGTGCACCCAGGTGCCACCAGCGAGGCCCCGTCGGCGCACCATCCAGCCACGAAATGTCCCCAAAAGTCCCCGTTTGACACACCTCCCGCCAAATCCAGGGACAGCCCTCCAGCTACGAAATGTGCAAGATTGTGCAGAATGGTGCACTTTTGGCCAGAACCCTCCCAGGATCTACAAACCATCCCCGGTCTCAACCCCTTTTGTGTCCCTTCGTGCCCTTCGTGGATAGTTCGATGTGACCTACCCGCCGCCCGCCGGCTCCACCACCTCCAGCACACGGTCCGCCGCCACGTCCGTCAGCGTCTGCACCCTACCGCTCGGCCACCGCACCTCGATGCTGTCCACCACCGCCGACTCACCCAGCCCGAACTCCAGGTCCACACTGTCCATCGACAGGTAGCTCGACCCCGCCCGCACCTCCTGCACCTGCACCAGCGGCCACCCCTGCCCCGGCGGACTCGTCGTCACGTACACCCGCGCCCCCACGCCGTCCGCGTTGCTGCCCGTGCCGTCCACCCCCATCCGACCGCGCAGCCGCAGCGTCAGCCAGTGATTGGAGCCCCCGCCGTTCATCCACACGAACACCGGCCCCGGTATGTCCATCGTGTCCTCGCCAAACAGCTTCGGCCCGCTGCTGTTCGCCCCCACCAGGTCCACGTAGCCGTCGCCGTTCAGGTCGCCGTGCGCCAGACCCTTCCCGTTCTCGTGGAACCTCCTGCTGATGCGCCGGTCCTCCAGCGACCGCTCGCTCGTGAGCAGCTCCTCGTACTTCACCCGGTCGATGTCCAGCAGGTGCGCCCGCACCGTGATGTCCTCGAAGCCGCCGCGCCCGTCGCCCTCCAGCATCCGTCCCGCGCCCGGAAACGCGTCGCCTCCCAGCGCCTCGCCGCGCGCCACCGTCGAGCCAAGCCAGTATAGGTCCTGGTCGCCGTCGTTGTCGTAATCGAAAAACGTCGTCCCGAAGCCGAAGTCGTAGGCCTGCAGACCGGTCGGCACCTCGAACAGCGGATGGATCGCCTCCGGGTCCAGCGCCTCCGGCGGCAGGATCGGACTCGGCGACACCCTCGTCGACGGCGCCACGTCCACGAACAGCCCGCGCACACCGTCGCCCGTCGTGCTGCCCGGGCCGTCGTTCCGCAGCAGCGCGTGGCTGCACGTGCCCCACGTGAACCTGTGGTGGTACGAGCACACCCCGACCGGCTCCAGCGGCGGCTTCCTGAGCAGCGGATGATAGCCGATGTTCGCCGCGAACACGTCCAGGTCCGCGTCGCCGTCCACGTCGCCCACCGCGAACCCCATCCACGACCCGACTTGATCAATCCCCATCGGCTTCGCCACCGGCGTGAACCGCACGATCCCGTCGGCGGTGTCGTTGCGGTACAGGTGCAGACGGTCGCCGTCGTTCGCGATCCACAGGTCCGGGTCGCCGTCGTCGTCGTAGTCGAAGAACAGCACGGCGTGCGTCTGACCCGTCGGCTCCCCCACCCGATTGCCCAGCCGGTCCGTCCTCGTCGGATCGTATCCCTCGTACCGCTCGCCCGTCTCCGGGTCCTCGAACGTGATGGGCCGGCCCGCGTGGTCCCGCATCGAGATCTGCTCGCCACGCACCCCCGCGGACTCGCCTATCTCCTCGAACGTCATGTCCCCCAGGTTGCGGTACAGCATGTTGTAGTGCCCCGGGTGGCCCGCCGAGTCGAACGTCCGGAAGTCGTCGGCCCCGACGTTCGCCACGTAGACGTCGAGCCAGCCGTCGCCGTCCACGTCCGCGCACGCCGCGCTGGACGCCGACCGCACGTTGACCGCCTCGCCGAACGCGGACGCCGTGATGTCCTCGAACGTGCCGTCGCCGTTGTTGCGGAACAGGCTGTCGCGGTTGCCCTGTCCCTCGCTCGGCGAGCGAAAGTCCAGCCCGTCGACCCGGCTCCCCCACGCGCCGACGTACAGGTCCTGGTAGCCGTCGTTGTCCAGGTCGCACGCCACCGCGCCGGTGCTGTGGCTATCCACCGCCATCACCCCCGCGCTCCTCGCCACGTTGGTGAACGTCCCGTCGCCCTCGTTGCGATACAGCCAGTTGGCGTGTTCCTGCTCCGCCGTCACGTACAGATCCAGGTCGCCGTCCCGGTCGTGGTCGAACACCGCCACGCCCGGACGATCGTTCCACACCTCGTGGCCGTCCACCAGCGCCGTCGGCGCCACGTTCACGAACGGCGTCACGTGCGACACCGGCTCCGCTATCTCCACCTGCGACGCCTCCCCCCCACACGCCGTCACCAACGCCAGGACTGATACAAGGCAAAGTGCGGTGAAAAGGAGCCTCTGGTAGGGGCGGGTTTCTAACCCGCCCGCGTGATGCAGCGGGACCTCGCGCCAGTCCCTTCCCCCTTGACGGGGGAAGGCTAGGATGGGGGTGAAAGCGTGCCCACCCATCACTCCACCACCCTGAACCCCGCCTCCCCCTCCACAATCTCCAACCGAGCGTCCAGCGGCACATCGGAAAAAACCTGCTCCAGCCCGCTCGGCCAGCGCACGCTCAGCGAATCGATCCGGCTCGCCCGGCCCAGCCCCATCTCCTGCTCCAGGCTCGACCCGCCGAAGCTTCCCCCGCTGCCGACGTGGACGTACACGCTCCGGACCCCATCCGGCGTCTCGACGTCCACCCGGACGACCGCCCCAATGGCCGATCGGTTCGAGGTCGTGCCCACGAGCCGCACCGAGAGCCAGCGGTTGCCGTTCCCCGGGTTGCGGTACAGCGCGTTCGCGAACGCGTCCCCCGGGTAGAACCCGCCCATCTGCGCGAACACGTCCTGGTCTCCGTCCCGGTCGTAGTCGCCGAACGCGATCCCGTGCCCCTTCTGCACGTGCCCGAACCCGCCGGAGAACGTCACGTCCTCGAACCGCGCACCCTCGCTGTTGCGGTACATCACGTTCGGACCTATCGCGTCGAAGGACGGCCAGCCCGTGCCCAGGTAGAAGTCGAGGAAGCCGTCGTTGTCCAGGTCCCCGAAATTCGCCCCCATCGTCAGGTGGACGCGGTGCAGCCCCGCTTCCCGCGTCACGTCGGTGAATCCGCCCGGCCCGTCGTTGCGGTACAGCCTGGGCCGCGCCCCCTCGTTCGGCAGACCCAGGTAGTCCGCGGCCACGTCCGCTATGTTCGGCCCGTAGCCCGCGACGAACAGGTCCAGCCGCCCGTCGTTGTTGTAGTCCCAGAACCACGAAGCGAAGCTCCGCGCCGGCTCAGCCACGCCCAGCTCCTGCGCCACGTCCACGAACCGCCCGCCCCCCTCGTTGCGGTACAACCGGTTCTGGTGCCCGAAGTTCGACACGTACAGGTCGGGCCTGCCGTCGCCGTCGTAGTCGCCCCACGCGCTGCCCTTGCAGTAGCGCATGTTGGTCACCCCCGCCGACACCGCCACGTCGGCGAAGCGCCCGCCGTCGTTGCGGTAGAGCTGGCTAGGGTACTTCATCGCGCCCCCGATGTCCGGCATCGACTCGCTGCACGAGAACAGGTCCAGGTCCCCGTCGCCGTCGTAGTCGGCCCACGCCGCGCTCTGGCTAGGGTAGTCCGGCGGCCCCAGCCCGGCCTCCCGCGTCACGTCCACGAAGCCGCCGCCCGTGTTCCTGAGCAGCGACATCCGCATCTCCCCGTCCTCCAGCAGCCACCCGCCCCGCATGATGAGCACGTCCGTCAGACCGTCGTTATCGTAGTCCGCCTGCACCATGTTCAGCCCGCCCGTCTGCTCGCCCAGCCCGGCGCGCTCCGTGCGCTCCTCGAACGTGCCGTCGCCCCGGTTCACGTAGTACGCCACCGGCTCGCAAGGATGCCACGACGACGACATCACGTCGAGCAGTCCGTCGTTGTCGAAGTCCTCCATGATCGCGCCGCCCGCCAGGTCTATCCGGAACAGCCCGGCCTGCGGCGCCACCTCGTCGAAACGCTGGAACGGCAGACCCGGGTCCAGCATTTCCCGCGGCACAAGGTAGGCGGGATCCACTCCATCGGGATAGCTGCCCAGCGTCATGTGCGCGACGTTCAGCAGCCAGCGAGCCTTGAGATTGTCCGGCTCCAGCGCCAGCAGCTCCCGCAGCCGCGCCGCGGCCCTGGTCGAGCCGTGGATGTCGTCGTGCGAGTACGCCGGGTCGAGCGGCAGCGCGCACACCAGCCCACCGGCGGGTGTCAGGCAGTTCGCCAGTTCGCCCTGCTTCAGGTGGGCCACCGCCAGCGCCTCCAGCAGCCTCTGCCTGTACCGCTGCTCCGCCTCCCCGTCGCCCGTCTGCTCCAGCGCTCCCTCCAGCGTCGCCACCGCCTCCACTGTCTTGCCGAAGCGCAGGTAGTCGTTCGCGAGCGAGATCTGGTGGGTCACCGTCCAGAAGCGGGAGGACACGAGAGGCGATTCGACCTCGCTCAGCAGGTAGTCCCGCTGCCGCGTGCCGACGTAAGCGTTATCACCGGCGGTGAGCAGGTCGCAGTAGCGTTGCAGGTCCGCGTGTACGGCGCTCTGCTGCGAGACGTCCCGCTCTGCATCACCCGCGATCAGCAGCACCGCCGGAAACGTCACCGCCACCGCCAGCCACAGCCCGCAGGCGTACGCCAACGCCCAGACCCCGGGCGACGTGCCGCTCATGCCAAAACGTTAGCGCCAGCGGCGTACCGCCTCCACTCGCCGCCGCGATACACCGTCACGCCGCCAGCCCCCACCACGCGCCACTCCCCCCGCCTCCCCAGGCACCCCGTCTTCCCGTCTATCCCCAGTGCCGTCACGCCCTCCGGCGCTGACTCCGCCAACTCCGCCGCCACGGTGTCCGGGTCGACCCGCTCGTGGTGAGGCAGAACCGCCACTCCCGGCACGACGCCCAGCGCGCGCCGCCAGCCCCGGAAGCGCATCCACTCGCCCAGCACCATCGCCCCCGCGCTCGACCCCGCCAACACCGCACCGCGCCGGTGCGCCTCCAGCATCCGCTCCAGCAGCAGCGACCCGCTCAGCACGTCCAACAGGTGCGCCGGACTGCCGCCCGTAAGGTAAATCACTTCCGCCGACTCCAGCGGCGCGAGCAGCCCCTCATCATTAGCGTCTGCGGAGTCCAGCACCATCAGCGATCCAGCGTCTGCGCCCAGCGCCGCGAAGTGGCGCACCCCGTTCGCCGCCGCCAGCGCCGGATTCTCCCGCGCCGCCGCTGTCGGCACCACCAGCAGCGACGGCGATGCCACGCCCGACGCATCCAGCACCGCGCGGTCCATCCCCTCGCATCCCGGCCTGAACTCGTCCCCGCCCACAAGCGCGATAGTCCCTGGCATTGCGTTGCTCACTCCTCCTCTTCCGCGAACACCACCCGGCTCCGCCACACCTCCCGCGCGATCTCGCCGAGGGCCGCGTTGTTGGGCGTCCGGACGCCGAGCACGCGGGACAGCATCTTGCCGCGGTTGCGGCGCATGTACTCGCAGCGGACGGTGAATGCGTGCACCGTGTGACGCTCGCCGCCAAGCAGAATGTACTCTATCTCACTCTCGTGCGGCGAAAACACCCGCTGAGTCACCTCGCACGTCTTGTCGAAGAACTCGCGTACCAGCCGGTCGCGGCTGCGTGCGAAACGGCCCTGCGACCATCCTCCCTTGCGGTGGCGGCTCTTTACGTAGCGCGTGTCCGTCTTGGTCGCGACGAGTGTCTCCCCGCGCAGCACCCCCACGGCGTATCGTCCCAGCCGTAACAGCGCCACGCCCACCACCACGTCGCGCGCCAGCA
>DAOUJZ010000051.1:0-55156 GCA_034421955.1 Dehalococcoidia bacterium | reverse complement strand
AGGAGCGGCGCGGGCGTGAGGAGGAGCGGCGCGGGCGTGAGGAGGAGCGGCGCGGGCGTGAGGAGGAGCGGCGGGCCCGTCTGGCCGCGGAAGCCCGCGTTCGCGAGCTGGAGGAACAGCTCCTCCGGGCGCGGGAACGCGACTAGAGTCCCCTAGGCTTCTCCCGGCCTACGGGTAGCGCGAAAAGTCGAAACCCTCCTTGACGATGCACTCGATGAGCGCTGGCTGGCCGGTCTTGGTCACCTCCACCGCCTCCCTGAGCGCGGGGACGAACTCGGCGGGCCTGGTGACCCGCACCCCCCAGCCGCCGAGCGCACGCGCGACCTCTCCGTAGTTGCCGCCCAATGTGTGGGAGGCGTAGTTCTCGATGGCGAAGGGCATGCCCGCGCGCTCGATGGCCATCACACCGTTGTTCCACACTATCGTCAGGATGCCGAGCCCGTTGCGCGCCGCGGTCTCCAGGTCCATTCCAACCATTCCGATGGCGGCGTCGCCCATGACGTTCACGCACAGCTTGTCCGGCTCGGCGAGCTTGGCCCCCATGGTGATGCCCAGCCCGTAGCCGAGCTGCGTGGTCTTGCCCCAGCCCATGTAGCTGCGCGGCGTGGTCGCCTCCCAGAAGGGCGTCATCTGGTCGCGCGGGCTCCCGGCGTCGTGGGTGATGACGGTGTTGGCGCGGTCCACGTTGTGCATAAGGTCCCAGATGATGCGGTACTGGTTGATTGGCTCTTCGTCGGACGTCAGCTGGGGCATCCACTCCTCCAGCCACTCCTCCTTGACGGCCCGCACCTCCGGCCCGACGTCGCGCTCGTTGCGCAGCCCAACGCCGTTCGTCCGGTTCTCCACCTCGTCTATCAGCGCTCGCAGCACCAGCCTAGCGTCGCCGATGAGGGCGTAGTCGGCGCGGATGTCCTTGTTCACGTCCGCGGGGTCGTTAGTCGCGTGGATGATGACCTTGCCCGGCGGTATCGCCCTGCCGTAGCTCGTCTGGGTGAAGCTGCATCCCACGCCCAGCACCACGTCGGCGCGGGCGAGGAAGTGCGCGATGGGCTTGGTCGTGGAGACGGCGGACGCGCCGAGCGAGAGCGGGTGGTTTTCCGGGAAGGCACTCTTGCCGGGCATGGTGGTCATCACCGGCGCCTGGAGGAGCTCCGCGAGTCGCTCCAGCTCGTCCGATGCGTCCGAGTAGAGCACGCCCTGGCCGGCATGGATGACGGGCCTCTCGGCGCCCAGCAGCACCTTGGCCACCTCGGCGGTCTCTTCCGGACAAGGCGCCGATCTGCTCGCCCTGACCGGTACGTAGTCGAGCTCTCCGGCCAACTCCTGATCCCAGACGTCGCGGGCGACCTCCAGCAACACTGGGCCGGGCTTGCCGCTGCGCAGGTGGTGGAACGCTCGTCGCATGAGCTCAGGCACGCGCTCGACGTGGTTGATCTCCGCCAGCCACTTGGTGACGCTGCGGTAGTTGTCCGTGGCGCTGAATCCGGGAGGCGTGAACGAACGGGAGGTCGGCTCGCCGCCGGGGATGAGCAGGACGGGGACGTTGTCGGCGAACGCCTGGGCCGCGCCGGGGAATGCGTTCTCGGAGCCGGGCCCCTGCTGCATGGCGAACACGCCGAGACGCTTGCCGCCGCTGGTGCGGCTGAAGCCGTCCGCAATGGCCATGCCGACCCGCTCCTGCCTGCACAGGATGGGGCGGATGCCGGCCTGGGCGCAGGCCTCAATCAGCGGCTGCGCCGGAAAACACGCCAGGAACTCCGTACCCTCCCGCTTCAGCACCTCGGCTATGGCGTCCGCTCCGTTCATGGTCTGTCCTCCTGCGCGCTGTGGTTGGCCTGAGGCCCTAGCTTAGCGCAGGCGCGGAGAGCGGGCAAGCGCGGGCGCGTGTGGTATGATTCCGGGCGCCGGCCGCCGGACGGGAGGCGGACGGTTTTAAAGGGAGGTGCGAGGTGTACGAAGCACAGCGAGGCGAGATAGTTGTGTCGGCCACGGGCGACAGCATGATCGCGAGGCCGCTGGCCCTGTTCAGAGAGAACAACTTCCTGTCGCTGGTCGACCTGCTGAGAGAGGCGGACGCGGCGTTCACGAACCTGGAAATGCAGATACACCGCTTCGAGCCGGCGCCGGCCGCGGCGTCCGGCGGAATATGGACGGCAGCCGACCCCGATCTGCTGGACGACCTGCAGTGGGCGGGCATTACGATGGTGTCGTGCGCCAACAACCACTGCTACGACTATGGCGAGGGCGGTCTGATGACCACGCTGCTGAACCTGGAGAGGTCGGGGCTGGCCTTCTCCGGCATCGGCCGGAACCTGAGCGACGCCAGAGCGCCGGTGTACGTGGAGACCCCGGCGGGGCGTGTTGCGCTGCTGTCGTGCACCTCGACGTTCGATCCGGCATCGCCCGCCGGGGAGCAGCGGCACGATCTGCACGGGCGGCCCGGTGTGAGCGCCCTGGGGTGGTCCGCTGAGCACGTCGTCGACTCGCGGGCGTTCGAAGAACTGCGGCGGCTGGACGAGGCGCTGGGTTTCGCGGACCGGCGCGCCAAGCAGGCCGAGATGGGCTTCGGCGGCGGCGGTGGCGACGAACCCGACAGGTTGCGGACGCTGGGGCATACGTTCACGCGGGGCGACGGTTTCGCGGTGCGGACGTCGCCGGACGAGCGCGACGTGGAGAGCATACTGAGGTGGGTGCGGGAGGCGCGTCGGCAGGCGGACTGGGTGTTCATGAGCATTCACACCCACGAGCACGGCACGACGGAAGAGGACCCGGCGGAGTTCATACAGACATTCGCGAGAAGGGGCGTGGACGAGGGAGTGGACGCTGTGTTCGGCCACGGGCCGCACTTTCTGCGAGGTATCGAAATCTACGGGAACCGGCCCATCTTCTACAGCCTGGGCAATCTCATGTTCCAGAACGAGGTGGTGCCGCGACTGCCTGTGGATCTCTACGAGGCGGTGGGCCTCGACGGCAAGGCGACGCCCGCCGACTTCTACGACTTCAGGTCTCAGGACGATACGCGAGGGTTCACGGCCAACGCCATCTACTGGGAGAGCGTGGTAGCGGAGTTGCGGCTGAGCCGGAGCGGCGCGAGCAAGATAGTTCTGCATCCCATCGAACTGGGGTACGGTACGCCGCGCTCGCAGCGAGGCCGCCCGGTGATGGCCAGCCGTGAGTCCGCGGAGCGAACGTTACAGACGGCGGCGCGGCTGTGCGAGAAGTACGGGACGCGCGTAACCGCGGAACATGGGGTCGGAGTGATCGAGCTGGGCGCGCTGGCGTAGAAGGGGCCTGGCAGCGCCCCATGTCGGGGTGACGTCCGTCAGCCCGGGCTTACTTGAAGCGGTAGGTGATGCGGCCGCGGGTGAGGTCGTAAGGAGAGAGTTCCACCAGCACGCGATCGCCGGGCAGGATGCGGATGAAGTAGCGCCGCATCTTGCCCGAGGCGTAGGCGAGAACCTTGTGCTCATTGGGCAACTCGACCCGGAAGTTGGCGTTTGGCAACGCCTCCGTGACAGTGCCTTCGACCTCTATGGCCTCTTTCTTAGCCATGCAACTCCTTGGCCCTCCGGCGTCGCTACCGGCAGGGCCGTGTGTGGTCCGCTATGTGGTGATGGCTGCGCCGCGGACGAAGCTCGCCTAGCCCCCACGATGGGACGCGGACTTACCGGTATGACCTGCGCTGGAAGTCGCGCTGCTGCCTGTAGCAGTCGTTGCAGTAAACGGGCCGGTCTCCGCGCGGGCGGAAAGGAACCTCTGCATCGGCGCCGCACTGGGCGCATGTGACTGGGTACATCTGGCGGGGGCCGAAGTTTCCGCCAAACCCACCGCCCCCGAAATTGTCGCCGTACCGGCGCTCGGCGCGTCGCGCCTGCCTGCAGGGCGCGCATCGCTTTGGCTCGTTCGTGTAGCCCTTTTCCTGGTGGTATTGCTGGTCGTCCACGCTGAATATGAACGAATCTCCACATTCCACGCAAGCGAGCGTCCTGTCTTGGAACACCATCTGGTGACATCCTCCCGGATAATAGTTCAAGCCGGCATTTTATCACCAAGGTCCACGAGCGTTGCAGGTTTGCCATGGTAACAGCTATGCGACCGCGCCGCATTCTAGCATAGGCTGACGGGCAGCGCAACAGCGACTGAGACTAGGAGGGCGCTCCGGGCAGTCTCAATACGCATTGGGTCGGCATACGCATCGCGCCGGCGTAGACTGAACCCGGCGGAGATTCTATAATCAACTCAACAATTGTGTGTTTCACCCTCGAGGCGCGCGCCGTCCCTCGGTGAGTCTCGAGTCCAGCATATGCGAGGGGGTGTCGATGGCTTCCACAATCCAGGCATACGTTGATCCGGCGAAGCGTTCCGGTCCGCGAACCAGGCCCACGGTGGCTGTGGTGTACACCTCGCCCGAAACGGTGCTGGATGATGTTGGGCGCGCCATGCGCCTGGCCGGCTACGAGGAGAGCCTGTCGAAGGACTTGCCCACCCTGCTCAAGGTCAACATTTCGTGGCAGCACTACTACCCCGCCTGCTCCACCACGCCGTGGCAGTTGGAGGGCGTGGTCCGCGCGCTGCGTGAGGACGGTTACCGCGACCTGATTCCCACGCACAACGGAACGGTGGTGGTGGATGCGCGAGAGGGCGCGGTGAAGAACAAGCACCAGGCGGTCGAGGACCGGTATGGGCTGGAGAGCTTGCACCTTGAGGAGGCGCGCTGGGTGGACTTCGCTCCAAGCTCTCCCATGTTGGTGCTGGACAAAGTGTACCCTCGCGGCTTCCAGATACCGGAGGCGTTGCCCGGCAAGAACATCGTCCATCTACCCACGATGAAGACGCACGTATTCACCACCATTACCGGGGCTATGAAGAACGCCTTCGGCGGGCTACTGAACCACAACCGGCACTGGACCCACTCGGTCATCCACGAGACACTGGTGGACCTCCTGCGTATCCAGCAGGAGATACACCCGGGCATCTTCGCGGTGACGGACGGCACGTTCGCGGGGGACGGACCCGGACCCAGGGCGATGCGGTGGCACGCCAAGAACGTGATCCTGGCGAGCGCGGACCAGGTGGCGATAGACGCCGTAGCCGCCAGGATGATGGGCTTCGACCCGATGTCGATCGGGTTCATACGGCTGGCGCACGAGGCGGGCCTGGGATGTGGCAAGGTGTCGGACATCGCCATCGCGGGCGAGGACATCACGAGCGTGGACTGGGGCTTCACCGGGTCTGAGAACACGTTCGCGAGCCGCTTCCAGAAGCTCGTGTATTGGGGGCCGTTGAAGCGGCTGGAGAATCTGCTGCTAAGGTCGCCCCTGGTCAATCTCGCCATCACGGGGTCGAACGTCTACCACAACGGTTACTGGCTGCGATTCAAGGGCAGACGGCGCGTGCGCGAAGCCATGCGTACCGGATGGGGCGAGCTGTTCCGCAGCTACTAGAGCGACGCGGCCCGGCGTCAGATCTAGAGGCTTGCAAAAGCAGCGGTGATCACCCGCAAGAGTGATTGTCTCCGTTCGAGGGAACTCGGAACGCGCTCAGCACCAGGGTAGGTACACCGAAGAGAGATTCTGGTATTCGATCTTCAGCAACTCCCTCGGTTTGCATCCGCTGAACCTGTTGTTGTGCAGTTGCAGGGTCCGCAGTTTCGGCGCATTGCCCAATTCAGCGGGTATCGCTCCACTGAGCCTGTTGTAGCTGATGTCCAGATATTCCAGGCTCGGGGATTGCCCAAACTCGGCCGGGATGGTCCCGGTGAGTTTGTTGTTGTCCAGCATCAGGAACTCAAGGTTTGGCAGCAGGGCCAACCCCGAAGGGATGCTGCCGGACAGTTGATTGTCACTGAGGATCAGATCGACCAGGGCGTCCAGGTTGCCCAACTCATCCGGCAGCCCACCCGTGAGGGCATTCTTACCCAGATACAGTTGACGCAGGTTAGTTAGTTGACCCAATTCAGGAGGTACTCCGCCCGTGAGGCTGCTCTCACTGAGGTACAGGCCCAGCAAACCTGTAATGCGACCCAATTCAGTTGGAATAGGGCCGGTCAAACTGTTCTCGGAAAGCCGGAGACGCTCCAGTCTCGAGAGTTCACCCAGAGACGGCGGGATCGGGCCTGTGAGGTTATTCTTGCTAAGGTCGATCGACGTCAGTTCCGACAGCAGGCCCAGCCAGGATGGGATGGCTCCTGTCACTCCCATATCGTGAAGTTGAAGGACCTCCAGGCGGGAGAGAGATGCGAGTTCTTGTGGCAACTCTCCCCGCATATCGTTGCCACCCAGGTAGAGCCCTTCGAGCAGCGCCAGGTGGCCAAGCTCCGGCGGAATGGACCCGGTGAGGCGGTTACCGGCCAGGCTGAGCGCCCGCAACTCAGTTAGTTCACCTAGAGACGCTGGTATGCCCCCGGTAAGCTCGTTCCCCGCGAGGTCGATCCAGTGCAACCTGGAGAGGTTCCCCAACTCCGGGGGTATCTCGCCGGATAGCAGGTTGCCGTACAGTCTTATCGATTCCAGCTCCTGCAACCGGCCCAGGCTGGCCGGAATGGACCCGGTCAACATGTTCTGCGAAAGGTCTAGATTTCGAAGTTCTCGCAGTTGACCCAGTTCAGTTGGAATGCTGCCGGTCAAACCACGGTCTGGCAATGCCAGCCATGTGACGCTGTTCGATTGGGAGTCGACCGCGATTCCTTCCCACTGGTGCATAGGTGTCTCGAAGTCCCAGTTTAGTGTGGCCACTCCCCTCAAGATGTCTCGCATCTCCAGAAGCAGCGCTCCATCGCTCGACAGGACGGGGCCCGCTTGGTGAGTGTTCACGGGCAGGAGTTCACGGGTGACCTGCGCAGTGCAGAAGGGAAGTTTCACATGGAGTTCCGGCACATCCCGCAACTCCCGGGGGACGCACCCGGTGAGTCGTGGCCCGGACAACTGCAGGTCTCTCAGTCTTGTGAGATCAGCCATCTCTGGTGGCACAGTCCCTGTTAGCCTGCTGACGTAGCCTCCTAGATACAGCACCCGGAGACTCACCATCCTGCCCAACTCACGTGGTATCTGCCCACGCAATGGGTTGTTCCAGAGATCGAGTTCCTCCAGTGCCGCCAGATTGCCTAACTCCGCCGGTATGTTGCCGTCCAGCCCGCCATAGCTCATATCCAGAACCTTTAGATTGGTGAGGTTTCCCAATTCTGCTGGGATATCGCCCGTGAAGCTATTGTGCGTTGCGCCCCAGTGTCCCAGGTCCAGAATCTCCAGCTTGTCGAGCCTTCCCAGCTCAGGTGGGATGGTGCCACTCAGCTCGTTCCCTTCCAGGTCGAGCACCCTCAGTTCGGTCAGCCTGCTGATCGCGGGCGGGATTGCGCCGTTTAGAATTACGCCTGGGACGGACTCGATGGCATGAACACGGGCTGGACTGCCTCCAATAGTGATCCCCGGCCAATCCTGGATAGGGGAGTCGGCTGTCCAATACAACACTTCGTCACCTGCCAATTCGTCCCTGACGTCCAGGAGTACGAGGCAGTCGATTACCAGGCCAATATTCGACTCCGCGTCGGGTACGACCTGGTTGTCGCCGCATAACGCCGCGTCTTCAGAGGCATCTCTCTGCACGGGATTCGCCGCCACCAGCCGATCGCCTGCTGTTCTAACCAGCACACTCTCGTCGGAGTCTCCCCAGCCAATAGTCGACAACATCCATCCTTCGACTTCACGGTGAGAGTTTGGTCCTGTGCTATGCGTATATCTCACTATTCGCCTGGGACCCTCCCCCACCACCTTGTCCGGCCATCTCAGGTAGTCTCTCAGATCCTCCCTGTCGATTATCTGGCGAAGCCCTGATCCATCGGCGTCTAGGGTGTATACACTGGCTATACTGTTCCGGTATCCCCTGGAGAAGTAGTTCCTGTATCCGGCCTCGAAGCTGATTTCGGTCCCATCGGCCGACCATTCAATCTCAAGCACCCGACCCGGGTCCTGCTGTTCGGACTCCACGGTCTGTGAAAGGTCGAGTACCTGACGCACCTGCGAAATATCGGTGTTCGCGACATACAGCCCGTCCGGTTCACCATAGTAACGGGCGACAAAGGCGATTCGACTGCCGTCCGGAGACCATCGGAACCTGGTGACTTCTTCCTCTGGAGCGCGGTACAGGTCCCATTCATCTGCGCGGGTGCGTGGCGGCTCATCTGTCACGTCAGCCCATGCGAGCTTGGTCAGGTTCGATCCATCCGCGTCAACCACGTAGAGAGCCTCACGAAAGATCTCGTGAGCATAAGTGCTGGTCCTCTCGACACTCGTGAAGGCGTTTGGATGATAGATCCACTTTACGGATTCGTAGTACTTCCCCTCCTCCGCCACGAAGGCCAGACGGCTGCCGTCCGGTGACCAGACGGGGGCATCGGTCTGGGCTCTGACGTGGGGAGCCATGTCTAGCTCGTTGGACCCGTCCGGGGCGATTGCGAATACCCTCGGGCCATTTTCCCGCTCCGACACAAACGCTGTTCGCGACCCATCCGGTGACCAGGCGGGGCTCACGTCATTCCACTCGTCATTCGTGAGCCGTTGCCGCTCGCCGCCACCCATGGGCTGTATCGCGAGTTCGTAAGTGTGATCCCCCGCTTTAGCTTCTGTGTATCTGAGCGTTGTGTAGACAACCGAAGAGCCGTCGGGCGAAGGTGAAGGGGAAACGTCTATCTCTACAGTCTCCTCACAGTCTAGTCCAATCGGCTCGAATGATCCCGATAAAGAGACGAGATTAGAGCCGCTCGTGTCTACGACGTATACTCTTCCGGCATGGCCAAACACGATGTGGGAGCCATCCGAGGTCCAATGCGGTGTAATCTGGGCGCTGTTGTTACATCGAGACCCGTCCCGACCGATAGAGTGTCTGTCCGGTCGGACTCCTGTCGGAGTCGCTGCCGGCGCCGGGACGCTGGTTCCGGTTGGCTTACCGGGTCTGGCCTCATCGAGACCCGGGCCCGGCGTCACAGAACCAGCAGGGATGTGAGTCGGACTCGGAGTGGTTGTTCCCGGTGGCGCTGTAGTTGCCGTCAGCTGGGACGCTTGTGTGGGACTCTCTTTGCCGTCCGAATCTCGCTCACAAGCGGGCGTTGCCACCAGGGAGGTGATAGCGAACACGATGAATAGAGTGGGCCAGAGGCGAGTGACCATCCGGAAATCTCGGGGAATGCGGAACAGAGTGCACAACGCGACTTCACTCGATACTTGTATCATCGACTTCGCTCCTCGAGCAACCGAGCAGGCAGCCGTGGCAACGCGTCGACGCTTTTGGCTCCGGCGATGCTGTGAACTGGTGGGCGATTGAGGACTTGAACCTCAGACCTTCTGTGTGTAAGACAGACGCTCTAACCGCCTGAGCTAATCGCCCCAGTACCGGCCGAGGCGCGGCGCCTCCATCTGCTGCGCCACGCCGCCCACCGAGTCCGCGTCGTGGGGAAAGCGCGCTTGGCGGGACTCGAACCCACGGCCTCAGCCTCCGCAGGGCTGCGCTCTATCCACTGAGCTACAAGCGCACGCAATGTAACATCCGGTGGCAAAGGTTTGGTGCCGAAGGAGGGATTTGAACCCACACACCCTTGCGGGTACTACGCCCTGAACGTAGCGCGTCTGCCGTTCCGCCACTTCGGCACGTCCGCCGGTGCTTGGCGGCTCCACCTCGGGGTCAGGAAATTATAGCAGAACGGCTGTGAGTTGTCAGCGTCAGGCGTCGCCGCCGAGCCGGGCGAGAATGTGCTGGAGGGCGGCGCCGGTGCGGTCGCGTCCCGCGCTGCAATGCACCAGCACGGGCCGGTTGAGCCGCTGGAACGCGCGCCAGACCTCGTCGAGTTCAGCCTTCGACAGGGGTGGCAGCTTGTGGTCGTCGGCGGCCACGTGGCTCACCGCGAACCCCTGCGAGCGGTAGAACTCGAGCAGGCCGCCGCCGTCCAGGCCGGTCTCGTCGTAGTGGGCAAGCTGAGGCTCGTCGAGGATACACAGAATCCCGCGGACGCCCATTTCACGGACACGCTCCGCCCAGTCGGCCACGCTGCCTGGAGCGGGCCGGTCCACGGGGTAGCCGGGGCGCTGGGAGCGGGCGAGGACTCCTGGCACCACCCACTCGGCGCCGTAGACCTCTTCACGGGAGCTGTTCCAAAGCATCGACATTGCATCAGCCGTGTGCGGTGTTAGAAGGCGGCAGCTTACGGCTCCGACCTTCGCCGAAAGGGTATGTTACCAGACCAGGACGCTGCTCCCAAGTCTCGGCGAAGCGATGCTGTGTCGGCCTCGTGGAAGGTAGCGGCCAGCACGACTCGCGCCGACGTCCAGGCGGACGTTTGGGTTGAATCGCGGGATTGTAGATGCTAGAATCGGCCCTGCCGAACCGGGCCGTAGGCGCCAGACGGCAGTTTCACCAACAGGCCCGCCAACATGGACACCAGGGGGACCGGTCTATGACGACGGACGCGGGCCGAGGCGTATGAAGATCGCATTCGTATCGCCCTACGACCACGCCGTCCCGGGCGGCGTCTCGGTGCACATCAACAAGCTTGCCGGGCAGTTCCGCGAATGGGGCCACAGCGTGCGCGTGATAGCGCCGTGTTCTGCCCCCCAGTCCATCAAGGACGAGGACTTCATCCCCATGGGCAGGCCGGTGCCGGTGCCCAGCGGAGGATCAATCGCGCGGGTCTCATTTTCCGTCTGGCTGCAACCACGTATCAAGGAGATGCTCCAGCGTGAGAAGTTCGACGTTGTGCACCTGCACGAGCCGTTCTCAGGGTTTGTGCCGCTCAACGTGCTGAGCCAGACGGTTTCAATGGGCACACCCAACGTTGGGACGTTCCACTCCTTCCAGGGCACTTGGCTCTACCACGTGGGAGTGAAACGCGTGGTGAGACGGCACTTCCGCAGGCTGCAGGGGCGGATTGCGGTATCAATTCCGGCATATCGGTACATCAACGGCCATTTCCCGGCCGAGTATCGCATCATTCCCAACGGGATCGACGTCGACGAGTTCGCCGGGGCCGAGCCCTTCCCCCACCTGCGAGACGGCATGATAAACCTGCTGTTCGTGGGCCGCCTGGAAAAGCGCAAGGGGCTGAAGTACCTGCTCGGCGCGTTCAGCAGGCTGAAGTGGGACTGGCCGAATCTGCGGCTGCTGGTGGTGGGAGCCGGCACGCCGGACGAGGACTCGTACCGGATCATGGGCGAGCGGAACTTGAAGGACGTGGAGTTTCTTGGCCGGGTATCGGACGAGGACAAAGTCAGGTACTTCAAATCGGCGGACATATTCTGCTCGCCGGCCACGGGCAGAGAGAGCTTCGGAATCGTGCTGCTGGAAGCCATGGCCTCGGGCAAGCCGGTGGTGGCTACTAACATCGACGGCTACGCGAGCGTTATAACCCATGGCGAGGAGGGGCTCCTGGTAGAGCCCAAGAAAGACGACGCGCTCGCGGACGCCATATCGTCGCTGCTCGACGACCGGGGACTTCGCGCGACGCTCGCCGAGAGCGGACAGAAGAAGGCTAACGAGTACAGGTGGGAGATAGTGGCCGGCAAGGTGATGGACTACTACGAGACATTGATAGAGTCGCGCCAACCGGCGATGGTCCGTTAGTGGATGTCCGCCCAGTCCCAAGCGAGGCCCGGTAGCGGGCCGCCTGTGAGCCGCTACGCATGAGACGGGACGCCGCCCGCAAGGCAATCACGCGCTATTTCGAGCTTCCGGCCGCGGCCGCGTTGTCTCGCGTCGGGCTGGGACCCAATGCCGTAACGCTGCTCGGACTGGCGATAGCCGGGGTGAGTGCGTACCTCATCGCCAACGGCAACCTGCTGGCCGGCGGGGCCGTGCTGCTGGCGTCGGGCGCGTTCGACATGCTGGACGGCGCGCTGGCGCGGAGCACGGGGAAGGCCACCAGGTTCGGGGCGCTGCTCGATTCGGTGGTCGACCGCCTGGCCGAGGCCCTGGTGTTGCTGGGACTGCTCCTGCATTACACACAGCGAGGTCCCGAATGGGGCGCGGCGCTCGTGTACGCGGCTCTCGTGGGTTCACTGATGGTCAGCTACCTCAGGGCGCGTTCCGAGGGTCTGGGCATAGAGTGCAAGGTGGGATTGATGCAGCGGCCCGAGCGCGTGGTGGTGCTGGGAGTCGGGCTGATTGCCGGGCACTGGTACGCGGCTGCCGCGCTGGCGGCATTGGGGGCGATCGCGGCGCTGACGCTGTTCACGATGTGCCAGCGGCTCGCGCACTCGTGGCGGTCGCTAGGAGACGAGCAGTAGTCAGGGCGGAAAGCCACGAAGGCAGATGGGAGGAGATGGCGGGCGGGCATGGCCGGACTGGTACAATACTATAGAAGGATTTTGTGATGCCGATACTTCGACAGCAGGACAGGGACGCCGTAAAGTCCAAGTTCGACCTCGAGCTGAAGGGCGACGTGAGGCTGACTCTCTATTCCAAGAACGATATGGGTGGGCTGTACATCCCGGGGCGGGAATGCCAGACCTGCACGCCGGCTCAGCAGTTGCTGGAGGAGGTGTGCGAGCTGTCGACGAGGCTGGACCTTGATGTGGTGGACTTCTACTCCGACCAGCAGCGGGCGGCGGCGGACGGCATAAGCCGGATACCGGCCATCGTCGTCAGTTCCAACGGCGAGAAGAACGTGCGCTTCTACGGTCTGCCGTCCGGCATGGAGTTTCCCGTGCTGCTGGAGACCATCGTGGCGACGTCGGCTAAGGGCAGCCCGCTGGCCCTGGAGACGCGCCGAGCTTTGAAAGGACTGAAGCAGGACGTGCACCTGCAGGTGTTCGTAACACCCAGTTGACAGTACTGCCCAACCGTGGCCCGTGTGGCCCACGCAATGGCGATAGAGAGTGACAGGGTGACCGCGGACGTGGTGGAGATACAGGAGTTTCCGGCGCTGGCACAGGCGTACGGCGTCCGGGGCGTGCCGCTTACCGTGATCAACGACTCGGTGACGTTCAGCGGAGCGGTGACAGAGGAGGTGTTCCTGTCGCATCTGCTGGAAGCGGTGGGGGAAGCAGATGACGCGGAGGAGGGCGGAGATGCCGCCGAGGGTTAGACCGAGGTTCCGATTCGGCCTTCTGGCCGTGGTGGGCATTGCCACTTTGGCCGCAGTGGTGGCTATCGCGGCGCTCGCGGCGCACGGAGGAGGCGCCCGCGCCCAGGACGGGGGAATTCGGGTGCTGTCGTCGCAGGTCACAAGCGAGTTTCCGGTGGGAATCCGTTTTCGGGTCAGCCTGGAGTCCGACAATCCCATCGACGCGGTCAGCGTGCGGTTCCAGACTGGCACCGAGCCGCGCAAGTCCTACGACTACCTCGACCTGGAGGAGACGGCTGAAATCGTGGACGGCGAGCTGCTCTGGCGCACCAATACTACGGCGAAGTTCATACCGCCGGGGACGCTGATCACCTACAACTTCGAGATCGAGGACACCGAGGGAAACCTGCTGGAAACCGAGCCGGAGGGGTTCGTGTACGTCGACACCCGCTTTGAGTGGGAAGAGGTCGAGGACGGGGCTATAACGGTCGCCTACCACGGCCCGGTGAAGCAGCGCGCCGAGATAATTCTGGACGCCATGACGCAGACGCTCGCCCTGGTTGGGCCGCTGGTCGGCGCGGACACCACCGAGCCTATCCGGGTGACGATGTACAACAATACGCTTGAGATGCTGGAGGCGCTGCCGCCCGGCAGTACGACGATAAGGCGTGAGCTGATCACGGAGGGACAGGCGTTCACCAACATCGGCACGCTGCTGGTGCTCGGCAGCGGCCGGCTGGCGAGGGGCACCGCGTCCCACGAGATGACGCACATTCTCACGCACCGCGCGGGCGACAGCGCGTTCCGGTCGGTCCCGGCATGGCTGGACGAGGGCCTGGCAGAATTCGGCAACGTGGATCCCAGCCTGTCCTACACCGTGGCCGTGGAGTTCGCCATAGAGACCGATAGACTGCTTCACTTGACGTCGATGCCGGTGCTGCCCGGAGACCCGGAAGACGTGATCATCTTCTACGGGCAGGCTCGCAGCATTGTCCGATTCATGGTTGGCGTGTACGGGCCGGATCCGATGACGGAGTTGATGCGTCTACTGAAGTCTGGCGAGCAGATGGATGACGCTCTGCGTGCGACCTACGGAGTGGACCGGCTTGGTTTGGAGAACCAGTGGCGTGAAGCAATTGGCGCTCCGCTTCTCGAAATCGACGTGAGGGAGCGGGCTCGCCCCACGCCGATAGCCCGCCCCACCGTTTCTGCGTACAGCCTGAGCGACCTCATCAGCGGCTCGCAGGCTACGCCAACGCCGATGCCGGCTCCGACGGCCACGCCGGCCCCGACGCCGACTGCGGTGACGGTCGCCGAGGCCGTGTCCCCGCCGACACCGGCCGCAGGGGCGGATGCGGCCGCGGAGCAAGAGCCGGGCGGCGGCGCGTGCTCGCTGCCGAGCGAGGCCGGGCCGCGGACTGTCGACGGCGCGGCGGTCGCGCTCGGGCTGGGCATACTCGGGCTGGCGCTCGGCCGGCGGCTAAGGCGTTAGCGATGCTGGACGAGAGAGACTGGATTAGGGCCGTAGAGCAGACCTGGATAGTCCGGCTGCCCAAGCAGAGCCTCGCCACTTTCGGCACCACGAACGTGAAGTACTACGTGGTGACCGAGCCGATGTACGAGGACCTGGAGGATCGGAGCCGGGAGGGCGTGGTGCGGACGGGAAGGGTGATTGCCGAGAGGCCGACCATCGTCACACCCACCTATGCCATGAACCTGGAAGGGTTTCGCGATGAGGCCTACGAATACCTGCGCTACCTGGCCGACACCTACGGTCCGAACAACTCGGGTCTGCTGTACCAGTACCGGAACGAGGTCCACAACTACGACACGGTGAGCGGCGTCACCGACGACATAGCCTACTCGTTGAGCGAGGACCTGGACCGGCGCAACGAGAACATGTCAGTCGTAATGGTGGGCGTCGACGAGTACTGGGACCTGGCGCTGCTGAAGTTCGCCTACGAGTTCACGTCGATGTCGGCCGGTGAGAACACGCGGGAGCTGCGGCAGCGGGGACTGCTGGAGCCGCAGCCTCATCTGGGCGGCGTGCCGCAGGCGGCGGTGCTGCGAATCGAGAGGCTGTTCAGGGAGGTGTCGCTGGGCGGCAACCCCGAAACGCTGAAGCAGGAACTGGACCAGTGGGGCCTGTTCGAGTACTACGAGTCCAGGTTCCTGGACCTGTTCCGGCGGAGGAAGAGCGGCCCCCAGTAGTGCCCCTCGCCGTCTAGGCGCGGGGCATCTTTCCTATCTCGATGATGCTCCGCGCCACGTCTCCGAAAGTGTCGAACGTGTAGTGCGGCAGCCCCTCCGCCTCCATCGCGTCCGCAAGCGCGTCTCTCGCAATCGCGAAATCGGCTTCGCGAGCCGCCTCCAGGCACGACGCGCCGGCGCCCACGTAGACAACCGTGTGCCCCTGCTCCTTGAAGCAGCGCACGAACGCGCTCTTGAATCCACGGTCCACTGAGACGCCGCCAGGACCGACGTATTCGACGCTGACTCCATTTCCCACGAATGTGGCCTTTCCCGTGTGGGTTTCCAAGCCTTCGAAATCCAACAATTCAAGAGTAGGGCTTATGTAGAGGTCGAGACCCGTGCTGACGATGGCCAGGCGAACGGATTCGCCGCGGCAGTAGTTGACGAACTGGTCGAAATCGTACCTGACCACGACCACACTGAGGACGAAGTCGAGGATGGCCTGCCTGTCGGCGGTCACCTGGGCATACAGCGCGGCGAGGCGCTGCTCCTCGCTGTGTGTGGGGAAAGCGTCCGCTGCGGAGGGGCCGAACATCTTGAGCAGCGCCGCGCCCACGTCTTCCTCGGTGACGGCGCCGTCGAACTCACACTGGACCACTATCATGCGGGTCTCCGGTGGGGCACTCGGCTGTCCGCGCGGTGCCGTCGCTGAGCCGAATCCGCCATTGCCTCAATGGGATTGCTTGCTAGTGTGGAAAACCAGAGAGTTGACATATTGACATGTGGAAAACACAATATAGCTATAGTTGACATGAAGCGCGCTAGACGGCTAAATGTGGGGTAGTTGGGAGGCCCGTCTGCGCCCGCGCGCCTTACGGTAGCACGGAGATCGAGGACTGGGCAACCGTCGCGGCGCCATTGGGCGGGTAAACGCGACCTTGGAGGACTGCGTCAAATGAGCGGTCAGAACCACGAAATAGAGGTCTCCGGACTGTGGAAAGTTTTCGGCGGACGGCCCGAGCGCGTCTTCGAGAGCGAGCACATCCAGAAGAGCAGGGCGGAGATCCAGGAGGACCTGGGCAACGTCGTCGGCTTGCGCGATGTGTCGTTCAACGTCGACAGCGGCCAGATATTCGTGGTGATGGGCCTGTCGGGAAGCGGCAAGTCGACCCTGGTGCGATGTCTCATCCGCCTGATAGAGGCCACCAGGGGAAGCATCCGCTTCGACGGCGAGGACATTCGGGAGTACAGCCCCGACCAGATGTTGCAGTTCAGGCGCTCCAAGGTGTCTATGGTCTTCCAGCACTACGCGCTGCTGCCGCACCGCCGCGTGATGGACAACGTGGCGTTTGGGCTGGAGATTCGAGGCCTGGACAAGACCACCATGTACGAGATGGCGCAGTCCGCCATCGACACGGTGGGCCTGAGCGGCTGGGAGAACTACTTCCCGCGTGAGATGAGCGGCGGAATGCAGCAGCGGGTCGGCCTGGCCCGCGCGCTCGCGGTGGACTCCGAGGTGCTGCTGATGGACGAGCCGTTCAGCGGCCTGGACCCGCTGATAAGGCGCGAGATGCAGGACGAGCTGATAGCGCTGCAGACCCAGGTGCAGAAGACGATAGTGTTCATTACCCACGATCTGAACGAGGCGCTGAAAATTGGCGACCGCATCGCCATCATGCGAGACGGCGAGATTGTGCAGGAGGGATCACCCGAGGAGATCGTGACGCTGCCCGCCGACGACTACGTGTCCGAGTTCGTGCAGGACGTTTCCCGCGCCAAGGTCATCCAGGCCGGCGCGATCATGCAGCAGCCGGACGCCGTGGTGCACACCTGGCAGGGTCCGCGGGCCGCGCTCCACGAGATGCAGGCCAACGACATCGACGCGGTGTTCGTGCTGGGGCACCGGCGCAGCTTCGCGGGCATCCTCACGGAGGATCGCGCGGCGGCGCTGGCCCGTCGTGGCGTGGACAAGCTGGACAACGTCAAGCTGGAAGACGCCAAGACGACGACGCCCGACGCCTACATCGAGGAGATCATACCCATGGCCGCCGAGACGGAGCACCCGATAGCCGTGGTCGACGAGGACGGGCGGCTGGTCGGCGAGGTCCACAGGGGCGCGCTCCTGACAGGCATGGTTGACACCGCGGGCGAAGGCGAAGAGGAGGTCTGAGATGGCGCGTGTCGATGACATTCAAGCACCGGCCGAGGTCCAGTCGCCGCGCCTGACCCTGAGCGCTCTGCCTCCCATGTACAAGTGGCTGGGCGGACTGGCCGTGGTCTTGGTGGTGATGGTGGCGAGCCTGTTGATATGGGAGCCCAACATGGGCTTTCACACCACGGTGTCGAGCAGCACCTCGAGCGACGGCAGCCTAACAATCGACCGATCCTTACGACAGGTCACCAGTGATGGCATCGACGGTGTGGTCGATTGGGTGACGCGGGAAGGAGCATGGCTTTTTGACAGCCTGAGTTCAGGAGTCGACTATTCGCTGCTCTACATAGAAAATACGCTTCAGTGGATACCCTGGCCCGCTCTTGTAGTGGGACTTGGACTTCTGGCCTTCGCGGTTGGACGTTGGGGGCTGCTTGCGTTTACGTCCGCCTCCCTGTTGTTCGTGGGATACATGGGCTACTGGGAGAACACCATAGACACGGTGGCGCTGATGGTGGTGGCGGTAGCTATCTCGGTGGCGATCGGTCTCCCTTTGGGGGTGCTCGCCGCGCGCAATACGATGGCTGACAGCATCATGAGACCCATACTGGATGGTATGCAGACGATGCCCAGCTTCGTCTACCTGTTGCCCGGCATCCTCTTCTTCGGCTTGGGCAAGCCGGCGGGCATATTCGCTACTATCATATATGCCGTCCCCCCCGTGATCCGCCTGACGAATCTGGGGATCCGGCAGGTCTCCCAGGAGACCGTGGAGGCCGCCCGTTCCTTTGGAGCTTCGCCATGGCAGGTGCTCACAAAGGTGCAGATTCCGATGGCGCTGCCAACCATAATGGCGGGCATCAACCAAACAACGATGATGGCGCTCGCCATGGTTACGATAGCCAGCATGGTGGCCGCGGGCGGATTGGGTGACAACGTGTTGCGCGCGCTGCAAAAGAACCAGCCCGGAAATGGAGCTCTGGCAGGGATTGCAATCGTACTCCTCGCCATCATAATCGACCGACTCACCCAGTCCGTAGCCGCTCAGCGGCAGGAAGCGATGAGGAGCGCGGGTTAGGTGCGTACATTTGCATGTCAGGGGTACAGAACTAGTTCCCTGAGTTCTAGGCCGCGAGTAGGCGGCCAATGGTAGGAGGTGGAGCCGAACACACTCAAGTGAACTGTCAGATACGGAATGCAGAGGAAGACTCGAGACTGTGAAAGGAAGTGCATGCACATGCTAGGAATGAAAGCGCCAAGGGCGCTGGCTCTATCGGTCGCCATGCTGGCGGTGATTGCTCTCGCAGCCGTCGTCGCTTGCGGCTCCCAGGAGCCGGCAGAAATCGATGAGGCGCAACTCAGCAGGATTGTCAGCCAGGCTGTGGCCGAATCCCAACCGGCGCCTCAGCCGCAAGTGACGTCTGAAGACATTCAGGCAATGATCGGCCAGGCCATGGCAGGAATGTCTGAGTCCCAGGTGTCCGCGGCCGAGATTCAGACAATGGTACAGAATGCGGTCGCCGGGGCCGCCCAGGAGGGCGCATCGGCCGCGGAGATCCAGAAGATGGTCGAGAGCGCGGTGATGGCCGCGACAGAAGACTCGGTCACCGGTGCCGACGTTCAGGCTGCCATCTCCAAGGCAGTCATGGAGGCGCAGGCAAGCGCTGTTACGGCCAAGGACGTCCAGGACGCCGTCATGGAGGCGCAAGCGGGCGCAGTGAGCGCCGAAGACGTCCAGAAGGCGGTCGATTCCGCCGTCATGCAGGCCCAGCAGGACCAACTCGACGCGGAGACTGTTCAGGCAATCGTCGCAAAGGCGCTGGAGGAGCGCGCCATGATGGAAATGCCTCCCCGGCCGACCATCATCTTCGGCGACCTGAACTGGCCCAGCGCCCTGTTGCAGAACCGCATCGCCCAGTATCTCATTGAGAAGGGCTACGGCTACCCTACTGACGTGAAGTTCGGCGCGACGCTGCCGCTTTTCCAGGGCCTTAAGCGTGGCGACACCCACGTAACGATGGAAATCTGGCTGCCCAATCAGGACGAGGCCTGGAACGAGGCCCGATCCGAAGGAGCGGTACTCTCTGTCGGCAAGAGCCTGGGTTCGGACTGGCAGTCCGCGTTCGTCATCCCCAAGTATCTCCAGGAGCAGTATCCGGAGCTGGACAGTGTAGACGACCTCAAGGATGAGCAATACAAGCAGCTGTTTGCTACGCCGGAGACGGGCGGAAAGGCCCGTTTGGTGTCCTGTGTAATCGGCTGGGCGTGCGAAACCGTAAACGCCGCCCAGATCACCGGCTATGGCCTGGACGACCACGTGCACATCGTTAACCCCGGCGACGGAGCAGCCGCCAACGCCGACCTGTACGGCGCATACGAGAGGAAGGAGCCGTGGCTCGGCTATCAGTGGGGCACCAACGACCCCGCTCTCAAGCTGGACCTGGTTCGCCTGGAGGAGCCGGCCTACTCCGACGAGTGCTGGTTCACCACGAAGGCCTGCGCCTATGAGGACGCCACCATCCTGATAGCCGTCAATCCCGACTTGCCGGCCAACGCTCCCGAGGTCATCAACGTGCTGCGCGAGTGGGACTTTAACATAGACATCTACAAGGCAGCCGTCCGGTGGCAGGACGCCAACCCCGATGCCGATACCAACGCCACCGCCCTTTGGTGGCTCAGCAACAACTCCGACATCTGGGGAGACTGGGTCAGTCCCGAAGCGGCTGCCGCGGTCAGTGCCGCGCTCGCAGCCAACGAGATTCCCGGCGGCTGGCCTGCCGAATAGCCGATAAGCACGCGGCGTGAGCCGCGAAAGTGGCCTAACAGGCCAATCGGGGCGGTCTCCCGCAGGGGGGCCGCCCCTTTTTGCGCTGCTCCCCGATGTGTTATGTTGATCACTGCATTTGATTGCGGACCGAGTGACTTCACTGGGCAGATACGAAATGAACCTCGATTACGAAACCGCCGTCGCCGAGAACGTGGCGCAGGCGCGCGAGTACCTCGCGCAGTCGGATGCGGAGTTCGAGGCAGGAGACATCCGCCAGGCCGCCGAGAAGCTGTACGGCGCGGCCACCCAGGCCGTCATCGCCGCATCGCGGCAGCGGGGCTGGAGCTACAGGTCGCATCGCGACAACAAGAACGCCACCGAACGTCTGGCGAGGGAGTTCGGCGACGAGACAATCTACCTCGGGTTTCTCGCCGCGGAGAGGTTTCACATCCATTTTCACCACGGCGACATGGAGGACTACGAAGTCGATTCCGCCCGCCCGAGGGTCCACACTTTCGTTCGCAACCTTCTATCTCTCGCAGAGGAGCGCGACGAGTAACTTAACGGGCGGCGCGTCGCGTCGCCCCACTACCTATCCAGGAGGAGAACGATGTTCTACGAGCTCAGGCAGTATCGCACCAAGCCCGGCCAGCGACAGAAGTGGGTGGACTTCATGGAAGAGGTGATCATCCCGTTCCAGGTGTCCAAGGGCATGGTGATCGCCGGCAGCTTTGTGGGCGAGGAGGAGGACGACCTCTACATCTGGATGCGGCGATTCGACGACGAGGCGCAGCGCGAGGCACTGTACGAGGCCGTCTACGGCAGCGACGAGTGGACCAACGACATCGCGCCAAAGGTGGGCGAGTTGCTGGACCGCGACAAGATTGTCGTTACCCGCATAGAGCCCACGCCCAAGTCCGTCATCAGCTAGTCGGAAGGGAACGGAGCGCCGAGTAGCCGCGAAATTCGATGCGCGAGACCCGTCCCCTGGATTCCCGCTTTCGCGGGAATGACGATTCGGCAGCACGGCTCGATCTGGTGCTGCGCAACGCCAACGTAATCACCCTCGACGACCGGCTGCCCCGCGCCTCGGCGGTGGCGGTGCGGGACGGGGCGATAGCGTGGGTCGGGCGCGACGAGGACCTCGCCCGCACGGGTTGGCGCGCCGAGCGGGTGATAGACTGCGAGGGCCGCACCCTGCTCCCAGGCTTCGTCGACGCGCACGTGCACCTGCTGGCCTACGCCGCCAGCCTGCGCGACGTCGATTGCGGGCCGGACGCCGTTCGGTCCATCGCCGACATCCGCCGCGCAATCTCCGACCGTGCCCGGGCCACGCCGGACGGCTCCTGGACAGTGGGCCGCGGCTACGACGACTCCGCCCTGCTGGAGCGCCGCCATCCCACACGCGACGACCTGGACGCCGCGACCTCCCATCCCGTCAGGCTGGTCCACAGCTCCGGGCACGCCTGCGTGCTCAACAGCGCGGCGCTCGCCCTCGTCGGCATTGGCGCGCACACTCCCGACCCGGTGGCGGGCGTGATCGAGCGTGACTCGGCGGGCGAGCCCACCGGTCTGCTGCTGGAGATGGACGCCTACCTGGACGGCCGGACTCCCCGGCGCTCACGCGGCGAGTTCGAGTCCGGCGTCAGGCAAGCGAGCGAGCGCCTCGCTGCGCTTGGCGTGACATCGGTGGTGGACGCCACCCCAACCAACTCGGTCGAGCGGTGGGAGACGTTCAGGACGCTGAGAGCCGGCGGCGTGCCGCTTCCCAGGATCACGTTGATGACCGGCTACGACCACCTGGACGGCTTCCTCGCCGAGGGGATGGGCTACGGCCACGGCGACGACTCCCTGCGGCTCGGTCACGTGAAGATTATGCTGACGGCGACGACGGGAGCGCTTCATCCGCAGCCGGAGGAGCTGGCGGCCATGGTGGCGCGGGCGCACGCGGCGGGGTTCCCGGTGGCGGTGCACGCGGTAGAGGTCGAGGCGGTCGAGGCGACGGCACGAGCCATCGCCGAGGCGCGCCGGGAGTGGCCACTCCCGTTCGCGGACCGCATAGAGCACTGCTCCGAGTGCCCGCCGGACCTGCTGCGGTGGGTGAGACGCGCGGGCGTGGCCGTTTGCACGCAGCCGGCGTTCGTCCACCACCGGGGGGACAAGTACCTGACGGAGGTGCCGGAGAACGTGCAGCCCTGGCTGTACGCGATGCGCTCGCTGCTGGACTCGGGCGTGCCCGTGTCGGCCGGATCCGACGCGCCGGTCGTGGAGCCCGCCCCGATGGTGGGCGTCGGGTCCGCGGTGACACGCCGCTCGCGGGGCGGGTGCCAGGTCGCGCCGGGCCAGGCGGTGTCGCCGATAGAGGCCCTGCGGGCGTACACGCTGGGCGCGGCGGAGGCGTCGGGCATGGGTGACGTGGCGGGATCGATCGAGGTGGGCAAGCTGGCGGACTTCGCGCTGCTGGACGCGGACCCGACCGCGGTTGCTGCGGAGGACATAGCGGGAATCAGGGCCCGGGTGGTGCGTTAGAAGGGCGTCACCCCCATCCTAACCCATTCGGCAAGCTCAGGGCAGGCCCTTCCTCCTGCGAGGGGGAAGGGAGCAAAGCGGGGGCTAGGCGCGCATGGCGTTTACGTAGTCGACGAGCTCTCCGAGCGAGGCGCGGGCCGGGGTGTTGGGCAGAGCGTCTAGCTGCCGGCGGGCGGCCTGGCAGTAGTCGGAGGCGACCGCGTAGGACTCCTCGATTGCAGTGGAGCCGACGATGAACTCCACGGCGAGCCTCACGCTTCGCTCGTCGCCGGGGCCGTCGAACAGCGCCCGGACCGGGTTGTCGTCGGGTTGGTTGCGCAGGGCCACCATGACCGGGAGCGTGACGGTGCCGTGGGAGAGGTCGTTGCCCACGGGCTTGCCCACGTCCTCCTCCGACGCCTCGAAGTCCAGGATGTCGTCCATTATCTGGAAGGCCATCCCCAGGTTGTAGCCGTAGTCCTTGAGCGCGGCTACCTGGTCGTCCGGCGCGCCGCTCAGAATGGCCCCCGACTGGCAGGCTGTGGTGAACAGCGAGGCGGTCTTGTTGTAGATGCGCTCCAGGTACTGCTCCATCGTCTGGCTGCCGTTGTAGGCCTCCGACATCTCCTGTAGCTCGCCGGTGGAAAGCTCCATGATCGTTTCGGAGAATCGGCGTATGACGCGGATGTCGCCCGTGTCGCAGACGTAGGTGGCGGACTTGGCGAAGATGTAGTCGCCGGCGAGAACGGCGGCGTTGCGGCCCCACAGGCTGTTCAGTGTGGCCCTGCCGCGCCGCACGCTGGAGTTGTCCACCGTGTCGTCGTGGACGAGAGTGGCGATGTGCAGCGCCTCTACCGCCGTCGCCATGATCTCGGTCACGCGGTGGTCGTGGTCGTGGAACGAGGACGACAGCAGCGTGAGCGCGGGGCGCATCCGCTTGCCGACGGTGTCGAAGACGTGGGAGAGCAGCTTGGCAAGAAAGTCGGAGCGTATCTCCGGCATCGCCCTGAGGCTGCTTTCCACGCGGGCCAGCCGCTCTTCGATGGGCGCGTAGATGGTGGTCGCTACTTGCAAAGTCAGCTATCCGGCGGCGGCTTACGCGCCGATCCGCTGCGTCTCGGACTCCGCGAGCGCCTCGTCGAGCTTGGCGAAAAGCGGCTCGGGCCGGCCGATTCGCCTTCCCGGCACCGTCGCCGCGGGATCCCACCCCCAGCCGGCCTCCCTCACGCTTCCCTCGAATCCGAGCATGGCGTGGACGCGCTCCGAGCTGAACGGGATGAAGGGGTAGAGCAGCGTCTTCAGGCAGTCGATGACGGCGAGGCCCGTCCACAGCGCGGCGCCGGCCTTCGCCTTGTCCTCGCGCACGGCGCGCCAGGGGGCCGACTGCTCGAGGTAGCGGTTCGCCGCCTGCGCCAAGCCCATGGCGGTGTTGAGGGCGAGCCTGAGACGCACGGCCTCGAGACTGGCGGTGGTCTGCGCGAAGCGTTTGCGTGCCTCGTCCAGCAGGGCGGCGCTCGCGTCGTCGGATTCGCCCGGCTCGGGCACCACGCCGTCGAAGTTGCGGCTCACCATGGTCAGCACGCGGTGGACCAGATTGCCGTAAGTTGCCACCAACTCGTCGTTGTTGCGTCTGACGTACTCACGCCAGGAGAAATCGGAGTCGCTCGTCTCCGGCATACCCGCCGCGATCACGTAGCGGAGCGCGTCGGGGTCGTAACGGTCCAGGTACTCCGGCAGCCAGATGGCCCAATTGCGGCTTGTGGAGAGCTTGAAGCCCTCCAGGTTCATGTACTCGTTGGCGGGCACGTCGTAGGGCAGGTTCAGGCCGCCGTACCCGAGCAGCAGTGCGGGCCAGATGATGGTGTGGAAGGGTATGTTGTCCTTGCCCATGAAGTAGTACGAGCGGCTCTCGCCCTTCCAGAAGTCCTCCCAGCGGTCCGGCTCGCCGCGGTTCCTGGCCCACTCGATGGAGGCGGACAGGTAGCCGATGACCGCCTCGAACCAGACGTAGATGCGCTTGCCGTCGTAGCCCTCCAGCGGCAGCGGGACGCCCCAGTCGATGTCGCGGGTGATGGCGCGGTCGCGGAGGCCGCCCTCCAGGAACGCGATGGTGAAGTTCTTGACGTTCGACTTCCAGTGCTCCTGCTTCCGTGACCACTCCAGCAGCGTGTCCTCGAAGCCGACCAGCTTCAGGAAGAAGTGCTCGGTCTCGGCGAACTCCGGGGTGCTGCCGCAGATGCGGCAGGCGATGCCCTTCAGGTCGCGCGGATCCAGGGTGCGGCCGCAGTTGTCGCACTGGTCGCCGCGCGCGCCGTCGAAATCGCAGTGGGGGCACACGCCCTCGACGTAGCGGTCGGCCAGGAAGCGGTCTTCCGCGTCGCAGTAGGGCATCTCCATCGTGCTCTTGTAGATGTGGCCTCGCTCGTAAAGCCGGGAGAAGATGTCCTGCGCGACGTGCTGGTGGTTCTCGGTGTGGGTGGTGGTGAAGAGGTCGAAGGTTATGCCGAACCTCTCCCAGTTGTCGAGAAACTCGGCTTGGTACTCCTCGTAGACCTGCTCGGGGGTGACGCCGCGCTGCTCGGCGGTGAGGGTCACGGGGGTGCCGTGGGCGTCGGAGCCGGACACCATGAGCACCTCGCTGCCCTTCATGCGGTGGTAGCGCGCGAAGATGTCGGCGGGCAGGTAGCAGCCGGCCACCTGGCCTATGTGAATCGAGCCGTTGGCGTAGGGCCACGCGACGGCCACGAGTATGCGCTCGGTCATGGGTAACCCCGAGGTTCCGGATCGATTGCTAATGTTATCACAAACGGTCGGCGTCTTGGCCGGATTGCAGCCAGAGCCTGTAGGCGGCGCTGCGGCTGATACCGCACTCGGACGCGGCGCGGGCGGTGGCGTCCCGGGCGGTGGCGCCCTCGGCCCGCAGCCGGGATAGCAGGCGGCGAGCGGCGCCTTCGCGGTGCTCCGCGTCCGCCTCGCCGTCCGCGGAGCCTTCGATGACAAGGGTGAACTCGCCACGCGGCTCGGTGAAGTGGGCCAGCGCCTGGGAGAGCGTGCCCCTGAAGGTCTCCTCGTGCAGCTTGGTCAGCTCCCGGCAGACGGCGACGTCGCGGTCGCCGAGCGAGTCCAGCGCGTCCTGGACGGCGGCGCGCAGCCGGTGGGGCGTCTCGAACGCGACCAGCGGTGCGGGATGGCTCGCCAGCGAGTCCAGCAGACGCCTGCGGTCGGCGGCGCGACGGGGGAGGAAGCCCAGGTGTGTGAACTTCGGCGCGGCAATGCCGGACACGGCGAGCGCGGCGGTCACCGCCGACGCTCCGGGGACGACGACGACGGACGCGCCAACGGCTGCGGCCTCCCGGGCGAGTCGTTGGCCGGGGTCGTTGACCGCGGGCATACCGGCGTCCGTGACCAGGGCCACGTCGCCCTCGCGCAGCGCGTCCAGCACGGCTCGCAGGCGCGCCGGGCCGCTGTGCTCGTGGTAGCTGACGAGCGGGGTGTCGATGGCGTAGCGGGCGAGCAGGCGGCGAGTGACGCGGGTGTCCTCCGCCGCGATCAGGTCCACCTCGCCCAGTACCCTGAGCGCCCGCAGCGTGACGTCCTCGAGGTTGCCTATGGGTGTGCCGACGATGTAGAGGGTTGGCATCTTGCTAAGTCCGCGGGCTACCAGTTGAGACTCCGCATTGTGGGCCATGTGATGCATCCGGGCAAGGTTGTCGGCGGCCTTGCATGGACGACTCTACCCCATTGACTCTGAAGGGTCACATGGAAGCGCGGGAAGTGGCGAAGGCAAGGTTGGATTGGGTATATTGGATGAATGGGGTCTGCGATTCTGTGGTTGGGGTTGCGCTGTGAACGGAGCGGTTGACAAGAACAAGTCCGGGTGGGCGGACGCCCGCAAGCACTTCCTCTGGGGCGCACTGGGGGCCGTGGGGATGGCGCTGTTCACGTTCGCGGTGCGGTCGGTGGTCAGCGCGCAGTCGGTGCTGGAGCTCGCCGCGGACTGGTTCACCATGCACCTGCCGCCGGAGCTGTTCGACCTGCTGCTGGAGAACCTGCTTTTCAACGCGAAGCCGCTGATGTTCGCCGGGCTGGTGGTGGCGCAGGTGATCGCCGGTGGCGCGCTGGCCGCGCTGTACGGTCGTTTCGTAGCGTGGCGGGCCGCGTCGGAGCTGCTGGTGTGGGTGTACGCGCTGGGCCTAGCGCTGGCGCTGTGGCTGGCGGCGCAGCTTGTGCTGGTGCCGCTGTTCGGCGGCGGACTCTTCGGCGCCGTCGTAGTGGGCGGCACCTTCGGGTTCCAGGTAACATCCATCGGCTCGGCGGTTGTGTACGCGCTGGTCATCGGCTTTTTCTTCTCGGGCGAGACGCAGGGCGTAACTGAGGGCGCGGGACCGTCGACGGGGACGTCGGACAGGCGGGCCTTTCTCAAGAAGGCGGGCGTGTGGGCCGCGATAATCGCGGGCATCGCTATCGGCCTGAAGCTGGCGACGGACAGGCTGGGCGGGCAGATGGGATCGAGCGGCACCTTCCGGACGCAGGGGGTGCTGTCCACGGAGGTGACGCCGAACGATGAGTTCTACATCGTCTCCAAGAACTTCATCGACCCGGAGGTGAAGGAGCAGGGGTGGATCCTGGAAGTAGACGGGCAGGTGGAGGTACCGTACTGGGTCGACTACCGGCAGCTAATCGCTATGCCGGCGGTGGAGGAGTACGTGACGCTGGAGTGCATCAGCAACCTGGTGGGCGGCGACCTGATTAGCAACGCGAAGTGGAGGGGCGTGCCGCTGCGCGCCTTCCTGGAGCGTGCCAGGCTGAAGCCCAGCGTGGTCGATATCGCGTTTCACGCCCAGGACGGCTACAGCGAGAGCATACCGCTGGAGATGGCGATGCGGGACGAGGTGATGGTGGCGTACCAGATGAACGGCGAGCCTCTGCCGAGCAAGCACGGGTTCCCGGCGAGGCTGATAGTTCCGGGCTTCTTCGGGCTGAAGCACGTGAAGTGGCTCACCAAGATCGAGCCGGTGGTGCACGACTTCCGGGGGTACTGGCAGCAGCGCGGCTGGACGGACGTGCCCTGGGTGAAGACGTTCTCGCGCATCGACGTGCCGTCCCACGAGTCGCTGGTCGAGGGCGGGACGGTGTCGCTGGGCGGCGTGGCGTTCGCGGGCGACAGGGGCATCGCTAACGTCGAGGTGAGCCTGGACGACGGCGCGACGTGGACGCCGGCTGACAGCATCAGCGAACCGCTGTCGCCATACACCTGGGTCATCTGGCGCGCCGATCTGCCCGTGCCCGGCACGCCGGAGTTCGGCGTCCGCGTGCGCGCCACCGACGGCGCCGGCGACGTGCAGACCGCCGAGGTGCGCAAGTCCCTGCCCAGCGGTGCCACGGGCCACCACGCCATACGCCTAACGGCGGGCGCGTAGAGGCGAGCCGAAAGAGAGGGCAAACTGATGATCATCGTTATCAAAGCGCTGTACCAGACATTGGTTCCGTGAGGAGCATGTGATCATGGATCGGAATAGCTGGATCCCCGGTGAAAGCAGGCTCTTCAAAGTAGTGGTTAGTGCTCTGGCCGTCTTCGGAGTGCTGTTTATCATTATGTTGTTCAGGGGTCTATGGTCAAACTTTCTGCGCTACGCGATTGATTGGCCATGGTGAGGCATAAGTTAGAAGCGAGAAAGCTCCAATGAGAATCGTCTCCAGAATTCTGATAGGCTCGCTGGCCGTTCTTGGCGTGGCAGGCACCTTAGTAATGGGCCTGTTTGTCCTTGGAATTTGCGCGGCAATGAACCTGGAGAGTGGTATGGCCGACGAACATGACAAAAGCGTACGCAACTATAGCCATCAGAGACCCCAGTGGGCCGCGAACGGCGCGCAGATAGTGTTCTTTCACAACAGGGTCGCGTACATGGTTGACGCCGCAGGTTCGCGTTTGGAGTCCCTTGACGACGCCATCTTTCCGAACGTGTCGCCCGACGGAAGTCGAATTGCCTACACGGCTTTCGAACGATACTCCACTGGATGGTTGCCATGGTCCGAAGACCATAACTATGAAGTCGTGTCGTCCAAGCTTGACGGCTCCGACCGCCGCCGCCTCTCGAAGACTTGGGGAATTGACTTCCATCCTGTTTGGTCCCCTAACGGGACTCGCATCGCATTCGTCTCACTCAACGAAGATTACAAAAACACAATTCACGTAATGGGGGCCGATGGCTCAGATGCTAGAATTGTCGCTCCTTCGGTGGTAGCAAGAATGGATTCGCCCCCGGTGTGGTCTCCTGACGGGCGAAGCATCGCGTTCTTCAGCAGTAGAGGGCTGGTAAGACCATGCAGCGATAGATCCATCCGGAGTTGGGCCTTGTACATTGCCGGAGCGGATGGAAGTGAGCCAAGAGAAATAGGCTTGGCCTTGGAGTCAACACGCCCAGCATGGTCTCTTGACAGCCAGCGTGTTACTTTCTCAAGACTCTCGAAGACGGACTGCCACATTGCAGAACTTCAAACTGTGGCTCTCGACGGCTCCGAGTTAGACTCGATTCTCCTTTATCCGCGCTCTTATTTTCAATCTAACTTGGCAGGACCACTGTGGGACACCTCATCGTCTCCTAACGGTTCCGAAATATTGATGGGAACGCTAATCATCAAGGAGGACGGATCCGCGTTCAGGACACTTCCAATGCGGAACGGCATTGCATCGTGGAGCCCCGACGGGTCCAGGATAGCGGTTCACGTCCCAGTTGGCGGATACGCAAGCAGCCCGAGATACAAGTACCATGTCTCGGGGGTGCTTTACACCATGGCCTCCGATGGGTCTGATATCCGTGTGCTGGTCGAGCAGGATGAGGAAGGCAATCTGACGGCCGCCAATGGCAGACCGTTGAGTGACGATCGGGATGTTATCGAGACCCACGACACCTGTTTCGAGTTGGCCGAACCTGGCGTGCTGAAGTACTGCGATGAGGAATAACGCTATGCGGCTGAGCAGCGACGAACGCGTCACGCGGGTTGTAAAGGGTCTTGGCTGGTGGCTATAATTCGGGGCGTGTGAAATGTCGCACAGACATACCGTTGATGCCGTGGCGTGGTAAGCCTGTCGTCCGCATGGGGCGCGGTTGGAAGCCTGGACCGTAGATGACTACTCAGAAGCGAGACTATTACGAGGTGTTGGACGTGGCTCGCGGGGCCTCCGAGGAGGAGGTCCGTCAGGCGTTTCGCAAGAAGGCGCTCGAATATCACCCCGACCGCAACAAGTCTGCGGACGCTACCGAGAAGTTCAAGGAGATCAACGAGGCGTACCAGGTGCTCTCGGACGCCAAGAAACGCGCCAGCTACGACCAGTTCGGCCACGCGGGCGTGAGCGGAAACGGGGGACGCGGCTTCGAGGGCTTCGACAACTTCGGCGGCTTCGGCGACATCTTCGACGCCTTCTTCGGGGGCGGCCCGACGACGGTGCGGGCGAACGCGCCGCGACGGGGCGCCGACCGCGAGCTGGTGATCGACCTGTCGTTCGACGAGGCGGTCTTCGGCGTGGACAGGGAAATCGACGTCGGGCGCATCGAGGTGTGCGGGAAGTGCCGGGGAAGCCGGAGCGCGCCGGGCAGCACGCCGACGAGGTGCCCCAACTGCAACGGGCAGGGTCGGATTCGCCGCTCGCACCAGGGCATATTCGGCCAGTTCAGCCAGGTGACCACGTGCGGCTCGTGCCAGGGCGAGGGCAAGGTGATCTCGGACCCGTGCGAGAACTGCCGCGGCGCCGGACGCGAGCAGAGGCGGCGCAAGCTGGAGGTGTCGGTGCCCGCCGGCGTGGACTCCGGCACCCAGATTCGCCTGAGCGGAGAGGGCGACCACGGCGCGAACGGCGGGCGTCCGGGCGACCTGTACGTGTCGCTGCGGGTCAGTCCGCACAAGTTCTTCGAGCGGGACGGGAACGACATCCTGTACGCGATGCGCATCAACGTGGCCCAGGCCGCGCTGGGGGCCGATCTGAAGGCGCCGACGCTGGAGGAAGAGGACGGCCTGCAGGTGAGCATCCCCGCCGGCATACAGAGCGGCGAGGTGCTGCGCTACAGGGGCAAGGGAGTGCCTCACCTGCGCCGGAACCGTCGGGGCGATCAGCTCGTGCAGGTGATCGTCGATACGCCCAAGTCGCTCAACGAGGAGCAGGTGAGGCTGTTCCGGGAGCTGGCGCTGAGCTTTGGCGTGGACGCGCCGGAGAGGGACAAGGGCTGGCTCCGCAAGATCAAGGACGCGCTCGCTGGCAGCTAGGTGACGCTGTGAAGTGGCTGGAACTGAGCGTCAGCGCACCTCCCGAGTTCGTCGAGCCGCTGTCCCACATCTTCTACCGCTACGGGCACGGCGGTGTGGCCCTGGAGCAGGAAGGCGGCTTCAACCCCGACGAAGGCGAGACGCCCAGCGAGACCGCCTGGGTCACGCTCAAGACGTATCTCCCCATCAACGATTCCACCGACGAGCGTCGCAACCGCATAGACGTTGGCGTGCGACTGGTGGCGCACGTTGGGCCGGTGACCGAGCTGATGGCCCGCACGGTGGACGAGGACGAGTGGCAGAATAGCTGGAAGGAGCACTTCCACGTGCTGCGCGTCGGGCGGCGGCTGGTGGTCAAGCCGACGTGGCGGGAGTACGAGCCGGAGCCCGACGACGTGGTCATCGTGCTCGATCCAGGGATGGCCTTCGGCACAGGCCACCATCCCACGACTCGGTCGTGCATGGAGGCGCTGGAGCGGCTGGTCGCGCCGGGGGCGTCGGTGCTTGACTTCGGGTGCGGCTCGGGCATCCTGTCCATCGCGGCGTCCAAGCTGGGGGCGATGAGTGTCCTGGGGGTCGAGGCGGACTCGTCGGCAGTGCGTGTGGCGAAACAGAACGCCCGCGAGAACGGGGTGGAGCACAACGTGCGGGTGGTGGAGGGGACGCTGCCGCGTCCGGAGGCGCGAGCGGGGGAGTTCGACGTGGCGGTGGCGAACATCTCGGCGAAGGTGGTGTCGGAATCGGCCGGGGAGCTGGTGAGGGTGGTGAAGGACGGCGGCTACGTCATCGCGTCGGGCATAATCGTGGACAACCGGGCGGTCGTGGAGAGCGCGGTGGCCGCGGCGGGGGCAACGCTGTCGGACGAGATCGTGGACGGCGACTGGGTGACGCTGGTGTACACCACGCCGGGCTGAGCGCCACCGGACACACGATTGGCGGGCTCACGCTTCCATGCCGGTGAGCTCGGGGCGGGGGGCGCGTTCGAGCAGGTCGGCGATGACCTCGGTCACCTTGGCGCCCTCGAAGAGCACGCGGTGAGTCGCCTGCGCGATAGGCATCTCGACGTTCATGCGGGCGGCGAGCGGCACAGTCGCCGCGGTGGTGTCCACGCCCTCGGCCACGCTCGTCATCGAGGCGCGGATCTCGTCGAGCGTGCGGCCCTTGGAAAGCTGGACGCCGAACTGGTGGTTGCGGCTCAGCGGGCTGGCGCAGGTGGCGATGAGGTCGCCCATTCCGGCCAGTCCCGACAGTGTGAGCGGGTTGGCGCCGGCGGCGACGCTCAGGCGGGCGATTTCGGCGAGGCCCCTGGTTATGAAGCCGGCCTTGGCGTTGTCGCCCAGGCCTAGTCCTTCGCAGACTCCGGCGCCAAGGGCGATGATGTTCTTGAGCGCTCCTCCGAACTCCACGCCGACCACGTCGTCGTTGGTGTACACGCGGAACCGCGGCGAGTTGACGATGTCCTGGGCCGTTCGGGCCGCGTCGGGGTTGCGGGAGGCTATCACGGTGGAGGCGGGCCGCTCCTCGACAATCTCCCGAGCGAGGTTGGGGCCGGAGAGGACGCAGATTCCGGGGCGGAGCGTCTCGGGCAGCTCGTCCTCCAGGACCTGGCTCATGCGCTTGCCGCTGGCTATCTCGATGCCCTTGGTGGCACTGACGACGATGGCGCGCTCGGAAATGTGGCCGGAAACACCGATTACATTCTGGCGGAAGGCGCGGGAGGGCGTGGCGATGATGACGAGACCGGCGTCGCCGAGGGCGTCACGGGCGGAGGAAGTGACGCGCAGGCCTTCGGGGAACGGCACACCGGGGAGAAAGCGGGACTGCTCGCCGTCGTCGTTGAGGGTGCGGGCCTCGGCTTCGGTGCGCGCGAGCAGATGAACAGCGTGGTTTCGCCTCGCCGTGATTATGGCGAGGGTTGTGCCCCATGCGCCTGTGCCAACTACGCCAATTGCGGCCATCGGTCTACCTCGTGGGGAATTTACCACACTCACGACTTGGACGGGCAGCGGCGGTCAGGCGGACTGGCCGAGCTTTCGCTCCTCGCCCTTGAGGAGCCGCTCGATGTTTCCGCGGTGCTTTCCAACGACGAATGCGCAGCCGATGGCGGCGAACCAGATGAGTCCAATGGGGGCCATTCCGATCAGGCACAAGACGGCTAGCAAGGCGCAGCCGACCAGGGTGGCAACGACGGAGCCGAGGGATACGTAGCGCGTCAGGGCGACGAGAGAGAGGCCCACGACGCTCGCCACGAGGCCGGCGATGGGCCACAGGATGAGAAGCGAACCCCAGCCGGTGGCGGTGCCGCGGCCGCCGCGGAATCCGATGAACACGGGCCAGTTGTGCCCGGCGATCGCGGCAAGCCCGGCGGCGGCCTGCGCCGCCTCCGGAGCGCCGAGGGCGTAGCGGGCGAGCGCCACTGCGCCGACGCCCTTTCCCATGTCCAGCAGCAGCACGAGCGCGCCGACGGGGAAGCCCACGGTGCGGACGACGTTGGTCATGCCGGTGCTGCCGCTGCCGTGGTCGCGCACGTCTATCTTCCCGAACAGCTTTCCGGCAATCAGGCCGAAGGGGATCGAGCCTAGCAGGTAGCACACCGGGGCCAGGATCAGGTAGTCGATCACTGTTCACCCCTGCCTTTGAAGCGCATTCTGAGAGGGCTGCCCTTGAATACGAACGCCTGGCGGATCCGGTTTTCAAGGTAGCGCGTGTACGAGAAATGGGCAAGGCTTGAGCTGTTCACGTAGAAGGTGAAGCTGGGCGGCATGGTATTGTCTTGGGTCACCCCGTAAATCTTGAGCGCGCGCCTGCCGGACGACGCGGGAGGGTGGTCGGCGACGGCGTTGAGCACCTGGCGGCGCAGCTCGTAGCGCGGCAGGCTCTTGCCGCACTCCTCGTACACCTCCCAGGCAGTGCGAAGAAGCTCCTCTATGCCCTCGCGGCGCAGACCGGAGGTGAAGCAAATGGGGGCGAAGGACGCAAACCTGAAGCGGTGGCGCAGCTCCTGGGTCGCGGACTCACGATCCAGAGACAGCTCGCGTGCGAGGTCCCACTTGTTCACGGCGATGATGATGCCCTTGTAGGCGTCCAGGACGTAGCTCGCGACGTGCGTGTCCTGGTTGGTGGCAAGCTCCGACGCGTCGAGCACGAGCACCGCCACGTCGGCGCGGTCTATGGCGCGCATGGAGCGGAGCACGCTGTAGCGTTCGATGCCCGGCTCGGTCCTGCCGCGGCGTCTCATGCCGGCGGTGTCGATGAGGAGCATCGAGCGTGCCTCGAACTCGATCAGCTCGTCGAGCGAGTCGCGCGTGGTGCCGGGAACCTCGCTCACGATTGCGCGGTGGCCGCCGGTGATGGCGTTGAGGAGCATGGACTTGCCAACGTTGGTGCGCCCCACGATGGCGAGGCGGAGGTCGGCCTCGACTTCGGGGTGGTAGGACGGTTCCGGTACGATTTCGGCCACGCGCGCCATCAGGTCGTCGACGCCGATGTTGTGGTACGCGCTCAGAGGTATAGGTTCGCCAAGCCCGAGCTCGTAGAACTCCAGCGCGAGGGTCTCGCGGTGAGGGTTGTCGGCCTTGTTCACCGCGAGCACGATGGGCTTGCCGACGGCGCGCAGGGAGTCGGCGGCGTCCCTGTCGGGCGCGGTGAGCCCGGCCTCGGCGTCGGTGACCATCACGATAACGTCCGCGTCGTCCAGAGCGATGTCGATCTGGCGCTTGACGCCTTGCCAGAGATCGGTCTCCGGGAAGCGGTCGATGCCGCCGGTGTCCACGAGGATGAAGGACTTGCCCGCCCATTCAGTCTCGCCGATGACGCGGTCGCGCGTGGTTCCGGCCGTCTCGGACTCGATGGCGTCACGGCGACCGACGAGCCGGTTGAACAGGGTGGACTTGCCTACGTTTGGCCGTCCGACTATGGCGACCGTGGGCTTTGGTGTAGAAAGCATGGCGTGGCGCGCCGCGTGTCCCTGCCGCTCCGGTCAGGAAAAGAGCCGGGCGATGATCGCCTTCTGAGCGTGCAGTCGGTTCTCGGCCTGCTGGAACACGACCGAGCCGGGATGGTCCAGCATGTCTTCGGAGATCTCCTCGCCCCTGTGGGCGGGCATGTCGTGCATGAACAGCGCGCCGGACCGGGCCTGGCCCATCAGGGCCTCGTCGACGCGGTAGCCGGAGAAAGCTTCGATTCGTTCGGCGCTCTCCTCCTCCTGCCCCATGCTAACCCAGACGTCGGTGTAGACCACGTCGGCGTCGCGCACGCCCTCGGGCGGATCGGGCGTCCAGTCCAGCCTGGACTCGCTCAGCGCGGCGCGGCGTTCGGCCTCCTCCCACACCATGGACGGGATGCGGTAGTCCGCCGGGCTGGCCACGGTGAAGTTGGCGCCGACGGAGGCGCAGCCGAGGGCGAGGCTGCCCGCGATGTTGTTGCCGTCGCCGACGAAGGTGACGTTCAACCCGTCGAGGCTGCCGCGGTGCTCGTACATGGTCAGCAGGTCTCCGACCGCCTGGCAGGGGTGGCCCAGGTCGGAGAGCGCGTTGATGATGGGTATGGAGGCCTGTTCGCCGAGGATTTCGAGGCTGCGGTGCGAGAAGACGCGCGCCACGATGCCGTCGACAAGCCGTTCGAGCACCCGCGCGACGTCGGAGACCGGCTCCCGGACGCCGAGGCCGATGTCTGCCTGGCTGAGGTAGATGCACTCGCCGCCCATCTGGCGGATGCCGACCTCGAAGCTGACTCGCGTTCGGAGCGAGGGCTTTTCGAAGATGAGCGCGATGGTCTTGCCCTCCAGTGGGCGGGCTACCTTGCCGCGTTTCAGTTCGTCGGCGTGCTCGACCAGGAGCGCGACCTCCTCGGGTTCGAGGTCGGCCAGGGTCAGTAGGTCCTTGCCTCTCATTTGGAGCTACCTTTCGGAGACGGTTCGCGAACCGCCCCTACGACTTGGCGCCGCCCTTGCCGTTGCCCTTGGGCGGGTTGTTGTCGGGCTTGGTGAGGCCACTGACGCAGGCGACGGACGCCACGGCGTCGCCGGGGCGCAGGTTGAAGATGGTGACGCCCTGGGCTATGCGGCCGGTGTTTCGAATCTCGGAGGTGCTGGTCCGGAGCACTTGGGCCTGCTCGGAGACTACGTAGATTTCCATGCCGTCTTCGATCACCTTGGCGTCGGCGACAGGACCGGCCTTGCCTGTGGTGGCCAGCGTCTTGATTCCGAGGCCTGCTCTACCCTGCTGGCGATACAGGTCCATGTCGGTCAGCTTGCCGTAGCCGTGCTTGCCGATGACGAGCAGCTTGCTGTCCGGCTTCGCGACGTCCATGGCTACGACTTCGGCGTCGCGCAGCCGCCTTGGCTTTGCCCTGGAACCCTTTCGCGGCTTGGAGAACCGCTGTAGGTTGATGCCGATCACTCCTCTGGCCGACCTGCCCATGGCCCGCACGTCCGAGGCGGGGAATCTGATGGACATGCCGTCCTCGGTGACCATGATTATGTGGTCGTCTTGATTCGCGAGGCGGGCGGTAACCAGCTCATCGTCGCTTGTGAAGGTCATTATCTTGATACCGGACGGGCGAATCGAAGAAATCTCATTAAGTGAAACGCGCTTTACCTTGCCCTTCTTGGTGGCCATGACAAGATAGGAGTTCTCCTCTTCCAGACCTGCGACGCCTATGATGGCGTTCACGCGCTCGGCGTCGGATATGGGCAGCACGTTGAACACGGGAACGCCGCGGGTGTTGCGCGACGTGTCGGCGCGCAGCTCGTAGGCCTTGACGGAGAGGATGCGGCCGGTGTTGGTGAAGAACAACAGCCGGTCGTGGCTGTCCACGACCAGAATGTGCTTGACGGGGTCGTCATCCTTGGTGCTCATGCTGGAGACGCCCTTGCCGCCACGGTGCTGGTTGCGGTAGGTGTCTGCGGCGATGCGCTTGATGTATCCGCCCTGGCTGAAGGTGACGACGAGCTGCTCGTGGGGCTCCAACTCCTCGCGGCTTATGTCGTGGCCCTCGTTGCTGATCTCGGTGCGGCGAGGTTCGCCGAAGCTCCTCTTCAGCTTGCGCGTCTCCTTCTTGACCTCGCCGAGAATCTTGGAGGGGCTTGCGAGCAGCTCTTCCATGCCGCGAATGCTCTCTTGGAGTTCGCGGTACTCGGTCTCCAGCCTCTCGCGCTCGAGGGCGGCGATGCGGCGCAGCTGCATGTCCAGGATGGCGCGGGCCTGCACGTCGTCCAGACCGAACTCGTTCATCAGGCCCTGGCGCGCGGCGTCGGCGTCGGCGGAACCGCGTATGAGCTCGATCACGCGGTCCAGGTTTCCGATGGCGATGCGGAGTCCCGCGAGTATGTGCGCTCGTTCCTGGGCGCGCTTGAGATCATATTCGGTGCGCCGCACTACCACCTGCTCGCGGAAGGCGATGAAGTTCTGCAGCGCGGCCTTGAGCGTGATGGTCTCGGGGGTGCCGCCGACGAGCGCGAGCATGTTTGCGGAGAAGGTGCTCTGCATGGCGGTGAGCTTGTACAAGTTGTTCAGCACCACCATGGGCTGCACGCCGCCGCGCAGCTCGATGACCACGCGCATACCGTCGCGGTTTGACTCGTCGCGTATCTCGGATATCCCGTCGATGCGCTTGTCCTTGGCGAGCTGGGCGATCTTCTCCACGAGCGTGGCCTTATTGACCTGATAGGGCAGCTCTGAGACGACTATCTTCAGCCGGCGCGAGCGCGGCGTATCTTCCACTTCGGCCCTGGCGCGCATGATTATCTGGCCGCGGCCGGAGATGTAGGCGTTACGTATGCCCTCGCGGCCCATGATCATGCCGCCGGTGGGGAAGTCGGGTCCCTTGACGTGTCGCATGAGCTCTTCGGGGGTGCTGTCGGGCTTGTCTATGAGCTTGATGATGGCGTCGCACACCTCGGCGGGATTGTGCGGCGGGATGTTGGTGGCCATGCCGACGGCAATGCCGGACGCGCCGTTGATGAGCAGATTCGGCAGTCGTGCGGGCAGCACGGTCGGTTCGCGCAGCGAGCCGTCGAAATTGTCAATGAAGTCGACGGTGTCCTGGTCGAGGTTGGCGAGCATCTCCTCCGCTGGCGTGGCCAGTCTCGCCTCGGTGTAGCGAAGTGCCGCGGGCGGGTCGCCGTCAACGCTGCCGAAGTTGCCCTGTCCGTCCACCAGCGGCAGGCGCATGGACCAATCCTGTGCCATGCGAACCATGGCGTCGTAGACGGCCGCGTCGTTGTGCGGGTGGTACTTCCCGAGCACCTCGCCGACGAGCCTGGCGCTCTTCTTGTAGGCGGCGTTGGGCCTCATGCCCAGCTCGTGCATGGCGTAGAGGATGCGCCGCTGTACGGGCTTCAGGCCGTCGCGGACGTCGGGGAGTGCTCTGGACACGATCACGCTCATGGCGTAATCGAGGTACGAGCTGCGCATCTCCTCTTCGATCTGTGTCGGCCTGATGTTCCCGAACTCTGTTTTGGAGGTTGTCATGGATGGCTCCTGGGGCGGTTCTGACGCGGAGCGGGGACGGCGACGCAGTCTGCGCGGCGAGTGCGGCCCTCGCTCCGGGGATGTGGAGACGGCCCTGCGCCTAGGCTTCGGACCGCCATGTTTAACCTATCACTGATAGTCCTATTTTACCACTTGCCCAGCGACCTGTTTGGCGCGAATCGAGGCCGCGCAGGGCCGTTAGCCAAGCGGACGGTTTGGGCGTATAATGGGCCGTGTTCCCACAGGGCCAGCGGCGCGTTGGTCTCACATCGAGGCAGGCAAGGAGAGTTGACATGCCCACACAGCAGCACCAGATGGAGATCGATCGCTACATGGCCAGCACTCCCAAGTCCAGGGAGGTGCTCGCTGAGGCAGCGAAATACCTGCCGGGAGGCAGCACGCGGGGCGCGCAGTACTTTCCGCCTTACCCCTTTGTCGCGGAGAGGGGCGAGGGCCTGTACATGTACGACATAGACGGCAACCGCTACCTGGACTACGTGATCAACGCGACGAGCCTGATCCTGGGCCACGCCCACCCGCGCGTGGTGAAGGCGATTCAGGACAAGGCGGATTTCGGCACGGCGTTCAGCGTGCCCACCGAGGACCAGACACGGCTGGCGAAGATGCTGTGCGAGCGTATCCCGTCCCTGGAGCGCGTACGCTTCACCAACTCCGGCACCGAGGGTACCCTCATGGCGATTCGCGCCGCGCGGGCGTACACCGGGCGGCACAAGATAGCCAAGTTCGAGGGCGCTTACCACGGCTCCCACGAGTACGTGCAGGTGAGCGTGTCGCCTAAGGCCGAGAGTCTCGACCCGAACGGGACAACGGGCGTGGCCGAATACGACGGCCTGCCCCCCAGCGTGCTGGAAGACGTGGTAGTGCTTCCTTACAACGACCTGGCGACGAGCGAGCGGCTGCTGCGGGAGAACAAGGACGACATTTCCTGCCTGGTTATGGAGGCGATCTCGTCCAGCTTCGGCTATCTGCCGGCGGAAAAGGAGTTCCTGCAGGGGATTCGCGCCGTCACTGAAGAGCTTGGGATAATCCTGATCTTCGACGAGGTGCAGAGTCTGCGCGTTGCGCCGGGCGGCGCGCAGGAACTGCTCGGTGTCACGCCGGACATGACCGCGATGGGCAAGATCATCGGCGGCGGCACGCCCGTGGGCGCGTTCGGCGGGCGCGAGGACCTGATGGCGCTGTACGACCCGACGGAGAATGGCCCGACGCTTGCGCACGCCGGCACCTTCAACGGCAATCCGCTGACCATGGCGGCGGGCTGCGTGGTGATGGAGGAGCTGACGCCGGAGGTGTACGCGCGCATGAGCGACCTCGGCGATTCGCTGCGCGGCAAGCTGCGGGCGGTGTTCGACGAGCTGGAGGTGCCCGTGCAGGTGACCGGCATCGCGTCGCTGTTCGGCATCCACTTCACGTCCGAGGAGATCACGGACTACCGCTCGACGCTGACGGGCGACAAGTCGCTGAACCAGGCGCTGTTCACCGGGCTGCTCAACGAGGGCGTACTGCTGGGCGGCGCGCTGAGCGCGCTCACCGAGGACGAGCACGTCGACACGCTGGTCGACGCCACAAGGCGGGTTATCCAGCGCGTGCGTTAGGGTTGGGCCTTCTCCTCCCCCTCACCTCAATCCTCTCCCGCCAAGGGAGAGGAAGGCTAGCGGTGTCCCTCGTGCTGGCTCACTCTGTGTGCTCTAGCTGACGGCGTCCGCCGTCGGCGGCGATGTGCATGGAGTCCGCCACCGTGAGTCCGAGGAAGAACCAGCCGGAGTAGTGTGCTACGGGCACCCAGTCGAACTCCATAGCCACCAGCATCACCACCGGGGGAATCCACAGACCCATAATGAGCACGCGGGTAACGGTGCCAATGACGTGCTCGTGGCTTATGCCGCGGTGCTTGAACAGGATGCCGTAGGGCAGCGTCCAGATGTACAGGAAGAGGCCCCAGAATCCCTGGCGCTCGGCGAAGGTGCGCCTGGCGATGTCCTGGTCGGGGTTGATGCCGATGGTGGAGAGCAGGTAGCCGCCGCCCAGCGCGGCCAGGCTCTCCCACCAGCCGACGGAGTAGTCCTCCCCGAAGAACCACGCCAGCGCAACCGCGCCGGGAACTATGAGCGCAGTGACGTTGACTAGCCTGTGGGTTCTGCCGGATGACACTCGGGGCGTCTAGCCGTAGAGGAAGCCCAGGCGCTCCTGGCGCAGGCCGTCGCCCACGTGGTCGCGGATTTCGTCCAGCATGGCGAAATCTAGCATGTCGGACACGAAGGTGATGGCGGTGCCGGGGCGCCCCATGCGGGCCGTTCTGCCGATGCGGTGGACGTACTCCTCCAGGTTGCTGGGCATGTCGTAGTTGATGACGTGCGAGACCGCGGGGATGTCCAGCCCGCGCGCGGCGACGTTCGTCGCGACGAGCGCCCGTAGCTTCTTTTCCCTGAACTTGCGCATCACGCGCTCGCGGTGCGCCTGCGTCATGTCGCCGTGGATGGCCTCGGCGTCGAAGCCCTCACGCTCCAGGTGATACACCAACCGGTCGACACCAATCTTGGTGCGCCTGAAGATGAGCGCCTGGGTTACCCGGTCGTGGTTCGCGAGCAGACCGTCGAGCGCGGCCTGGCGGTCCTGTGCGGCGACCTCGTAGTAGATCTGCTCCACTTCGTCCACAGGCTCGGCGTCGCCGCCGACCCTGATCCACTCGGGGTCGTTGAGGTAGCGCCGGGCCAGTCTGCGGATAGGTCCGGGCATTGTGGCGGAGAAGAGGAGCGTCTGGCGCGACTTGGGCGTGGCCCTGAGTATGCGTTCGATGTCGTCGATGAAGCCAATGTCCAGCATCTGGTCGGCCTCGTCCAGCACTACGATGCGCACGTCGGACAGGCTGATGGTGCGGCGGCCCATGTGGTCCATAAGCCGACCCGGTGTCGCCACCACTACCTGTGGTCGTCTGCGGAGGCCGTCGAGCTGGGTGTTCATGGACTGGCCGCCGTAGACCGTGAGGCAACGCACGTTGTCGAAATGTCCCAGGCTTGCCACTTCTTCGCTGACCTGCATGGCGAGCTCGCGCGTGGGCGTAAGCACCAGCGCCTGGATGTCGGTGGAGTCGCCTTCGATTACCTCGACGATGGGAATGCCGAACGCGGCGGTCTTGCCGGTGCCGGTCTGGGCCTGGCCCACGACGTCGAGTCCTTCGGTTGCGATGGGAATGACGCGGGACTGGATGGGAGTAGGCTCGGAGTATCCCATGCGCTCCAGTGCGTGGCCCACCGCGCCAGAAACGGTCAGCTCACCAAAGGCGGCCTGGTCGGGGAGATCGCTGGGAATCGGGGGAGGCGCCGCCAGCGCGCGCTGCGGTTCGGGCGGGGCATCGGGACGCTCGTGCTGGCGCCTTTGCCGCTGGCCGCGAGGACGGTCGGCGCGCTGCCGGTCTCTTCGCTCCGCACGGTCACGCTCACGGTCGCGAGGCGGGCGCCGGCGCGCGGGCCTTTCGCCGCGGCGTGAAGGGGCCGCGGTTCGGGCAGGCTTTGCGCTGTTGGGAGACTGCGTTCCGGGCAGCGAAATCAGGACCTGGCTCTTGGGGCGCTCGGGTTCGGGGGACTCGCGCCTTACGGTGGGTTCATTGGCAGGGGGGCGTTTGAACATGCCCCCCAACTTGCGTGAAATGTTCGTCAGCTTGATGAGAGAGACCTCCTAAATTGAAGCGGGTCGGGGCGCGAGCAAAGCGCCCATAAAGCAAGAGAGGGCGCGACGCCGCTCGGCGTCCGCCCCCTCAGCTTTGCGATGGTAGGATTGTGGGTACCGTCCAAGCATTCCGTATCAAGCGCAAGTCTAGCACAAGCTGTTCTAACTGTCAAAACGGGGGTGTCGCGGCGACTCTCACTTTGCTAACATCCCACCCATGCCTGAAGCGATGCAGAAAGTCGAGCATCGGTCCTTTGCCGAGAGGTGGCGCGTCCAGCTCATCGTGGCCGCGCTGGCGCTCGGCTGGTCCGTGCTGTACCTGGACCGCAGCCTGCTGTTTCCGCTGCTGCCTGTCATAGCCGACGACTTCGGGCTAACCGACGCGCAGAGCGGGGCCATCTCCAGCGTCTACTTCATAACCTACGTCTTCATGCAGATACCCTCCGGCGTGCTGGGCGACCGGTTCGGACTGAAGAGGGTGCTGGTGGTGATGTACCTGATCATAGGGCTCGGTCTGTTCTGCATAGGAGTCTTCAGCGTCAGCTACCTGTTGTTGCTGCTGTTCGTTGGAATCCAGGGTTTCGGGGCGGGCGCGTACTATGCGGGGTCATACGGCATCACGATAAGCTCCGTGCCGCCCCGGTGGCGAGGCACAAGCTCGTCGGTGGTCACGTCGGGCATGGCGCTCGGCTCCGTGCTCGGACTGAGCCTCTCCGGGCTGCTTTACACACTGTCCGAAAGCTGGCGGGCGCCATACCTCATCATGCTGGTGCCGACGTTGCTCATGGCGGCGCTGATCGGGGTTTCGATTCGCGGTGTGCCGCCGGCGCCCAAGGTGCAGGGCGGCTTCGCGTTCCTGTTGCGAAACCGCGACTTCATCCCGCTCTGCGTGACCAACTTCTGCGCGCTGTACGCGTACATGGTCATATTCACGTGGGGCCCCAGCTTTCTCGTGGACCAGCACGGCATGTCCATCACCAGGGCGGGCCTCTACACCTCGGTGGTGATGGGAGCGTCGCTTGTGGGGGCGCTCACGTGGGGCAGGCTGTCGGACAGGCTGGGACGAAAGGGGCTGACGCTGGCGATGCTGACCGGCTCGGCGGCGATGATGTCGGTGGTGGCCGTCGTAGACTCGACTCCGGCGATTCTGGGCGCGTTCGCGGCTTACGGGTTCCTGGGCGCGCTTGCGTGGAATCCGATAATCGTCTCCTGGGCGGGCGACCACACTTTCGCGTCCGGGCGCGTGGGCATGGGCACGGTGATGGGCGTGATGAACACCGTCGGCATATCGAGCGCGTTCATCGCGCCGGTGGTGAGCGGCTGGATAAGCGACACGACGGACTCGCTGGAGATGGCGTTCTTCCTGGCGACGGCGGTGCAGCTCGTCGGCGTCGTCGCTGCGCTCGCCGCGCGGGAGAGGCCGGCTCATACCGAGAGCGTGCCGACCTCTGAGGGCCGGTAGGGTTGGCCGCTGCCCGGTGGTCGGTGGCCGGCGGCTGGGCGCTTGTCGGCGCCATGTGGCTGGCCGTTTCGCTAATCGCTTGTTCTGCCGAGGAGCCGCAACGCGTCGAGATATTGGTGCTCGCGGCGGCGAGCCTGGCGGACGTCATGGCCGAGGTGGAGCGCGAGTTCGAGCAGAGCGGCGACGCGGACGTGTCATTCAGCTATGGAGGCTCGCGGAGCCTGGCGCGGCAGATTATCGGCGGCGCGCCCGCGGACGTGTTTGTCTCGGCAGGCGGGTCTCCCATGGACGAGCTGAGCCCGGAAGGACTGATAGCGGGGGAGCCTGCGGAATTGTTCGGCAACGCGCTGGTGGTGGCGACCCGATCGCCGGACATCTCGCCGGAGTCGTTGGAGGAGTTGGTAGGGCTGGCGGGAGCGCGTGTGGCCGTGGCTGACCCGGAGCTCGCGCCGGCGGGACGGTACACCCGGCAGGCGCTGGTGAGCATGGGATTGTGGGAGCCGTCGGGTGGGTCGCTGGTGTTCGCCCCGGACGTGCGCGCGGCGCTGGCCTACGTGCAGTCGGGCAACGTGGACGCCGCCATCGTGTACCGGACGGACGCGGAGGCGGTGGAGGGCGTGCGCACTCTGGACATAGTGCCCGCGGACAGCCACGAGCCGATAGTCTACCCCGCGGCGGTCGTGGGGCGGTCTGCCAATCAGGCGGTGGCGACCCGGTTCGTGGAGTTTCTGCGAGGGCCGAAGGCGCAGGCCATCTTCCGGCGGCACGGCTTTCAGTCCCTGGAGCGTTGATCGGCATCACGCATGGGTGAACTTGACCTAACCGTTATCTGGGTGACGCTGAGGGTGGCGGCGGCGGCCACCGCCGTCAACTTCCCGTTGGCGCTCGGCCTCGCCTGGCTGATGGTGAGGAAGCGGATTCGCGGGCGGTTCGTGGTGGACCTGCTGGTGTCGCTGCCACTCGCGCTTCCTCCCGTGGCGGTGGGCTATTTCCTTCTGCTGCTGCTGGGGCGGGACGGGCCTGTGGGGTCGGCGCTGCACGGGCTGCTGGGAGTGGATCTGGTGTTCACGTGGGTAGCGGCCGCCCTCGCCGCCGCCGTGGTATCGTTCCCGTTGATGGCGAGGGCGGTGATGGTGGCTATGGAGGGCGTGGACGAGCGGCTGGAGGCTTCGGCGAGGAGCCTGGGTGCCGGTCCGTTGCGTGTGTTCTTCACGATCACGGTGCCGCTGGCCTACACCGGCATCCTGGCGGGCGTGCTGCTGGGATTCGTGCGCGCGCTGGGGGAGTTCGGAGCCACGATCATCGTGGCGGGCAACATTCCGGGGCGGACGCAGACGCTGCCGCTGGCGATCTTCACGGAGGTGCAATCGGGGGACAGCGGCGCGGCGGTGCGGCTGGTGGGGGTGTCGATCGCGCTGGCGGTGGCGACGCTGGCCGCGCACAACTGGCTGCTGGAGCGGTCGGGAAGGGGCGCGTCGGGGTAGACCGCGCAGGGCGCAATGGAGAGAACGGCTGATGGCACCCGCGTTTGTCTCGCCGCAAGGGGTTTGCTAGAATCTTCATCCAGCGGGCCGGGCCGTCGAGAGCGGCGCGGCGTGACACTAACGAAATGGAGGGATGACCATGCTCTACGAGGCCGAAAGCGGCGACATTTCCATGGCGATAACCGGGGAATCGCTGATAACGCGGGGGATGTCCATTTTCCGGGAACCGAGATTCCTCACGATGCGCGAGCATCTTCACGGCGCTGATGTGCGGTTCACGAACGCCGAGATGCTGTTCCACAACTACGAGGACCCGCCTACTCACAGGCCGGGCGGCACCTACATGCGATGCGATCCCAAGCACATCGAGGATCTGAAGTGGCTGGGTATCAACATGGTCGGGTGTGCCAACAACCACTCCTACGACTTCGGCGAGAACGGCATTCTGACCAACATAAAGCACCTGGACGAGTACGACATGCCTCACGCCGGCACCGGCAGGCACCTCGCCGAGGCGACCGCGCCTATGTACATGGACACGCCCAAGGGCCGCGTGGCGCTCATCTCCGCCACCACCACGTCGCCGCCCGGCGGCCGCGCCGGCGAGGCGAGCCGCGACGTGATGGGACGCCCCGGCGCGAACGTCATCCGCTGGTCCAGTGAGTTCACCGTCGACCGTCCGGGCTTCGACGCGCTCCAGCGCATCGCGGATCAGATGGGCTGGCCGCAGCGCGTGGCGGGGATGCGGAACTCCGGCTACGCCGACAACATCTCGGACTCGGACACCGAGGTCCACATGCTCACGCAGCCGATGTACGGCGAGGCCCCCACGGCGAAGTTCGTGCTCGGCGAGACGTTTGAGAAGCGCACGTTTATCAACCGGGACGACCTGGAGCGCAACCTCGCCCGCGTCAGCGACGCCGCGCGGATGGCGGACTGGGTGATGTTCACGGTGCACAATCACGAGGGCGGCAAGACCGAGGACGAGCCTTCGGACCACGTGCGCGAGCTGGCCCACGCCGTCATCGACGCGGGCGCGGACGTCTTCATCGGCCACGGCCCGCACCAGGACAGGGGAATCGAGATATACAAGGGCAAGCCCATCTTCTACAGCTTGGGCGACTTTATCCTGCAGAACGACACCGTGCTGCTGATGCCCCACGACAACATGGTGCGCCAGGGCCTGGACTGGGACGCAACGCCGGCCGACTTCTACGACGCCCGCTCCGGCAACGAGACCCGCGGTCAGACGGTACAGCCAATCCGCTGGCAGAGCGCCATAGGCATGACCAGCTTCCGAGACGGCGAGCTGAGCGAGCTCAAGCTGCTCCCGATAGACCTCGGCCACGGTCGGAACCGCGCGCAGCGGGGCCGCCCGGTGCTGGCCGAGGACGAAGTGGCCGAGGAGATCATCGATCGCTTCGACCGCCTTTCCAGCGAATTCGGCACCAGCTTCAAGGTGGAGGGCAACACCGCGACAGTTACGATTTAGACTACCGCGGCGGGCGCGGCTCCAAAGACCTTGGAGAGGCGGTGCCCGCCGTGACGTCCCCCGAAACATAAGGAGCAGGATATGATGCTTACGGCAATGCTTGAAGAAGCCCTCGCCAGCCTTTCCCAAGGAGATCGGCAGGGCTACGCCCTGAATGTCGGCAAAGCCGCCGGCTTCGTCCTGGCGGGGGATTTGCGGGGCCTTGAGTCGTTGGTCATGTACGATGAAATCTCTGACTCATTCGAGAAGGAGAACCCCGACGCGATTAGGGAGCTTCGACAATCTGTGGTTGATCTCTACGAAAATTCGGGAATTGATGAGGCACGTGTTAGGCCATCAAACCGGGGGAAGAGGAGCTACCCCAGTTGGGATGAGTATGGTTCTGCGCTCAACGAGGCGCTGGAAGCCAAGGAATCGGGTGATAGTGAGCGTTACGCGCTCATGGTTGGGCTTTCGCTGGGTATGATGTTCAGAGACCCCGGACGCAAGTATCCCGACGGAAGCATCTCTACCAAAATCGCTAGGGGCTACGAGACCGACTCGTTTGAACTGTTACAAAAGGCCCGGGCGCATATCATGACAGGGATAAGGATGACTGCCCCCATATCCGCGATTCCGGAAGAGCAAATTGAGAAGCAGATGGATTCCATCCGGCGAGTCCAGAACTTTGGCGCGCGCATCGCGCGAGGCGGAGAAGAGTCGGTAAGGGTACCAGTGTCCACCGCGATCAACCTTAGACTGCTACGGCGCGCGCGCGAAGCGAGAGAGAACCAGCAAGACACCAACGCACTGGACGATCAAGAAGGATAACGTCAGCCAGCCTAGCCGAAGGCGCACCCATGGACATGCTCATAACCAATGCCACCGTAGTTAGCTGCGACGCGAACGGCACGATCATCCACGACGGTGCGCTGGCCGTGGTGGACGGCAAGCTGGCCGCCGTCGGCAAGACGGCGGACCTGGAGCGCGCACATCCCGACCTAGAGCGGGTGGACGCGAGCGGCAAGGCGGCGCTGCCCGGGCTGATCAACTCGCACACGCACACCGTGCTGACGGTGATTCGCGGCACGGTGGAGGACATGGACGTCGACTCGGTCTATTCCTACATGACGCCGATCACCTTCGCCATGACCGACGACGAACGCGGAGCGATGGCGGCACTGGGCTGCCTGGAGTCGATACGATGCGGCGCGACGACGCTGGTGGATCCGCTGCGGTTCGTGGACGGCTACGCCCAGTACATGGTGGACTCTGGCCTTCGGCTGTTCCTCAGCGAAAGCTGCGCCGACGCGCTGACGCTTGAGATTCGCCACGGGCGCTACGAGTACTCCCGCGAGTGGGGCGAGGCGTTCCTGGAGCGCGCGGAGCGGCTAGTGGAGCGTTTCCACGGCGTGGACGGCGGGCGCGTGCAGTGCCAGATAGCGGCCCACGCCACGGAGAACTGCTCGCCCTGGATGCTGGACGAACTGCTGAAGCTGGCCCAAAAGCACCGGCTGCGGCGGACGATCCACCTGGCGCAGAGCGCAACGGAGGTGCGGCAGACGGGCGCGCTCAGCGGCAATGGCAGCACCCCCGCCGAGTACCTTCGCGACAACGGCTGGCTGGGTCCGGACCTGCTGGCGGCGCACTGGTCGTTCTGCACAGAGGACGACATCGCCATACTGGCCGACAGCGGCACCCACATGGCGCACTGTCCGGCGTCCAGCTCGCGGCGCGGCAGCCACGCCGGCGCGAACATGCCCGCCATTGTGGACGCGGGCGTGAACGTGGCGCTGGGGACCGACAACATGTCCGAGGACATGTGGCAGGCGCTGAGCGTGGGGATCATCGTGAACCGGGGCAAGCGTGGCGGTGGGCCGGTGCCCGCGCCGCGCACGATGCTGGAGTGGGCGACGCGGAACGGCGCGAAGGCGCTGGGGCGGGAGGACGACCTAGGGTCGCTGGAAGCGGGCAAGCTGGCCGACATCGCCCTCGTCGACCTGCGGCGCTCGCACCTGACGCCCGTGAACAACCTGATGTCCAACCTGGTGCACTACGGGCAGGCGAGCGACGTGGACACGTTGATAGTGGGCGGTGAGATGGTGATGCGGGAGGGAAGGGTGCTCACGCTGAACGAGCAGGACGTATTGCGTAACGCCAGAGAGGCTACGAACAACGCCTGGGCACGGTTATCGGAGCAGTTCCCGGACATCCCGCCGGCGAGCGCGTTCATGGACGGGGCATAGAGAGTTATCCGCGAAGGGCACAAAGGGCACGAAGCTGGATGTATAGACGAGTGGGGGCTAGTTTTGGTCCACTAGCCAGCCTAGCATCCGGATGCCAATCTCGGCGCCGACCCCCAGCAGGTGCGGGTTGACGTGGCGGAGCTCGTCCGCTGGGGAGTTGATTCGGGTGAGGTCGTCGGAAATCAGGAACAACACGGGGATGCCCGCCAGCCGGAATGGCCCGTGGTCGCTCGCCCCGCCGAGGCTTGCCCACGGCTCTTCCGAGAACCTGCCCAGCTCCATGCCGACACTAGTCAGGAAGAGGGATGCCTCGGCGACAAGCTCGGGATCGCCGGACGCCTGGAGGGTAGTTCCCGAGCCAAAGGCGTCGAAGTTCAGCATCGCGACGGTGGTCTCGATCTCATCTTCGGTCATGTTGGCCACGTAGTGTTGGCTGCCCAACAAGCCGACTTCCTCTGAGCCGAAGAGGATTATCCTCACGTCGAACGGATAGTCGCGTTCGGCCACGTGTTCTGCCAGTGTCAGCACCGTAGCTACGCCCGACCCGTTGTCGCTGGCCCCTTCGGTATCCGCGACGGTGTCGTAGTGGGCGCCGATTATCACCGTCCGGCCTTCGTCCGCAGTTCCAGGCTTGTCGGCAATCACATTGCGCGACGGCGATTCCGCGACTCCGACCGACACAGTAGCTTCGGCTTCTCCCTGCTTGAGGAGGGCGAGCAGGCGTCGGCCGTCCGATTGGCTGATCGCGACCGCCGGAATCCTTGACTCGTTTGTGAATGTGCCGCGGAACAGGCCCTCTAGGTTGTTGAAGATGACCGCACCGGTGGCGCCGGCGTCTGCCACACGATTCACCTTTTCCTCGAACGTGATTCTCCCACGTTCGATCAGTGCGATACGGTTCTCCAGTCCCCCTGCCGGAATGTCAGTCTCGAGCGCGCGCCCCGCGTCGGCAAGAGCACCCGTGGCGCTGCCGTGAATGGACATGGAGATTGGGATCGCCCGAGGCGCGTCGGGGGCATCGCCCGATACGGATTTGAGCTCGACGTCCGCGGTGAGCAGGTTCACGGTGAAATCCTGGAGCGACGTATCGTAGCCGAGATCGTCCAGCCTGGAGCGCAGGTGCAAGGCCGCCTCCAGTTCCTGGTCGGTAGCGCTCTCTCTGGGGCTGTACCGCTCGGTAAGCTCCACCAGTGTCGCGTAGACCTGGTCGGCGTACGCGCTCGGAACGGCTGTGGCGACAGGGGGCGCGGTCGTTGGCGTGGGGCGCGGCGCCGGTGTCTGGGTCGGCAGCATCGCCATCGGTGTGGGCGACGGTCTTGGCGTGGCCGTCGCGGTTGGAGAGGCAGGCGTAGCCGTCGGAGACGTCGCGTCCGCGGGCGAATCGGCCTCTCCGCAGGCCACCAGCGCGGCAAGAACCCCGGCGGCGATGAACACCGGCAGTAGCTTGTGGACGAGGTTGTTTGTGGGGAACTTCATGGCGTGGGATTGCTATCCTGGCGTTTGAAGTTACAACGATGTCGACCAGCAGGAGTTAGGCTACACAGGCGTGGGCCGGTACCCATCCGGCCACGGGGAGGCGCAGGAGGGCCGGTCCGCTCAATCCCGAGGTGCGTACCTGGCCATGACGCGCTGGAGCTCGTCGAGGGGCAGCGCGTGGGCGGTCCGGCCGTTCAGCCCGACGGTGGTCTCCGCGGCGGTCAGCGCGTTCAGGACGGACTCCTCCACGGCCTCCGCTGTCGCGTCGAACATCGGGTCCATGTGTTCGTTCGGCATCATCGACAGCGGTACGGGACCGTCGGCGTCCCTGGGCACGTGGTTGCCGGTGGCGAACGCCAGGAAGATGTCGCCGCTGCCGTTGTGGCCGGTGCCGCCCACGCGAGCCAGTCCGACGGTGGCGCGCTGCGTGAGGCGGCGACACTGGAAGGGCAGAAGCGGCGCGTCGGTCGCCACGATGATTATGATCGAGCCGTCGGTCGCCATCTGCTCCAGCACCGAGGGAGTGTGGTCGTAGCCGATCTCCTTGCCCACCGGCACGCCGTTCACGCGGAGGTGCTGTCGCGCGCCGTAGTTGGCCTGCACCAGCGAGCCGACGACGTATTGGCCGGATGCCGTGTCCACCACGCGCGATGAGGTGCCGATACCGCCCTTGAACTCGTGGCACACCATGCCGGTGCCGCCGCCGACGTTGCCCTCGGCCACCGGCCCGCCGGAGGCCGATTCGATGGCCTGGTACACGTGCTCCTCGGTCACGTGAAATCCACCGATGTCGTTGAGCCTACCGTCGTAGGTCTCCGCGACCACGGGCAGGGACCAGCCCCGCAGGCCCTGGCGCGCGGCGTGCTTGACCATCGCGTCCCTGACCGTGCCCACCTGGTGGGTGTTGGTTATGCCGATCGCCGAGGTCAGCAGTCCGGACTCCTCCACCCACAGCAGCCCGGTCATCTCGCCGTTGCCGTTGAAGCGGTGGAATCCGGCGAACGCCCTGTCCGCGGCGACGTTGCCGCCCCGCGGCAGTACCATGGTGACGCCAGTCCTGGCGACACTCGGCTCGTCGTACACGACGGTGGTATGGCCAACGAGCACGCCGGACACGTCGGTGATGGCGTTGTGGGCGCCGGTGGGGTGGTCTCCGATTACGATACCGAGGTCGCGGATGCGCGCGCGTGTCATGGCCTGCTCCTCTGGGCTGATTGGGCGTTGCCATGATAGCGGCGGCCAACGGGCGTGGCAAACGCCTGTGTGACGCCGGCGCCAGGCCGTCCACCTCTGCTGTCAGTCGGTTCAACCCTCATGCTTGCGCGTGCCTCTGTTATACTGATTGACTATGGAAACGGACCTGATTCGCAACTTCTGTATCATCGCCCACGTCGACCACGGCAAGTCCACGCTCGCCGACCGGCTGTTGCAGGCCACCGACGCGGTGGACCCGCGCGACATGGTGGACCAGCTTCTCGACAGCATGGAGCTGGAACGCGAGCGAGGCATCACCATCAAGGCGCAGGCTGTGCGTATGAGCTACACCGCCAGCGACGGCCGGGAGTACCAGCTAAACCTGATCGACACGCCGGGCCATGTCGACTTCTCCTACGAGGTGTCGCGCAGCCTGGCGGCGTGCGAGGGCGCGTTGCTGGTTGTGGACGCGACGCAGGGCATCCAGGCGCAGACCCTCGCAAACGTCTATCTCGCGCTGGAGCACGACCTGGAGATTATCCCGGTCGTCAACAAGATCGACCTGGACGTCGCCGAGCCGGAGCGTGTGTCCATGGAGGTGCAGCAGGCGTTCGGATTCCTTGAGGACGAGGTGATTCTGGCGTCGGCGAAGGACGGCTTGGGCGTGGAAGACATCCTGGAGGCGATAGTATCGCGGATTCCGCCTCCGGGCGGCCGTGGCGAGGAGCCGTTGCGCGCGCTGATCTTCGACTCCAAGTACGACTCCTACAAGGGCGTGGTCGCCTACGTGCGCGTGTTCGACGGCTCCACGTCTTCCGGGGGACGCATCCGAGTTATGGCGTCCGGCTCGGAGAGCGAGGCGCTGGAGGTGGGCGTGTTCTCGCCGGCGCCGGAACAGGTGGGCAGCCTGTCCGCGGGAGAGGTGGGCTACATCGCCACCGGACTCAAGAGCGTTGGCGACGCGCCGGTAGGGGACACCATTACGCTCGCGCGCAAACCCGCCGGCGAGCCGCTGAAGGGATACCAGCCGCTGAAGCCGATGGTGTTCGCGGGGCTTTATCCCGCCGACGGCGAAGACTATCTCGACCTGCGCGAGGCGCTGGAGAAGCTGCACCTAAACGACGCGGCCCTCAGCTTCCAACCGGAATCGTCGCTGGCGCTGGGCACCGGCTTCCGCTGCGGGTTCCTTGGGCTGCTCCACATGGACGTGGTGCAGGAGCGGCTGGAGCGCGAGTACGGGCTTACGCTGCTCGCTACCTCTCCAAGCGTGGCCTACCGCGTGGTGCGGACGGACGGCGACGAGTACGAGATCGACAACCCGTCCAAGCTGCCGCCGTCGCAGCAGGTAGACCAGATACAGGAGCCGTGGCTGGAGCTGAGCATCGTGTGCCCGGCCAACTACATCGGCGCGGTGATGGAGCTTGTGAACTCGAGGCGCGGTGAGTACCGCCGCATGGAGTACCTCCAGCACGAGCCGTCCTCCAATGGCGGCGAGTCCAGGGCGCGCGTGCTGATAGAGTACAGCGTCCCGCTGTCCGAAGTGCTGGTGGACTTCTACGACCAGCTGAAGGCGAGAACGCAGGGCTACGCCTCGATGGACTACTCCCTCGCGGGCTACCGGCCCGGCAACCTGGTGAGGCTCGACATCCTGGTCAATGGCGAGCCGGTAGACGCCCTGTCGTCCATAGTCCACCGGGACAACGGCTACCGCCACGGGCGAGAGTTGGTGTCCCGCCTGAAGGAGCTGATACCGAGGCAGCTATTCGAGGTGCCCATCCAGGCGTCCATCGGCAGCCGCGTCATATCGCGCGAGACCATCAAGGCGCTGCGCAAGAACGTGCTCGCCAAGTGCTACGGCGGGGACGTCACGCGCAAGCGCAAGCTGCTGGAGAGGCAGGCCGAGGGCAAGCGCCGGATGAAGCGCGTGGGCCGGGTTGAGATACCGCAGGAGGCCTTCCTTAGCATCCTGAAGGTGAGCCGCTAGACTCGCCACGAGCGGCGCCACGCCGCCGTTCGCCAGCTTGACTTTTGGCCTGCGAGTGGCTATATTCACGCTCACAAGGCTGCATCCGCGTCATCCTGGGAGGAGGCGCGCACGCCCCTTAACCACAGGAGGTTGGCTTTGGACTTCACGTATCGCTACACCGATGAGCAGGAAGAGTTCAGGAAGGAAGTTCGCGACTGGCTCGCGGCGAACGTTCCCGAGGACATGCGCGCGCCCGTCGACAGGCTCGACCTGAGCGACGAGCAGTACTGGTTCTGGCGCGACATGCACGTCACGCTGGCCGAGAAGGGCTGGCTCAACCCCACGTACCCCAAGGAGTACGGCGGCGGCGGCCTAAGCGGCGAGCACGAGACGATCCTGCTCGAGGAGTTCCGGCGCGCCCGCGTGGTGCCCAGCTTCACCAACACCCTCATCTACCCCACGCTGCTCGTGTGGGGCACCGAGGAGCAGAAGCAGCAGTTCCTGACCCCCATGCTTAAGGCCGAGAAGATCGCCTTCCAGCTATTCACGGAACCGAACGCGGGATCCGACCTCGCCTCCCTGCAGAGCAAGGCGGTACGCGACGGCGACGACTGGATTCTGAACGGCCAGAAGATATTCATCAGCGGCCACGGCGACCCCGACTGGCTGTACGGTCCGCTGATCACGGACCCCGACGCACCGCGTCACCGCAACCTGGGCTACTTCATGGTTCCCTATCCGGCCGAGGGCCTGGACATGGAGCGCATGGGCCTGCTCACCGGCCACGACCAGAGCATGTTCTTCATGGACAACGTTCGCGTGCCCGGCGACCACCTCGTGGGCCAGGAGGGCCAGGGCTGGCAGGTGTCGCAGACCACGCTCGAGGTAGAGCACGGTGGACGCGGCATAGCCTTCCCGATCGACGAGTCGATGGAGAACCTGCTCACCTATGTCAAGGGCACCCGGCACAACGGCGGCAGTCTCGGCGACGACCCCGTGGTGCAGCAGGACACCATGGACGCGCTGCTCGAAACGCACGTCCACACCCTGCTGGCGCAGCGCAACTACTCGATGTACCAGGCGCGCCAGGAGATGAGCTACCACGGCTCGCAGACATCCATGTTCCGCAAGGAATACCACATGCGGAACGCCGACCGCGCCCGCAACGTGATGGGCATGTACTCGCTGCTCGGCGTACGGGAGCCTCGCGCCCCCTTCAAGGGTGAGCCGGAGGTGTTCCAGCGCAGCAGCCTGACCGGAGCGCACCCCGGCGGCACCATCGAGATCCAGAAGGTGATCATGGCCCGCCGCATGGGCATCAGCCGCACCAGGGAGCGCGCGGCGCCCACGCCGTCCACCACGGGCGTGCGCGGCGTGTAACCAACGCAACCGGAGGCGCGGCCCGCCACACCGTGCGGGTCGCGCGCCACAAACACCGCAACCATTCGCAAGAGGGGCTTCCGAATCGAGGAGGCCCCTTTGCTTTGCCGCATCGCTACCGCAGACTGGTTACGGTTGGACAGCCAGCCGGCGCAAAAGGAGCACCCAGATGGACTTCAAGCAGCCCTACAGCAGAGACCAGCAGGCCTTCCGGGTGGCCGTTCGCTCGTGGCTTCAACACAACGCCCCCACCGGCTTGCGCATTCCGCCCGACGGGCGTCCGCTGGACGAGGACACACAGCGGACGGTGAAGGACTTCCGGCGGCAACTCGGCGCGCAGGGCTGGCTGGCCCCGTCCTGGCCGCGCGAGTACGGCGGGGGCGCGATGAGC
>DAOUJZ010000050.1:0-114533 GCA_034421955.1 Dehalococcoidia bacterium | reverse complement strand
GCCCCTCCCGCAATGTAGTACCATGACACTACTACTATGCGGGCCTATCCCCCAAGGTGTGGCACGCCATTCCACCAATTAGTTGGAGCGAATGGTTTCAAACCCGCCCCTACTGCACAATGGGCGGCCGCAATGCCTGCTATGTAGAAAATAGCACGTGCGTGCTATAGAATCAAGAGGGTTGGCGAAGTTGTCGGGGTAGGCCGAATTTGTGGGGAGAAATGGCGCACGAATGGGGATGGAGCGGGGCGTTGGTGGGGTTTGGGTGGGGCAAGTCTGGGGAGCGCGTGGCGCAGGAAAGTGACGGAATTTTCGGGCTACCGCGCGTCGCGGATGCGCAGCATGAGCTTGTCGCCGGTGTGCCAGGGCTGGGATGGCGCGGGCCAGGTCAGGGTGTTGTTGGCGGCGTTGATGGTCGCGTCGGCGACGTTGAGGGACAGCGACACCGAGCCGTCGAGGGCGATGAAGTCCGCGACCTGGCCCGTGATGCCGGTGTGGGGCGAGAGCTTCATCTGGACGCTGCCGGGTTCCCAGGCGATGCGCTGGATGGTGGAGGTCGCGCCGTTGGCGTCGGCGAACGCCGCGGGCTTGAGGACGCCGTTCGTGCTGTCTGCGGCCACGGCGTTGCCGTCCGTGATGGGGTCGAAGAAGGCTTCGTGGAGTGTGCCGTCGGGGGCGATGGCGGTGACTGTCCATTCGTAGCGAACCGCCCACCCTTCGCAGGGGCCGGGGATTCTGTGGTTGAAGTAGAAGTTGTAGATCCGATCAATGAGCGGGCGGGAGGTCAAGACGCGATAGTCTTGGCTGGGTGTAGGCGCGTCAAACAAGCCTTCATCCCCACTGTCGAGCCATACCTGTACCGAGACGTAAGGTACTATGTCAGACTCTTCAGGCAACCTATAGACAACAGAACCCGCGGCCATACCGGAACCGATTTGATGAACGTGTGGAGGACTAATGTTGCTTCCGGTATTCAATCTCTCAGGTCGAGTCTCCCTGAGATGGCGGTCCAGCCTTTCCAGAAAGTACGAATCGGTAACGCATTGCATGTACTCCTCTGAACCGTCGCTGGCGGCAAGCTTGGCGGTTACTGCGGCGATACGAGCCTTCACCTCGCCCAGCTTAATCGTGGGCGCGCTCCCTGTCGCCGGCGGCACGTCCAGCAGAAAGCGCTGCTGGTCGCCGCTGGACTGTGACGACGTAGCCACAGCCGCCTCGGAAGGGAGCCACAGCTTGCTGTATCGGCTGGCTATGCTGTACCCGTCGTCGGTAGCTGAGTGCTCCAACGACAGGTAGTATCGATCAGCCTGCTGCGTGCTAGGAAGATAAGACACAGAGTGTTGGAGGAAGACAATTGCCTCGTAGCCATCCCAGCGTGTGTTCCTCGCAGCGGAAATCGCCGGTAACGCCGCCTCAGCCTCCTGGCGGGTGTCGAAATCAGGAGCGGCATCCCACACTGCCACAATATCGTTTGCACCCCTGCCCTTTAGATACTCGAGTACACTGAACCTGAACTCTAGAGTTGCCAAGTACTTCGCACCATAGGATGTGGTGCCATACTCCACCGTTGAGGAAGCAGAGTCGAGCCGCGCCCGGACTATCACGGGAGAGGCGAGTATCCTCTCTTCGAGAGAACTTGGACCCAAATAGATGGACGAAGAATGCACCATGGTATCTTGTACTGAGTTCGACTCCGTCGGCTCTGGGGACGCTACGCCTGCAGGGGGATCGGACATCGCCACCGGCGTTGGCGCCTCGCGGATGCGGAGCATGAGCTTGTCGCCGCTTTGCCAGGGCTGGGATGGCGCGGGCCAGGTCAGGGTGTTGTTGGCGGCGTCGACGGTGGCGTCGGCGACGTTGAGGGACAGTGACACCGAGCCGTCGAGGGCGATGAAGTCTACGGCATGGCCCGTGATGCCGGTGTGGGGTGTCAGCCTCATCTTGACGGTGCCCGTTGCCCCTGAACCGGGTTCCCAGGCGATGCGGTGGATGGACGAGGTCGCGCCGTTGGTGTTGGTGAACGACGCGGGGTTGAGGACGCCGTTGGTGGTGTCGGCGGCGACGGCGTTGCCGACGGCGACGGGGTCGAAGAAGGCTTCGTGGAGTGTGCCGTCGGGGGCGAGGACGTTTGCTGTGATGGCGAAAGTCGAAGTGTGCTCACAGGCGAGGTATCTCCAGAGAATCACGTGGTGATTGAACCGATAGGTTCCCACCGGAATGGGACGGACCGACACGACGCTCTGGTCGAACACAGAGCCGTCCGGCTGCCCGTCCCTGTCATAGTCCTTGTTGGGACGAAGCTCTCCGAGTTTGACAGCGAACAGCGTCGCGTCCCGGCCGTCGATCCAGAACCGCTCCTTCTTGTCGGCGGGCAAGGCGAGGCCCGGAGAGTAGAGATACACCTCACTCCCAGCAGGTTGGCCTGACATGAAAGTGCCGGGCCATATCGGTTCGAAGCTGTGTCGCCTGTCGGTGCCTGACCAGTTGTTCATCCGATAGTGCTCGGTGCGTTCAAGGTGGTACTTGTTACTTACGCAATTCCTGTAAGCTTCAGAGCCGTCGCCTGCGTTCAACTCGGCGTTGATCGCAGCGATGCGGCTCTTCAACTCCCGAATGGTTATCGTAGGGGTGTCCTTTCCCGGCTTGGGCGCTGCGAGCAGAAACTCCTGGTCGTCACCCGCCCCGCTCGTCCCCGCGGACGGAAGCCACAGCTTGGTATGTCGGTCTTGCAGGCTGTACCAGTCACGGTAAGTGTCACCGATGGTGTCGCCGATGGTTAGGAAGTAGTCGTTGGCCCCCAGAACCGACGCGCTGAAGACGTCGTAAGGGTCATCGCTATTGAGGAAGATGATCGCCTCCCGGTCGTCCCAGGTGGTAACCCTGCTGGCGGCGACACCCGGCTCTGCGTCCTCGGCCTCCCTTCGGGTGTCGTAGTCTCCACCTTGAATCGTGAATGCCGTAATGCTGCTTGCGCCGCCGCCTTTCAGGTACTCGCTCACCGCCAGGTGAAACTTCACTGCGACATAGTAATAGTCACTCCACTCTTCGGTCGTCGTCGTGGCAATCTCACTAGTCGTGGTGCTGAGCCGCGCATTGACGATGATGTCGGCATTCACTATCCGCTCTTCTATGGACTGCTCTCCGAAGTAGGGATTCGCCGCGCCCACGGCGATCGGAGGACTGCCTGTGGACGGGGGTAGCGCAGGGGGTGCTGAGGTCGGAGGATTGGCGGTGGGCAGGGGCGGTACAGGGGGTGCTGGGGCCGTAGGACTGCCTGTGGAGCGGGGTAGCGTGAGGGGTGCTGCGGTCGGCTCAACCGGCTCGTCTGGTTGCGTGAGCAGGGAACAGGCGAGCAGCGCGCAGGCCAGCAGCATCGCTATGGTCAGTCGTGTCCTCATGGTAGTTCAATCAGCTTCAAGTATCTCACGAAGCACAGTGGTAGAGCGAAAGCGGTATGGGTGTCTGTCTCCATGCTAACATGGCGTCGGGAGGGCCGTGCCGTGCTCGTGACGAAACAGACGATGCATTTGGATGACGAGGGACGCCGGTGAACCGCCGCACTGACGACTCTGGGGGCGAGGATCCAGGACCTCTTGATTCTCACCAGCCCTCCTTGGGAAAAGCGCTGACAAGGGTGGGTATTGGAAATGAAAATGGTTGCGCCCGCGCCGTCACCCCCATCCTAACCTTCCCCCATCAAGGGGGAAGGGACTTTGAGAGGATCCCGGGGGAGGATGCGGAGTACTTGACGCGGCAGCTTATCACGTACATCGGCAACAAGCGGGCGCTGCTGGGGCAGATTGGGGACGCGGTCGAGAGGGTGAAGGAGCGGCTGGGCAAGAGGAGGCTGCGGGTGTTGGACGCTTTCAGCGGGTCGGGGGTCGTGTCACGGCTGTTGAAGGCGCACGCCGAGGTGGTGGTGAGCAACGACATCGAGCCGTATGCGGCGGCGGTGTCGCGGTGCTTTCTGAGCAACCGGAGCGAGGTGGACCTCGAATCGTTGTCGGAGGTGGTTGCCGAATTGAACGAACGGGTGGAGGATGCGCCCTACCCGCCCGGTTTCATCGAGGGGTTGTACGCGCCGAGGGACGAGTCGCGCATTACGCGGGAGGACCGTGTCTTCTACACGAAGGAGAACGCGAGGCGTCTGGACAACTACCGGCGCATGTTGGACGAGCTGCCCGCCGAGACGAGACGGCTGCTGATGGGGCCGCTGCTGAGCGAGGCGTCGGTGCACGCGAACACGGCGGGGGTGTTCAAGGGCTTTTACAAGGACCGGCGCACGAAGGTCGGGAGGTTTGGCGGGAGTGGCTCGGACGCGCTGAGCCGCATCAGGGGGCGGATCGTATTGAGCGCGCCGGTGCTCAGCAGATTCGAGTGCGAGTACGAGGTGACGCAGGAGGACGCCAACGCGCTGGCGCCCCGGCTGCGGGGCCTGGACCTGGCGTACCTCGATCCGCCGTACAACCAGCATCCGTATGGCTCGAACTACTTTATGCTGAACCTGCTGCTGCGGTACGAGAGGCCCAGGAGCATCAGCCGGGTTTCGGGGATACCGCGGGACTGGCAGCGGTCGGGCTACAACGTGCGGGCGAAGGCGCTGCCGCTGTTCGAGGAGCTGGTGGAGTCGCTGGACGCGGCGTTCGTGCTGGTGTCGTTCAACGACGAGGGGTTCATTCCGGCGGAGACGATGCTGGCCACGCTGGAGAGGTTCGGCGCGGTGGAGACGTTTTCGACGAGGTATAACGCGTTCCGGGGCAGCCGGAGCTTTCGGAACCGGTCGGTGCACGTGAACGAGTACCTGTTTCTGGTGGACAGGCGGGGGAAGGGACTTTGAAGAGGCCCTATTCTTCGCAGTAGCCTATGATCGCCACGTCGCGGCCCATGGGCAGGGTGCGGACGCGGGTGAGCAGGGCGGCGTCGGCGATGCGCTGGGCGCCGGCGCCGGCCACGGGCGAGGGGGCGTCGGCGCCGCCGATGATGCTGGGCGCTACGAAGGCCACGACCTTGTCGACCAGGGCGGCGTCGAAGAGCGAGCCGAGCACGGCGCCGCCGCCCTCGACGAGGACGCTGGTGGTGTCGGTGCGGCCCAGGCCCGCCAGCAGCGCGCCCAGATCCACAGCTCCTTCGTCCGACGGCGCGTGGGCGACGTGGGCGCCGGCCCGCTCGAGAGCGAGGCAGCGCGCCTCCGGGGCGTCGGCCACGGCAACGACGGTCTGGCCCGGCTCGGCCAACATGCGCGCGGAGGGTGGGAGCCTGGCGTCGCTGTCCAGCACGATGCGCGTGGGCTGGCGCGGGAGCGGGTTGCCGTCGGCGTCCCTGGCGGTGAGCTGGGGGTCGTCGGCCAGTGCGGTGCCGATGCCCACCATGATGGCGTCGCTGGCGGCCCGTAGTCCGTGCGCGTAGGCCCTGGCCTGTTCGCCGGTGATCCATCGCGACTCGCCGGTGGCGGTGGCGATCTTGCCGTCCAGGCTGGTAGCGAACTTGGCGGTCACGAAGGGCAGGCCGGTGACGACGTGCTTGGCGTAGGCCTCGATGATATCGCGCGCCTGCTCCTCGCACTCGCCCACGCTCACGGCGATGCCGGCCTCACGAAGTTGTTCGAATCCGACGCCATTTACGCGCGGGTTGGGGTCGGTGACGGCGGAGCGGACTTCGGCGATTCCGGCGTGGATGATGGCCTGGGTGCAGGGCGGGGTCCTGCCGTGGTGGGCGCAGGGCTCGAGCGTGGTGTACAGCACCGCGCCTGCAGTCCGGCCTCTGGCGCGGCGCAGGGCCTCGATTTCGGCGTGCGGTCCGCCGGGCGGCTGGGTGTGGCCCTCGCCTACGACTGCGCCGTCCCTGACTACGACCGCGCCGACGGCGGGGTTGGGGCTGACCGAGCCTACAGCGCGGCGAGCCAGATCGAGGGCGCGCTCCATGTGGGACATGGGGCTAGGACTCGTCCGGCTCGTCGAGGGTTTCCTGCCTGGTAGCGCCTTCGCGCGGCGCGTACTGCGGCAGGCGGGTCAGGGTGAACAGCTTGGGCCTGTTTTCGGCGTTGGGCACGCGGCGGCCGTACACCCAGTCCTCGACTGTCTTGAGAGGAAGGTCGAGCGTGTCCGCCAGTTCCTTCACGTTGCCGTCGAAACGGCTGTCCCTCAGCCACTGTCTCAGGGTGACCGGCTCCCAGCGCCTGCGCCCGCCTGAGGCGAAGTTGAGGTAGTAGCGGCTGGGAGTGGGAGCGTCCTGGCGCTGGTACTTGCTGCCGAGGGTTCCGTGGCCGTAGGGACGCTCGGCGGGGCTGGAGGTCTGGTAGAAGGATATCTGCGCGATGGGCATGCCGGCGTAGAGGGTGATGGGCAGGGGCGAGATGTTGCTGAACTCGAGCACTATGCCGCCCTGGAAGCCGGGGTCGATGAATCCGGCGGTGGAGTGAACCAGCAGCCCCAGCCGGCCCAGCGAGCTCTTGCCGTCCAGGCGGCCCATGAGGTCGGCGGGAAGCCTTACCCACTCGCCGGTTATGCCGAGCACGAACGCGCCGGGGTGGAGGATGAAGGGGTTGAGCTCGTCGATCTCAACGACCTCGGTGAGGTTGGGCATCTCCTGCTTCACGTCGATGAGGTAGTAGCGCTCGCTGCGGAAGACGCGGAGCTTGTTGCCGAGGGTGAGGTCGACGCTGACGGGCTGCACGGCCTCTTCGCGGTAGGGTTCCACGACCAGACGGCCGGCGCGTATGGCTCGCTTTATGTCCCTGTCGCTGAGTGCCACGGAGTCACCCCCATCCCCGTATCTGGTACGGGGCAAGCTCTAACCTTCCCCCTGCGAGGGGGAAGGGACTTTTGCAGCCCGCGCCTAGAGCTCGCGTCCGGCTACCAGGCCGGCGAAAGCGGCGGCGAGTCCCACGGCGATGCTGCCGAACAGGTTCGCCGACGCGCGGGCGACCTGGCCGTCGCCGATGAGCTGGATGCTGGCGACGGTGAGCGTCGAGAAGGTGGTGAACGACGCCAGGAATCCCGCCGCCAGGAACGGGCGCGCGGCCTGCGGCAGGGTGGGCCTGTCCAGCTCGACGGCGACGAACACGCCCAGCGCGAACGACCCGGCGATGTTGACCAGGAACGTGGCGAGCACGCCGGGCCCCAGCGCGGCCGTTACCGCGCGGTCCACCGCGAATCTCGACAGCGCCCCGAGCGAACCGCCCAGGGCAACGAACAGCCATTCCATACTTCCCCAAGGTCTGCGTACCTGTGCCAACGGGCGGGTTGGAAACCCGCCCCTACCACCAAATCCCGCCCCTGGATTCCCGCTTTCGCGGGAATGACGGTGAGGGGGCGGGAATGACGGCTGGAAGGAGGGAAACCAACGGCTTGCGCCCGGCACCTTCTGTGGCTGGCGGCGGGCTAGCCGCGGGGCAGGCCCAGGCCCCTGCCGGCGATGATGTTGCGCTGTATCTCGGAGGTGCCGCCGCGGATGGTGAGCGAGATGGAGTCCATCCACAGCCAAGCGAGCCTGCCGTCCAGGTAGGCCCACTTGGAGCCCTTGTCCAGTATGCCGTACATGCCGAGCATCCGGACGCCGAGTTCGTGAATCTGCTGGGCTATTTCGCTGCCCATCATCTTGGAAATCGACGCCTCGCGGTTAGGCACGAGTCCCTGGCTCTGCATCCAGGCGACGTTGTAGGCGATGGTCTTGCCGGCCTCGTTGCGCGTCCAGAGCTCGGCCAGGCGCTGGCGAATCATGGGGTCTTCGTTCAGGGGCTTGCCGTTTGTGCCGGTCTCGCGGGCGAGCTCCACGAGTTCCTCGATGCTGCGGCGGTTGGAGGCGAAGCTGGCGACGCCGGAGCGCTCGAAGTCCAGGGTGGTGGCGGCGATGTACCAGCCGCGGTTCTTTTCGCCGATCATCGCGCGCTTGGGGACGCGCACGTTGTCGAAAAACACCTGATTGAAGTAGTGGATGCCGAACATGTTGATGATGGGCCGGACCTCGATGCCGGGCGTGTCCATGTCTACGATGAACACGCTTATGCCGCGGTGCTTGGGAGCGTCGGGGTCGGTTCGGGTGAGCAGGTAGCAGTGTGTGGAGCGGTGGGCGCCGCTGGTCCAGATCTTGGAGCCGTTGAGCACGTAGTCGTCGCCGTCCTCGACGGCGCGGAGTTGGAGGGAGGCGAGGTCGGAGCCGGACTCGGGCTCGCTGAAGCCCTGGCAGTAGACGGCCTCGCCGCTGGCGATTTCGGGCAGGTAGTGGGTCTTCTGCTCCTCGGTGCCGTACAGCATGAGAGTGGGGCCGACCATGTGGGTGCCAATGCTCACGTCGCGGGTGGGCGCGCGGAAGTAGGCGGTCTCCTCGTTGTAAATCATCTGCTCGATGTGGGGCCGGCCCTGGCCGCCGTACTCCTTGGGCCAGGCGAGGGTGAGCCAGCCGCGCTCGGCCATCTTGGCCGTGAGGTCGCGGATGTGGAACCAGTTTTCGTCGTGGAAGTAGGCATCGGGGTCGATGCCGCGCCAGTCCTCGCCGAGGTTTTCCGTGAGGAAGTCGCGGAGTTCCTGGCGGAAGGCTTCCTGTTCGTCTGTGAAGCGATAGTCCATTGTGGGTGCTCCTGGTGGGGCGAATCGGCGTAGATTACAACGAGCGGTACACGTCTCGGCGGTGTCCTATCTGGATTATAGTCACCAGCCCAGCTGCGTCGTCGAACTCGTACACGACTCGATACTGTCCGGTGCGAACTCGGTAGTGCCGCTCCTGGCCTCGTACTTTCCGGCATCCCGGCGGTCGAGGAACGTAAGAGAGGCCAGCCATAGCGCCTTCAACTCTCAGGTGCAGGTTAGCGGGTAGTCCTCGAAAGTCCGTGGACGCTGACGATGATAGGCGGACTGAGTAACGCTCAGCCTCAGTCATCCGTATGTCTTTGCCTCTCCAACTCCTCTTCCAATTCGGATTTGAACTGTTCCCAAGGTGTGGTGGGTTCACCCTTTCGGGATTCGATAACCATGGTGTCGTAGATGTCCTCCCACAGCTCAGGGTACACATCCAGATCTATCAGGACAGACTTCACCTTACCGTGTTCGTCGTAGAGAAACTGGAATCCCTCTTTCATGTAGTCGTCCTCTCAGGGCCTGGTCTATACGCTGTCCAGTGGCAGCCGTGGTGAGTGTTTCTTTCCCTTCTCTACGCCTCGGGCCAAGCGGCGCCCTTGAGGTAGCGGTGGGCGGCTATGGCGGCGGTGGCGCCGTCGCCGGCTGAGGCGACGAGCTGGGCGGCGGAGTTCTGGCGCACGTCGCCAGCGGCGAGCAGGCCGGGCAGCGGCGTGCGCATCCAGACGTCGGTGGGCACGTGGCCGCCGCCGTCCAGCTCCAGCAGGCCGTCCAGAGGGCCGGAGTTGGGGTCCAGGCCGACGTATATGAAGAGGCCGGACAGGTCGACGCGGGTGGTCTCGCCGGAGTCGAGGTCGGTGATGTTCACGGCCTCGACCGTGGCGTCGCCCAGAATCTGGTCGACGGTGGTGTTGTAGCGGAACTCGATTTTGGGGTTGGCGTTCGCCCTGTCCTGGAAGACCTGCTGGGCGCTCAACTCGTCTCCGCGGTGGAACACGACCACGTTTGAGGCGAACTCGGCCAGCACCAGCGCCTCGTCCAGCGCGGAGTCGCCGCCGCCGACCACGCCCACGGTCTCGCCCTGGAAAAATGGCCCGTCGCAGGTGGCGCAGTAGGAGACGCCGGCGCCCTCGAGCTCCTGCTCGCCGGGTACGCCGAGCTTGCGCAGCGTGGAGCCGGCGGCGTAGATGACGGCGCGTGCGTGCTCCTGGCCGCCGTAGAGATCGATGCTCCACAGGGGCGGCTCGGGACGCAGCGCGGTGACCTCGCCCAGGCGGATCTCGAGACCGTAACGGGTGGCCTGATCCTGGAGGAGGGGGCCGAACTCCGCGCCGGGGATGCCGTCCGGGAAGCCGGGGAAGTTCTCGATGGTCTCGGCGTTGATGACCTGGCCGCCGGTCATCAGGCTCTCGAAGAGGACCGTCTTCAGTCCGTCGCGGGAGGCGTACAGTCCGGCGGTGAGGCCGGCGGCGCCGCCGCCGACGATTGCGAGGTCGTATGTCTGGTTGGGCATGGCTTCTCCCAGTGTCGCGGTGCGCGACGACGGGCGGGTTTCAAACCCGCCCCTACATGGTTGGTTGCGCGGGCGGCGTTATCCCCCTCACCCATTCGGCAGGCTCTCAATCCTCTCCCGCCAGGGGAGAGGAAGCAGATGACGCCCAGCCTAGATGAGGCCGGACTGGCGCAGCTCGGTGAGCGCGCGCTCGGCGGCGTCGACAGTGTCGTCAACGTCCTGCTCGCGGTGGGCGGCGCTCATGATGAAGCGCGTTGTGGCGTGAACGCCGTTGTTGAGCATCGCCAGCACGAACTGGCCGTCGCGCTGGGCGTCGTGCGCCCGCGCCGCCTGTTCGGGCGTCATTTCGGGGTCCTCGCCCAGCCGTAGGAAGATTAGCGACGCTATGCCGCTGGCGTAGCCGGGAATCTCCATGCGCGTCAGAAGGTCGTTCAGGCCGTCCTTGAGGCGCGCGCCCATGGCGTTGGCCGTCTCGACGACGTCGGTGTTCATGATGAGGTCGAGCGCGACGGTGCCGGCGGCCGCGGACAGAGGGTTGGCGTTGAAGGTGCCGTTGTGGGCGACGCGGCGGTTCCGGTCGAAGTCCGCGTCGCCGCGCGCCTGGATCATGTTGATGATGTCGGCCTTGCCGGCGACCGCGCCGCCGGGGAGGCCGCCGCCCAAGATCTTCGCCATCGTCGTCATGTCGGGGGTGACGCCGTAGTGGGCCTGCGCGCCGCCCTTGGAGATGCGGAAGCCTGTGACCACTTCGTCGAATATGAGCACGACGCCGGTGCGCTCGGTCAGCTCTCTCAGCTCGTTCAGGAAGCTGGGCTGAACGGGTATCTGGCCCATGTGCGCGCCGGTGGGCTCCAGGATGATGGCAGCGACGTCGGGGTTGTCCTGGATGGTCTTTTCCACGATGGCGATGTCGTTGGGGGGCAGCACTATCATGGTGTTCTTGGTCTCTTCGGGAATGCCGCCCACGCCCGCGCTGCCGACGGAGAGGTAGTCGCTCCAGCCGTGGAAGTGCTCGACGAACTTGATCACTTTGCTCTTGCCGGTGTAGGCGCGGGCCATGCGAATAGCCATCATGGTGGCCTCGGTGCCGGAGCTGTGGAAGCGCACTTTCTCGGCGCTGGGGATGAGCTGCTGGACCTGCTGACCCCACTTGATTTCGAGGTCCGAGGAGGCGCTGAGGTGCGTGCCGCGTCCCATCTGGCTGGCGACGGCGGCGACGATTTCGGGGTGGGAGTGGCCGAGGATCATGGAGCCGTGCCCGGTCCAGTAGTCGATGATGCGGTTGCCGTCCACGTCCCACTTGTGCGGGCCGATGCCGTGGGTGGCGTAGATGGGGAAGGGGCTCATGCGGCGGCCGTCGTGGGTCACGCCGTCGGGGAAGATGTCCCGCGCCGTGGCGTGGCGTTCGAGCGAGCCGGGGTGAAGGTCGATGTAGCGCTGTTCGATAGGGCTGACCATGAGCAGTGGGCCTCCGTTCGGATAAGTGTGTAGGGTGTGGTGGGTATTATAGCCGCCGTGTGGTTGGCGCGCCACCGGAGGGGGGTGTCCTCGAGCGGCGGCAAGCGGCCCGGGAACCGACAGTGTGTTGCCATGCTATAGTAGCTGCGAGTCAATGTATCTGGCATGGCAGACTTGGACTGCGATCACGACCCGGCGGGCCGGGCCGAAGGGCGGCAAGAATGAGCGAAAAGCAGTGGTACAAGGGCAACATTCATACCCACACGACCGAGTCGGACGGTGACGAAGACCCGCACAAGGTCGCGAGCTGGTACCGGAGGCACGGCTACGACTTTCTCGTGCTGAGCGACCACAATCATCTGACGCTGTTGGACTACGGCACCGGGCGCCGCCGCTTCCGAAAGCCGCTGATGGTGCCGGGCGAGGAGGTGAGCGTGCGGATCGACGGGGGAAAAACGCCGATCCACGTCAACGGCGTCGGAATCTCGCGCGTCGTCGAGCCTGTCGACGCAGGCGACGTGGTGTCGACGCTGCAGGCAAACGTGGACGCAATAGTAGCGGCCGGGGGCATCGCGTCGATCAATCATCCGAACTACGAGTGGGCGTTCGACCACCGTGCGTTGACCCGTGTGGAGGGCGCCAGCCTGCTGGAGGTGTTCAACGGGCATCCGAGAGCCAACGTGTTCGGCGCTCCGGGACTGCCGAGCTACGAGCAGATATGGGACGGCGTTCTCAGCTCAGGTCGCGTAATCTTCGGAGTCGCCACCGACGACTCGCACAACTATCACGACTTTACGCCGGGGCACTCGAACCCCGGGCGCGGCTGGGTGATGGTGGAGGCCGAGGAGCTGACGCAGGACGCGATCGTGGACGGCCTCGCGTCGGGGAGGTTCTACGCGTCGACCGGCGTCGTGCTCACGCGGCTGGAGCGCTCGGCCGACGGAATCGCGCTGGAGATCGAGGAGGGGCGCGACTTCGTGTACACGACGCGGTTTACGGGCAAGGGCGGCGAGGTGCTGGCGGAGAGCACGGGGCTGACAGCCGAGTACGAGGCCGACGGGGACGAAGAGTACGTCCGCGCGACGGTGGTCTCTTCGTCCGGGCCGAGGGCGTGGACGCAGCCGGTCTTTCCTGCCGTTCGAGGCTCTGAGGACGAAAGTCCACGACTACACGACGTCGGCTGATTTCATCTATCATGTATGCGCCCGAACGCCCGCTGACCACGGAGGAGACATGAAGAGCTACATTACCGAGCTGGAGTGCACCTACTGTCATGAGACCTACTCGGCGGACGAGCCGCACCGCACCTGCAACGAGTGCGGCAAGGTGCTTTACGCGCGCTACGACCTGGATGGCGCGGCGAGAGCGCTGGACCGCGCCGCGCTGCGCGACAGGCCCGCGAACATGTGGCGGTACTTCGAGGTGATGCCCGTTCGCGACGAGGCGAACGTGATTACGCTCGGAGAGGGCTACACGCCCATATTCCAGGCCCAGCGACTGGGGGCTGAGTTCGGTTGCAAGGACCTGCTCATCAAGGACGAGGGCCTGAACCCCACCGGGTCGTTCAAGGCGAGGGGCCTATCCGCTGCGGTGTCCAAGGCCAAGGAACTGGGCCTCACCCGGCTCACGATGCCCTCCGCCGGCAACGCGGCGGGCGCCATGGCGGCCTACGCGGCCAAGGGCGGAATCGAGGCGTACGTGTTCATGCCGAAGGACGTTCCGGACTCCAATCGCAAGGAGGTGGCGATAACCGGGGGCAAGCTCACGCTGGTGGACGGTCTCATCAACGACGCCGGTCGCGAATCGCGCGAAAGGGCCGCCGAAGAGAATCTGTTCGACGTGTCCACTCTACAGGAGCCTTACCGCGCGGAGGGCAAGAAGACGATGGGCTACGAGATAGCCGAGCAGCTCGGCTGGACGCTGCCGGACGCCATTCTCTACCCCACGGGCGGCGGCACCGGTATAGTGGGCATGTGGAAGGCGTTCGAAGAGATGGAGCACATGGGGTGGATCGGGAGCGAGAGGCCGCGGATGTACTGTGTGCAGGCGGAGGGCTGCGCGCCGCTGGTGCGGGCGTTCCGGGAGGGCCAGGAGTTCGCGGACCCGTGGGAGAACGCGCACACGCTGGCGCCGGGCATTCGGGTGCCGGTGGCGATAGGCGACTACATGATCCTGCGGTCGCTGCGGGAGAGCGGCGGCGGCGCGCTGACCGTGTCGGACGACGAAATCGTGCACTACATGGGGCTTGTGGCGTCGCTGGAGGGCATGTTCGTCTGCCCGGAGGGCGCCGCGACGGCGGCCGCGCTCAACAAGCTGCTCGCGGACGGCTCGGTGCTGCCGGACGAGCGCGTGCTACTGATGAACACGGGGAACGGCCTCAAGAACCTGGAGCTGGTGGAGGGCTAGTTCAGGCGCTCGAAGATGGTGGCGACTCCCTGGCCGCCGCCTACGCACATGGTGACCAGGCCGAGGTGCTGGTCGCGCAGGGCGATCTCCTCCATCAGCTTGACGGTCATTATGGCGCCGGTCGCGCCCACGGGGTGGCCCAGGCTGATGCCGCTGCCGTTGACGTTGGTCTTGTCCGTGTCCAGTCCAAGCTCGCGCACGCAGTAGAGCGCCTGGGCGGCGAACGCCTCGTTTAGCTCGACCAGGTCGATGTCGTCGACGGTCATGCCGGACTTGTCGAGCGCCTTGCGCACGGCGGGCACGGGACCGATTCCCATGATGGCCGGGTCCACGCCAGCGACGCCGCGGGTGTGCCAGCGCAGACGGGGCGTCAGGCCGAGCTCGGCGGCCTTCTCGGCGGACATTATGACCACAGCCGCCGCGCCGTCGTTGATGCTGGAGGCGTTGCCGGCGGTGACCGTACCGTCGCGCTTGAAGACGGGGCGTAGCTGGGCGAGACGCTCGATGGTGGTGTCCTCGCGGGGGCCTTCGTCCACCGCGACCGCTATCGGGTCCGCCCTGCGCTGGGGGACGCTGATGGTGGTTATCTGGCTCTCGAAGCGCCCGTCCTTGATGGCCGCGACGGCGCGCATATGGCTGTTGAAGGCCATTTCGTCCTGGTCTTCCCGGCTCACGCCGAAGCGTTCGGCCACGTTCTCGGCGGTAACGCCCATGTGATAGCGGTTCACGGGGCAGCCCAAGCCCTCGATCAGCCCGTCCACCATTTCGGCGTTGCCCATGCGGAGGCCGTCGAAGCGGGCCTTGTAGTCCAGCAGGAAGGGAGACTGGCTCATGTTCTCGGTGCCGCCGGCGACGGCGATGTCCACCTCGCCGGTGCGAACGAGCTGGGCCGCCATGTTGATGGCCTCCAGGCCCGACGAGCACTGGCGGTTCACGGCGATGGTGGGCACATCTTCAGGGATGCCGGCCCTGATGGACGCCAGCCGCGCCGCGTAGCCCGCCTCTGTCGCCTGGAGGGCGTTGCCCATCACCACCTCGTCCACCTGGTCCGGCTCGAGGTTGGCCCGCTCGAGCGCGGCCTTTATCGCCGCCGCGCCGAGCTCCGGCGCCGATATGTCCTTGAACGCCCCGCCGAACCTGCCGACCGGAGTGCGCGCACCGCTGACTATAACCGCGTCCTGCATCTGAAACCCCCTGCGAAGTTGCACGATTTTGATTTGATGACTACCGCCAAGCATAGCATTTTGGCCGGGGTTCAGGAAGTGCGGCTATCGCGGCGTTGAGGATGTTTGCTATGATTGACCCATACGAGTTCACGTGAGGGTACGCTATGGCTGCTTTGGCTATGGACAACTATTCGGGTACACCGGACGAACTGCTGGAGCGGGCGCGGCTGGTCGCCAAGACGCCGGAGTCCGCCGCGCTGATGCTAGCCGCCGTGAACAAGCGGCTGGCGGAGATTGTGCCCGGCGAGGAACCCTACGCTGCCGCTAAGCGGCTGACGGTGGAGCGAGACGACTGGGCGATCGAGGCCGGTTACCGGCATTTGAACTGGTACTACGAGGATAGTCTTAACGCCAGAGGCTTTGCCGTCAGCTATGAGGACATAGACCACGAGGAGCTCATGGCTGTAGGCGAGACAGTTCTCAGGATACTGAGTGACGGGATTGCCTGACCGCCTTGCCGGGGACTTTCTTCGCGCCTCCGAAGCGCGCCTCTGGTTGGCAGGAGGCATGTACGAGGTGGGTGGCGGCTTGCCTTTCTCGGATCGCTTTGTCGAGATGGCAAACGTAGCAATGCTCGTCTGGAGTGCGGGCATTGACTTGATCAGCGTCCACATGCTGCTGAACGGTGATAGAGGACTGGGTACGTCGGCCAGTCGACGGCGCTACTTGTTGAATCGGATTGTACCCGCTAATGGACAGTTGAGGTTGGAGATTGGCTGGCGCGGGCTATTGCGCCTGCACAACTTTCAGCACAATCTGGATCTCAGCGTGGCCGAGTTCGCGGCCAACTGCCGCGATAGCGCACTGTTCTTCGAGGACCTGAACGGCCTGTTACCGGCACGGCTTCGACTAGAGAGTGACGCCTACGGCTGGCTGTCCGAGGTCGGCTAGGTGGGCGGCCGCAAGCTCATTCTTGAGATGCGGAATCAGTAGACAGTTCGCCTTGGGACGGCGGTTCGGGCCAGTCGCGGACGTAGGCCCGCTGTTGGGACGTCTCGGGGGACCGGGAGTATGGGCGGGCTTTCTGCATCTTCTGGAACCACTCGCTGACCTGGCGGAGGGCGGCGTCGCCGGTCTGACCGTGCCGCACGAGCCAGCAGCCGACCACCGTGCCGGTCCGGCCCACTCCACCCCAACAGTGGACGTATACCGTCTTGCCGTTCTCCAGGGCGTCGTCGATGGCGTCCAGGGTCGCGGCCATCTGCTGCGGGCTGCGCGGGACGCCGAGGTCCCTGATAGGGTGGCGTTCGTAAGCGATGTCCAGTCCGTTGCGGTCGGCCTGCTGCCGGACTGCGTCGGCGTAGGGTCTCAGATTGTCCCGTGTTTGGGTCAGGTCGATGAAATGGTCTATGCCCGCGTCGAGCATCTGCGCCAGTTTCGCGTCGGCCGCGCCGGCGTTCCAGTGGCCGGGATACTCGCCCGCGGCGAACCGGCCGGGAACAACCCAGTAGCTGTTGGGGATCGGGGGTCTGGGTGAGTCGGTCGGACGCATAGGGGGCAGGTCTCCTTACTGCGGGACTGCGGGACGTGAGGATGATGGGGACTGGCCCGCGTCGTCGGCTATCGGCGCGTGGCGTCGGTTTGCTATTATACACTCACCCAACTCCGAACGAGGTCTTGCAATGGCTGCTTTGGCTATGGACAAATACACGGGCGCCCCGGACGAGATTCTGGAGCGGGCGCGCAAGGCCGCCAAGACGCCGGAGTCCGCGGCGCTGATGCTGGCCGCGGTCAACAAGCGGCTGGCGGAGATAGCGCCTGCCGAGGAACCCTTCGCCGCCGCGAAACGGCTGACCGAGGAGTGGGACAATTGGGCAATCAAGGCGGCGTACCGGCACCTGAACCGGTATTACGAGGACAGCCTCGACCCTCAGAAATTCGGAGTCTCATACGAGGACATCGACCATGAGGAGCATCTAGTTCTTGGCTTGACCATGCTTTGGATGTTGGAGGACGCCATTGCCTGAGCGTTCTCCGGTGGAGTTCGTTCGCGCTGCCCAAATCCGCCTCGCCCTTGCAGTGAGCATGTACGAACATACTGGGAACCTGCCCTATAGAGATCGGTACGTCGAAATGGCGAACATCGCTATGCTCGTCTGGAGCGCGGGCATAGACCTGATCAGCGCTCACATGTTGTTAAACGGTGGGGAGATTCTGGGCACGTCGGCCGGTCGCCGACGCTACTTGAGGTGTCGGATTCTGTCAGCCGAGTGGCCAATAGAATTGCAGTCCGGTTGGAGTGGACTGTCGCGGCTGCACAACTTTCAGCACAACCTCGACATGAGTGAGGCCGAGTTCGCGGCAAGCTGCGACGAAAGCGCGCAGATGTTGATGGGCTTGAATAGCCTGCTCCCCGACTCGTTCCAACTGTCATCTGACGCTTACGGCTGGCTGGCAGAGGTGGGCTAGGCCAGGCAGGCGCCGCGCTGCTGTCCACTCTTCACTAGGCACTGCCCGGCGTGATACTCTTGCGCCACTTTACGTACGGAGCGGCGAGTTGTACGTCATAGGCACCGCCGGGCACGTTGACCACGGCAAGTCCACGCTGGTCCAGGCGCTCACCGGCATCGACCCGGACAGGCTCAGGGAAGAGAAAGAGCGCGGCATGACCATCGACCTGGGCTTCGCGTGGCTGCGTCTGCCCAGCGGCAACGAGGTCAGCATCGTGGACGTGCCGGGCCACGAGCGTTTCGTGAACAACATGCTGGCGGGCGTGGGTGGCATCGACCTGGCGCTGCTGGTGGTGGCTGCAGATGAGTCCGTCATGCCGCAGACGCGCGAGCACCTGGCGATCCTTGATTTGCTGAAGGTCGAGCGCGGCCTGGTGGCGGTGACCAAGGCGGACCTCGTGGACGACGACTGGTACGAGCTGGTGGAGGCGGACGTCGAGGACGTGCTGGAGGGGACCGTGCTGGAGGGGTCGTCTATCCTGCCGGTCTCCGCCGTCACGGGCCGGGGACTGCCGGAACTGCTGGCCGCCGTGGACGCCATGCTGGCCGACACGCCGCCAAAGCGCGACCTGGAACGCCCGCGGCTGCCCATCGACCGGTCGTTCACCATCGCCGGGTTCGGCACGGTGGTGACGGGAACGCTGATAGACGGCTCGCTCGATGTGGGCGAGAGCGTCGAGCTGGTGCTTTCGCGCAGGGAGACGCGCATCCGGGGCTTGCAGACGCACCGGTCGAAAGTGGAGCGCGCGCTGCCGGGAACGCGCGTCGCGGCCAATCTGAGTGGCGTCTCGCACGAGGACATCAGTCGCGGTGAGGTGCTGGCGCGCGCGGGCTGGCTCCGGCCGACCGGCGCCATGGACGTGCGCCTGAAGGTGATTCCGGACGCTCCTCACCCCGTGCGCCACAACATGTTCGTCACCGTGCACACGGGCAGCAGCGAGGCGATAGCGCGGGTGCGGCTGCTCGAAGCGCAGTCCGCGGCTCCGGGCGACATCACCTGGGCGCAGCTCAAGCTGAGCACGCCGCTGGCGGTCATCAAGGGAGACTCGTTCGTCATCCGCTCCAACCGGACGACTCTGGGCGGCGGCGACGTGGTGGACCCGCACGCGCGGCGGCACAGGCGAATGTTCGCCCCGCTGCTGGACAGGCTGGAGGTGATGGATAGCGGCTCGGAGAGGGACGTCATACTGAAGACGATCGAGTTATCGGAGCCGAGCGAGTTCAGCACGCTGGTGACACGGGCCAACCTGGCGCCGGAGGCCGCACGCCTCGAGCTACAGGCGATGGCTGACGAGGACATGGTTGTGCCGTTGGGCGACCAGGCCATCGGGCCGGGGGTGTTCGTCTACAGCGCGGACGGGTGGGATGCGGTGTCAAGCGGCGCTGAGGCGGCGCTGGAGACCTACCACAGGCAGTACCCGCTGCGGAAGGGCGCTCCCAAGGAGGAGCTACGCAGCCGCATGAGGATGACGCAGCAGATCTTCAACGGCGCCCTACCCGCTCTTATGGATGACAACGTGCTGGTGGAGGAGGGCACGCTGGTGCGGCTTTCCGGTCACCGGCCTCACCTGGACGAGACGCAGCGCAGGGCCGCCGACGACTACGTGCGATTGCTGGAGACCACGCCGTACTCGCCGCCCACGGACGCGCCCATCGACCCGGAGGTGCTGAACCTGCTCGTGGACGAGGGCAGGGTCGCGCGGGTAAGCGACACGGTCGTCTTTTCCGCCTCGGCCTACGAGGAGCTGCTGGAACGGGTTACGGCGCACCTCAGGGAGAACGGCGAGATCACAGTGGCGGACGTGCGCGACATGTTCGGCACGAGCCGCAAGTACGCGCTGGCTCTTATGGACCATCTGGACAAGCGGCGCGTGACGCGGCGCGTGGGCGACGCGCGGGTGCTGCGGTAGGGTGGCGTACCCCCATCCTAACCTTCCCCCTGCGAGGGGGAAGGGACATGAGGGAACGTGATGGGCTTGGACCTAGGGCGCACGGCGCTGCAGATTGACCGCATGGCGGACGAGGTGAGCGCCCGGCAGTCGGATTACGGCGAGCGGCTGCGGCGCTCGCTCGATACGCTGCGAACCTTCGACACGCACGGCTACCTGGACAAGCTGGGTCGCAGCAGGTCCACGCTCGCCTGGAATCTGCCGGAGCCTATGGACGATCCGGGCGCGCGGTACTTCCCGCCTGCCCTGCCCGTCGATTACCGGGTCGTGGCGGCGGACGGCTCGCACATCGACGTGGACAGGCACCTCGCGGCTCGCTGCTTTCTCATCAACATCGGCGTCGCGGCGCTCACCTACGGGTCGGCGCCGGACGCCGGTCTCTACAGCAGGCCGAGACTGTACGCCGGCGATGAGGAGCTGGCCATACGCGACACAGGCTCCGGGCGGGAGGAGCAGGTACAGGGCGCGGTGCTGGGCGCAAAGCGCGCAGTCGAGGAGATTCGCGCCCTCGTAGACGCGGTGCGGGAGATGCCGCCAGAGACGCCGACGCTGGCGCTGATGGACGGGACACTGGTGATGACGGGCATCGGGCTGCTGCGCTACGGCAACCGCCAGTTCGTGTTGAGACACCTGGTGGAAGAGGGATTTGCGGAGGCGCTGGCGGAGTTGCGGGAGATGGCCCGGCAGCGCCCGCTAGCGGTCGCCAGCTACGTGAGCCTGCCCAACAGCGCGGAGGTCGCCAACGCGACGAGGCTGTTGGCCTGTCCCTACGAGGTGGCGGCGTGCGAGGCGAGGTGCGGCAGACTGCCCGCGCGCGACAGGCCGTGCGACGTCGCGGTCGGCGGCCTGCGCGACCGGCACCTGTTCGGCGAGATTCTGGCGAAGGGAGAGCGCTCGGCGGTGTTCAGGGGAAGTTACCGCATGGTGGAGGACTACTACGGGGACCAGCAGGTCTGCTTCTTCTACATCAACACGGGAGAGGAGATCGGCCGCGTGGAGGTACCGTCGTGGGTCGCCGAGGACGAGGCGGCACTGGGTCTCGCGCACGCCATGATCGTGGACCAGTGCGGCAAGGGGCCGGGGTACCCCACGGCGCTGATGGAGGCGCACGAGCAGGCGGTGGTGACCGGGCCCGACAGGCGATTGTTCGCCGAGCTGGTGGAGAACGCGCTCCAGGACCGGGGCCTGCGGGTGTACACGTCGGAGAAGAACCGCACAAAGCGGCTGAGGTGGGTGTGAGGCATGAGTAAAGACGTAACGATTCGCGCCGTCAGTGTCGATGACAGCCAGGACCTCTATGAGATGCTGGCGTGTCCCGGCGTGGTGAGAAACACGTTGCAGCTTCCCTACGTCTCGCTGGACAAGCGTGAGGAGTGGCTCAGCAACCTGACGGACAACGACTACATGCTGGTAGCGGAGGTGGACGGGAGAGTGGTCGGCAACATTGAAATCACTCGCAGGAAGCACCGTCTCGCTCACGTGGCGCAGCTAGGCATGGCGGTGCACGACGACTACCAGGACCGGGGAATCGGAACGGCCTTGATGGAGGCCGCGCTGGACCTGGCAGACAACTGGCTGAACGTCAAGCGGGTGGAGCTGGACGTCTATACGGACAATGACCGGGCCGTTCACCTGTACGAGAAGTTCGGATTCGAGATCGAGGGCACGCTGAGGGCGCTCGCCTTCCGCGAGGGCGAGTACGTGGACGCATATCACATGGCGCGGTTGAGGGAGTGAAAATCCTACGCCTATGGTAGAGGAATCGCAAAACGGCGCCCGGCTCGGCGAGGTGGTCGAGTCATCGTCCACCGGGTTTACTACGCACTGCTACCGGCTGGACGAGCTGCCCCCGCTGGGCGGGCTGGTGCGCGGCGGAGAGACGGCGCAGGTGTACGGCATCGTGTTCGCGGCGTCCACGCGCAGCATAGACCCGGCGCGGCATCCGATCCCGCGCGGTGTCGACGCAGATACGGAGGGGGACGTGTACCGCGACAACCCCCAACTGGAGCGGCTGCTTGTGTCCGAGTTCCAATCGGTGATAGTCGGATTCCGCAACGGCGGCGAGATCATGCGTCACCTGCCGTCGTTGCCTCCTCGCATCCACTCGTTCGTGCGTGAGTGCGGCGGCGCTGAGGTGCGGGAGTTCAGCGCGTCGATGGACTTCGCGCCGTTGCTGCTGGCGGCATCCACAACCGCACAGGACGAGGTTCTGGCGGCGTTCCTCCGGCTGGCGCGCGATTCGCACGCCGACCCGGACGGATTCCTGGTCCGGGCGGGCCGCGAGCTGGTGGCGCACTTTCCGGGGCAGGCGCAGCGCCTCGGGGGCGTACTGAGGAGGCTGGCATGGTGAACGGCGGAGGCGCGTTCGACTCGTTGGGCAGGGTGCGCGTCGGCGCGGTGGTCGATGGCTCGCTCACGGGCGGCCTGGAGGTGAGGCTCGATCCGGCGACGTCCATCGAGGACATCAAGGTCGGCGCGTTCGTGACCATGCAGGGCGAGCGGCAGCGCTACTTCGGCGTGGTGACGGACCTCGAGCTGGGCGCCACCGACGACAGCCTGCGACTCAATCCTCCGGGGCTGTCGGACCCGCTGGCGGCGCGGGTGTTCGCGGGCACAGCCGCCTATGGGTCGATCATGGTCGAGCCGATGCTCACCGTGGGTGCGGACGTGGACGAAGGCCCGCAGCCGGCGAAGACGATACCTCCGCACTTTTCGGAAGTCTCCCTGGCGTCCGAGCAGGACATCCAGGACGTGTTCGGCGAGGAAGGCCCCGGCCACTTCTGGATCGGCAACCCGCTGGACATGGAGACGCGGCTGTGCCTGAACGTCGGCGAGTTGGTCAAGCGCAGCAACGGTGTGTTCGGCAAGAGCGGCACGGGCAAGACCTTCCTGACGCGGCTGCTGCTGATGGGCATTCTGCAGAGCGGGCAGGCCACCAACCTCGTTTTCGACATGCAGAGCGAGTACGGCTGGATGGGCTACAGCGAGGCGAACCGGCAGGTGAAGGGCTTGAAGCAGCTTTTCGAGTCCAGGGTGGCGGTGTTCTCGCTGGACGAGGAGAGCTCGCGGCGGCGCGGGCTGAGCCCCGACTACGTGGTGCGCATCGGCTTCGACGAGGTGGACGCCGACGACGTGCGGATGCTGCGCGAGTCGCTCAACCTGTCCGAGGTCGCCGCGGACGCTTCCTTCGAGTTGGAGCGCCACCTTGGAGGGAACTGGCTCAGGACGTTCCTCGACTACGAGGGTGGAGAGGCGTTCCAGGAGCTTGCGTCCGTGCTGAACGTGAACCAGGCGGCACTCAGTTCGCTGCGGAGAAGACTCGCGCGGTTGGAGCGGTTCGGGTTCATGGACGACAAGACGGGCCACAACTCGGTCAACCGCATCCTCGACTACCTCGGTCGGGGAATGCACGTGGTGCTGGAGTTCGGCCGGTACGGCAACGACATCTCGGCCTACATCCTGGTCGCCAACCTGATAACGCGGCGGATATACGACCGCTACCAGGAGCTTACGGAGCGCGCCAGCGGCGACGACACGCAGAAGCCCACGCCGCTGGTGGTCACGATAGAGGAGGCGCACAAGTTCCTGACCAGGGAGGTGGCGGGCCAGACCATCTTCGGCAACATCGCCAGGGAGATGCGCAAGTACAACGTGACGCTGCTGGTGGTGGACCAGCGGCCCAGCGGCATAGACGACGAGGTGATGAGCCAGCTCGGCACGAAGATAACGTGCCTGCTGGACAACGATCGGGACGTGGACGCGGTGCTCACGGGGGTGTCGGGCAGTCGCAAGCTGCGGTCTGTGCTGTCCAAGCTGGACTCCAGGCAGCAGGCGCTGGCGTTCGGCCACGCGCTGCCGATGCCGGTGGTGTTCCGCACGCGGGACTACGGCACCGAGGAGTCGTATCGGGAGTTCGGGTACATGGACGAGGAGGAGTTGCGCGCGCAAACGGAGCGGGACATCGAGGAGCTGTTCGGGCCGGCGCGGTGACGGGAGGAGATACATGAGCGTTGTATTCGACGGCCATGCCCATTGCTTCCCACCGCTGGCCGAGGACCGGGGGATCAAGAGGAGGCGGCTGGCCGAGCATCAGCACCACGTGCGCTTTCACGGTCAGGGCATACGGAGGCTCAGCGACGGGGTGAGAGTCCCGGAGCATTTGCTCGTGGGCGAGGGCGACGGAATCTCGTTCCAGCCCGACGTCGACTTTCGAATCGGTCCCTTCGGGAGGTTGGAGTTCACCCACGGCGGGGAGGACTACTTCATCCAGTGGATGCCTCCGGTGCTCCGGGATATGTCGTGCCCGCCGGAGCTGATGGTCGCGCAGATGGACTACGTGGGCGTGGATCGGGCGGTGCTGCAACACGACAGGATCTACGGAAAGCTGGACGACTTTTTCGGTGACTGCGTGCGGCGCTACCCCGACAGGTTCGTCGCCCTGGCGCAGGTCGACGAGTGGGTGGGAGGCCGGGACGACCAGCTCGAACGGCTGCGCCGGCAGGTCGAGGATCTGGGACACTCGGGGTTGTTCTTCTCCACCGGCGGGTTCTTCCAGGACGACTTCAGGATCGGCGTCAACGACGCCAGCCTCGAACCTCTGTGGGACCTGGTGAGAGAGCTGGGCATTCCCATTCACTGGTACGCGGCCAAGTTGAGGCAGCCCCTGGCAGAGGACTACCTCGAGGAGCTACGCGAGTTCATCACCTGGGCGGAGGCCCACGCCGGTATACCCTCGGTGCTGACCCACGGGCTCAACAACGTTCACTACGACGTCGGCAAGCCGGACCGGTTCAGCGTCCCGGAGGAGATTTCTACGCTACTGAGGTTCCCCGGCTGGCACATGGAGCTGATGCTGCATCTCATGGCCGGGGACCTTGAGTTCCCTCCTTACGAGGACGGCCTTTCGGAGCTGGTGCGGTCGCTGGTGGAGGACGTGGGCGCCGACAGGCTCGTGTGGGGATCGGACATGCCCGCGTGCGAGCGGACCATGACCTACAAACAGTCGATGGTGTTGTTCCGGTCGCGGTGCGACTTTCTTTCCGAGGGGCAGCTCGACGCGATCATGGGGGAGAATCTGGCGCGGCTCTACCCGCTGCGGGATTCACCCCCATCCTAACCTTCCCCCTGCGAGGGGGAAGGGACAGCAGTCACCCCCATCCCCTGGATTCCGGCTCGGTGGCCGGAATGACGGTGGTGGCGATGGGGGAAGGAACTGGCTAGATACCCAGGCTATCCAGGGAGGGGTCGTCGTAGCCGAAGTGGTGGGCGACCTCGTGGGTGATGGTGTCGCGGATCTCGCGCATGACCTCTTCGTCGGTCGAGCAGATGGACTCGATGGCCTTCTGGAAGAGGGTGATCTTGTCCGGCAAGACCATGTCGTAGCCGTAGCGCTCAGTGAGCGGGATGCCCTCGTACAGTCCGAGCAGCAGCTCGTCCTCGTCCAGGCCGGAGCCGATTAGCTGGTCCTTCGTGGGCCAGTCTTCCACCACCAGGTCCACGTTCTCCAGGTTGTCGAGAACGTCCTGGGGGAGCTGGTTGAAGGCCTCACGGACGAGGCGCTCGAACTTGGATCGGGTCAGGGCTGCCAGTTTGCTACCTGTTCGCTTCGAGGAAGCGCCTCGAGCCGTCGAGAATGAGCGAGTTGAGGGCCACGGTCTCGGTTATGTCGGTGGACAGCTTGCGGCCCGCGGCGTGTATGCGGTCGCCGATGGCGTTCTGCGCCTCCTGCACCACGGGGTGTTCGGGCTGGCCGGGGTAGCCCATGGACTGGGCGAGGTCGTTGGTGCCCCAGGCGAAGGCGTCGATGCCCTCCACCTCCAGGATGGCGTCCAGGTTGGAGAAGGCGGTGGCGGTCTCCAGTTGGCACATCACCAGCATCTCGGCATTGGCGTGGGCCATATACTCTGAGCGGTCGAGGCCGGGCTGGTCTATCAGGCCGCTCTCGTTGTAGAAGGTGCCTCTGCCGCCGCCCCAGCTACGCTGTCCCTCCGGTACGAACCGGCAGGCGTCGACCAGGGCCTTCGCCTGCTCTGCGGTGTCCACGTGCGGACCGAGCACGCCGATGACGCCGCGGTCGAGGAACGAATTGATGGTGGAGGGCATGATGTTGGGCACGCGGGCGGTGACGGTGAGGCCGTAGCCGTCGGCGGTGCGGCACATGTGGTCGATGGACTCGGGCGAAAAGAGGCCGTGCTCGCCGTCGAGGTTCACGAAGTCGAAACCGCCCAGCATGCCGGCGAGCTCGATGGCCTCGGCGGAGGGGAACACGATGCCGAGGCCCAGTCCCTTCTTTCCCTGTCGGTTCTTTTCGAGGATGTTGTTGGCGCGGAACCTTACCATTGTGCCTTCCTTGGGTTTATCCGGTTGGCCTGGCGGGACGTTTGGCATATGTCGCGGACAAGGGGTTGGTGGAGCGGGAGAAGGGATTCGAACCCTCGGCCCTCTGCTTGGGAAGCAGATGCTCTACCCCTGAGCTACTCCCGCGATCGGCGTGGTCAAGATTTTAGCAAGTCGGTTGGGTTTGGACAAGGCGGCGGGCGGCTCGGGCGGGCCGGTCGTGACGGGCCGGGATGGGTGGCCGGATGCTTGGTGGAGGAGAAACTCCCGGAAAGTTGTTCCATTTCGTTCCATTCGGTTTCAAATGTCCCATCTGGTAGCTGGGTCGCCGGGGATTCGGGACATTGGCGGGACGCGAAAGGCACGGGTCGCGACTCCGAAATGACGGAAATGGGGCGGTGTTGGGACGGCCGGTCGGGGGCCACGGCAGGGCCGTTGGCGGTCGCTGGGTCGAGGTGTGGGTGCGTCATGGCGAGATAGTAGTACATTTGTGCGCGGTGTGTCAAGAGGGGTGGCGGGCGGGAGGGCATGGTGACCGTGTAGTGATGGTAGGAAGTTCCAGGATAGGTTAAGTGTACCTGAAAGTACCTCTACCTGCTTTGTGGTCACCAACCATGAGAAGTTCTGGACAACGGGCTTTTCGTGGTAAGAAGGACGGCTTTGCCATATACTTGAGCATCTGAGATGCAGAACAGTTACAGCGAAGCTGGCGTAAACTATCGGAGAGAAACAAATGGCAGCTAGCCCAATTGCCGCAACCGTCAACCATACTGCCGTTGGTGATGAAGAAGAGGTAGAAGGGATAGAAGTTGAGCTTGACGACCCAGAGGAACAGATAACCGATCCGTTCAATCCCGAAGAGATAAGGATACGAACGGCTCCTCTCCTTGTCTCGCAACTCATCTCCCGTATTGAGCACGGCGAGATAGACTTGGCCCCCGACTTTCAGCGCATGAGTGGGATCTGGAACGCTCAGCGAAGGAGCCGGCTTGTCGAATCGCTGCTCTTGCGTATCCCTATTCCGGTCTTCTATGTGGCTGCCGACAAGGACGAAAATTGGTCGGTAGTTGATGGCATCCAGCGAATGACGACGATAAACGACTACGTAACCGGGAAGTTCGCCCTTGGAGGTCTCCAATACCTGACCTCGTTCGACGGGTCTAAGTACGAGGACCTCCCCCGGCCGATGCAGCGGAGGATCGACGAGACTTCGCTTGTCGTCAACGTTATAGAGCCTGGTACTCCCCCGGAGGTAATGTTCAACGTCTTTCTCCGCATCAACACCGGTGGCCTGACGCTCAATGGGCAGGAAATCCGTCACGCGCTTCATCCAGGACCTGTGAGGGAATACCTGAAGAGCTTGGCGGAATCGCGAGAGTTCCTCAAGGCAACGGATGGATCTATCAGCCGCGGCAGAATGGCCGATAGGGAGTGCGTCCTGCGATTCCTGGCTTTCCACATCGAGCCTTGGGAGAAGTACGCGGACAACAGCTTGGACGATTACCTCGGCAAGACGATGGATAAGTTGAACGAGATGAGTGACAGCGAACGCCAAGCGATTGCCAAACAGTTCGCGAAGGCTATGGAGGCCGCGTACCGAATCTTCGGCGACGATGCGTTTCGCAAGCGGAATAAGATGGAGGGCCGTCGACGTCCAGTCAGCAAGGCGCTGTTCGAGACTTGGAGCGTTCAACTTGCGCGGTGCTCGCCTGCGGACGTGTCCTCGCTGATACGGAAGAAGAAGAGTGTTCGGAGGGCGTTCATCAACCTGCTGAATAACGACAGCGAGTTCGACAGGGCCATTTCCTATTCGACGGGTACACCGACTCGCGTGCGGCTGCGCTTCCGTGCTATCAAGGAACTCGTTGAGGGGTTGGTGTGATGCTGAGCAGGGTTGATCTTCTCAACTTCAAGTGCTTCGAAAGGCTGGAACTGCGTTGCGCGGCCATCAACCTTTTGTGCGGTCTGAACGGCATGGGTAAGAGCAGCCTGCTGCAGGCCCTTTTGGTCTTGCGTCAATCGGTCGAGACTGGGGAGCTAAGCAGGGGCAGACTTGTGCTTGGCGGCGAACGGGCAGACTTGGGCACAGGCTTGGATGTGCTGTTTGATGGAGCGGAAGACGACACTGTGGGTTTCGGCCTATACAGTTACGAAACTCAAGAACCGTGGGAAGTGCGCTTTGCCTACTCGCAGTCTGCCGACCAGTTGAGCGCTGTTGGCGATGGCCTTGCCCATGATTTCGTAACTGGTGCGTGGCGGGAGATACCGCCGCTTGGCGGGCTTCTCATATACGCCAACGCGGAACGTGTCGGTCCCAGGAAGTCATACCCTCTATCCTACGTGCGGTCATTGCAGTCGGACTTCGGTCCAAGCAGCGAATACGCATGGAGTTACCTCACCAGCCGCCAAAGTGACTTTTTGGACGCAGACGATCCTCGTTGCGTTCAGTCGCGAAGATTGCCGATGCGAGACCTGGTTGACCTTTGGTTGCAGGAAGTGAGCCCGGGCGTTCACCTGGATCTGGAGGAAGTCTCCGCCGCCGATTCGGTGATTGCGGGGTTCTCGTTCGATAGGCCGGGAGACGTCGCGTCTCGTCGTTACCGCGCGACCAACGTGGGTTTCGGCCTGTCGTACACACTTCCGGTCATCCTCTCCTTGCTTGCGCCCCCCGGTGCAATGTGCCTGATTGAGAACCCTGAATCTCACCTGCACCCGCGGGGACAGACCAAGTTAGCCGAGCTTGCGGCTCGCGCTGCTGGGGCAGGCGTCCAGGTGTTCATCGAGACGCACAGCGACCACTTCATCGACGGCGTCCGCATTGCCGTGCGCGACGGGTTGATTGCGCCAGGGGACACGGCCTTCCACTACTTCGAGCGTGATGGCGATAAATCGGTCGTTACTTCTCCGGAGGTGGACGAGGACGGACGCCTGTCACATTGGCCAGTCGGATTCTTTGACCAGCACACTGAGAACATGATGAAGTTGATGGGGCCAAGGTAGGTAGATGCGCGAGATGGTGTTGAATCACACCAGCTTGGTTCCCTTTGACAAAAGACGTTCCCTGGCGTGGTTCAAGGACATGGCGCTTGGCATGAAAGCGCTCATTGACATGCAAGTCTGTTCGCTGCAACAGGGCCTCAGGATGAGCCACGAAGGGGAAACGACACTTTACTCAATGCTGTTTGGCGAACTTGACGGCATGTCGAATCCGGCCATAAGAGAAGAGCTTCAATTCCTTGGGAGCTTGGCTTCGAGGAGTCCACTCCTGAAAGACGTTGACGATGACCTAGAAGACCGTTTCATGCGATGCCAGGAGAAGACTCTTCCTCAAGAAGATGGTAAGCCACTACTGTTTTGCGCTCTGTCAGGTGGAATAGCGATAGGGTTTTGTTCCGATGAGGCTTGGGACCGCGATAAGTTGACGGTCTACTTTGAAGAACTGCTTCCAGATGAGACCGTCGCGGAATTGTGCGAGACTGTTGACAATCTCACTCGACCAAGTCATGCCCAAGTCATTTACAGTCGTCACGTAGATGACCTCCGCAGATTCGCAGATAGAGCCGTACTTTGGAGTGCGCGCGATGAGTTGTTCAGCAGCCTCAAGTTCCTGCCGGAGGTTGAAGGGCAGCTTATGGACCTTGACTCAACGGCGTGGGTTAGGGTGGCAAAAGCGTTCGACCAAATGGAATCCGGTAACTTGTCGAGTGCCAAAGGATTGGGTGGAGGCATCTCTGAGTTCCGGCTCTTTTTCGGTCCGGGATACAGAGTGTATTTCGGGCAAGAAGGAAGTTCGTTGGTAATACTGCACTGTGGTACAAAGCAGGGCCAGAATCAGGATATACAGGCTGCACGTAACCTGTGGCAGACTTACAGGGAAGGCGGTTGAATCAAGGGTTCAGGGCCGGCGCGAAGGGCCTTGTCGCCTTACTCGTACCTTCTCCTTCCACACGAACTGCATGTGGGCACAGGGTGTGTGTACAACTCGCGGCGGCCCAACATAAACCCCGGGAATGCACTTACCGCGTCGGGCCGAACGTAAACGATCAGCGCTGCGGCGCCTCTGGAATCCTACTCGGCCCGCGTTCATCCTTCGGCCCAAGGGCTAATGACGTCGAGTCCGCAGCTTTCGAAGCCGTCTACGTCACGCGTGACGATTGAGGCTCCATTGGAGCTTGCGGCGGCGGTCTGGCAGTCGAATTGGCTGATAGGTCGTCCGGCAGTCCCGCGCTCGGCAGCCAGCATTGCATAAGCCCGGGCAGCATCACTGTCAAACGCTAGGATGCGTTCAGCGAAGAACACGCTGAAGAGCCGCTCAGCAGCGGCAGCCAGTCCACGTCGCCGCTCTCCCTCGGGCAAGATGGCGATGCCGGTCCGAATCTCCGCCTCGGTCACGGTGGTCACAAACAAGCTACTCGTGGGCTGACCGTCGATCCATTTCAGGCCCTCCGGAGTAGGACGCTCTCTCATCAGTTCGGATACCACATTGGTGTCGAGGACAAACATGAGCGTGGCCCTCAATCGAACCGCGGGGGATCGCGCATTGGCTCCCTGGGGAGAGTCTCCAATTCCACTCCGGCGAATGGTTTGAACAGCTCATGTATCGCAGTGCCAAGATTCCTGTCCGGCGCGGCGTCTTCGTCGAGGGCCGCCCGCAGGATTTCCCGGGCCTCCTGCTCCATGGAGCGCCCGTTCTCGGCCGCACGGATGCGTAGCCGACGCTTCAGGCCGTCGTCCAGATTGCGCAGGGTTATGCTGGCCAAGGTTCCGCCTCCCTGGATTCCCGCCCCCGTTTTCACGGGGGTGACGTTCTTTCGCGGAAATGACGAAATGTAGGTGCGCTGACACCCCCATCCTAACCCATTCGGCAGGCTCCGGGCAGGCTCTTCCGCCGTCAAGGGGGAAGGGACTTCGACAGACCCTGTCGTGGAGGCTCGTTCGCTTGCGGACGTGGGCGTCGTCTTGTATATTGCAAAAGAGGGCAGCCGAGTCGGCGGCGCTTGTCTTTTGGATGGATTCACCAGCAAATCGTACTATCGCCGGGAGGTCTCACCATGACGACCGACAATGAGTCGCTGAAGGCCGTAAAGGGATACGCGGACGATAACGATCTGGACCTGGGGTGGATGGATACGCGCGGCGAGTGGGGCATCAAGGCCGAGCCGGGCCGACGCGGCCTGACGCTGGCCGACATCCAGGAAGGCTCCTACGGCGACGCGCCGGACCGCAGCGACAACTACACGGGCAAGCCTAGGGGCGCGGCATCGCGTCCCGGCTCGTTCCGCATCGGCGGCTACTCGGTGGCGACCAAGTCGGACATCTGGCTGACCAACGCGGCCATGCTGTACGAGGAGGCGCTGCAGCGCCAGTGGAGCTCGGCGACGGACATCCCGTGGGACAGCGTGAAGCCGCTGCCGGACGACATAGAGCGCGCGCAGTGCCAGCTCGCCACGTTCCTGACGGAGGTGGAGTTCGTCGCGGCGGATGTGCCGGGCAGGTGGGTCGCTAACACCACGCCGGACTACTTCGAGCCGCGCATGTTCCTCATCACGCAGATCATGGACGAGTCCCGGCACCTGGACGTGTTCCGCAAGCGGGCGTTCGCCAACGGCGGCGGCCTGATGCAGCGGCCCACCATCACCACGAGCGGCGTGGTGGGCAACATCGACCTGTCGCGGGACTTCACGGAGATGTCCTCCCGGCTGCACATATCCGGCGAGGGCGGCGTGCTGACGATCTTCCGCATGGGCGAGCTGATGGCGTACAACGAGGCCGAGAAGCGGATGTACCGGCTCGCGGCGCAGGACGAGTCCAGGCACGTGGCGTTCGGCGTGATGCACATGCGCTACCTGTCCGAGACGGAGCCGGACCGGCGCGAGGAGGTCCACACCTACCTGGACGAGGGCGAGCGCGCCATGATGGCGGGCAACCAGAACCCGGCCGGCGGGGACTCGGTCACGACAGAGGCGATGGCGATACTGCTCGGCGGCGGCAAGAGCAACTACGACGAGGGCATCAAGAAGCTGATGGCCATACGCCGCCGGCAGGTGAAGGAGTACGTCCAGCGAATACGCTCGGCGGGATTCGGGGAGCGCTTCGTCAACGGGCGCGCCAACGCCGAGATGATGGCATACCTGTAGTGGTCGGTGGCCAGTGGTCAGTGACCAGTAGTTGGTGGCCGGTGGCCGGAGTCTCTAACTAATGACTGAGCAGAACGCGCAGGAAGCCGTGGTGGAGGAGCCGGCCGCCGAGCCGGAGATTCCCGCGCCGTCGCTGGAGTGGATGGGGCGCACGCTGGAGTGGGGCGTGAGGGTGCGGCCGGGCAAGTCCGGCATGACCCTGGGGTCGCTCAACGTGGGCGTGTACGGCGACATCCCGGACCACTGGGACGACCAGACGCGAATGCCGCGCGGCGCGTACCCGATGCCGGGCGTTCCGCCCATCGGGTTCAGCATCCGCAACAAGCACGAGCTTTGGGCCGACAACGCCGCCGACCTGTACGAGGAGGCGATCCAGCGCCGCTGGGCGCCGGCGACCGACGTCCCCTGGGAGAAGATAGAGCCGCTGCCCGACGACGTGGAGACCGCGATGTGCCAACTCTCCACCGAGCTGAGCCAGCAGGCCAACGTGGAGTTCGAGACCATCGGCGGCTGGCTGCACCAGATGTCCTACGGCTACCATGAGGTCAAGAACTTCCTGGCGACCGAGATGTTCGACGCGGCGCGGCACTGCGAGGTCTTTCGCAAGCGCGCGCTCGCCAACGGCGGCGGCATGGGGCTGGAGAGCAAGGGCGACGTCAACCGCATGATCCTGGAGAGCAAGGGCGGCTGGACCGAGACGGTGCTGTTCCTGCACCTGCTGCGCGGCGACCTGACGATGACGGTCTACCGCTACGGGGAGCAGTTCGCCCACAACGACGCCGAGCGCGTCATGTTCGCCCGCTGCGTCCAAGACAAGGCCCGGCACGTGGCCTACGGCCTCCAGCACCTGCGCTATGCACTGTCGCACGATACGGACAAGGCGCTGGTGTTCCAGCGGCTGCTCAACATCGGCGAGCGCGTGCTGGAGCGGGAGCTGGAGGACCCGGCGTTCAGGGAGTCGTTGGCGATCATACTGGGCGGGGGTATCGAGGGCGCGCGCGTGGGCATGGAGCGGTACGAACGACTCATGGGCGACTACGTGCGGCAGTACCTGGCCCACCTCGAGTGGCTCGGCATAGACCGGGGCCAAGGGTTCCCTGCCGGCCTGGCGCGGTACCTGGAGGCGTAGCCGTGCCCGTCTTCCCCTCCGTGGAGTGGTTCGACGCGGTGCGCGAGGTGTACAACGGCGACGACGCCTACCGCGGCGCGGGCGGCGGCATGTGCGACGCGCTAGTGGGCATCAAAGTCGGTGAGCGGCTCTTCAAGCTCGTGTTCGAGGGTTTCGAGTGCTCCGGCGCGAGCGAAATCGACGAGGCGGGGCTGGAGGAGACGGACTTCTACCTCGACCTGAGCGCCGAGGAGTGGCGGGAGATGATCGCCAACATCGGCGAGAACGGGGCGGCGGACTTCGACCACACGCTGAACACGCTGGACCTGGAGCTTGAAGACGGCCTTGCGCGCTCCGCGATCGGCGACCAGTACCGGCAGGACCTGTTCTTCCGGTACAACCAGACCTTCCAGTTCTTTTTCGACGCCTCGGCGCGAATAGAGACCACGCAGGGGGAGTGACGCGAGTGCCGGAGTTTCCATCGCTGGAGTGGTTCGAGGGGGTTCGCAGCGCCGCAAACGCGGGCGGCGTGCTGCGGGGGCTGGGATCGTGCAACGCGAGCGTGGGCGCCAAGGTGGGCGAGTGCGCGTACCTGCTGAGCTTCGAGGGGTTCGAGTGCGACGCCGTGGAGCGCATCGAGCCGGATGAACTGCTGTACGCGGATTTCTACATCGACATGCCGCTCGACGAGTGGAACGGCTTCATCCGCTGCATACGCGACAACGGACGCGCCGACGCCGAGCACAGCCTGAACCGGCTCGACCTCGCGGTGCCCGGCGGCATCGTGAAGTCGGCGGACGAGTACAAGCGCAACGGCTTTCTGCGATACCACCTGACGCTGCAGGCCTTCTTCGATGCGGCGGCGGAGGTGGAGACGACGTTCCGGGCGCGTGAAGTGCGGGCGTAAGGCGTTCGGCGAGCTGGACACTACTTCCGAGGAAGGCGAAATGCCCATCTACGAGTACAGATGCCGGAGTTGCAGCCACAAGTCCAGTAAGCTATGGCGCAACTTCTCGCCGCCGGAGTCCATCGAATGCGAGCAGTGCGGCGACGGGGACACCACGCGCGTCATATCGTCGGTTGCCTTCCACAAGTCGCTGTCCACGCGGCTCGGTGAACTGGACCCCCGCTACGACAAGATGGTGGACGCGGCGGCGGCCAGTACAGCCGAGGCCGACCCGTACCGCTACATGGGGCGCGACATCCAGCGCATGAGCGAGGCTCCGGAGCCGCCCGCGGAATAGGCCGCCTTCCCTTCGCCCCTAGCCCTACTCCCCTCGGATGTGCCATACTCTCTGCGGCGACACTTCCGCGTCGTCGCATATCCGAACCCGTACACAAGAGGTGCCCGCTATGCCACTGCAACCCGCGATCCTGGAGATGGGACTGGGAATAGACCTTCACGGCGGTGACTACACCAAAGCCGCACAGCGCGCCGTCTGGAACGCCGTTCACCAGAGCAGCCTGATGTTCCTGGGGCTGTTGGGCCCCGACACCAGCCGCGAGATGATCGTGGAGGTGACGCTGGGAATCCCGAAGCCGGAGGAGGTAGACGAGGAGGCGGTGCTCAGCGTGCTGCCGCACGGCAAGGGTGTGCTGAAGGCAGTGCCCGGCGGGTTGGAGATCGAGCCGAGGGAAGGTTCGGGGGACCGGACGATCATGGCGAACGCGGCGATAGTGGTGAAGGTGGACGTCCCCTAGCCAGGTCCGCAGGCCTCTGCCATTCCAAGCCTGCCCGTTCCCGCTCGCCGCAAAGCACAGGAGGCGCCGCTATGCAGACTATAGCCAACGGCCCGGGCAACTGGGCCTACGTCATAGGGCCGTACCGCGAGCCGGTGGCCACGGTGCAGCCGGGCGAGACGTTCGCCGTCGAGACGGATGACGCCTTCGAGAACAGGATCGACTCACCCGACGCCGACATCACCAAGCTGATCGTGCTGCCCTTCGTCAACCCGCTGGCGGGACCGATCTACGTCGACGGCGCGCAGAAGGGCGATACGCTGGCGGTGACCATCCACTCGATAGACGTGACGCGCGATTACGGCGTGAGCGCGCTCATCCCCGAGTTCGGCGGACTGTGCGGCACCGTCTTCACGCGGGCGCTGAATCCGCCGCTGCCGCCGAGGGTGATGCTACACCCCATCAGCGATGGGGAAGTCACCTTCTCGGAGCAACTCGACATCGCAACCATTCCCTACGAGCCCTTTTACGGGACGATAGGCACGGCGCCGGAGGTGGAGGCGGTGTCGTCGCTTTCGCCCGGGTTTCACGGCGGAAACATGGACGCCGCCGACGTCGCGCCCGGCAACACGGTGCACCTGCCGGTGAACGTGCCGGGTGGGCTGCTGCACGTGGGCGACGGCCACGCGGCGCAGGGCGACGCGGAGGTGTGCGGCGTGGCGACCGAGATACCGACGCGGGGCGTATTCACCGTGGATCTTATCAAGCAGAAGCCGATTGCGACGCCGCGCGTCGAGTCCGACGAGTTCATCATGACCATCGGTAGCGCCCGCCCGATGGAGGACGCCGCCCGTATCGCCTTCTACGAGCTGGTGATGTGGTTGGAAGCCGACTACGGCATCGAGCGGTTGATGGCGTACCAGCTCTGCTCCCAGGTGGCGCGGGTGCGGCTCGCGAACATGGTGGACATCCTGTACTCGGTGGTCGCCAAGTTCCCCAAGCGATACCTGCCGAGGGTGGCAGCGTGAGCGACGGCACGACACCCGCCAGCGGGCACGTGGACGCCGGGGGCGTGCGGCTGCACTACGTCGACTGGGGCAACCACGGCGCGCCGGCGATGGTGCTGCTGCACGGACTCCAGGACTGCGCACGTAGCTGGGACTTTTTCGCGGCGGGCATGAGCGCGGACTACCACGTCGTGGCGCTGGACCATCGCGGACACGGCGACAGCGGCAGGGCGACGGCGGAGACCTACGGCCTCCGGCACTACGTTTCGGACGTGCACGCTCTGGTCGACCACCTGGGCCTGCGGTCGATAACGCTGGTCGGCCACTCCGCCGGTGGGCGCAACGCCTTCATGTTCGCGCTGGACCGCCCGGAGTTGGTGCGGGCGCTGGTGATCGTGGACATCGACCCGGACGCGGTGAATCCCGATTCGCGGCAGATGTTCGTTCGCTACAACACCGAGTCGGACGAGTGGGATTCGCTTGCCGCGGTGGTGGAGCGGCTGCGGAGCCGCCAGCCGAACTCCAGCGAGGAGATGCTGGCGCACCAGGCGCTGCACATGACCTCTGAGTTGGCCGGAGGACGGCGGGCGTGGAAGCGAGACCGCGCGCTGCTGGCGGCCTATGAGCGCCCCGACCTGTGGGCGGAGTGGTCGCGGCTGCGCTGCCCTACGCTGGTGCTGCGCGGGCGGCAGAGCGAGCTGCTGACGCACGAGGTGGCGGTGCGGATGCGGGAGGCGGTGCCGGGCGCGCGGCTGGCGGAGCTTGAGGGCGGCGCTCACTGGTTCTACCAGGAGCAGCCCAGCGATTTCGAGGGGGCGGTTAGGTGGTTCCTGGAGGGGTTGGATTCACCCCCATCCTAACCCGTTCGACAAGCTCAGGGCAGGCTCTTCCCGCTGCGAGGGGGAAGGGACTTAGCGGATATGCTCTAACGCAGCTTTTCGGCCATGCAGGCGAAGAACTGCGTCATCAGCGTCTTGGAGACTGTGCCGAGCAGGCGCTGGCCCACCCTTGCGACGACGCCGGTCACGCGGGCGTCGCCCTCCACCGTGACTAGAGTGCCGTCGCCGTCGGGCGCGAACGTGAGCACGCCCTCTCCCCGGATTCCGCCTCCCCTGCCTCTGCCCTGCACTATCATCCGGTACGACTCGGCGTGCTGCACATCGGCGACAGTGACCTTGCCGGTGTAGCGTCCTGAGATGCCGGCGACGCCTACGCGCATCACGACGTCGTAGCTGTCGTCGCCGGTGGGCTCGAATCGCTCGCAGCCGGGCAGGCACGCGGAGAGCGCGTTGGGGTCGAGCATGTGGTCCCAGACGGCCTCGACGCCGGCCGGGAAGGTGAAGGCGCCCTCTATCTTCAAGTGGCGTTCCCTTCGCCAGTGCCCGCTTGCGCCGGAGTGTCGGCGACTACGGCTTGCTGCTCACCGGCGGCGTGGCGCTGGATTTCGGAGAGCACGCGCAGGTGGCGGCCCAGGTAGCAGCCGCCGAAGTACATGACGTGCCACTCGCGCTCGTCCCAGGTCGTCGTGGTCGTGCGCTTTGGCTCCAAGTTGTGGGCGTCCAGATAGTCGCGCACTTCCTGGTCTTCGGGGTCCGGCGTCTCCTCGTCGAAGAAGAGGTAGACGGCGTGCATGAGCCAGTCTTTGGGTTCGAGTCGGACAAGCATGGCATCGCTCCGCACCAGACATAGCTTGACGGGCGGGTTTGAAACCCGCCCCTACAGTAGCCGGACCCGGGTGGGTGACGGACTCGCCCCTACCCGTTTATGAGCCGCCAGACCTTTTCGGGCTTGGCGGGCATGTCCAAGTGGCGCACGCCGAAGGGCGACAGCGCGTCAACCACGGCGTTGATCACCGCGGGAGAGGCGGCGATGGTGCCGGTCTCGCCCGCGCCCTTGACGCCGAGCGGGTTGGCCGGCGACGGCGTGACCGTGCGCCCGGTCTCGAATGAGGGCAGGTTCTCGGCCTTGGGGATGGCGTAGTCCAGCATGCTGCCGGTGATGAGTTGCGCGTCGGCGTCGTAGATGCCCTCCTCCAGCAGCGCCTGGCCGATGCCCTGCGCCACGCCGCCGTGCACCATGCCGTCCACGATCATCGGGTTGATGACGTTGCCCACGTCGTCCACGGCCACGTAGCGCAGCACCTGGGTGTCGCCGGTGTCCGCGTCTACCTCCACCATGCAGATGTGGGTACCGAAGGGCCAGGTGAAGTTCTGCGGGTCGAATATGCTGGTGGCCTCCAGGCCCGGCTCCAGTCCCTCGGGCAGGCCGTCGTACCAGTACGACGCGAGCGCGATCTCCTGGAAGGTCTTGGCCTCGGCGGGCGCGCCCTGCACGAACAGCTTGCCGTCCTCGTACACCACGTCCTCGGGCGCGGCCTCAAGCAGGTGGGCGGCAATGCGCCTGGCCTTGTCCTTGATCTTGGCGGCGCTCATGTGGATGGCGGTGCCGCCGACGACCGCGCTGCGGCTGCCGAACGTGCCCGTGCCCTGCTGCACCTGCGCGGTGTCGCTCTCGACGACCTCAACGTCCTCGACGGGAATGCCGAACTCGGAGGCGGCGAGCTGTGCAAAGGTGGTCTCGTGGCCCTGGCCGTGTCCGGACGAACCGCTGTAGACGGTCACCTTGCCGGTGGGATGCACGCGGACAAGGGCGCTCTCCCAGACGCCGGCCCTGGCGCCCAGGGCGTAGGCGACGGCGGACGGGGCCATGCCGCATATCTCGACGTAGGTGGACAGGCCGACGCCCAGGTAGCGGCCCTGCTGGCGGGCCTCCTCCTGCTCCTTGCGGAAGTCGTCGTAGCCAATCATGCCCAGCGCCTTGTCCAGAGCGGCCTCGTAGTCGCCGCTGTCGTAGATGACGCCGGTGGCGACCTCGTGGCCGTCCTCGAAGGCGGGAATGAGGTTCTTTCTGCGGACCTCCGCCGGGTCCATGCCTATCTCGGCGGCGAACACGTCCAGCATCCGCTCGACGACGTAGGTCGCCTCGGGGCGGCCCGCGCCACGGTAGGCGTCCACCGGCGTGGTGTGGGTGAACACGCCTATCACTTTGCACTGAATGTTCGGGATGGTGTACGGGCCAACGAGCATAAGCCCGAACAGGTAAGTTGGGATTGCAGGCGCGAAGGTGGACAGGTAGGCGCCCATGTTGGCGTACACGGTGCCGCTCAGTCCGGTTATCGTGCCGTCGCGGTTGCCGGTAATCTCCCAGTCGCCGATGTGGTCGCGTCCGTGCGTGGTGGCGAGGAAGTTCTCCTGGCGGCCCTCGACCCACTTGATGGGCTTGGCGAGGTCCTTGGCGATGACGAAGGCGATGACCTCTTCGGCGTACAGGTAGAGCTTGCTGCCGAAGCCGCCACCCACGTCGGGGGCGATGACCCGTATCTGGTGCTCGGGGTGGCCGGTGACCAGCGCGAGCAGTAGACGGACCAGGTGGGGGATCTGCGACGACGTCCAGAGCGTGACCTGGTTGGTGCCAGGGTTGTAGTCGGCGATGACCGCCCGGCCCTCCATGGAGTTGGGGATGAGGCGCTGGTTGACGATGCGCTGCGATACGCGCACCTCGGAGTCCGAAGCCGCCTGTGCGGCGTCGCCGCCTCCGACCTCCCACTCGAAGCCGATGTTGTTCTCGACCTCGTCGTGCACCAGCGGCGCGCCGTCCTTGGTCGCCTCCTCGGCGTTAGCGACGGCGTCCAGCGGCTCGTAGTCCACGTCCACAAGCTCGGCCGCGTCGGCGGCTGCCGCCGCGTCGGTGGCGACGACGGCCGCGACCGCGTCGCCCACGCAGCGCACCTTGCCGACGGCGAGCGGCGGATGCGGCACCTCCTTGGTGTCCGGCACCACCCAGCCGCAGATGAGGCTGCCGAGCTGGTCGGCGAGCTGTTCGCCGGTGTAGACGGCCACCACGCCGTCGGCGGCTTCCGCGGCGGAGGTGTCTACTCCATTGATGTTTGCGTGGGCGTAGGGGCTCCGCACCAGCGCGAGGTGCAGCATACCCACCATCTTGATATCGTCGACGTAGGTGCCCCGGCCGGAAATGAGCCTGGGGTCTTCACGCCGCTTGATGCTCGCGCCGAAAGGGGAAGTGGTCGAAGTGGTCATGCCGTCCTCCTTGCTGAGCCTGTGCAGTCAGTCGTGACACGAACCGAGGGGCCGCTCGACGCTGGCGGGCGGACCGCCAACGAGAAGGATCAAAATGCCCCTGATCGTGTAGTTTGACACTGTATCGCACCGCGCCATTCAAGGCAAGCTGGCTACGGCGAATTCACATTTCCTTGACAATAGTGTGATAGTGTTGAACGAGCGGTCTGTAGACTCCTCGGACGAATGCCTACTGAAGAGCACCCTTCGGACGGCGGTTTTGGTCAATTCGGGCAGGAGGTGCATGAGCAGCATTATGAAGAGGGCGCTGGGCGCGCTGAAGAGGCTCCTCCGCTGGCGCATAATTCTGGTGGCCGCTTTTGTGCTGGTCGCAATCGCCGTAGGCTACGGCGCTTACATGTTGCTGGGCGGCTCGTCGCAGACCGCGCTGGAGGAGAACCAGCGCGAGCTTCCCGTGCGGATGGGAGTGCTGACCAGAGAGATCTCAATCGACGGCAGCATCGTGTTTCCTGAGAAGGAGACGCTGACGTTCGCGTCCCGCGGATTCGTCGACGAAATCCTGGTCATTGAAGGCGAGGAAGTGAAGGCGGGCCAAACACTCGCGCGGCTGGACGCCGAGAGCGTTGCCGCGCTGCGCCAGGCCGCCGCCCAGGCGGAGCTGGACCTGCTGAAAGCGCGAGACGACCTCGCCGCCGCCGAGAACCCGACTCTGCTGCTTGCGGAGTCCAGGCAGGCGGTGTTTGACGCCAGGGCAGCGCTGCAGGCAGCGCAGCGGGAACTGGACACGCTGCTCAATCCCACGGCTCGCGCGCTGGCACAGGCCAGGGCAGCGGAGGTGGACGCCAGGGCGGCGCTGCAAGCAGCACAGCGGGAACTGGACGCGCTGCTCGATCCCCCGGCCCACGCGCTGGCACAGGCCAGGGCAGCGGAGGTGGACGCGAGGGCGGCGCTGCAAGCAGCACAGCGGGAACTGGACACGCTGCTGAATCCTTCGGATCATACGATCGCTCAGGCCAAGAGCATGGTCGTGGAGGCCGAGGCGGCTTTGCGAGATGCCCGGGAGAGGCTGACCAACGAGCGTAATGACGCCCAAGCCCAGGTTGACGCCGCGCTGGAGGATATGGACCTCGCCAAACGTCGCCTGGTGGACGCCAGAGACGACAGCGGCTACCAGGAACACCGAAAGGCCATCGCCGACGCGGAGCGGGCGTACGCGCAGGCGGTCCGCAAGTGGACGGGCGCCGAACTCACCACCGATGAGCTGAGTCTTTCCGCCGACGCCCTCTTCATAGCCTGGCGGTTCGATCCCGACGCGGCCTACGAGCGGGGCTACGACCCGTTTGCCGGCGGTGAGCCGAGAGACGATCCCGCGACCAGGTGGAACGAGATCACGGTCTACGCGTGGACGGCGTTTTACCCAGCTCCCGACTCGATACGAGCCACGTGCGGAGATTCCGAGCTGCTGCCGGTCGGAGCCGGCGGGGGTGAGCCACTATGCGTTCTAAGGGAGATCAACAGCGCATGGGAGCCCCTGGACGAGGCGAGAGGCAGGCTCAGCAGGGCATTGGTCCAGCACGAGACCGGCATCGCGGAGGCGGAGGTGGCCGTGCTCCGGTCTGAGAGGTCTCTAGCCGAGGCGGAGAAGGCGCTGGCGGGACTCGACGGTGGTTCCAGGGTCAAACTGTTGCTGGGGCGGCTGGATCTCGCCGAATCCAACCTGGCGAAAGCGGAGTCGGACCTTGCCGCGCTGACCGCGCCCGATCCCGTCGAGGTGGAGGCCAGGCGCGACCGGGCGGCCCTCGCCGAATCCAACCTGGCGAAAGCGGAGTCGGATTTTGATGAGTTGAGCGCGCCCGATCCCGTCGAGGTGGAGACCAGGCGCGGGCGTGTGGCTGTGGCCGAGGCGAACCTGGCGCAGGCGGAGGCGGACCTCGCAAGGTTGAGCGCCCCCGACCCCGTGGAGGTGGAGACCAGGCGCGGACGTGTGGCCGTAGCCGAGGCGAGCCTGGCAAAGGCGGAGGCGGAATTGGCGAAGCTGAGCGAACGCCGAGAGCTGGAGGTTACGTTGCGGGAGACCGCGGTGGTCGCCGCGCAGGCGAATCTGAGCGGCGCTGTGTCCAGGCTCGAGAATTCGACGCTGAAGGCCCCTTGGGACGGCTATGTGTCCAAGATACTGGTGGAGGAGAACCAGGAGATAAGCGCCGCGGACGCGGTGCTCGAGGTTATAGACTACGCCGTAGTTGAGGTGGATGGGCGCGTGGACGAATTCGAGGTACTCGAGCTGGAGCGCGGCGCGGTCGCGGAGGTCAAGCTGGACGCGCTGCCCGACCAGGTGTTGGAAGGCGTGGTCACCAACATAAGCACAGATGCCAACAACGAGCGTGGGTCGGCGACATTCAATGCCAAGGTGAAGTTTGTGTTGCCGGATGGACTGCGCATCCAGGAGGGCCTCCGCGCGACGGCCAAGGTGTCACTGGGAGAGGAGCGCGGCCTGTTGGTTCCAAATCCGGCCATCCGTGGCACATACGACCACCCCACCGTGCTCGTGGTCGGCGGCGTTGAAGTCGAGGAGCGCGCCGTGGTACTGGGCAGCAGCGACGGCTTCTGGACAGTGGTCAGGGAAGGGCTTGCGGAAGGGGAACTGGTCGCCGTCGAATTGGGTCGTCCGGGGGAGGGAGTCTTTGGCACGGAAGTGACCGTTGGGGGACCGTCGCCTGAAGAGGAAGAAGAGACCATTGTTGTCGAGGAGCCGTAGAGCGCCAGCGAGAGCGAGTTAGCCTTGAGCGCCATAGACGTCCTGAGAACAGCCTTAGGGTCTGTGAGAAGCAACAAGCTCAGGTCCGTGCTGACGCTGCTGGGTATCATCATCGGCATAACCGCGGTTACGGTACTGATGACCATCGGCAGGGGCGTTCAGCGCGGCATCACTGCGCAGATCGAGGCGCAGGGGACGAACCTGCTATTCGTTTCCGCAACGTTCGGGGGGCCGGACCTGGCGCCGCCCGCGGGGGAGGGCAGCTCGTTTGGCTACGTCGGCGCGTCCAGTCTGCGGCCACCTCTTCCGCTTACGCTGGAGGACGCCTATGCGCTGATCGACCCCGTGCTCGCGCCGTCGGTCAAGTCGAGCGTGCCGTACAAGCACGTCAGCGCCCGGATAACACCGGCGGGCGGAGCGCACCCGGGCGGCTGGTTGGAGACCCAGGCGGCGGGCGTGACGCCGGAGTACGCGCGGATGCGCAACGTCGAAATGGCTCAGGGAGAGTTCATCACCGACGCCCACCTGAGGAACCGCGCGCTTGTGGCGGTCATAGAAGAATCGATGGCCGAGCGGCTGTTCACTACCCGGAACCCCGTGGGTCAGCCGATAAGATTCAACGGGCGCCTGTTCACGATCATTGGAGTCAGGGAAAGTTCAGGCATAAGCTTCTTTGGCGGAGGTGGCGAAGAGATCCTCATACCCATAACGACGGCGCTGTACCGGTTGGACGAGCCGTCGCCATTCGGCGATCCGGGAGCGGTGGACACCATCTACGCGGAGGCGGTCAGCCCGGAATCGGTGGAGGATGCCAAGGACGAGATCCGCCTCATACTGCGGCTGCGGCACCGCCTGACTGGGCAAGACGACTTCGAGATCGACACGCTCCAAGAGCTTATCGAGTCCCTCAACCAGATAATCGCGGTGTTCGTGCTGTTCCTGGGCACCATAGCCGGAATCTCGCTCCTGGTGGGCGGGATAGGGGTTATGAACATCATGCTGGTCTCGGTTACGGAGAGGACGCGAGAGATAGGCATACGCAAGGCGATGGGGGCGAAGCGGCGGGACGTGCTGTTCCAGTTCGTGACGGAGGCGATTGTGCTGACGATAGGCGGCGGGGCCATCGGGCTGCTGCTGAGCCTCGCTCTCACGCCCGCCATCAACCTGCTGGTGAGGTTCATCGTGACGGAGGGTGACCCGAGTTCGGCGACGGCACCGCCCGGGGTGGGATTCGACCCCGGCATAGCCGCGGTGGCGTTACTGGTGTCGGCGACAATCGGTCTATGCTCCGGCATCTACCCGGCGCTGCGCGCCTCCAGGATGCACCCTATCGAGGCGCTGCGGTACGAGTAGACGGGGCAGGTCAAGTCTAGCTCTCCTTCCACACTTCGCCACGCGTGGGCGTTTCCGCGCTCACGAAGGTTCCCCTCGCACGTAAGTATCCTCGTCAGGCCATGGCAAAGTGTCCCACAGGTCCGTTTCCCCTTTGTCCACTTCAATGGTGGCGTGGCGCATGACGCGGCGACGCTCTTCGAGAGGCAGACGGAGAAGGGCTCGCAGCAATTCTCCGCGCGTATCGGGGGACGAATTGGCGACTAGATACTCTAGTTCTACCAGCTTGGCCTCCTTGTCGTCGGCGGGCGGGCTGTTCGCCGAGCGCTCCGCGAACTCGGCCAGGTATTCGCACAGCACCGCCGAAAGCGTCGTGTTCAGTTCGGCGGCCCGGGCTTGGGCCAGGCGATGTATCTCGTCGTCGATGGTGATGGTGATGTTTGGCAAGGTTACGGCCTTTCTCTTGGCCTACGCGAGGACGAGGCCTGGCACGGCGAGCTCGTTGGTGATGTCTTCGAACCACTCGACGACTTCGTTGTGGAGGGGGATGCCGTTGGCGCGGCGGTCCTGCTCTTCCTCGTACTCGGAGAGGCCGGGGTAGAGGACCCGGTCGTGGCCGGGCGCGGGCGGCGTCTCGCGCAGGGTTTTGAGCATACGGTCCATGTCGCGCTTGAACTGGTCGACGTCGGTGAAGGCGGCGATGTTGTAGGCCGCGAAATAGTGCTTGGAGCCGGTGGTAGACGGGTCGACCATGGTGGGCGCGACGCCGGAGAGCATGGTGGCAAGCACCTCGGGCATGAGGCCGAATCCGTAGCCCTTGTGCGAGCCCTGCTCGCGGGTGCCGCCCAGCGGCAGGTGATAGTACTCGCCGCGGGGACGCACGGGCGTCTCCTCCATGATGGGCGTGCCGTCGACGTCGGATATCCAGCCGGGCAGCAGGTCGGCGCCCACACGCATGGCGAGGCCCTGCTTGTTACCCGCGATGGCGGACGTGGCCGCGTCGAACAGCAGCGGCGGCTCGGTGGCGGCGGGCGCGGCGATGGCGATGGGGTTGGTGCCCAGGCGCGGCTCGGCGGCGAACGTGGGCAGCACCATCATGCCGCCGGCGGTCATGCACATGCCGACCATGTCCTGCTCGGCGGCCAGCATGGCGTGGTGGCCGATGCCGCCGGAGTGGCCGGCGTTGTGCATGGACACGACGCCCATGCCGACGACGCGCGCCTTGTCGATGGCCATGCGCATGGCTTTGGGGCCCAGTATGACCGCCAGGCCCTTGTCGGCGTCGATGGTGGCGGTGGCGGGCGACTCGCGGAGGATGCGCCAGTTGGGGCGCGGGTTGAGGTTGCCCTCGTTGTACTGTTGGACGTAGGAGCGCAGCATGTTGGAGACGCCGTGGGTCTCGACGCCGCGCAGGTCGGACATGACGAGGGTGTTGGCGCCCTCGGCGGCGTCGTCCGGCGAGACGCCCATCTTCTCGAATATGGCGGCGACGGAGAGTCGCAGCGACGGTTCGGTTATGCGTATTTGGTCTTCCTCACGCGGCTTGAAGCGTTCGAGCATGGCGTCTTCCTCTCTGGGTTCCCGATAGTGTCAACTTGCGGATATGCGTTGATTCTACCACTTAGCGGCGAGCGTGGGACGCCCTCCACAACAGGCCGACGGGCGGCGGCCTGAAGGCTACCGGCCGGTGTAGAGCTCGGTGTCGGGGTGGAAGGCGTACCAGCCGAACCAGTAGGCCTCGTGGGAGGGAACGCGGGACAGCACGCTCTCCGGCTCCAGCGGGCGGAACAATCCGTGCTCGGCAATGTGCCACACGTTGCCGGCGGAGTCGCGCAGCTCCTGGGGCGGCGGGCCGTTGGGGTCGCTCACCACGTAGCCGTCCGGCGGGGTGAAGGTCTCGTCGCCGCGCTCGTAGGCGGCCGCGCCGAGCGTGGTGGCCGAACCCGAGACCAGGACGACGTTTACGCCGCCGACCTGGTCGTTGACCACGCGCTCGGTCTGTAGCGCATCCAGGGAGAAGGCCTTGCTGACGCCGTCCGCGCGCACGACGATGACGTAGTCCTTGGTGTCCAGCCTGTCGTCGCGCTGCCAGATGGGGAACATCGTGAGGGGGGAGGTCCGGTAGTCGTAGTAGAACGACTGCGGGTTGTTCTCAGACTGGTAGACCTCTGGCGGGTAGATGCCGGTGTTGCGTGTGATAACCGTGGTGTCCGGGTGCTCCTCGCGCCACTCCTGCCAGGTGGTGAGGTTGACGGGGAAGAAATCGAGCTTGATGCCGCTGTCGGCCAGCTCGCCGATCACCGGCTCGCCCAGAAGCTGGCTCCAGATGCTGCGGGTGGTCCTGTCGTACATCAGCTTGTTGCTGCGGTAGAGCAGGCCGGAGGTGCCGAAGGTTGTCGGCTCCCCATCTATCTTCGCGGAATACACGATTCCGGCGCCGCAGAGCGTTCACCACGCCAGGGCGATGGGTTCGCCTCCCAGCACGTCGTTGACCATCTCGTGCGGGTTGGTGATTCGCAGCGGGTAGGCGCGGTGCTCGCCGTTGATGGACACCCCGAACACCCTGTCGCGGGCCAGCAGATAAGGGGCTTCGTCCGCGGGCACCGCTTCGGGATCGCGCAGGTCGGGTATGCCGTCTATGGGGACGCCGCCCCAGGTGACCTCGGTGAGGTCTATCCGAGAGGTCTCCCCGGAGTCGGCGAGCAGCTCGATGTAGCCTTCGTCGATGAAGGACAGCAGGTTGGCCTTCCAGGCGGCGTAGCCCTCTGGAGGCCGGTAGCTCTCGCGATTCGCGCCGTACCACTCCATCCACTTGTCCCATTCCCACCGGTCGAAGTGCTGTCCGGTAAGTGTACGCAGGGTCGACGCGGCAAGCTCCTGTTTTTCTTCGTCGAAGAAGAAGCGGAGCGACTCGATGAGGACCGGGACCTGGGAGACGTCCCGCTCGCGCAGGATGTCGGCGAGGGCTTGTTCGGTGTGCGGCTTTTCGAAGCCGATCTTCGGGAACACCCTGTACATGGTGGCCGTCGGGTCGTAGTTCGGGTCGGGGGACGCGGGCGGCGCGGGGGCAGGCGTCGCGACAGGAGCTAACGCGGCTGTGGGCGCCGGTGACGTGGCTGGGCCGACAACGGGTGTCGGCGCGGGCGACCCGCCGAGCGTGGGAGGGGCCGTGGGCGCGAGTGGGATGTCGGCGGCGATGGGCGTGGGCGATGCGACGGGCACAGCCGGGATCGTGGGCTGCGGAGGCGCGGCGGGGTCGCCTCCGCAGCCAGCGGCCGCCACCGCGAACGCGGCGACGGCCAGGACGAGGAGCAGACGTATCGGGCGAAGCGTCAACCGCGCCTACTTGAGCAGCTCTTGATTGAGCCTCTCGATGACGATGCCGAGCTCTTCCTCGCTGAGGTTGAAGGGATCGATCACCAGCGAGTCGGGGTCGCCGACGTTGTGCAGGTAGATGGCGGGATCGCCCTCGGTAAGCGAGTTCCAGATGTCGTCGCGGCTGCGGCCGTTCCACTCGTCGGTAAGTCGCATCACGGCGTGAGGGATGAGGTAGTTGTACGGGTCGTGCTCTACCGAAGCCTCGAGTCCGGGCACCTCTATGAATGCGTCGACCGCCTGTTGGCACATCTGGGTGTAGCGCTCGTTCTCGGCGTCCTCGTCCTCTTCGACGAAAATCTGGAGGGCGCTGACGAGGCCGATTATCTCTTCCTTGGCCACCTTCATGCCGCGTCCGAAGAACTGGTGCGGGCTGCCGTTGGCGAAAGCCGCCTCGATGAGGTCGGCGCGTCCGGCGAGAATGCCGGTGCCCTGCGGTCCGCGCACGGCCTTGCCGCCGCTGTAGACGACCATGTCGGCACCCTCGGCGGTGAACCGGCGCAGGTTGCTGCGTGGCGGGATGAACGATGCGGCGTCCACGATGACGGGCACGCCGCGGGCGTGGGCAATCTCGCAGACCTGCGGGAACGGAATGGAGCGGCGGGTGACGAACGGGGAAAAGAGGTAGGCCACCGCGGCGGTGTTCTCGGTGAAGGCGGCTTCGAGCTGCCAGGGCTGGCAGCGCCGGCCGTCGCCGATCTCCACGAACTTGGCGCCAACCGAGAGGTAGCACTGGTCGTAGGGAAACCGATGGCTCTTGTGGATGATGATCTCGTTCTTCATGCCGTCGGTGTTGGGGAGCCGGGCCATCTTGGCCGGGTCTGAGCCGGCGACGACCGCTGCCGCCTGAAGCACGAGGCCTCCGGCGGCGCCGCTGCAGACGAAGCCGGCCTCAGCGCCGGTGATGTCGGCGAGCACCTGGCCCGCGGCCCTGTTGAGCTGGTCCATGTTCACCATGGCGTTGGACGCGCGGTTCATGGCGTCCATCACCTCGGGCCGCAGCTTGCTGCCGCCGTAGGCGGTGGTCGAGCCGGAAGCCGAGATTATCGAATTCACCCCGATGCTGCGATAGAAGTCCGGAGTCTCGCCGCTCCACGTCATGTGTTGTCCCCCCTGAATGATGCTATGTCGAACCGTGGCGGGCAGGTTTGAAACCTGCCCCTACCGGCGGGTGTGCCGTTAGCGTGCCCATACGCGCGGGTTCGAGTCCCGCCCTACAGGTGCCGTCCGAGGAAGTCCCAGATCTTGTTCCAGCCGTCCATGGCCTGGTCTATGCGGTATGCGCCGCGGTCGTGGTAGAAGAAGCCGTGGCCCGCGCCATCGTACATGTGGAACTCGTAGTCCTTGCCGTGGTCCTTGAGGGCCTGCTCGTGCTGGTCGACCTGGGCCGGAGTGGGGCTCATGTCGTCGGCGCCGAACAGTCCCAACAGGGGGCAGGAGAGGTCCGCGGTGTAGTCTATGGGGGCTACGGGCTGGGCGGGAGAGAGCTGCTCCTGCGACATCACCACGTTGCCGCCCCAGCACTCGATCGCGGCGTCGAACGTGGTCGTGCGGCAGGCGGCCAGGAACACGTGGCGTCCGCCGGAGCAGGTGCCGAACACGCCCACCTTGCCGTTGCTGTAGGGCAGGGAGCGGATGTAATCGGCGGCGGCGGCAACGTCGCCCACCACCTGGTCGTCCGGCGCGCCGCCCTCGGAGCGCACCTTGGCCGCGACGTCGTCGGGAGTGCCGTGGCCGGAGCGGTGGTAGAGGTCGGGAGAGATGGCGAGGTAGCCGTGGTGGGCGTAGCGGCGGGCGAACTCGCGGTAGAGCTCGTCCCAGCCGGGCAGGTGGTGGATGAGCACCACAGCGGGGAACGGGCCCGCGCCGAGCGGCCTGGCGAAGTAGGTGTTGATGGCGTCGCCGCCGTGTCCGTTGATGGAGATGGTCTCGGCGATCATCCCTTCGTACATGTCGGTGGTGTAGGTCACGTTTGCCTCCTGGATTCGGTGTGAGCTCAGGCGCGTCCGCGCCGGTGTGTTCGCGCGTCCTGAGCTAGTGGCGAGTGTAGCAATTTTGGCGTGTGAGCGTCAAATTGAGGGGGCGCGAAAAAATCTGCTCAATTCTGCTACATTCCGCCCATTCCGTAGCTGGGCGGGCCGTCCTATTTCTGTTCACTCGCGTCTCATCGGTGTTAGGTTTGGCGCAGGCATGGCGCAGAACGGGGCGCGTTCGGCAGGCTAAGGGCAGGCTTCGCGTGGGCGGGCGGGTTTGAAACCCGCCCCTACCGCACAATCGGTGGCGACTGCGCCTATGGGATGGATAATAGCACGTGCGTGCTATAGAATCAAGGGGGTGGTGAGGGCCGCGACCCCTTGGATTCCCGCGAAAGCGGGAATGACGAATGCGGAGGGCGCCGTACCTCCGATGGCGGGGATTGGGCAACCACAACGCCCCCGCCCGCAATGGCGGGGAATGGGCAACCACAAGGGATTGCCCCTACAAGTGCCTGACCGAATATGATGATTGAGGCCCTTACTTGACATAAGATCGCGGGAGTGGGGCTGAGAGTGGGAATTTTTGTGGCATGTGCGTGGCGTGTGCATGGCAGGTCCGAGACGCCAGCGAGGCATGGAGGTGGCGTTTGGGTTACGCGGTTGGGAAGGTTTGAGACACGATTTTCGGGGTGATTCCGGCCAGGGGGCGACGGGGGAGCCGGTCTTGGGGCCTAGAGAAACGAACCTTGTCGCGGTGCGGCGTGAACTCCGGTTGGGCAAATGTACTCTTCTATGACTAGCCGAGACCAAGGGTCGAACTGGTTGCGCCACTCCGCTAGCGTAGACGCTGGCACGAATCTTCCCGTGTACTGCGACCGCTTGATGCTGAACTCTTCGGGAGCGTATGGCCACACGCGCTCCGCAGTGATTTCGTGTAGAAAGGCCACGTGCCGGGAGGCGAATATCGACGACCCGTCTATGACTACTCCTACAGGTCTGGGCGGTTCATCCAGGCGAACCCCAATTTCCTCGTCGATTTCGCGCAAGAGATTACGTCTCATGGCGGGTAAGAAGCGGCCCTCGTCATCCGCCGAATCCATGTGTCCGCCAATTACTAAGCTCAGCTTCCTGCTCAGGTCGGCACGACCTTCTTTGACGCGGCGGAACACGCAGTATCTTCCCTCACTGTCCTTAACAAGTGCGCATGGGATCGCCTGAACGAGTTCGTCAGACCGCTCGGCAATCGGTCTGTGTACCCAGGAGAAGGACAGTTCGATCTCGTGGAGCTCCGACTGGACAGACTCCCAGGGTAGCAGCGTGAAGGCAGAACCGAAAATAGCTCTTGGGAAGACCAGGACTTCGGTGGATCCCATAGCGGTCACCTAACTGGCCACTTTCAGCGACAACTGGTCTAGGATAGTCCCCGCTACGGTGTGAGCCGTGGAGAGTTCGGTAGACTGCCCTGTTCCAGTATCGATAGCGCAGAATCTATTGAACATTTCGGCGTACTTCTGTCTTGTCGTATTGTACGCTGCGTTCAGGTCGCTAAGGAAGTCTGGATTCATCGCTCGCCCCGGCTCTTCAATCAGCTTGTTCCGGTTCTCGCGTTCCAGTGACGTGGCAGGATCAGTCTGGAAAAGGAAGACCGTGTCAACAAGTGTACGCCAATGGCCAACAAGCAGAAACTTCTGGATGGCGGAGCAGTCTTCCGATGTGATGTCGTCCTTCTCCTTCAGTAGTTCGAACCATGCCAAGGCGTCGAACAATCCGCGGTCCAGGATAACTATGTGGTATTCGTCCGTCCCATACCGGCCTTCCAAGATATGGGTGAGGGCATAAGTTGCGGACCAGGCGTTGAACGCTACGTAATCATCTTTGAGATAGTAGGGAGTTCGCTTGGATGCTCCTTCGGTTGGCGCGAGAACCTTATACCCTGATCTTCTGAAGAAGTGATTGACGGTATCGATGCAAGTGCTCTTACCGCTCTTCGGCGTTCCCGCAAACTCGACGAAAAGCGGACGGCTCCGGGGACACTTTTTGAGGCACTCGATCGTATCCGCCGCTTTGCGTTGGAGTTCCGTCTTTTGGTCGTCAGTTGGATTCATGCTAGCCTCGTACAACTCAGGCTAGCCCATAATAGTCCATTAACGCAACTGCCGATAGGTGGCGGACCCGGCCTCGGCTGGCGGTGGGCTTATCCGTTGACACGTGTTGCGGTGGGACTTACACTCGCGGCATCTCGCGGCGCTTGCGGCCGCAGCGCAGGAGGCTACCGATATGGCCAGTGAAATGACCGGCATGGCACAAACGGTTACCGGCCCCGTAGACCCCGGCGAGCTTGGCGTTACGCTTACGCATGAGCATCTGCTGGTGGACGGCACGCATATGTCCGAGCCTCCGGTGGAGGCGAGCGCGAGGGAGTTTTACAACCGGCCGCTGTCTATGGAGATCATGGGGTACATCCGGCACCACGGGATGCTCAACGTCAACAACGGTCACGTTAACAGCGTGGAGACGGCCATCGCTGAGACGATGCTGTACAAGCAGTACGGCGGGGACACCATAGTGGACGCCACGAGCCTGGGCATAGGCCGCGATCCGGTCGGGCTGGCGCGCATCTCGCGGGCCACGGGCGTGAACGTCATCATGGGCGGCTCGCACTACGTGGACCAGGCGCACCCCGAGGACATGGACGAGCGCTCGGAGGACGAGATCTTCGCGAAGATCGTCGAGGACGTGATGGTCGGAGTGGACGGCACCGGCATCAAGTGCGGCATCATCGGCGAGGTTGGCTGCACGTGGCCGCTCACGGACAACGAGCGCAAGGTGCTGAGGGCGTCGGCTCGCGCCCAGCAGGTCACCGGAGCGCCTATCCTGATTCACCCCGGACGCGACGAGGTGGCGCCGCTGGAGATAGTCGAAGTGCTGAGCGAGGCGGGCGCCGACCTGGGCAACACCATCGTCGGCCACCTGGACCGCACCATCTTCGAGCGGCGGACGCTGAAGATGCTGGCCGAGAGCGGGTGCTACCTGGAGTGGGACCTGTTCGGGCAGGAGCAGTCGTACTATTCGGCGAACACCAACATCGACATGCCGAGCGACGCCAAGCGCATGGACGACATCGCATGGATAAGCTCGGAGGGCTACGGTGACAAGGTGGTGGTGGCGCACGACATATGCCAGAATCACCGGCTGGTGAAGTACGGCGGCCACGGGTATTTTTACATTCTGAATCACATTGTGCCGAGGATGAGGGAGCGCGGGTTTTCGGGGGAGGCTATCGACAAGATACTCGTCGACAATCCGCAAGAGGCGCTGGCCTTCCGGTAGGTGCGTGGGGCGACACGATGGCAGGCCCCGCCCCTGGATTCCCGCTCGGGGGCGGGAATGACGATAGAGTGGGGCGGCGGCAATGACGGTTACGAAAAGGGCTCCGTAAGGGGCGTGTCCGGCGAGAGCTAGCGCCGGCCGAGGACCATGCGCAGCAGCGGGTTGATCACCATCGTAAAGGCGATGAACACCGCCATGACGGCGCCGCCCGCCGAGAGCGCGTCCGCCCAGACGCGGTCGTCCGGGAGGGCGGCGTTGGCCGAGAGCAGGCTGAGCACGAACGACAGCCAGACGAAGAAGCCGAGCGCCGGAACGAACGGCACGGCCCTGCTCAGCGCCCAGCTTCGGAGCGGCGGCAGTATCGAGGCCGCCGCCAGCGCCAGGGACGACGCGAGCAGGAAGCTGACGATAGCGACGTAGACCGCGTCCAGCACGTCCGGGATGGTGTGGCCGAAGGGTAGCTGAATCGCGCCGCCGGACAGTCTCCACGACTGGGCCAGCAGCAGCGCGCCGCCGAGGGCGACCACGCTGTTTCCGGCGAGCCAGTCTTTCTTCAGGTCGGCCTGGTTCATGGGGTTCCTCTTTAGCGGGTAAGCGTGTGGTGGTGGGCAGACTACCATGCGCGCCGGATCGGAGCGTAGGCGGGCTGGGGCGTGGTTTGGGGCAGACGACGGGCGAGTCCGCACAGGCGCCCCGCCGCCCCTGGATTCCCGCTTTCGCGGGAACGACGACGGGGGACGCGGGAACGACGGTTGTGGGCGTGCCTGGCAGTCTGACGCAGACTCTCTGGCTCCCGGCTTGTTTCCCATGCGGGCCGGGCTGTTGTACACTACGCCACAGCCGCTCTATCGGTGCCTTGCCCCGGACAGGCGACCGCTGGAGCACCGATGAGGCGCAGCCGTGGACTTCAACGCATACGACCTCGACCCCACCATATACGACGAGATGTTCCTGCCCGGCGGGGAGCCGCGCGAGCACGTGCGGCTGCTCCACGACGAGCTGCTGGAACTCACCGCCGAGGACCTGGAGAGCATCCAGGAGAGGGTTACCCGCTCGTTCTCCACCGAGGGCATTACGTTCACGGTTTACGGAGACGACGAGGCGGACGAGCGCATCATCCCCATCGACTGCGTTCCGCGCGTGCTTTCGGGCGAGGAGTGGAACGGCCTGGAGGCGGGCCTGACCCAGCGGCTCAAGGCGCTGAATATGTTCCTGGAGGACGCCTACGGCCCGGCGCGCATCATCGAGGACGGCGTGATTCCGGTGGACGTGGTGAGGGGCTGTCCGCAGTACCGGCTGGAGATGCGCGGGTTCTCCGCGCCTCACGGCACGTGGGTCGCCATCTGCGGCACAGACATCGTGCGCACCAACGACGGGTTCATGGTGCTGGAGGACAACCTGCGCGTGCCGTCCGGGGTGTCCTACATGCTGGCGAACCGCAAGGCCGCCAAGGCGAGCCTGCGCCGGCTGTATCGCAACTCCCGCGTGCGCGACGTGGAACACTACGGCCGGATGCTGGTGGAGACGCTGCGAGAGCTCGCGCCGCGTGGGCAGTCCGACCCGTCCATCGCGCTGCTGACGCCGGGCGTGTACAACTCCGCCTTCTACGAGCACATGTTCCTGGCGCACGAGCTTGGCGCGGAGTTGGTAGAGGGCCGCGACCTGCTGGTGAACGACGGGTTCGTGTACATGCGCACCACGTCCGGGCTGAGGCGGGTGGACGTGATCTACCGCCGCGTGGACGACGACTTCATCGACCCGCTGGTGTTCCGCCCCGACTCGCTGCTGGGCGTGCCCGGCCTGATGCACGCCTACAAGCAGGGCAACGTGACGCTGGTCAACGCGCCGGGCACGGGCGTGGCGGACGACAAGAGCGTCTACGCCTACGTGCCCGACATGATCCGCTACTACCTGTCCGAGGAGCCGTTGCTGGCCAGCGTGGAGACGTACCTGTGCCGGCGTCCGGAGGACCTGGAGTACACGCTGGACAACCTGGCGAACCTGGTGGTCAAGCGCGTGGGCGAGTCGGGCGGCTACGGGATGCTGATAGGCCCGCATTCCACGCCGGAGGAGCGGGAGGAGTACGCGAAGGGCGTGAGGGCGGACCCGGCGGACTTCATTTCGCAGCCGGTGCTGTCGCTGTCGCGCTCGCCGTGCGTCATCGACGGGCGGTTCGAGCCGCGCCACGTGGACCTGCGCCCGTTCGTGCTGCACGGCCGGGAGACGCGAATTGTGCCGGGGGCGTTCTGTCGCGTGGCGCTGCGCAGGGGCAGCCTGGTGGTGAACTCGAGCCAGGGCGGGGGCGGCAAGGATTTGTGGGTGTTGGAGTAGGGGGGCCCTTGGATGCTACCTACGGGTGGGTTTGAAACCCACCCCTACAGGCAGGAACCGGGCTGGCCTTCGCCGAGGGGAAGGGACTTAGGGAAGGCCTGCGTAGGCGTTGCCGCTGGTGCGAATTATGCGCTAAAATGCCAACGTGCGGCGTTTGCCGCGAGACCGGGTTTGCGGCCCGTGACGACGGAGGTTCCACAGTGCCGAACGACAACATTGCTCTAACCGCTCATCTGATGCGCCGCGCGGGGTTCGGCGCGACTCGCGGCGAGCTCGAACAGCTGGACGCGATGGGCTACGAGGCCGTGGTCGAACAGCTCCTTCACCCCGAAGACGCTCCCGACGTCGACGAGGACGTGCTGAGGCGCTACTACCCCGAGCTCACCTATCCCGACTCGCTCCCCATCTGGGTGGGCCGCTGGATGTATCGGATGATCAACAGCCAGCGTCCGCTGGAGGAGAAGATCGCACTGTTCTGGCATCACGTGTTCGCCACCGCCTGGTACAAGGGCGAGCACACGCCCAGCAACATCAAGCAGATCGACTGGTTCCGGGAGCTGGGACTATCCAACGTCCGCACCATTCTGGTGGAATTGTCCAGGGATCCGTCGATGAACTACTGGCTGGACAACTGCGAGAACCACAGCACGCAGCCCAACGAGAACTGGGGCCGCGAGTTGTTGGAGCTGTTCTCGATGGGCGTGGGCAACTACACCGAGGACGACATCAAGAACGCCGCGCGCGCGTTCACGGGCTGGACGTTCACGCAGCCCATACCGCTGTATCCCTACGGCCACCACGACACGGAGTTCGTGTACCTGGAACAGGACCACGACGACGGTGAGAAGGAGTTCCTGGGCGAGGTCGGCAACCTCAACGGCGAGGACATTATCGACATCATCGTGAGGCAGCCGGCCACGGCGCGCTTCATCTCGCGGCACCTGTACAACTTCTTCGTCGCCGACGAGCCGCAGGTGCCGGCGTGGGAGCTGGAGCCGCCGCAGGACCCGGACGCGATAGACGCGCTGGTGGACGCCTACTTCGAGTCGGACGGCGATATGCGGGTGATACTGCGGACGCTGTTCAACTCCGACTTCTTCAAGGGGGCGCGGTCCGCCAAGGTGAAAAGTCCCGCGGAGCTGGTCGCGGGCACCATCAAGCTGGCGGGCACGCATACGTTCCCCGAGCTTGGGCTGACGCAGGTGGGCGGAGCGCCGGGGCTGATGGGCCAGGAGCTTATGAACCCGCCGACGGTGGAGGGCTGGCACACCGGCAAGGAGTGGATAGACGGCGGCACGCTCAACCAGCGCGTGAACTTCGCGGTCAACCAGATTGGCGACGCGTCCAAGCCGGGCGTCCGGGACATCATCGAAAGGCTGGCCGCAGAGGGCGGGCCGGTATCGCCGGAGCGGTTCGTCGAACGGTGCCTCGACCTGGCCGGCCCCGTGGACGCGGGCGAGGAGACGCGCGCCGGGCTGCTCAACTTCGCGAGCAGGGGCGGCGACCTGCGGTTCGACGGCGACGAGGAGCGGGAGGCCAGCGAAGCCCGAATCGCGCGAATGCTCCAGTTGATCGTCGCGACGCGGGAGTACCAGTTCGCGTAGGGGGATTATCCACGAAGGGCACGAAGTACACGAAAGAGCCTAGGAGGTCCATCCGATATGGTAGCCATCAAGAAGCCCCCGGTGCTGGTGATAGTGCAGCTTACCGGCGGCAACGACTTCATGAACACGCTCATCCCCTACACCAACCCGGTGTACCACGACAACCGGCCGCTAGTGGGCATTCCGCAGGAGCAGGTCATACCCATCGACGACACGCTGGGCTTTCACCCGAACTTCGGCCCGGTGAAGGAGCTTTACGACCAGGGGAAGGTCGCCATCGTGCAGGGCATCGGCTACCCCAACTCCAGCCGGTCGCACTTCCGGGGCATGGACATCATGCACACGTGCGAGCCGGAGCGCGTGGCCACGGAGGGCTGGGTCGGCAAGACGATTCGAGAGCTGGACCCGAACGGCGACAACGTGCTGACGGGCGTCAACTTCGGCGTGGGGCTTCCGCGCGCCATGTCCGTGCCCGGCGTGCCTGTGACGTCGGTGAGCGACCTGGACAACTACGGGCTGATGACGGGCATATCGGACGTGGAGCAGCGCGACCAGGCGTTGCAGATATTCAAGGACATGTACGGTCCCGCCGTCGGCACGGGGCCGGTGATGGAGTACCTGGCGCAGACCGGCAACGACGTGCTGAAGGGCGCGGACAGGCTGAAGGAGGCGCCCGCGATGTACTCCTCCAACGTGGAGTACGCCGCCACGCCAATCGCGCGTGCGCTGCGGGACGTGGCGCGGGTGCACCTGGCGGGCCTGGGAACGCGCATCTTCTACACGAGCCAGGGCGGCTACGACACCCACGCCAACGAGGTGCCGACTCATCCCAAGCTGGTGGACGAGCTGTCCCGCGCGATAATGGACTTCTTCCAGGACCTGCGCGAGCACGACGCCTCGGAAGAGGTGGTGATGTACGTGTTCACCGAGTTCGGGCGGCGCATCTACGACAACGGCAGCGGCACGGACCACGGCTCGGGCGGCGGCGCGTTCATCATCGGCGAGCGGGTCGAGGGCGGCCTGTACGCGGAGTATCCGTCGCTGGAGCCGGACAAGTGGCTGAACGGCGAGGACCTTGCGCACACTATCGACTTCCGCGGCATCTACGGCACGCTGCTGGAGCAGTGGCTGGGAGTCGAGGCCGCGCCCATTGTGGGCGGCCAGTTCGAGCAGGTGAATCCGTTTAACTAGGGAGTCGTTCCCGTTTCTTCACCCTCATCCTAACCCTCTCCCATCAAGGGAGAGGGGATCGATGAGGCACTCCCGGAGGTTTTCCATGGGCAGACCATACGCTTTGCTGAGATCGGGCTTTCCGTATCACATGACGCTGGGGATGCGGCGCGTGACCTCCAACGCGGTGGACGTGGCGCTGGGTGACGGCGGCATCGTCTATGTGCTGTGCCGCGGCGGACTGGGCACGGAGATACGGGTGATCAACTTCGACGACGAGAACCTGGGCACCATCGGCGGCGCGGGAGGGGGCGAGGGCCAGTTCACCTGGCCGGCGTGCCTGATACGCGACGCGGAGGAGAACCTGTACGTGTCCGACGAGGCGCTGCACCGCGTATCGGTGTTCAGCAAGGAGCGCGAGTTCCTGGCAAGCTGGGGCGAGCACGGCAGCGGCGAGGGTCAGCTCGACAGGCCGTCGGGCATCGCCTTCGACGCCGACGAGAACATGTACGTGTCGGATACGCTGAACCACCGGGTGCAGAAGTTCACCAAGGACGGCGAGTACCTGGGCGGCTGGGGCAGCCAGGGCTGCGGCGAGGGCGAGTTCGACATGCCGTGGGGCATCACGGTGGACGAGCTCGGCGACGTGTACGTGGCGGACTGGCGCAACGACCGCGTTCAGAAGTTCTCGGCGGACGGTGAGTTCCTGGCAGTGTTCGGGGAGTCCGGGTGCGGGGACGGCCAGTTTAACCGGCCGTCTGGCGTGTGCGTGGACGCGGACGGCGACGTGTACGTGGCGGACTGGGGGAACGACCGGGTGCAGCTCTTCAACGAGCAGGGCCAGTACGTGGAGAAGTTCATCGGCGACGCCAGCTTGTCCAAGTCCGGCTTGCAGTACGTGCTGTCCAACCAGATAACGCTGAGGCTGCGGGACATGAGCCGGCTGGAGGCTGGCCGTCGGCTGCGCGGCCCCATCAGCGTGCGGGTGGACGACGAGGGCCGGCTGTACATCCCGGACTTCGGTTCGCACCGGGTCCAGATCTACAAGAAAGAGGCCTACCCGCTCACGGAGAGCCAGATCGCGCCGTTGCCGCGCAACCCGATGCTGCTGACGACATAGGGGACGAGGGTTCTCCGACGCTGGCTTGTCGGTTTGGAAACTGGGGCGGTCTGAGGGCCGCCCCTTTCGCTTGATGCCCTACCCTGCCGGGACATCTTCGGCGCGGCGTTGCGATTGATTTAGCTTTCCCTTATACTTGGCTCGGATTCCCCGCCAAGCCCTGCACGGCGCGGCTCGCGGTTCTCCGGTGGGCCGCCCATCCCGGGTCTTTCGTGCGGTCATCCCCCAACCCAGGATTCGAGGTGAGGCTTTGAACGTCCCCGGCATTTCGCGACACTTCCACTCTACCCTGTTCACCGACCTCTTGCGTCCCGGCAATCGTCGTTTTCGGGCGCTTGCCATCATCGCCGTCGCGCTTGGCGCGGTGGGGCTGTTCGCGGCGAGGCCCGCCATCGCCAACGCCGCGACGGACGCGGAGACCGCGTTCGTGCTAAACACATTCGCGTTCCTTGTTTGGGGCGCGCTGGTGATGTGGATGTGCGCGGGCTTCACCATGCTGGAAGCGGGCTCGGTGCGTACCAAGAACGCGGCGATGATCTGCCTGAAGAACATCGGCCTGTACTCCATCGCGGGGCTGGCCTACTTCGTCATCGGCTACAACCTGATGTACGGCGACCTGATCGGCGGCTTTATCGGCGAGTTCAAGCTGTTTTACGGCTCGACGGCGGGTGAGGTCACGCTGGTTGGAGCGGAGGGGGCCGCGGTCGCCGCGGCTGCCGCGGAGGTGGTCGGCGAACAGGACTACGCGACGATGTCCGACTGGTTCTTCCAGATGGTGTTCGTGGCGACAACGGCGTCCATCATATCGGGCGCGATCGCAGAGCGCGTCAAGCTGTGGAGCTTCTTCATATTCACGCTCATTCTCACCGCGGTGCTGTACCCGGTCGTGGGAGCCTGGACGTGGGGCGGCGGCTGGCTGTTCGAGATGGGCTTCCAGGACTTCGCGGGCTCGACCATCGTGCACAGCACCGGCGGATGGGCGGCGCTGGCGGGCATCATCGTCGCCGGACCGCGGCTGGGCAGGTTCCGCCGTGACGGCAGCGTCCGCGCGAGGCCGCCCTCCAACGTGCTGGTGGTGACGCTGGGAGTGTTCATTCTCTGGTTCGGGTGGTTCGGATTCAACGGCGGCTCGGTGCTGGCGCTGGGAGACGCCGCCAGCGCAGTGAACATGGCCAACGTGCTGGTGAACACCAACCTGGCCGCGGCCGCGGGCGTGATTACGGCGATTGCGATATCGAGGCCCATATTCGGGCGCATAGACCTGTTCGCAGGGCTAAACGGCGCGCTCGCGGGCCTGGTGGCCATAACCGCCGGCCCCGACTTTACGGACCACTACTGGGCCATAATCATCGGCGCGATCGGCTCTGTCATCTGCACACTCGGCATCAAGGGGCTCGAAATCGTGAAGCTGGACGACGTGGTGGGCGCGATCCCGGCGCACCTGTTCGCGGGCATCTGGGGCACGCTGGCCGTGAGCATCGCGGCCGGCGGGGATCTGCTCGTGCAGCTCGTGGGGGTTCTCGCCATCGGAGCGCTGGTATTCGTCGTGTCGTACGCCGTGTGGCAGGTGCTGCACTGGACGCTGAGCGTGCGCGTAACGGCCGACGTCGAGCGGCTGGGTCAGGACAGCGCGGAGCTTGGCATGGAGAGCTACCCCGAGTTCGTGCTGATGCCCGAAGAGGACGACGAGGAGTAGCGGCGGATGCTGTCCCGCAGCGCCCAGGGACTCTACTGGCTGGGCCGCTACCTGGAGCGGGCGGAGCACCTGTGCCGTCTGCTCCAGCTCCAGACCGAGGCGCTCGTGGACAGGCCCATCCAGGAGATTTATCACGGCTGGCGCCGGATTTACCGCTGCATCGGCGCCCAGCCGACCGTAGGTCTGTTCGATCCGGGGGCCGACGACAACTACACGCTGGCCGACTCGTACACGCTGGCGGACGAGCTGACGTTCGAGCGCTCGAATCCCGCGTCGGTGTGGAGTTGCTTCGCGCTGGGCCGGGAGAACGCCCGGCAGATGCGGCACTGCATAAGCGCGGAGATGTGGACGTCGCTGAACGTCCCATACCTGCGGCTGCGGGAGATGTCGATCCAAAATATATGGGCGACCTCGCCGGAGAGCTTCTACGCGCAGACCGCCGCGGACGTCAACACCTTCAATGGCGTCGCCGGAGCGACGATGTATCGCGATGAGGGCTGGCGCTTTCTGCAATTGGGGCAGTTCGTCGAACGCTCGCAGCTTACGGCGTCGCTGCTGCTGGCGCAGATGGGCATAGACGCCCCTGAGCTGGAAGACACCTACGCCGGCTGGAACGGCCTGCTGCGGATTTACCATGCCTCCGAGATTTACGCGAGCAACTACGGGGTGGAGGTGCAGCCCGGCCAGGTGCTGGACCTGCTCGCCACCGATCCGCAGTTGCCAAACTCGCTTTGCCGTTCCATCGACAAGGTGTCGGAGGAGATCGGCCACCTGGCGGCCGGTCCGGACCAGGCGTCCAACGGCGCCGCGCGGCGCCTGACGGGTCGTGCGCGGGCCATGGTCCACTACGATTGGGCCGACGTGGACGACCATGGGGGTCTGCTGGAGCGCGTGCGGGGATTCTGCCGCGACCTGCACGGCCTGGTGGTTACCGCCTACTTTGACTATCCCATAGGGGATTGGCCCGCGCGCTGACCAGGCGGGACGGTGTGCGTAAGTGAAGACCGCCTCGCAAATAGTCCTGGCGCTGGCCGTCGTACTGGCCTTGGCCGGAGGCGTGTTCCTGGCCGTGAGGAGCCTGCCCCGAGACGCCCAACCGGTCAGGATAGTGCCGCCCGACGAGTCCGCGGCTGCCGAGTTGAAGGTGTACGTTACCGGCGCGGTGCACGCCCCGGGGGTGTACACGCTGTTCGAGGGCGCACGGCTGGCCGACGCCATCGAGGCGGCCGGAGGCGGAACGGACCGGGCCGACATGCAGGCCGTCAACCTGGCCCTGCGGGTGAAGGACGAGGACTACTGGCACATTCCGGAGCTGCGCGATGACGCCGTGACGTCCGAGCCGGCGCCGCGGGCGGGCGCGTCCGGCGGGGCGTACCCCTCCGCGCAGGCCGCGCCGGACCCAAACTCGCGGCCCGGGACCAAGCTGGACATCAACTCCGCGCAGGTAGACGCGCTGATGGCGCTGCCCGGCATCGGCGAGGTTAAGGCCAACGCGATAGTGCGCCACAGGGAGCAGAACGGCGACTACGCGAGCGTCGACGACCTGCTTGGCGTGCCGGGCATAGGCCCCGCTACATTGGACGCCCTGCGGGGCCTGGTGGAGGCGCGATGACGTGGGGAAATGACGATGATTCACGGAACGAGCCATGCTGCCTGATGTGATAACGGACTCCCACCTGTACAGCGCGCTGGCGGTGATCGCCGTCTTCGTGGCGTTGCAGGTCGGCGCAGTTGTCGCCAACTTCGTGCTCAAGGCGCTCATCCGGCGCGCGGAGGGACGGGCGCCGGGCGGATACGCCGCGCAGGTGCTCTCTTCCGTGCGTGGGCCGGTGGTGCTGGGGATGGTGGCGCTGGGGTTCTTTGCCGCGACTTTCGTGGTGGAACAGCTCGAACTGCCTCCGTTCACCGCGCTGGAGGGACTGACGACGTGGGTCACCAACTTCTGGCTCGTGGCAACCATACTTATGGTGACCTACGCCGCGGCCAAGGTAGTCGAGGTGGCGATAACGTGGTACGGCCACAACGTGATGAGCCGGACGGAGACCAACCTCGACGACAGGCTTCTGGGGCCGCTGAGGCGCGTTATTCCGTGGATCATCTACGTTGTCGGTCTGCTCGTGGCGCTGGACAGCATCGGCGTGTCTATAAGTCCGCTCCTCGCCGGCCTGGGCATAGCCGGCCTGGCGGTCGCGTTGGCCATTCAGCCGACGTTGAACAATTTCCTCTCCGGCACGTACATAGTCGCGGAGGACATATTCGAGGAGGGGGACTTCATCGAGTTGGAGAGCGGCTTTTCGGGCTTCGTCATGGAAGTCGGTTGGCGGAGCACGAAGCTGCGCAGCTTCATGAACAACTTCGTGGTGATTCCCAACGCCAAGCTGGTGGACAGCATCATCACGAACCTCAACCGGCCCCAGCCTCCGGTGAACGTGATCGTGTACTGCGGCGTGAGCTACGACGAGGACCTGGACGAGGTGGAGCGCATAGCCACGGAGGCGTCGGCGCGGGTGATCGAAGAGTCCGAGCACGCCATCAAGAGTGAGGCGCCTTTCTTCGGGTTCGAGACGTTCGGAGAGTCGAACGTGGTTTTCTGGGTGTTCGTGCAGGCCACGGACCGCCTGGGCAGCTTCGTGTTGCAGCACGAAATTGTAAAGGGCCTGCACGCGCGATTCAGGCGTGAGGGCATAGTCATCAACTACCCGGTGCGCAAGCTGGTATATTCGCCCGACGGCGCGGACCTGCCGCCGCGTGCTGCCTGGGCCGCCCAGGAGGCGGCGCGAGCCAGGGAGGAAGCGGGGCGGTCGCGGCCGGAAAGCGAGGCGTAGCTGACGTGGGCCAGGTGCTGTTCGACAACTGTACGCTGCTCGATACCACGACGCGATAAGCTTAGCAAGGAGGACCCATGGTCCAAGTCAAAGGAATGCAGGCCGCCGTCAGCCTGATGCACGGCGGATTCAACGGCCCCAATCGCGCGGCGGAGGAGGCGTTGGACATGGCGCCGGACTTCCTGGCCGCGGACGCGGGCAGCACGGACGCCGGGCCGGCGTTCCTGGGCGGCGAGCGGGGCATGACGCACCGCGGCGGCATCAAGGCGTCGATGGAGTACATACTTCCGCAGGCCGTGGGGCGCGGCATACCCTTCATCATCGGCTCGGCGGGACTGGGCGGCAACCGGACGACGGTGGGCCACTTCCGCGAGATCATCGAGGAGGTAGCGCGCGAGAAGGGCCTGAACTTCCGGTTGGCGGTCATCAATTCCGAGCAGGACAAGGACTACCTTCGAGAGAGGCTGCGGGCGGGCAAGATCAAGCCGCTTGCGCCTTCGGAGCCGCTGACCGAGGACGCGATAGACCGGGCGACGCACGTGGTGGGCATGATGGGCACGGAGCCAGTCGAGGAGGCGATCAGGCGGGGCGCCGACGTGGTGCTGTGCGGGCGGATAAGTGACTCGGCCATGTTCGCGGCGGTGCCGATCATGCGGGGCGTGCCGCCTGAGCAGGCGTGGCACATGGCCAAGGTGATCGACCACTCCGGCACCAACATCGAGCCGACCAGGGGCGTCAGCACTCACGTTATCGGCATCGCGTCCGACGACCACTTCATCATCAAGGCAACCGATCCGAACGGCAGGGTGAGCGCCCACAGGGCCGCGCACGCGACCACCTATGAGAACAACAGCCCCAACTACCTGCTGGAGCCGCCGGGGATGCTGGACATCTCCGACTCGCAGTACGAGCAGTTGGACCCGCGCACGATCAAGGTGACCGGTAGCCGCTTTGTGGAGCGTCCCTACACCATCAAGCTGGAGGGAGCGGAGCGAATCGGATACCGCACCATCACGCTGGGCGGCACGCGAGACCCCGTGCTCATAAGCGTGCTGGACGAGTTCCTGGAGATCTGCAAGCGGCGCACAATCGACCACGCCGCCGCGCAGGGCATAGGCGAGGACGACTTCAAGCTGCTGTTCCGCGTTTACGGGCGCAACGAGGTGATGCGCGAGTGGGACCCCGAGCAGGACTTCATGCCCAAGGAGGTCGGCATCGTGGCCGACTGCGTGGCGGAGACGCAGGAGACGGCGAACGCGATAATGAACATGTGCCACGCCCAGCTGCTGCACTACAACTACCCGGGCCGAATCCACACGACGGGCAATTTCGCGTTCCCCTACTCTCCCTCCGACATCGAGTGCGGCCCGGTGTTCAGGTTCAGCGTGTGGCATCTGCTGGAGCCGGACGACCCGTTGGAGTGCTGCGAAATCGAGATTGTGGACCTATAGGAGGCTGAGCGCATGGCAAAGCTCAAGGACCTCGCGTACGTCATCAGAAGCAAGAACGCCGGGCCGTTCGAGGTCACGCTCGACATCCTGTTCGAGAACGAGACCATCTACCGGCGCGTCCGGGATACGGGCGCGATAGACGCCGGACTGTTCGCGCGGCTGTACGGCATTCCGGAGTCGCAGTGCAACTTCATCGCGTTCGACAAAGGTTGGTCGTTCAAGTGCACGCTGGTGCGACCCATAGCCGCGGGCGAGTTCGAGGACATGGACGTGTACGGCTGCCAGCAGTATGCGGGCCTGCTCGAGGTGGAAGTGCCGCTGGAGGAGTAGGCGCGGCCCGCAGCGATGAAGCTGCCGCTGCTGTCCGCGGCTTTCGCTGCAGGGGTGCTGATCGGGGCGCGCTGGGAGGCCGCACCGGCTGCGTTGGCCCTGTTCGTGCTCGCGGCGGTGCTGGCGACCGTGCTGCTCGCCTCAGCCCGCCGCTCGCTGCTGCCCGGCCTGGTGGCACTCGCGCTGGTGCTCGGCGCGCTCCGGGCCGATGCGGCCGAGCCGGCCGGCGCCGATGCCCTCACCCCGTACCACGGTGCGGGCGCGCTGCTTGTGCGCGGCATCGTGGAGGGCACGCCTGAACCGGCGGGAGCGCACACCCGCCTGAGGCTTCGCGTCGACAGCGTGGACGACGGCGGCGGCTGGGCGGCAGTCGATGCTACCGCGCTGGTCACGCTGCGCGAGTCTCAACGCATCGTGGAGCTGCGAGACAGGCCCTACTTCCGGTACGGCGACAGGCTGCTGTTGGAAGGGGAACTGGAAGCGCCCGAGCCTTTCGAGGACTTCGACTATCCCGCCTACCTGGCGCGGCAGGGCATTCGCACCGTCATGCTCTTCCCGAGCGCCGAGCTGATTGGAGAGGGAGAGGGCTCACCGTTCTACCGGGCGCTCCACGCCGTGCGCTGGCGGCTTGCGCGCTCGCTCTCCGCGTCCGTGCCGGAGCCGCAGGCCGCCATGGGGCAGGCACTGCTGCTGGGTATGCGCGACGGCCTGCCGGACGTTTTGGTGGATAACTTCCGCGCCACGGGTACGGCCCACGTGCTGGCCATATCCGGGCTGCACGTGGGCGTACTGCTCGGCATCGGCATGTCCGCCTCGGCGTGGCTCTTTGGGCGGCGCCACAGGCTCTACCTGGTCGCGCCGTTCGTGCTGATCTGGCTGTACGCGCTGCTGGCCGGGGCTTCGCCGTCCGTGATAAGGGCGGCCACCATGGGCAGCGTGTTCCTCGCCGCGCGTGTGCTGGGCCGGCCCGGCACGGTGATGCCGGCGCTGGGTCTGGCAGCGGCGGTGATGGTGGCGCTCAGTCCCGGCGTGCTGTGGAGCGTCTCGTTCCAGCTCAGCTTTGCCGCCGTCGCGGGTATCGCGCTGCTCAGACCGCGAATCAGCGAGTGGCCGCTCGGCGCGCGCGGCGAGCCCGGCGGGCCGCTGGCGTGGCTCGCGGATGCGGTGGGCGTGTCGGTCGCGGCCACGCTCGCCACGCTGCCGCTCATTGCGTTCTACTTCGAGCGCGTGTCGCTGGTGGGCATACTGGCGACACCGCTGGTGCTTCCGGCGCTGCCGTTGGCGCTGGTGCTGTACGCGGTGACCGCCGCGGTGGGGTTGGTCGTGGCGCTGCCCGCGCAGGTCGTAGGACTACTGTCGTGGGTCGCCGGCGGATACATCGCCGTGGTGGTGGGACTGTTCGCGCGGCTGCCCGCGGCATCGGTGGAGGTGGGCCGCGTCGCGCCCTTCCTGGTGTGGGGCTACTACGGCGTGCTGGCGCTGCTTGTCTCGCGGCGCGTGGTTGGCCGCGCGCTCGCGCGCCTGGCGAGGTGGTTGCGGGCCGCCGCCGCGACCGTGGCCGGCGGCCTGAGTCCCCTTGGTGGTCTGCGCGTGCCGTGGTGGGCGAGCGGGCTCGCGCTGTCGGTCGCCGCGCTGGTGTGGGCCGTGGTGTTGCTGCGGCCCGGCGACCGGCTGGAGGTTGTGTTCCTCGACGTTGGCCAGGGCGACGCGGCGTTCATATCCACGCCGTCGGGTCGCCAGATAGTGGTGGACGGTGGGCCGGACCGACTGGACATGGTGCGGTTTCTCGGCGAGAACATGCCGCCGGGCGACCGGACGCTGGACCTTGTGGTGTTGACGCATCCGCACGCCGATCACCTGACCGGCCTGCTGGAGGTGCTGGAGCGTTACGAGGTCGGCGCGGTGCTGGAGCGCCGGGTCGATTACGACGGGCCTGGCTACGCCGCGTGGCGGGAACTGGCGGCGGCGGAGGGCGCGCTGGTGGTGGATGCGATGGCCGGCCAGCGAATCGAGATGGGCGACGGCGCGGTCGTGCAGGTGCTGGGGCCGCCGTCGCGACTGCTGAGCGGGACCGAGTCCGACGTGGACAACGCCTCGGTGGTGGTGAGGATACGCTATGGCGAGGTGAGTTTTCTGCTGACGGGCGACATGTTCAGAGCGGCCGAGGCTGCGCTGGTGGCCAGCGGGCAGCACGTGCAAAGCGACGTGCTGAAGGTGGGCCACCACGGGAGTCGCACCTCGTCGTCGCGGGTGTTCCTGGACGCGGTGCGGCCCACCGTGGCGGTGATCTCGGCCGGCGCGGACAATCAGTTCGGGCACCCTCACGCCGAGACGCTGGAGGCGCTGGGACGCCACGTCAGCCCGGGCATGGTGCTGACGACGTTCGAGCGTGGGGGCGTGCGGTTCGTGACGGACGGGGAGGAGTTGTACGTGTCGACGGAGCGGTGAGGTGGCGTGGCAGGAGGGTCGGCTATTCCCCCGCCCTTGCACGCCACGACGATAAGTCCGCCAGTTCCTGCGCGTGGCGCTTCTGCTCCGCCCGATCTTGGGCGGTATTTGGTGGAAAGACTATGTCGGCGTGAAATGGGTTGGTTTCGAGAATTGGTGAGGCGATTACTCTGCGGCCTGAAGTTCTTGCCGCGCCAGCCTCGACCGCTGCCCAGCCGTAGAAGCTGCGGCCGCGGACACCGTCACGTGCGTCTGCAATGCTGGTGAGTTCGCTGAGGCTCGTGATGCTCAGCCTGTCTACCGAGATTTCCGTTACGTTTTGAGCAGGAAGAAACTCAGTAAAGGGAACTCTGGAGCGTTGCGCACGCCGGGCGTTCCTGCTGGAGGAAACACCGCGACCGAGTTCTTCCTGAGGCGCGATAATCTCGGGCATTTGGGGGTTCAACTGTTGAGAGGCGCCAGTTTGGCAAGAGCTTCGCGGACGAAGCCGTCAGGCAGGGACTCGGTGGAGGAGTAGGACCTTGTGCGATGACCGCCAGGCAAGTTTGCCATGCACAACACGCCACCGCTCGAGTCGCAGAGGATTACGACCGAGCTACCGTCGCCGGGGGCATCGATCGCGACTTCGGCGTCAGGTGTTGGATAGATCTCGTAACGCCGGGGCGCGAATCGATGCAGCCGCTCCAGCAGGAGTTTCGCGTTGGAGACAGCGAGGCTCGACGGGAGCGGATATCCCTCGTCCTTGGCTTCTTCTAGCACACCACGCAGGTCAGCCATAGTTTCGTTGAAACTCGCAGTTGTCCGAATCTGGCTCGTGTGTTCAACCATAGTGACAGTTTACGGACGGGGCGGTGCTGGGTCAACGCTGCTGCGGGCTCTGAGCCTGTGCCAGACTGCTCGTTGGGTGTCTTGGGTTAGGCTTTTGGGCGAGCTCGCCCATGGTCGTGCCGAGCGTGGGGGCGTGCGGTTCGTGACGGACGGGGAGGAACTGTACGTGTCTACGGAGCGGTGAGGCGGTGTGGTGTATCAGATAGATTGATGTATTTCTGCATTTACGTTATTCTGGCCCTGGACAATTCATCAAGAAGGGATCAGCTATGAAAGTGCAAAAGAAGAGACTCACGCTGGACCTCGACGCTCCGGTGCAACGGCGGTTGAAAGCGGTGGCCGCGCTCAAGGGCGTAAGCATGAGGTTGTACTGCCAGGCGGCGATAGAACAGGAGTTGGCGAAGGACGAGGCGAGCGGCCTGCTCTCAGGCAGATTCTCGTTCGCGAAGTTGGAGGCGAGTCGAGACGAGATTCTTGGGGATAGGGTCTTCCAGGGAGACTCAACCGAGATCATTCGGCAAGCCCGTGAGGCCAGACGCATACTGTGAACGGCTGTGTTGTGGTGGACGCGAGCGTTGCCGTGAAGTGGCTTGTAAGAGAAGAGCGCTCTGATGAAGCTCGAGAGATAGCCCGTTCGTGGCAAGGCGAGGGAGTTCGCATAATCGCGCCCTGCTACATGCCGGTGGAAGTGACCAACGTACTTCACAGACGAGTAGTCGGGAATGAAATGAGCGTGGATGAGGCGGTCGCCCTTGTCGGTGCGCTGTTAGCGTCAGGGATAGAATTGCACGACTCCGCCGACGTTCATGGCAGGGCCCTCGAATTGGCAAGTTTGCTGAGACAGGGGGCGGCTTACGACGTCCACTACCTCGCGCTTGCTGAGTCTCTTGGCTGCGATCTCTGGACCGCCGACGAGAGATTCTACCGCGCGGCAACCGCGGCCGCTCGCGCCGTGCGTTGGATTGGAGAACCGGCCGCGCCCGGTTAGCGTCGCGCCTTGACGCATCTCGCAAGCGCCCTGTAATCTTCAGGGTATTCGCACGTGTTCCGACAATCGTACTGAGGAGGGCCCCCGCGATGCCGCGCTTGGCCGCAAACCTGTCCATGCTGTTCACCGAGGTCGACTTTCTGGACCGCTTCGAGGCCGCCGCGAACGCGGGCTTCCGGGGCGTCGAGTTCCAGTCTCCCTACGAGTACGACAAGAACGACATCGCCGACAGGCTGCGCGAGCACGGGCTGACGCTGGCGCTCCACAACATGCCGGCGGGCGACTGGAACGCCGGGGATAGGGGCATCGCCTGCCTGCCCGATCGGGTGGACGAGTTCCGGGAGAGCGTGGCGCTGGCCGCCGAGTACGCCTCCACGCTGGGATGCGAGCGGGTGAACTGCCTGGCGGGCATCGCGCCGCCGGACGTGCCGGAAGGAAGGCTCCGCGAGACGTTCGTGGAGAACCTGCGCTACGCCGCCGAAAGGATGGCCGAGGTGGGGGTGCTGGTGATCACTGAGCCTATCAACAACGCCGTCGACATACCGGGATTCTTCCTCAACTACTCGGCGCAGGCGCGCTCGATTATCGAGGAGGTCTGCTCCGACAATCTCGCCCTCCAGCACGACGTGTACCACATGCAGATCATGGAGGGCGACCTGGCGCGGGGCATCCAGGCGAACCTGGACATCATCCGCCACGTTCAGATAGCAGACAACCCCGGTCGAAACGAGCCGGGCACCGGCGAGATCAACTACCCCTACGTGCTCGGCCTGCTGGACGAGGTGGGGTACAGTGGTTGGGTTGGCTGCGAGTACCGGCCCCTGGCTACAACGGAAGAGGGGTTGGGCTGGGCCGCGCCGTATCTCGGGACGTAGCCGGTTCCCCAACAGGGAAGCAGTGGATATAGCGCAAACCGACAGGAGCGTCGCATGGCAACACAGGTGACTCAGGAGGCTCCAGCCGACATTATCGAGCGCGACCGCGCGCTCACCGAGATACAGGACAAGGTGTTGTGGCTGGCTATGCAGATGGTCTACCACGCCAACGAGGTGCGGCCAAGCCCTGACGACGGCAAGGTGGGTGGCCACCAGGCGTCCAGCTCGTCCATCGTAACGCTGATGACCTCGCTCTTCTTCGACTTCATGAGCGCGGGCGACAGGATTTCGGTCAAACCCCACGCCTCGCCGGTGTTCCACGCCATCCAGTACCTGCTTGGCAACCTGGACCGCGAGTACCTGACGCAGCTCAGGGCCTTCCACGGGCTGCAGGCGTATCCCAGCCGCACGAAGGACCCCGACCCGGTCGACTTCTCCACAGGCTCGGTGGGTCTTGGGGCCGTCGCTCCCAACTTCGCCGCGCTGACGCACGAATACGCCCAGACGCGGATGCACGTGGTGGACCTGCACAAGGTGCGCTACATCAGCGTGGTGGGGGACGCGGAGTTGGACGAGGGTTCCGTGTGGGAGGCGATCGCCGAGCCGGCGATGCACGACCTGTCGCACGTGCTGTGGGTGGTGGATCTGAACCGGCAGAGCCTGGACAGGGTCATTCCCGGCATACGCGTGCGCGCTTGGCGGGACATGTTCGCCGCCAACGGCTGGAACGTGGTGGACGCCAAGTACGGCAGCCGGCTGGAGTCGGCGTACCAGGAGCCGAACGGCGAGTTGCTGCGCGTGTGCATCGACGAGATGCCCAACGAGCTTTACCAGCGGCTGCTGCGTTTGTCGCCGAGGGCACTGCGGGAGTGGCTTCCCCAGTCGAGCCGCTATCCCAAGGACATGAGCCGGTTCCTGGGTCGCTGGAGCGACCGCGAGTTGCGCGAGCTGTTCCACAACCTGGGAGGCCACGACTTTTCCACGCTGCGCGAGGCGTTCTCCAAGGCGGACGTCGATAGCGGCCCCAACGTCGTATTCGCCTATACGCTCAAGGGCTGGAGGCTCCCGTCGGTGGGCGACCCCCAGAATCACACGGTCACACTGTCGAACCTACAAATGGAACAGCTACGCCAGGAGCTGGGCATCGGCGAGGAGGAGATATGGGACGGGCTGGAGCCGAACAGCCCGGGCGGCAGGCTGTGCGCCGAAACGAGGATCCGCCTCGAGCCGCCGAAGCGCCGCGCGACCGCGGCGCCCGCGCCCATTCCGCCGGACTTCGAGCGGCCCCACCGCGGCAACATCTCCACGCAGCAGATATTCGGACTGATTCTTACGGACATCGCCAGGAACTTGCCGGAGGTCTCAGAGCGCATCGTCACCGTAAGCCCCGACGTGGCCAGCTCGACCAACCTCGGCGGGTGGATCAACAAGGCCGGTGTGTGGGCGCGCGGCGATTCCGGACCGCTGCCGGAGGAGGGCATTCTGCGAGCGCTCAAGTGGGAGGAGTTGCCGCACGGCCAGCACATAGAGCTGGGCATATCTGAAAACAACCTGTTCATGATGCTGGGGCAGTTGGGCCTCGCCTACGAGATGGACGGCGAGATGCTGTACCCGATAGGCACGCTGTACGACCCGTTCGTGAGGCGGGGTCTCGACGCGTTCGTGTACAGCGTCTACTCCGGCGCAAAGTTCATCGCCGTTGGCACTCCCTCCGGAATAACTCTCGCTCCAGAGGGCGGCGCTCACCAGTCGCTGATAACGCCGTCGATCGGCGTGGAGATGCCGGAGGTCGCCTTCTACGAGCCTTGCTTCGGCCAGGAGCTGGAGTGGATTATGCTGGACGCCCTGGAGAACGTGCGCGCGCGCCGGAACTCCACCTACCTCAGACTAACGAGCAAGCGCGTCGACCAGAGCCTGTTCACCGTACCCGCCGAACACAGCCCGGCGCGCGAGCGGCTGCGCAAGCAGGTTCTCGGCGGTGCGTACCGGCTGCTGGACAGGAGCGGCGCGCCAGACTACCGGCCGGACGAGAACGCCGTACACCTAGTGGCCTGCGGCGCGATGGTGCCGGAGGCTGTGAAGGCGAGCGAGTTGCTGCTGGAAGAGGGCGTGTACGCGAACGTCGTAAGCGTCACCGGCCCCGGGCCGCTGTACCGGCGGTACCAGGAGGCTGTGCGAGCGGAGATGCAGCCCGGCCCCGACAGGTCGACGTTCATGGCCGACGTGGTGCCGCTGGCGGAGCGCGCAGCGCCCCTGGTCACGATTGTGGACGCTCACCCCCACTCGCTGGCGTGGCTCGGCGGGGCGATCAACACCAGGTCGCTGCCGCTGGGAGTCAGCGGCTTCGGGCAGTCGGGCAGCCGCGCCGAGCTGTACAAGGAGTACGAGATAGACGTAGACAGCATCATGTCGGCGGCTTACACTTGCCTGGGCGTGTAGCGCCGCGCCGCAGATCACATCAATGCACGGAGGAACACAGACGCCGATGGTAGACAACAAGACCGCGCCCGCCGGGCGCAAGCAATCAGTCGCAGCCGCCAGCCGGCTCGCGCGCGCCGCGGCGTGGGCCGCCGGTCTGCTGCTCGCGCTGGTCGCGGCCGTGGCGTGCGCTGAGGAAGCCGAGCCAACGCCCACGTCGCAATCGCCGCCAGCGCCCGCCGCGGCCACGGCGCCACCACAACCACAGCCAACGGAGGCCTCGATGACCCAAAAGCAGTACGACTCCCCGCCCGCCATGGCGATAGACACCGCCAAGAGCTACACCGCCACCATTGAGTTGGAGAAGGGCGGCGAAATCGTAATCGAGCTTTACGCAGACAAGGTGCCCATGACGGTCAACAACTTCGTGTTTCTGGCGCGTGAGGGCTTCTACGACGGCGTAACATTCCACCGCGTGATCCCAGGCTTCATGGCCCAGACGGGCGACCCGACGGGAACCGGCATGGGCGGACCAGGCTACCGCTTCGACAACGAGTTCCACCCCGACCTGCGCCACGACTCGCCGGGCATCGTGTCCATGGCCAACGCCGGCGTGCGTAACGGCCGCGGCACCAACGGCAGCCAGATCTTCCTGACCTTCGTGCCGACGCCGTTCCTGGACGGCCTCAACCCCGACGGTTCCGAGAAGAACTGCTCGGTGGATTCCTGCCACTCGGTATTCGGCAAGGTGGTGGAGGGCATGGACGTGCTGTTGGGGGTCTCCGAGCGCGACCCGCAGACGGCAACGACTCCCGGTGATGCTATGAAAACCGTCACCATCACCGAACAGTAGAAGGTCTGGCCGGGGCGCAATAGTCCCTTCCCCCTCGATGGGGGAAGGTTAGGATGGGGGTGGCGCCTCGCTACGCTCCGCCGCGGCGCTGGCGGGCGCGCGTTGCCCAGTAGGCGATGCCTATACCTACGGGAATGGTCAGGATTACCATACCCAGCAGCAGCGCTATCGCCGCGGGCCCCAGGCCAACCATCGCGTCTATCTGGTGGCTCATCCACTCGAACATGGACTCGAACAGAGCGGGATCACCCGGCTCCGAGTGGTGAAAGGGGATCGAGAGGGGCGGCATGGGTCCGCCGTCAGCCGCCGGCCGCGGTAGGCAGAGGCTGTTGTGTGGCCGCCGTCTGGAACTTGGCCGAGTACTTCTTTTCCCGGACGCTGAACGCCGCGGCAGTCGCGCCGATGAGCATGATTCCCGCTATGGCGAATGGCACGGTGTACGATCCGAACACGTCGTACAGCGCGCCGCCCAGGTAGATGCTCACGGCTCCGCCTATCTGGTGGGCGAACGTGGAGGTTCCGCCGAGCGTGCCCATGGTTCGCAGGCCGTAGATGTCGGCGGTGAGTGACGAGGTGAGGGCTGCCGACGCTATCCACGAGAATCCGGCGACGACGGCGAAGAACCAGATGCCCCACGCGCCGGGAAGCGTGAGCAGCGCCACGTAGGCCACGCCGCGGCCCGCGTAGATGAAGGCCAGTACGTTTTTGCGGCCTACCTTGTCCGAAATCCAGCCTGCCGCGAGTACACCGGCGATGTTGAGCGCGCTCATCACGCCGAACGCCACCGCAGCAACGCGGGCGTCGACGCCCCGCTCCACCGCGAAGGGTATGTAGTGCGCGGATATGATGGCCGTGGTCATGCCGCAAACGAAGTAGGCGCCGGTCAACTGCCAGATGGGGGCCGACTTGAGCGCATCCCGCCAGTAGTCCACCTCCAGGGGCCCACGCCGCGCCGCGTCTCGCCCTCCCGCCGCCTCACCAGGCGCCGGGCCGCCGTCCTGTTGCTCGCCCATATCGCTGGGGTCGTTCCTTACCAGCAGCCAGGCCAGAGGCAAGGCGAAGAACACAACGAACGCGCCCAGTACAGTCCATGTGGTCCTCCAGCCGGCGTACTCGATCATGAACGCGGCGAACGGCACCAGCAGTAGCGAACCGGCGGACGCGCCCGCCGTGCTTATGCTGATGGCGAGGCCGCGTTTGCGCGAAAACCACCTCGCGAGCACGGCGTGGATGGTCACGAGTGACGCGCCGCCGGAAGCGACGGAGATTACGAATCCGTAAATGAAGACGAGGAACCAGAACCGGTCCAGCACGAAGAGTCCGAACACGGAAAGATCGTCGACCAGGCTCAGCACCATGGTGCATCCGCCCACCACGAGCAGACTGATGGAGATTACGGTGCGGCCACCAAAGCGGTCGTATATTCTGCCGATGAAGGGCTGGCTCACGCCGTTGCACAGCCAACCGATGGCGATGGCGAGCGAAATGGTAGCCCTGTCCAGCTCCAACTCGTTCTCCATCGGGATGACGAACGCGCCGAAGCCGTTGCGCGCGCCGGTGACCATGAACATGGCGAAGAAGGTCGCGGCCAGCACGAACCAGCCGTAGAATATGCCGTTTCTGCGCACGGACTCCGCCAACACGCCCTCCGGAACGCGACCAATACTCCGCTAAGAGGTGAATTCAGGCGAGTCTAACACCGAGTGCGGCCAATGGCAACGCGATTGGCGCGTCCCTGCGCCGAACTCCGCGTCTAGGCTCCCTGGTTTGTGAGCAGCCTGAAGATTACTATCCGCAGCGCGAATTCGCCGACGAGCCAGCCGACGGCGGCCGGGATGATCGCCTTCGCCCAGCCCTCGCCCTGGATTTCTCGCACGGCCACGATGGCCGCAAGCAGCATCCAGGCCATGGTGACGAACAGGTATATGAACGAGACGACCTCGGGAAGGCCCAGGGTCAAGGGGAGACCCGTGAAGATCAGCATCACTCCGGGCGCGTGCGCGAGGCCGATGCCCCGTTGCAGCAGTCGTGTGCTCGCCTGTGCGCCGAGCAGCATGGAGACGCCGAATGCGGTGTATGACCAGACTATCCAGCCGATGACGGTGGTGCTGGCGGGAATGAGCACGGCCAGCCACCGCGGCCCCCCGCCGTCCACCGGGAGCGTGTTCTGCACACCGATACCGAAGGCGAGCGCCACGATCAGCACCACGCCCAGAGCTCGCATCATGTGCTCGGGGGCTTCGGTCAGGCCCCTGTAGACGGTGCCGTCCAGCACCGCCGCCCGAATGGCGGCAACGGTAAATCCGGGGCGATCTTCGTCTAGTCGGTCGTCCATCAATCGAGGAGCGCCAGCACCCGCGTTACGAAGCGTTCGACGATGGGCCTGTCCGCGTCGCGCTCCCAGTCCTCCATGTCGTCATGGTAGATATTCCTATGAAATTTCTCAGCCGCTAGAAAGTCAGACGCCAGCAGCGGATCGTCACGCTCCTGCGCAAGCCGTATGATGGCGTTCTTCAGAGAGCGGTGCGAACGATAGTCCCATCCGCGCTGTTGGGCAATCGCCATGACCGCGTGAGCGGCGGCCCCCCACAGTTTTTCAGAGCCTTGCACGAGTTCGCCCGCCGCGAATCCTCGATCCGCGTCGATGATGAAATTCTGAGCTGTCTGGGAGTGCTCTTGGACTTGCACTGCCCTTCCCTCCTCAGGGTGTGTTATGCCGGGAGGAAGTACCCTTCTCTCTACCACTCCCGGACGTCGACGAAGTGGCCGGCGATGGCCGCGGCGGCGGCCATGGCGGGGCTGACCAGGTGTGTGCGGCCGCCCTTGCCCTGGCGTCCTTCGAAGTTGCGGTTGGAGGTAGACGCGCAGCGCTCGCCGGGCTGGAGTATGTCGGGGTTCATGCCCAGGCACATCGAGCAGCCCGCGACGCGCCAGTCGAAGCCGGCGTCCGTGAAGATGGCGTCCAGGCCCTCGTCCTCGGCCTGCTTCTTTATCGCCGCCGACCCCGGTACGACCATCGCGTACACGCTGTCGCTCACCCTGCGGCCCTTCGCGATCTCGGCCGCGACGCGCAGGTCCTCGATGCGGGAGTTGGTGCACGAGCCTATGAACACGCGGTCCAGCGAGATGTTCTGTATGGGCGTGTCCGGCTCGAGGTCCATGTACTCCAGTGCGCGCACCGCCGACCTCTGCTCCGCCTCGTCGTCGAACGCGTTGGGGTCGGGCACTCGGCCGGACACCGGCGCTACCATGCCGGGGTTGGTGCCCCAGCTCACGTGCGGCTCGAGCGTGGCGCCGTCGATCTTGACGACCTTGTCGTAGACGGCGCCCTCGTCGGTGGCCAGGTTGCGCCACTGCTCCACCGCGGCCTCGAAGTCCTCGCCCTGGGGCGCCTGCGGTCTGCCGCGCACGTATTCGAATGTCGTCTCGTCGGGCGCGACCATGCCGGCGCGTCCGCCACCCTCAATGGACATGTTGCACACCGTCATCCTGCCCTCCATCGAGAGCGAGCGAATCGCCTCGCCGGTGTACTCGATGACGTGACCGGTCGCGCCCGCGACGCCGATTTCGCCGATGATGCTCAAGATTACGTCTTTGGCGGTGACGCCGGTCTGGAGCGCGCCGTCTACGCGCACCTCCATGGTCCTGGGTTTGAACTGCCGCAGCGTCTGGGTGGCCAGCACGTGCTCCACCTCGCTCGTGCCGATGCCGATGGCGAACGCGCCGAACGCGCCGTGCGTGGAGGTGTGGCTGTCGCCGCACACGATCACCTTGCCAGGCTGGGTGTAGCCCTGTTCCGGCCCGATCACGTGGACGATGCCTTGCATCGGGCTGTACCTGTCGTAGAGCGTGACGCCGAACTCCTCGCAGTTCTTCGACAGCGCGTCGAGCTGCTGCTTGGCTATGGGGTCGGTGATGGGCAGCGCCAGGTCCCATGTGGGTGTGTTGTGGTCGGCGGTGGCGACTGTCAGGTCGGTGCGGCGCACGCCGCGGCCCGCCATGCGCAGGCCGTCGAACGCCTGGGGGGAGGTGACCTCGTGCACCAGGTGCAGGTCCACGTACAGGATTGTGGGCTGTCCGGGTTCGTCGTGTACGACGTGGCTGTCCCAGATCTTCTCGAACATGGTCTTCGGGGCCATCTCTACTCCTTTGGCTCTGAGAGTGATTGGGCGGTCAGCGTATCTCTATGCTGGACGCGCCCGCGTCGATTTCCAGGTCTATTCGGTTGGCGGCCGTTTCAAAATCGCGGGACAGGTACACGTCGCCCGTCCTGGGGAAGCGCGCCTCGTCGATATCCAGGTCGGATATGCCCGCGTCGGTGTCGATTCTCGCGCCGACGTGGTCGGGAATGATAACGACGATGCTGGCGGCTCCCACGTCTATGTCAATGTTCACGTGCCCGGCGTCCACTGGCGCCAGGATCTCGATGTCCGCCGCGCCGCCGTCGATCGAGACGTCGCTGACGTTCATGTCACGGAGGTCCAGATACAGGTCGGACGCTCCCGCGTCCACGTCGATGGATGCCCTGGGCAGCGGCGACAGCCTTACGTCCCAGCGGCGATCGCCGTCGCCGAAGAAGTCTAGGCTGAAGCCATCCGTCGAGAGGTCGATCTCTGCGTGGCCTCCGGAGCGTGTCACGGAAGTTCGCACGTCCGTAACGCCAAAGCTCCTCAGTTCTCCCTCGACGAGGCTTGCGGAGCCCGCAGGCAGGGAGCCGACCGAGAGCGTGCCGGCGCCGATGTCTATGGTTACGTCGGCGGTCGCCGCGTCCAACAGCGGTTCGTCAAGCGAATGGACGGACTCGACGCCGAAATCGGACTGGAAGTAGAAGGCGAACAGCGCCACGGCGAGCACGGCGATCAGCGCAATGGCTGTAAGCGTGCCTGAAAGCCATGACATGCGGCCGCCAAAGGCGATGTTTATGCCCAGGACGATGATGAGGACAGGCCACCATCGCCAGACGTCGGCCCAGAGCTGCCACGGGAGGACGCCGGTGGTCTGGAGCAGCAGCACGACTCCCAGCGCGATGAGGAGGACAGCGAACAGCGGAAAGCCCCGCCGGGTCCGAGCCCCGCTAGCCATCGTCCCTTCCGGCCATGCGACTGGCAAGGATGGCTACCCCGACCGCGATGACGACCACCGGCCAGAAGATGTCCCAGCGCCACCAGTACAGTGCTCCCAGGCTGTTCAAAAGGAACAGAACGCCCATGACTATGAGAACGCCTCCCAGGAGGGTGCGTCCCCGGCTCCACCGCCGTTCCGCAGGCGGCGCGTCGTACTCCGGCTCACTCGTTTGGGTGCTCACCTCGGCGGTGGGGTTGGGCGCGTGGTGGGGCAAAGCGTGCTTTGGCATGATGATCGCGAGAATCAGGTAGGCGATCAGGGCGATTCCCGCAGATGCGAATGTCAGCACCACCCAGGCTATCCGGACCAGCGTAGGGTCGACGTCGAAGTACTCGGCCATTCCGCCGGCGACGCCGAACAGCATGGATTCGTTTGTGCTTCTGTGTAGCCTCTTGGGTTCGACGTTCATGGCGACACCCCCCAGCGGTCAGTCGTCTATCTTCAGGCTGCCCATCACCACCTGGCCCGTTATGATCAGGTCGGGCGCACCGTCTGTGCTCTCCTGGTTGGAACGTTCGTCCTTTGCCTCGCCCATCACGGTCGTGTTCTCCAGCCGCACGCTCCAGTCCCGGGGTACTCTGAGCCTGGCTTCACCCATCACCACGGTCACCTCCAGTGTGGCCGGACGGTCCTCGACCGCCGAGTCCCGCAGGTCCACGTGCGACGAGCCCATGACCGTCGTGGCCTGGCCACCCCTGAAGTCGCCCGAGATTACGTTCTCCCTGTTGGAACTGAAGATGTTGAAGGCGTCGACCTGGCCGCCCTCCGCCGTGAACCGGCTTGTCTCGGGCGACCCGACCGTCTCCGGCTGCGGACGCCTCCTGGGGCCGCGGCCCAGGATGATGGCGACGCCTGCCGCGATGAGCACGACCGGCCAGAAGATGGCTCCGTCCACGCCCAGCCAGCTCAGCTGTACGATCAGGGCTATGGTGATTATCAACACGGGCCAGAACACGCGGCGGAAGCCGTTGGCAACGAGCCGCCACAGGCCAAACAGGATGAACAGCGAGGGCGCCCATCGCACAACGTTGTCGAAGGCGGCGACTCCGGTGTTCTGCAGAAGCAGCAGCACTCCCACGGCTACTATCAGCAGCCCAATGACTATCCGGCTGGAATTCCTGCTTCCGTTCATGTGGATATTGGCCTTGGAGCTGCGCGGTCGAACTGTGCGACGGCGGAGCGCGTCTGACGCGCCCCGCCGTCCGGTAATCCGGCCTACGAGGTGGGCACGTCGAAAGTCGGGCGCGTGTCCTGCGTCGCCAGCAGCCGGTTGAGGGCGTTCATGTACGCCTTGGCGCTGGCCACGATGATGTCGGTGTCCGAGCCGCGGCCCACGTAGGTTTTCTCGTCTTTCTCGATGCGTATGGTCACGTCGCCGAGCGCGTCGATGCCCTCCGTCACGGCGTCCACCCTGTACTCGGTCAGCCTGTTGGGCACGTTCACCAGGCGGTTGATCGCCTTGTACACGGCGTCCACGGGACCGGTGCCCGTCGCGGCGTCCGTGACCTCGCGATCGTCCGGGTCTCGCAGCGTGACTGTGGCAGTCGGCACCTCGTGATTGCCGCACGATACCTGGATATGCTCCAGACTGAACACGGAGGGAATGTCGGTGGTGCGGCGCTGGCTCGACATGAGCGCGCTCAGGTCGGCGTCGGTGACCTCCGGCTTGCGGTCGGCGAGGCTCTTGAACGCCTCGAACGCCTCGTTCAGCTCGTCCTGCTCCAGGTTGTAGCCCAGCTCGGTCAGCCGCGCCCTCAGTCCGGCCCTGCCGCTCAGCTTGCCGAGCACCAGCTCGTTGCTGGGCCAACCGATGGACTGCGGGTCCATTATCTCGAACGTGGTGCGCTCCTTCAGCACGCCGTCCTGGTGGATGCCCGAGGCGTGGCGGAAGGCGTTTGCGCCGACCACGGCCTTGTTGGGCTGCACCATGAAGCCGGTGATGTCGCTCACCAGCTTGCTGGTGCGGTAGATCTGGCGGGTGTCGATTCCCGTCTCGACGCCGTAGTGGTCCTTGCGCGTCTCCAGCGCCATGATGACCTCTTCGAGCGCGGCGTTGCCGGCGCGCTCGCCCAGGCCGTTGATGCAGCCCTCGACCTGCCGGGCGCCCTCCGCGACGGCGGCGAGGCTGTTGCCCGACGCCTGGCCCAGGTCGTTGTGGCAGTGCACGCTCAGCACCGCCTTGTCGATGTTGGGCACGTTTTCCTTGATGAGCCGGATGCGCTCGCGGAACTCCCAGGGCATGACGTAGCCCACGGTGTCCGGGATGTTGATGGTGGTGGCGCCCGCGTCTATGGCGGCCTCCAGCATCCTGTAGAGGTACTCGATGTCCGTACGGGTGGCGTCCATCGGTGAGAACTCCACGTCGTCGCAGTAGGTCTTTGCGCGCTCAACCGAGGCGATGGCCATTTCCATGACCTCTTCCGGGTTGCGGCGGAGCTGGTGCATGATCTGCACGTCCGAGCTCGAGATGAAGACGTGGATGCGCGGCCTGTCGGCGTCCTTGATGGCCTCCCAGGCGGCGTCGACGTCCGGCAGCACGCAGCGGGCGAGCGAGGCTATGACGGGCCTGCGCACCTCGCGCGCGATGGTCTGCACCGCCTCGAAGTCTCCGGGCGAGCTGGCGGCGAATCCGGCCTCGATCACGTCCACGCCCAGCCTGTCGAGCTGCCTGGCGATCTCCAGCTTCTCCTGCGTGGTCAGCCCGATGCCGGCGGACTGCTCGCCGTCTCTCAGCGTGGTATCGAAGATTATTACTCGGTCATCCGACATTTGTGTCTCCTGTCTTGGTGTGGTGTTCGAAGGTCGGCTTCGAGTGTGATGGCGCCGCCTATCGAAGCGCAACGCAGTCCGCCGAACCGAGCCTCGCCAGGACCCGGCCTATGCGGCGAACTACGTGGGGTGTCTCCTTGTGGTTCATGTTGTCGTCTCCATGAGAATTGGCAAAATGAGCAACACAGCCTGAGTTCAATGCTACGCTTTGAGTATGAGCGTAACGATCAGGCCAATCAACGAAGGCGCCAATATCCCAATCAGTGTTGCCAGCATCCAAAGGAAGTAGGTGCGCACCTTGCTGTCGAGATCGCGAATGGCGGTTCGGATGTCCCTGACATCTGCTTTAAGGTCTCCTACTTCGCGCACGAGGTAGTCTACGGTGGCTTCCAGTCTTGCCAGCCTTTCGCCTTCTGGAACTTCTTGAACTGTGGTCATAGTCAATACCTAGTCAGCGTCCTTGAGGAAGCTCATCATGCCGCGCAGGTCTTCGCCCACCTGCTCGATCTGGTGCTCGGCGTTCTCGCGGCGCAAGCGCTCGAAGCGCGGGCGGCCCTCGTCGTTCTCGGCGATCCATTCGCGCGCGAAGCTGCCGTCCTGGATGCGGGCCAGCACCTCGCGCATGTTGTCCTTCACCCGTTCGTCCACCACCACCGGGCCGCGAGTGTAGTCGCCGTACTCGGCGGTGTCGCTCACCGAGTAGCGCATGTAGCCCATGCCGCCCTGGTAGAGCAGGTCCACGATGAGCTTGAGCTCGTGCATGCACTCGAAGTAGGCGGACTCCGGCTGGTAGCCCGCCTCGACCAGCGTCTCGTACGCCGCCTTGACGAGCGCCGTGACGCCTCCGCACAGTACGGCCTGTTCGCCGAACAGGTCCGTCTCGGTCTCCTCCTTGAACGTGGTGTCCAGCACGCCCGCCCGCGTGCAGCCTATGCCGCGTGCGTACGCCAGGCTCAGTCCGTGGGCGTTTCCGGTGGCGTCCTGGTGTATGGCCAACAGCCCGGGCACGCCGGAGCCCCTGGTGAACACCTCCCTCATGCGGTGTCCCGGCGCCTTGGGCGCGACCATGGAGACGTCCACGTTGTCGGCGGGCTTGATGGTGTCGTAGTGGATGTTGAAGCCGTGGGCGAACATCAGCGTCTGCCCCGGCAGCAGGTGGGGCGCGACGGACTCGCGGTACACCTCGGCCTGCAGGTGGTCGGGGATCAGCATCATCACGATGTCGGAGTCGCGGGCGACGTCCGCTACCAGTCCGACTTCGAGGCCGTCCTCCTCCGCCTTCGCCATGCTGCGGCTGCCCTCGTATAGGCCCACCTTGACGCTAACGCCGCTGTCATGCAGGTTCAGCGCGTGGGCGTGGCCCTGGCTGCCGTATCCGATAATGCCGATTGTCTTGCCATCCAGCAGGGACATGTCGGCGTCGTTCTCGTAGTACATCTTTACCATTGTTGTTCACCCTCACCTCAGTCCTCTCCCATCGAGGGAGAGGAGGCCTTTAGGAACTGCGCTACACGCTGCCCGTTTCCAGGGGCTTGCGTGCTCTTGCCTGGGTCCCGTTTCGCTGTACCGTCGGGATGCTCATGCCGCGAGCCAGCGCGATTTTGCCGGTGCGCATCACCTCCAGGACGCCGAAGGCGCTGAGCAGGTGTTGCAGCGAGTCTATCTTGTCCTCGTCGCCGGTCACCTCGATTATGAGCGAGTCGGGCGCCAGGTCCACGATGTGTGCGCGGAAGATGTCCGCGATCTGCATAATCTCCCCGCGCGTCTGGAAGTTCGAGCGCACCCTTATCAGGCCCAGCTCCCTCGTCACCGTGTTCTCGTCGGACATGTCGGTGACCTTCACGACGTCGATGAGCTTGTGCAGGTGCTTGGTGACTTGCTCTACCACGGCCTGGTCGCCCTCGACCACGAACGTCATACGCGAGAGATCGGGCAGCTCGCTCTGCCCCACCGCCAGGCTGGAGATGTTGAACCCCCGCCGCCGGAACATGCTCGACACGCGGTTGAGCACGCCGGGCCTGTCGTTGACCAGCGCGGTGATGGTGTGCCTGGACATGGAATCGGTCATCGTCATCGGTTCACCCTCTGGAGCGTGGGCTCTTCCATTAGCTGCTCGACGGTGGTGCCGGCCGGAATCATCGGGTACACGTTGTCTTCCTGCTCGACGACGAAGTCCACCACGGCGGGGCCGTCGTAGCTCATCGCCTCCTCGATGGCCGGTCTCACCTGTAGCTTGTCGGTCACTCTCAATCCCAGCATCCCGAAGGCGTCGGCCAGCTTCACGAAATCCGGGTTGTGGCTGTACATGGTGGCCACGTAGCTCTTCTCGTAGAAGAGCTGCTGCCACTGCCGCACCATCCCCAGGCAGTTGTTGTTCATGATGGCGAACTTCACGGGTATGCGGTTCTCCACCAGTGTGGCCAGTTCGGCCATGGTCATCTGGAAGCCGCCGTCGCCCGCGATGGACCAGACCACCTTGTCGGGGCGGCCCACCTGCGCGCCCATCGCGCCGGGCACCTCGTAGCCCATTGCGCCCGAGCCGCAGGACGAGATTAGCGAGCTGCGCTGCTTGAACGGGTAGTGCTGCGCGGCCCACATCTGGTGCTGGCCCACGCCGGTCACTATCAGCGCCTCGCCGCTCGTCGCCTCGGAGATCTGCTGGATGATGTAGCGGATCTGCAGCGCCTGGGCGTCGTTCGGGTCCACCAGCGGATGCTCCCGCTTGAGCTGGTCGATGCGGCTCAGCCAGTCCAGGTGCGAGCCCTGTTCGACCTGGCGGGTCAGCGCCGCCAGCGTCAGCCGCAGGTCGCCCACAATCGGCAGGTCGGCGGGCACGTTCTTCCCTATCTCCGACGGGTCGATGTCCACGTGTATCTTCTTGGAATTGAGCGCGAACAGCGCGGGGTTGCCCGTGATGCGGTCGTCGAAGCGCATGCCCAGCGCTATCAGAAGGTCGGCCTCTTCGATGGCGAGGCTCGCGTAGGCCATGCCGTGCATCCCCGGCCAGCCGGAGTAGAGCACGTGGCTGGTGGGGAAGCAGCTAACACCCATGAGCGTGGTGATGACGGGTATCTGCGTCTTCTCGGCGAACTCGCGCAGCTCGTCGTAGGCGTGCGACAGGATCACGCCGTGTCCGGCGATGATGACGGGCCGCTTCGCCTCCTTGATGAGCTTCGCGGCCCTTCTCACCTGCCCGGAGTGGGGCGCCAGGTTGGGCTTGTAGCTCTCCATTTCGGGCGTGTCGGGGTAGACGAACTCGCCCTCCTCGGTGAACACGTCCTTGGGTATGTCGACGAGCACAGGCCCCGGCCTGCCGGTGGAGGCTATGTAGAAGGCCTCGCGGATGACCGAGGGGATCTCCTCGGCGGACATCACCAGGTAGTTGTGCTTGGTGATGGGCAGGGTTATGCCGGTGATGTCGGTTTCCTGGAAGGCGTCGCTACCGATGGCCGCACGCCCCACCTGGCCGGTGATGGCGACCATCGGGATGGAGTCCATCTGCGCGGTGGCGATGCCGGTCACCAGGTTGGTGGCGCCGGGGCCGGACGTGGCCCAGCACACGCCGGGGCGTCCGGTGGCGCGGGCGTAGCCGTCGGCGGCGTGCGCGGCGCCCTGTTCGTGGCGCACCAGGATATGGCGCAGTGCCGGAAACTCTGGCAGCGTCTGGTATAGGGGAAGGATGGCTCCGCCCGGGAGGCCGAAGATCGTGTCCACGCCCTCTCGCAGCAGGCTTTCGCAAACCATCTGTCCGCCATTCATCTTCATTATGTAGCTAACCTCCGTGGGCTTCGAGGGTGGCGATTGGAGTCGTATACAAAAAAACCCGCCCCTACGCAAAGGGACGGGATTGCTAATCTCGTGGTACCACCCAATTTACCCCGGCGGGCGCATCCTGACAGGCGCGCTACGCGGGGCCACTTGTGGGCTGTATAACGGCGGCCAACCGCCCGACCCTGAACGGAGAGGAGGGAGCTAAATTACCAATCGCGCAGAGCGCGTGTTATGAACGCTAAAGCTCTGCAACGTCTGGACTCCTCTGCGCTTCAGGCCGGGTGCTCCGGGGCGAGTTCTCGGAGGTCCTGGCGCCGGCTCACACCACCGCCGGCTCTCTGGGGCCGGTATCTCCGGTACTACTCCCCTTCGACGCATCTGGCTGTATTTCAACTTAGCGATGAATAGTATCAAACGGTGGAGTTGTTGTCAAATTGCGCGGCGCGGCGCCGACAGTTCAGGGGACGCTGCGAGTCGGTGTCCGGCTCCGCCTGTAGCGCCGCTGAAACTGGGGTAAGAATGTATCGCTTTTGGACAAGATTGGGTCTAAAATAGTGGCCCGTCGTATTCGACTCGTACTCGGAGTCCCGGACTTTAGCGAGGAGTTGCCTCCAAAGCGTCCCTTCAGGGGACGGCCGTACTCGAACCGCCGCGCTCTGCGGCGCCCGCTTTCAGTTTCGGTTTCTGCCTTGGCCGCCCCCGGCGGCCCCGACAGCCCGGTTGCAGGTAGAAGTGACAGGCCCGACTCGAGAACTCCAGGACTCCGGCTCCCCCAGCGGGTTCGCCGCGTCTCCGACCGCTGCTCCCCATGCGCCATCCGACGCCCCGGCCGCGCCCGGTCCAGCGACCTCGCGGCGGCCTGCGCGAGGCGTCGGCTCCACGCTGCGCTCCATCCGAGACTCCGGCTCCCGTATCCCGCGACCGCACATGCCGCGGCCGCACGTGCCGCGCATCCGGCCGTCCAGCATCCGCGCGCGGGTGCACACCTTCGAGTCGTTCAAGTACCGCAACTACCGGCTCATGTGGGGAGCCACGGCCTTCTCGAGCGGCGCGTTCTGGCTGCAGCAGGTCATCATCGGTTGGATCGCCTACGAGCTCACAAGGTCGCCGTTCCTCACCACCGTCGCCATGGGCCTGGACGCGCTGCCGATTCTCATTGTCGGCCCGTTGGGAGGACTGCTCGCGGACTCTTGGGACAGGCGAAAGCTGCTGGCGGGTATGCTGGCCTACCAGTGCGCGGCCACGGCAGTGTTCGGTGTGGTGGTCATGTTGGGGATGCTGGAGACTTGGCACATATTCGCCTACATTCTGGCCATGGGGCTCGCGTTCGTGATCCTGGACCCGACGCGCATGACTATCATAGCGAGCTCGGTGCCAGCCAACAGCATCGTGAACGCTTTCGCGCTCAACTCGCTGGGCTTCAGCGTCATGCGGCTGGCGGCGCCCGCGGTTGGCGGCGGCGTGCTGGCGCTGTGGGGCGCCGGGCCGGCGCTGATGATGGAGGCGACGCTGCACCTTATCGCCGTCGGATTCGCGATGGGGCTGAGGCTGCCCGTGGTGGAGCAGGTTCCCTTGAGGTTCGGCTCCGCGTTCTCACGCATAGCCGAGGGCGCGCGCTACGTCAGGGGCCAGCACGCGATACTGGGCATTATCCTGATGGGAGTGCTCATGCCGCTTCTGGGGTTCACGTTCGTCAACGGCCTCATGCCCGTCTACGCGGCAGAGGTGTTCTTTGTCGACTCCGTGGGCCTGGGTCTTCTGATGGCGTCGATCGGGGCGGGCTCGACACTGGGGACGCTGGTGCTGGCGTCGTTCTCCACGATAAGCAGCCGCGGGCGGGTGCTCGTGCTGGCGGTGTTCCTGACCGGGGTCACGATGATGCTGTTCTCGCGAGTGCCGAACATGAGCACGGCCATTCCGATGCTGATGCTCGTCAGCGCGTCCACGATGCTGTTCTTCTCGACGGCGAGCGCGACCATACAGAGCCTGGCGCCGGAGGCGTTCCGGGGTAGGGTGGCTTCTCTGTACGCGCTGACGTTTGGGGCGTTGCCGGTGGGCAGCCTGCTGGCGGGGGCGCTGGCGGAGCAACTGGGCGCGCCGATGGCCACGCTGCTGGCGGGGGCGTTCATGCTGGCGGCGCTGCTGGTGCTAGGGCTGCTGTTCCGCTCGCTGTGGCGGCTGCGGTAGGGGGTGAGACCCCTCACAGCTTGCGCAGAATCTCGTCCGCTACGTGCTCGCGGCCCTGGGGCACCAGCACGCGGAAGGGCACGCGCTCGCCCCAGGTCGTGATGTCGCCCTCCGGCAGGATCTTGGTGGGCAGGCCCTCACCCTCGAGGGCGTCCTTCCACATCTCCGCCATCATCAGGTTCGGCACCCGCTTGTACTCGATCCACACGTGCGCGCTCCTACTTCCTCAACAGGTTGGCGTCGGTCACGAACACGCTCTGCCTGCTGCGGTAGATTGCGATCACTATCGCAAGGCCAAGCGCGACCTCCGCCGCGGCCACGGTGATGATGAAGATGGCGAACACCTGCCCCGTGAGCAGGAACTGCACCACCTGGTCGGCGGCCTGCGAGGGGTCGTCCGAGAGGCCCGCGGGCGTCACGTAGCGCGACAGCGCCACGGCGGTTATGTTCACCGCGTTAAACATCAGCTCCAGGCACATCAGCACCGTTATGGCGCTGCGCTTGGTGAGCACCCCGTACAGGCCGATGGCGAAGATGATGGCCGCGACCGCGAGAATCGATTCGAGACTCAAGCCTTATCTCTTTCTGCGTATGAGTATGAACAGCCCGGCGCCGATTGCAATCCCCAGCGCCAGGTAGGCTACCACTTCCAAACGAGAGTCCTCATCTCTCACGTACCAGCGCCAGCGCGCCGATGATGGCCGCCAGCAGCAGCACGCCCGCTATCTCGAACGCCAGCACGAAGTCGCGGATCAGCAGGCGGGCTATCCAGGGTACGGTGTTCGAGAACACCTCCGACGCCTTGGCGGACGCTTCCGCTCCCAGGTCGGCCGCCTCCAGCAGGTTCCAGTCCGTCGACACCGCGACGAAGATGGCCGCCGCCGCGAACAGCGCCGACACCACCGCCGCCGGGATGCGCAGCCTGTTCGAGGGGCTGCCCTCCTCCACGTCCCGCGTCATCAGGATCGCGAAGAGTATCAGCACCGAGATTGCGCCCACGTAGATGAGCACCTGTATGACGGCGAGGAACTCGGCGCGCATGAGCACGAACATGCCCGCCACGCCCACGAACGACACTATCAGGAACAGCGCGGCCCTGAACACGTCCCGCAGGTGCACCACCGCGAGCGCCGCCACTATCGTCGAGACGGCTATCGTCCAGAACACGATGTCGACGATGAGCGTGGACTCCACGCCGCCGGGCGTCATCGCTTGGCCCACCTCTCTTCCAGATCGTGTTCGGTGGGCTGCTCGTGCCGGCCCACCTCGCGCCAGGAGGCGTCGTCATCCTCCAGCGGGCGGTACTGCCTGCCCTCGAGCTGGGGTCTGTACCAGGTGCTTGGGCGTTTGGGAGCCTGCTTCAGCCGCTCGACGTCGATGATAAGGTCGTCGCGGCGGTACTGCCCCTCCTCAAAGCCGCTGCCCATGTGCAGCGCGTCGTAGGGGCAGGCCTCCACGCACAGGCCGCAGAACATGCAGCGGCCTATGTCGATGTCGAACACGTCGATGGAGTAGTTCTCGCCCTCCTGCATCGCGTCGCCGCTGGGGCTGGTGACGATGCGGATGATGCCGAGCGGGCAGTACTTGGCGCAGCTGGCGCAGCCGGTGCAGCGCTGCTCGTACCAGCTGAACTCCTCGCCCCGGAAGCGCGAGTGCTGCGGCAGCCTGTCCGGCACGGACTCCAGCCCCACCAGCGCCCGTGCCGCACGCACCGGCTGCGTGAGCGCGAAGGCGAGCACGTTGGTGCCCTCTCGCTTGGCGAGTCCGGGCAGCCCGATGCGCCTGTCGGGGTACTGGTGCAGCGTGAACCGTCGGCTGGGCAGCACCAGGTTCTTCATCGTAACGCCGAGGCCCTTGACCATTCCCAGTCCGTACATGTCAGTCTGCCTCCGCGGCGTTCATGTTGGCGAGTGGGGACGGGACCGGCTCCGGCCGCCTGAGCCGCCGCTGGCCCAGGATGTTCGCTATCACCACTATCGACACCAGCGTGACCACCCAGTTTATGCCCGCCATCAGCCACATCGAGTCCGTGGACAGCCGGCCCGTCTCCGGGTCGCGCAGCACCTGCACCTCCACCGCGACGAGCACGATGTTGATGAGGGCCAGCGCGAACAGGCCCTTCCACGCGAACTCCATGATCTGGTCTACCCTCAGGCGCGGCCAGGTGGCCCTGACCCACAGCAGGAAGAAGACCACGAGGAACACCTTGAGCACGAACCATGCCTGGCCGGGCACCGGGTCCCACCCGCGCCATCCGCCCAGGAAGACGGCAGTAATGACGACGGCGGTGACTATGGGCGCCATGAACTCGGCAAGCTGGAGGACGGCGAACTTCATGCCGCTGTACTCGGTGTGGTAGCCGGAGCCCAGCTCGGACTCGGCCTCTATCTGGTCGAACGGCGTGCGGCTCATCTCGGCGCTGGCGGCGGCCACAAATACCAGGAAGCCCAGCGGCTGCACCAGCAGGAACGGCACGCTCTGCTCGGCCACGATGTCGTACAGCGACAGCGAGCCGGCGATGAGCGGGATTCCCACCAGCGCGAGCGCCATGGGTATCTCGTAGCTTATCAGCATGGCCACGCCGCGCATGCAGCCGAGCATGGCGTACTTGTTGCGCGACGCCCACCCCGCCATGAATATGGCGATTGCGTTGATGGACGATATGCCCAGTACGAAGAGCAGCCCGACGTTGAGCCTGCCCAGGAACGAGTGCTCGCCGAACGGGATGACAACCACGACCGCGACGGTGCCTACCAGCAGCACGATGGGCGCGACATTGAACACCGCGCGGTCCGCGCCGTCCGGGACGGTGTCTTCCTTCAGCGCGAGCTTCAGGACGTCGGCTATCGGCTGGAGCAGTCCGAACGGCCCCCAGCGGTTCGGGCCGAGCCTCGACTGGAAGCGGGCCAGCGCGCGGCGCTCGAACCAGGTGTTCAGCGCGGTAGCCATCACCATGGCGTTGATGACGATGAGCGCGCTCGTGACGCCCGCCAGCGCGAACGCCAGCCATGACAGCCCGTCGCCGGGTATCGCCGCCAGGAAGAAGCGGTGCAGGCTACAGAAGTCGAGTATGCCGCCGGTCGGGTCGGCGCACATCAGCGGTCCACCTCGCCCAGCACGATGTCAATGGAGCCGAAGATCACTATCAGGTCTCCCATCTTCCAGCCGACGGTCATCTCCCTCAGCGCGGACAGGTTGATGAACGAGGGGGAGCGCACCTTGCACCTGTAAGGCGCGATGCCCGTGTCGCTCACCAGGTAGAAGCCCAGCTCCCCCTTGGGGCCTTCCACGGCGGCGTAGGCGTCACCCTCCGGCGGCCGTATGAAGTTGGGCGCCGGTGCCCTCACCGGTCCGCCCGGCAGGCCCGCAACGCACTGCTCGATTATCCTCAGGCTCTCGCGCATCTCCTGGATGCGGACCAAGTAGCGGTCGAACGTGTCGCCCACGGCGCCTATCGGCACGTCGAAGTCGAGCCGGTCGTATATCTCGTAGGGGTCGGCCTTGCGCAGGTCCCATTGTACGCCGCTCGCCCTCAGCATGGGGCCGGTTATCGAGCAGTTGATGGCCTTCTCCGCGGAGAGCACGCCCACGTTGCGCGTGCGCGCCAGCACTATCTCGTTCCCCGTTACCAGGCCCTCCAGGTCGTCCACGTACTGGGGCATGTCGCGCAGGAAGACCGCCAGCGCGTCCCAGAAGTCGTCCGGCGCGTCCTGGAAAACCCCGCCGGGCCGCATGTAGCTCAGGGTTATCCTCGCGCCGCACAGCATCTCGAACATGTCCAGAATGCGCTCGCGCTCGCGGAAGCAGTACATTAGCGGCGTGGCGAACGCGCCCAGGTCGTTGACCAGGAAGCCCGTGGCCATCAGGTGGCTGGCGATTCGCTGCAACTCCGCGCTGATGACGCGCAGGTACATGCCGCGCTCGGGCACCTCGATGCCGGCCAGCTTCTCAACTGAGCGCACGTAGGCCAGGTTGTTGGACATGCTCGCCAGCCAGTCCATGCGGTCGGTGAGCGTAACGATCTGGACGTAGGTGCGCGACTCGGCGAGCTTCTCACTGCCGCGGTGCATGTAGCCGATGACCGGCTCCACGTCCAGCACCACCTCGCCGTCGAAGGTCACGCGCAGCCGGAACACGCCGTGCGTGCTCGGGTGCTGCGGCCCCAGGTTGATCGTTACCGGCTCGGTCCGTATCGCCATTTATGCCTTCCAGTGTCCCCTCTCCCCCGCGTGGGAGAGGGTTAGGGTGAGGGGGCGCCCTGTGCGTCTACACAAAATCCCGCCTCAGCGGGTGCCCCGGAAAACCCTCCCACAGCAGGATGCGCTTCATATTGGGGTGACCCTCGAAACGCACGCCCAGCAGGTCCCAGATCTCGCGCTCCTGCAGCTCAGCGCCCTGCCACAGCGGCGTCAGCGACGGTGCCGTCGGCTCGTCCCTGCCGTAGCAGCGCGCCTTGAGCGCCACGCTGTGGTTGTGGCGCAGCGACAGCAGGTGGTAAATCAGCTCGAAGTACTCCACGTAGTCGACGCCCGTTATCGCCGTGAGAAAGGCGAAGTCTAGGTCGGGCGTATCCTTCAGGAAGCGCGCGGCGTCCTCCAGCAGGTCCAGGTCGACGTGCACGTAGCCGTCGTCGAATCCGGTGGCCGCGCCGGGGTGCTCCTCGTTGATGCGGGCGGCTACGGTCTGAGGCGAGAGCGCTGTGGTCATCGTGTGCGCCCTCTCAGCGCCCGCGCCTGATCGATTCGCGCTTGATCTTCTCGTGCAGCCGCATGATGCCGTACAGCAGCGCGTCCGGGCGGGGCGGGCAGCCGGGCACGTACACGTCCACCGGCACGATGTGGTTCACGCCCGGCACAACGCTGTAGGAGCCGTAGTAGGGGCCGCCGCTGGTGGCGCACACGCCCATGGATATGACCCACTTCGGGTCGGGCATCTGCTCGTACACGCGCTGGATTGCCGGGGCCATCTTCCAGGTGACCGTTCCCGCCACTATCATCAGGTCCGCCTGGCGCGGTGTGGGCCGGAACGCCTCCATGCCGAAGCGCGATATGTCGAAACGGGACATGGCGCTGGCTATCATCTCGAACGCGCAGCAGGCCAGGCCGAAGGTCAGCGGCCACACCGCGGACTTCCGGCCCCAGTTGATCAGGGCGTCTATCGACGTCACCGTGAGGTTGCGCTTGAGGTCGTCCGGCACCTCCAGCACGCTGTCGGCTATGGCCTGGGTGTGCGTGGCGATGAGCTCGTTGACGGCCTCGCCTTCCGCCCTGTCCACGTCCCAGGTGGTGGCGTGCAGCGGGATGCGCAACTCGGTCGCGGGGCCCTGTTGGTCATCCATAGCTAGCTCCACTGTAGCGACCCCTTGCGCCAGGCGTAGATCCAACCCAGCGCGAGCACGCCGAGGAATATGAGCATGGCCCAGAGGACGGATAGCCCGAACTGTATGGACAGCAGACCGAAGGCCGCCGCCCACGGGAAGAGGAACACCACCTCGACGTCGAATATCACGAAGTCGAGGGCGATGGCGTAGTAGCGGAAGTTGAACCGGCTCCACCTGCCCGAAAGCGTCTCGAAGCCGCACTCGTAGATGCTCTTCTTGACGGGGCTGGGATTGTAGGGACGAATCCTGAGCAGCGAGAGCGCCCAGGACATGAGCAACATCCCCGCGGGTACGGCGACTGCCACCGCGAGGAAGATGGATATGACCCCGTATTGTCTCAGGTAGTCGTCGAGCATCGCCCGCGCAGCAGCTTTCTCACAGGGATCCGGTCCCGCCGGACACAGGCGGCGGCGTCCCTGAATATAGCATAGGGCCGCGCGGCCTTTCAACCGGCCTACAGCGCCAAGAGGGGCCGGCCACACGACCGGCCCCTCCGGCGGACGGGGCTCGACCCCGCCCGATCAGGTTCGCTCAGCTACTGACGCGACTGTATGCCCTCGGCGCGGGAGACGAGCGAGGCGAACTCCGCCACGTCCTCGTCGGACGGAAGCAGCCGCTGCACCCTGCCCGCCTCGGCGGCGACGCGCTCCAGGCTACCTTCCTGCGCCCAGTAGCTCTCGCGGAGAATCTCCGCGTACTCGGCCACCACGGCGGACATCTGGAACCTGGCCGACGCCTCGCCGAACTCCGTTGCCAGTTCGCTCCGCAGGAACTCGCGGTTGATCTCACTCACTTTGCCGGTGTCCGGGTCCTCGTAGCGCAGGTACACCGTGCCCAGCACGCCCTCCGCGTCGTCGTGCAGCTTCATCTCGTACAGTGCGGTCACGCTGTGGCCCGCGCCGACCTCGCCCGCGTCCACCGTGTCGTCGCGGAAGTCGTCGTCGTCCACGCGGCGGTTCTCGTAGCCAAGCAGCCTGTAGCTCCGCACCACCTCCGGGTTGAAGTCCACCTGGACCTTGGTGTCCTTGGCGATGTTCTGGAGCGTGCCGACCAGGTTTTCGACGAACACGCGCCTCGCCTGGTTGAGCGTATCGACGTAGTAGTAGGAGCCGTCGCCGTCGTTGGCGAGCTGCTCCATCAGCACGTCGTTGAAGTTGCCCATACCAAACCCGACCGTAGTCAGGGTAACGCCCTCATCGACATACCCCTTTATGCGCTTGAGAATCGAGTCAGGGCCGGTATTGCCAACGTTGGCCACGCCGTCGGAGAGCAGGATCACACGCGTGACCCGCCCGGGCCTCACGCGCTCGGCGGCCAGTTGGTAGGCGAGCCGCAGACCGTCCTCGGCGTAGGTGGAGCCGCCCGGCTCAAGCCTGTCGATGGCGCTGATAATGGAGCGCTTCTCGCCGCCGTCGGTGGGCTCGAGCAGCACCTGCCCGACCGAGCCGTAGATGACGATCCCGACCTCGTCGGTGGGCCGCAGCTCGTCCACGAGCAGCCTCAGCGACCTCTTCACGAGGCCAAGCCGGTCCTCGCGGCCCATCGAGCCGGACACGTCTATGGCGAATACCAGCGTGGCGTCCTTGCGCGCGTCGCTGGCGATCTCCCTGCCCTGCAGGCCGACGCGGACGAGCCAGTGCTTTTCGCCGCCGAACGGCGACGGTGAGCCGTCCACGTGTATGGCGAACGCTCCCTCCTCGGGCGGTGCATAGCCCTGGTGGAAGAAGTTCACGAACTCCTCGACTCGCACCGAGTCCGGATGAGGCATGTTGCCGTCCTGCACGAAGCGACGCGCCACGGTATATGACGCGGTGTCCACGTCGATGGCGAAGGTCGACAGGTGGTCGTCCTCGGTGTCGATGAACGGGTTGACGCCGTAGTGCTTGAAGAAGGTGAGGTCGTAGGCGGCGTCGTTCACGGTGGCCGAGCCGCCTATGGTGTTGAAGCCTTCGTCCTGCGCCATAGCCGCCGCCTGCTGCACCGGGGCCGGAGCGGCTGCTTCGGCCATTGCTGCCGGCGCCGCCGTAGGAGCGGCCATAGCCGGGGCCTCGTACTCTTCGTCTTCCGTGGCGGCGCAAGCCACCAGCGCGACTGCAAGCGCTGCAATTCCTATCAGACCAATAATCTTGCTGAGCATCGTTCACACCTCCCGTCGATGCGGCTGTATCCGCGGTTCCGGCTGGCGGTCGAGTCCCGGCCGTCCGCCGACACGTCCAGCGTCGCACCGAATGGTGTACACTCCGAACGTCGATTGTGTTTCACTCAGCGAGTTTAGCGTATCTGAGTTGTAACAGTTGCGGACTTTCGCCGAACTGCTGACGTTCTACATGGAGCGGACCGGAATCGGCGACGCGGAGCTCGCCCGCCGCATCCCGGTCAGCCGTCCAACCCTCATCCGGTGGCGAGAGGGAGTGACCACGCGCCCCCGCTACCGCGAGGACGTGCTGCGCTGCGCCGATCTGCTGCGGCTGACGCCGTCGGAGACCGACGAGTTCCTGCAGGCGGCGGGGTTCTCCCCGGAGACGACTGCGGTTGAGGTAGACTCGCGCCCGGCGGACGATACTGCCGAGGAGACGGTCCCAGTACTGGTGCCGACTCCCGCGCCAGTGCCTGTAGGCGCTCCCGCAAGTCCGCCGCGCAGCAGGCGGCGCGCATTTGTGGCAGCCGCAGTGATCGGGCTGATTGTCGCAGCGGTGGCCACGGTCGCGATTGCGATGGGTTTGCGAGACACCACGGACTACCCGGAAGCCCTGGACGGCGAGTCGCTCATCGTCATAGCCCCCTTCGTCAACTACACTGGCGGCCAGCAGGGATACAACGTGCTGGGCCGGCTGAAACACGAGATAGACAGCGAGGTGAGCACCGCCGGGCTGTCCGGCGTACGCACCGTCGAGTGGCCCAAGCAGATAGCGTCGGAGTCCAGCGCGGACGAGGCGGGCAGGCGCTCCGCCGCCGTGATCGTCATATGGGGCGAGTACGACAGCGGTCGCGTGATGGCAAGGTTCACGACGCCGCGGGTCCAGTCGACCCAACTCGACCGGCAGGTGGTGGACATCGCCTCGTCGCCCTCGGAGCTGCCCGCGACGATCAACGCGGACCTCACCGAGCAGGTGCGGTACGTGGCCCTGCTCACCCTGGGACAGCTTTACCTGGAGCAGGGCGAGCACGACCTCGCCAAGACCGTGCTCATACACGCCTCGGACAGCAACCCGACAGATCCCGCGGCGCTGGCGAACATAAGATACCTGCTGGGCCGCGCCTATCTTGGGGGCAGGCTGGCGGATTTCGACGAGGCGGTGTGGCTGTTCACGCAGGTGCTCGCCGTCCGGCCACGATCGGTGGAAGCGCTCAACAGCCGCGCGCTGGCGTACCTGGAGCGCGACCGCGCCGGCGACGTGGACCGCGCCATCGACGATCTGGCACAGGCGGCCACGATCAGCCCCACCCACGCCGCCACCTACGTCAACCTCGCCGCGGCCCACGTGGAGCGCGGCACGGACATGGACCTGGATCGAGCCATCGCCGAGCTGACGGGGGCGCTGGAGATTCAGCCGGGATACGCCAGCGCCTACGTCAACCGCGCGGGCGCCTACGTCGCGCGCGACAACCCCGGCGACCTGGATCGCGCCTTCGACGACATCGACGAGGCGCTGGATAGCGACCCCAACCTGGCGCCCGCGCACGTCGCGCGCGGCAACGCTCACCTGGCCGGGGGCGTGGAGGGCGACCTCGCCAGGGCGCTGGAGGACTACACCCGCGCCATCGAGCTTGACCCGGACTCTCCGACGGCACACTTCAACCGTGGCCTGGTGTACTCGGAGATGGAGAACTGGACGGCGTCCCTGTCCGATCTGCGGTGGGCACAGGCGCTCAGCCCAAACAACGTGGTGTTCAACCGCGTGCTCTGCTGGCAGATGGCGGTGTCGGGAAGCGCGGAGGAAGCGCTGCCCGTCTGCGAGAGGGCTGTCGCGCACGATCCGACGAACCAGTCGAGTGAAGCAAGGGGAGTCGCATACGCTCTGACAGGCCGGACCGAGAAGGCGATCGTGGACTTGGAAGCGTTCCTGGAGTGGGTCGAGGTGTCCCCAAAGGATAGCTGCCGAGACCTGTATATGCAGAGCCGGGTGGACTGGATCGACGAGCTTCGTTCCGGGAATAACCCATTCGATCCGGCGATGCTCAGGGAGCTGCGCGTGCGTCCCGTATCGCCCGGCGCCGCGCCCTGCTAGGGGAAGGTTAGACTTTCCAAGAGTCGCTTCCCTCTTGACGGGGGAAGGTTAGGATGGGGGTGAGTCCGCGAACCGCGCCAGCACCTCGCGAGCGGCGTCGTAGTCGCGTCGGCCCGCCCTCAGGATGGGCGGCACGAGATAGAACGTCCTGAATCCCTCGTCCACAAACTCGACCACAAGCTGCGCCGCTATGTCGGCGCCGGGCCGGCCGGCCGTCAGGTCGTCCGTGACCCGCTGCGGCACCTCCCCCAGCGCCAGGCTGCCGGGCGCCATCACCGGCACCCCGAAGAACACCGGCGCGCCGAGCTCGCCGTACCGCGAAGCGTAGTGCTCCAGGAAGCGCGCCGGCAATTCGGCGTCGAAAGTGGGCTGTGAGATGAAAAACTGCGCTCCTGCCTCCGCCTTGGCGTGCGTAAGACGCGCCTCGCTGCCGATGCCGCGCCCCAGGTCGATAGTGGCGCCGACGCAGAGGTCCGTGGGGCCTCGCAGCCGCAGACCGCGGTGGTCTACTCCCTCGTTCATCGCGGTAACAGCGCGGACAAGCCCGGTGGGCGTGAAGTCGTGCACCGCGCGCGTGGACTGCAGCTCGCGTGCTGAAAAATCGTCGCCGCGCACAACAATCACATTCTCCAGGCCCAGAAGCTCCGCGCCCAGCAGCAGGCTCTGGATGGCCACGCGATTCATGTCGCGCGTCGCGATGGTAAACGCCACCTCCGCGCCCGTCTCGCGCCGTAGCCAGTGAGCCGCCGCTACGGAATTGACTCGCACCGATCTCCCCGGGTTGTACGCCACGGATATGAAGCTCGCGCCGAGACCGCGCAGCGGTTCCAGCAGGCTGGGATCTGCGCCTCTCGGCGGCGATGCGTCGCAGATGAAAACCGGCGAACCCGGATTTTGGAGAATCTCGTCTACTATTTTCACAGTGTGCCCGACTTTGCGTCCGAAGGAGTGGGGAAAAAGAGAAAAGTTAGGGGGAGCACGTTAGACGCGCTCCCCCTGAGTAAGCTGCGTTTTCGACGGTACTCACCTCGTTGTCATTGGCAATGGTGGGGCTACTTCCAGCCCAGGTCACCGTTTCGACCCGGCGTGAGTGAAACCCTGTGGCCCAGTTCGCAACTGAACCTCTCTTCGCGAACCTCCCTGCGCTTGCCCGATAGCGATGACTGCTCCATGTCGCCGCCGCAGAACGGGCAGGTTACCCCGTACACGACCCGGTTTCGTAGCCGGCGCAGCTGGACGTATGTGAGCGTCTCCACCAGCGAAGGAAACTCGCCTACATATCGCAGAATGAAGCGGGTTCCTGCGCCGATTATGCTCTTGTGACCATTTGTCGACGCCGGCGGTGTGTAGTGATAGTTAACGTACCCACACTGCAGGCATTCAGGCTCGTCGTAGTTCATTCTGAGTTGCGCCTGGCACCTTGGGCAGGTCATCAGGTCTCGCCGTGACGTGACCGGCGCTATGCGCAGTAACGGTTCCGCTTCCCCTCTTATCAGGGTCTCCGCTGTTGATGTCGTCAACTAGATCCATCCTTTCTGTAGATTTCGGTAGGCCTGCTCTCGAGTTCACAGGCTTTCCCGATTTGGGTGAGGCTCCCATCCAGCCGATTGCCTGTCCCTGTTGCTCGCGCCGTCAGATTGCCTCTTTCAGACTAGTCCTATCCCATACCTAAACTTTGTATAAATATATTTTCGGAAAAGTAAAAGCCAGTCAAGGCAGAATCACTGCAAAGTTGGGACAATCTTTGGGAAAAAATGGGCTAATCTTCTGTCGTTCATAGCTAGCACGCCGCTCTTCGCGTGGAAACAGTCAATTTTTGGCATGCAAGTGCATACTGATTCCGGGCCCTGTCAAAGAACAGAGAACGCTACTCAAAGATAAAGACGCGTTCGCGGCCGGTACTCTGGATTCCTGACGGCACTAAGGTTGGCGTTTGCCTTGAAAGCACACCCGGCCGAATCTATCATGGCTTTGGCCGGTATGGGTATCGGCATGGAGTCGAGAATGCTGATCTATCCTGTAGTCCTGGCTGGCGGTTCGGGCACTCGCCTGTGGCCGCTGTCCAAGTCGCGCTACCCCAAGCAGTTTCTTTCCATCGGGGGCGAGCGATCGTTGCTGCAACAGGCGCTGCTTCGGTTGGACGGCCTCGCGAATGCCGCGGCACCCGTCATCGTGTGCAACGAGGAGCACCGCCACCTTGTCGCCGAGCACTGCCGCCAGGCGGGCGTCACGCCATCGGCGATCGTGCTGGAGTCCGCGGGACGCAGCACGGCGCCGGCGCTCACACTGGGCGCGCTGTGCGCTGCCGACCTGGCCCGGCGTGACGTGTCCGCGAGCGACCCCGACCCCGTCCTGCTGGTTTCCCCCGCAGACCACGTGCTGCGCGGCCCCCAGGCGTTCGCGGACGCGGCAAACGCGGGCGTGGCGTTCGCGTCGGCGGGCGGAATGGCCGCGGTCGGCGTCGTCCCAACTTCGGCGAACACCGCTTACGGCTACGTGGAGATGGGAGATTCCTTGGGCGGGGACGCGCACCGAGTGGCGTCATTCGTCGAAAAGCCCGAAGAGCAGGTTGCGCGCAGGCTGGTCGAGAGCGGCCGCTTCCTGTGGAACAGCGGCATCTTCATGTCCCGCGCGTCGGTGTGGCTGGAGCAGATCGGGCTCCACCGTTCGGACATCGCCGATGCGTGCGTGCGCGCGTTCGAGCTGGGAAGGCAGGACGGCGAGTTCTTCCGTCCCGACGCCGAGGCGTTCGCGGGCTGCCCGGGCGACTTCATCGCCTACGCCATTCTGGAGAAGATAGCCGGACGCACGGGCGATCCGCCCGCGTCGTCCGCGCCGCGACCGACCGACGGCCCGGAGTGCGTGGTGATTCCGATGAGGGCGGGCTGGTCAGACGTGGGGAGTTGGTCGTCGATGTGGGAGGAGGAGCCGCGGGACTCGGACGGTAACGCCATTCGCGGCGACGTACTTGCCGAGTCGACGACCAACTCGCTGCTCATAGGCCGCGACAGGCTGGTGGCCGCGATAGGGCTGGACAACGTGGTGGTGGTGGATACCGAAGACTGCGTGCTGGTGGCCGACATGGGAAGCTCGGAGGAGCTGAGGGCCGTTGTCGAACGACTGAAGGCCCAGGGCCGCCCGGAGGTGTAGGGCGCCCCCTACCCCGCCAGTCGCGCCCGCACACTGTCCACCACTGACCAGTACCAGTCCATGTCGGCGAGCGCCCTATCGATGAACCGCAGGTTGGCGACGTGGTCCGTGAACAGCGGCTCGAACCCTGCCCCGACCAGCCTGCCGGGATCGCCCCAGGTGTGGACGACGTAGTTCCTGACGTGCGGCGGTACCTGGACGTGGACTATCTCCGGCCTCTCGCCCACAAGCGCCCCCACCTGGTCCACCATCTCGCTCACCGAGACCGGCCTGCCCTGCCCCACGTTGTAGGTCAGCGCGGACACGTCGTCCAAGCGCGGCTCAGGCGCGGGCAGCGACAGCAGAAACAGTACCGCCCTGGCCACCTCAGCCGCGAATATCGTGTCCCGCGTCTGCTCTCCGGGGCCGAAAACGCCCTCCTGGCCCCACACTTCGAAAGGCACGCCCTCCCTGGCATGCCAGAGGATCTGCGTGTACAGGTTGCCGAAGTTGCCCTTGTGCTGCTCCGTCACCCCGTACACCGAAAAGAACCGGCATATCTGCACCTTCAGCCCGTCGCACAAGGCCTGCTGAATCGCCATCTCCTCCATCATCAGCTTGGTCAGCTCGTACAGCGAACCCGGCCAGGCCCTCTCCGTCTCGATGGAGGGCCGCGTCTTTGCCAGGCTGCTGGTGGAGGCGAAGATGAGCCGCACACCGTTCTCGACGCACCACTCCAGGATCGCCTTCCAGGACTCGATCTCCTCCAGAACGTCGTCCAGCCCGCTGAAGTGGGGCGCGCTGGATCGCCCACCGACGAAGATGAGCACGTCCGGCGCGGGCGGAGGCGCCGCCACGAACTCGCGGTGTGTTCGCCTGTCGACGACTGATCGGAGGGGCACGGGAAGATTGTCCGGTTCGCCGAGAGAGAGGTTGTCGTTGACGTACAGGCTCCCGGGCATCTGCCCAAGCTCGTAAAGCTTGGTAAGCACGTGCGAGCCGACCTGTCCGCAGCCGCCCATCACGCAGATCGTCTTGTCTCGCAGGGTGCGCACCGCCCTCGCCAGCGGATCCGCCACGCTCCTGTCGACGTACCAGGACTCGAGCTCGGCCAATCCGTCGGTAGACCGCTTGGAAAGTGCCATTCAGCAATCACCCTATCCGGCTACGCGCCACCCGTGTACTGCGCAAAGTCTAGGCTACGTCTCTAACCCCCGCAAGGGTAAGAGGGTGTCCCTCGTTCCCGTTAGTAGTACAATACAGGCCCGTCGCCCAAGCCGCGGCGCGGCACATCAAGCCTCAAGGAGTTTCCCAATGGCCCAAGACGCTCTTCCCGAGTCCCAGATGCCCAGCGTGCCGCCTCGAATCCTGCTGGGTCCCGGTCCGAGCAACGCCAACCCGAGGGTGTTGCAGGCGATGATGTCCAACATGATCGGCTACCTGGACCCCGACTTCATGCTGATAATGAACGAGGTGTCGGCGCTCCTGCGCAGGGTGTACCAGACCGACGAGGGGCTGACGTTCGCCCTGTCCGGTACCGGGTCGTCTGGAATGGAGGCGGGGCTATCCAGCCTTCTCGAGCCTGGCGACACTGTGGTGATGTGCATCTACGGCTTCTTCTGCGAGCGAATGGTGGACATGGCCACCCGCATAGGCGCCAACGTGGTGCCGCTCCGAGCGGAGTGGGGCAAGCCCTTCCCGGAAGAGATGCTGGAAGAGGAGCTCGGCAAGCACGCCAACGTAAAGATGGTGACCGCCATACACGCCGAAACGTCCACAGGCGTCCGCCAGCCGCTGGAGGGCATATCCGCGCTCGCCAAGGCCCACGACGCGCTGTTCATGGTCGACGCGGTGACGTCCCTGGGCGGCAACGAGGTAGCCGCCGACGACTGGGATATCGACTACTGCTACTCGGCAACCCAGAAGTGCCTGGGATGTCCGCCCGGACTTTCGCCAGTGATGGTCAGCCCCAGGGCCCACGACGTGGTGAAGAGCAGGGATACCAAGCCGGTGTCCTGGTACCTGGACCTGGCGCTAAACGCCAACTACTGGGGATTCGACCGAGTGTACCACCACACCGCTCCCGTCAGCATGATTCTGGCGCTGCGCGAGGGCCTGCGCATCGTGTTGGAGGAGGGCCTGGAGGCACGTTTCGCGCGCCACCGGCATAACGCGGACGCGCTGCGCGCCGGCCTGGACGCGCTCGGGCTGGAGGCGGTAGTGCCGCGCGAGCATGCGCTGGACCAGATTACGCCGCTGTGGATTCCGGAGGGCGTGGACGATGACACTGTGCGCGGGATGCTGCTGCGTGAGCACAACCTGGAGATAGGCAAGGGCCTCGGCGAGTTGGCTGGCAGGGTGTGGCGCGTTGGGCTGATGGGCGAATCGAGCAAGGCCGAGTACGTGCTGGCGCTGCTGTCCGCGCTGGAGGACATTCTGCCGCGCGTCGGCTACGAGGTGCCGCGCGGCGCGGGCGTCGGCGCGGCGAGCACGTCGCTGTCGACAGCATAACCGACAGCGGGTCGCGTGTTCACCGCGAGCAGCCCTTGTCCCCTCTCCCATCAAGGGAGGGGCACATGGTGAGGGTTTAGGGTCGGCCGTCGCTGCGCTGGTCGTGGGTCACTACGCGGTCGCGGCGGCTCCCTCCAAGACCCTGACGCCGTCGCCAACCTTGATCTCGCCGCCCTGTACCACGTACGCCAACATGCCTCGTTGGCCCTCCAGATCCACGCGCAGCCCGGGCCGTATCTCGTCCATGCGCGAGCACGGCGCGCAGTGGCCGGTGATACGCACAACCACGTCGTCGCCGAGCGCAACCTTGGAGCCCGCCTCCAGTGACGCGAAGTCGATACCCGAAGTCGTAACGTTCTCGCGAATCTGGCCGTGCGACAGGCCAAACCGCTCAAGCGTCTCCTCGTCCATAAGCAGCACCTGCCGGGCCACACGGACTCCCTCGGAAATGGCGTGGCGGTCGCCCTCGATGCCGTAGTTGGAGATGAGGTTTGCGCTCTCTACCGTCTTCATCGGCTCTCGGTGTGCCACGGCAAGTTGCAGCGAAACGATGGTGCCCTGTTGACTGGAACTCATGCGAATGCCCTCCCCGGTCGAGTGTTCGCCTAACGATACACCCACACACACCGCGGGGCAAGTGCTGGGCGGAGCGCGTCGTTGATTCCCTTGCCCGACATCCCCGGTTCAACTACCATGTGGGCGTGGCTATCATAGAAGTCAGGGAGTACATAGATGGGCGTGGCCGTAGTCCATTCCGCCGCTGGATGAACCGTCTCGATTCTGGGGCTGCGGACAGAGTGCGTTCCGCTCTTGTGCGCATGGAGGCTGGAAACCTGTCTAACGCCAAAGGCGTCGGCGCGGGCGTGATGGAGTATCGAATTAACGTCGGACCGGGGTACAGGATCTACTTCGGGCTGGACGGAGATACATTGATTGTCCTGCTTGGCGGTGGTACAAAGGCACGCCAGCACGTGGACATTGAAGGGGCTCGTGCCCATTGGCGACGCTATATTCGTCGCAAACAGCAAGGAGAGTGAGTCATGCCGCTTACTCGCGACTATAGAGAGACTATACTGGCGCGCGCTCGGAGGGATCCCGAGTTTCGTGAGTTGATGTTCGCCGACGGTGTCGAACGCCTTCTCGCTGGTGACGTCGAAGTGGCCAGACTAACGCTCCGCGACTACATCGAAGCCACGGTCGGCTTTGAGGGCCTGGCGGCCCTCACCGGCAGGCCGCCCGAGAGCCTCGCCTGCATGTTCGGCAAGGAGGGAAGCCCCACCGCCGGAGACCTGCTCGAGGTTGTTTGCACCATTCAGCGGCACGAGGGGGTCCGCCTCGAGGTGCACGCCGTCCGTTAATGCCCCGTCCTGGCAATGGGAAGGTAAGAGTAACTCGGTGTTGGCATCCCGCCGCTAATCACTGACCGCAGACCATCGGCCGGGGGCCACCGACTCATCATCCACCGCGATTGGCCGTTCCCACGCAGGCAGAAGAGGGCGCGGCAAAGGTTCAGGCATCGTGTCTCCGTTCTTGCGAGATACGTCCAGCCAATGCGCTATTGCCTTCTGAATGCTCTGCAGGGCCTCTTCATAGTTGGCCCCATGCGCCATACAGCCCGGCAACTCTGACACCTCCGCAATGTACAAATCGTCTTCGTCACTCCAGTACATGATGATTTCGTACTTTTGCATCAGGGTTCCTCCAGCCTGTACCTCATATGCTACCACTTCGGTTCGAGTACGAGAACGTGCTATACTCTGTCCAAACCCGGCGACCCGAGGCCTGCGACCGGCCGCCGCGGCCGCTCCCCGGATTCGACCACCAAGGAGGCGCACACCATGGCTACCGCATCGAACGGGCTGACCACCGTCGTGAGGAATATGAACGAGGCAGGCTCGAAATTCCTGGCGAGCCTCGAACCAAAGCAGCGGGACAAGGCGATGTATCCCTACCTGGACGGCGAGCGCGTGTTCTGGTACTACCCGCCGCTGAACCGGCACGGCCTGGCCCTGCGCGATATGGACCACAACCAGCGCAGGCTGGCCTACGACCTGATGGCGACGGGTCTCACGGACAGGTCATTCGAGCAGGCCAAGCAGATCATCGAGCACGAGTCGGTGCTCGGCCCGCTGGAGAAGGAGCAGGGCATCGTCTCCTTCGTGCGTGATCCCGACCTCTACTACTTCACCATCTTCGGCGAGCCGGGCGGCGACGAGCCGTGGGGCTGGCGAGCGGAAGGACACCACGTTTCGCTGCACTTCAGCATCTGGGGCGACGACATCATCTCGATGACGCCGTTCTTCTTCGGCGCCAACCCCGCCGAGGTCCCCAAGGGGCCCAAGGCGGGGCTGCGTATTCTGGGCGCCCGCGAGGACATGGCCTACGAGCTGATGGACAGCCTGGACGCGGGGCAGAGGTCGAAGACGGTCATCTACGACGAGGCCCCCTACGACATACTCACCTACAACAGCTCCAAGGTGTCGCTGCCCAAGGAAGAAGGGCTATCGGTCTCGGCGATGTCGGGCACCCAGCGCGAGATGCTGATGGGCCTCGTCACCGAGTACGTGAACCAGGTGAATGAGGAGTTGGCAGGCCGGAGGCTCGCGGCGCTGAAGGACGGCGGATTCGACCAGCTACACTTCGCGTGGGCGGGCCCGCTGGACAGGAGCGCGGCGCACTACTACCGCATACACGGCGGCGAGTTCGTCGTCGAGTTCGACAACAGGCAGAACGGCGCGAATCACATCCACTCGGTCTGGCGTGAGGTCGAAAACGACTTCGCCGGCGACGTGCTGCGCGACCACCTGCTGATGTACCACGTCCTCTAGGGAGATGGATCGTGGCCTGCCCTGTCATCCGCGGCGGGCCACTGCACGTCCAATATGCCGGGGGTGGCGCGCACCGCCTGCGTGACGGTCTGCCGCTCGCCCTCGTCATGGATCGCGCCTTCGAGATGTAGCACGCCGAACTGCGACTTGATCACCACGCGGTCCAGCAGCGAAGGCGCGTACCGCGATATGCGGGAGGCCGCGTCCAGGTCTATCTCCCAGTCGCTGAACAGGCGATTCTCCACCGCGACGCATCCGCGCACCGAGCGGGCCGCTCGCTCCACCTCGCGGTTAATGTCGGGCGAGCGGGTGTTGCCCTCCAGCCGCACCACGCCCTCCGCCACGCTGACGCGCACCTCGTTCAGGTCCACCTCGGGCAGGTGTTGCGAGCGTTGGAGCGCCTCGATCAGGTCGCCCTCTATCTCCTCGTCCCTGCGGTAGTCAACGGGGAGGCGCTGCTCGGCGTCCGCCGCCATGCGCAGGCCCTCCGGGCTCAGCTCGTCCGACCCGGACACCGCCAGCAGCGCCGGGCGGGCGCCCCGCTGTTGCGCGATGACGTGGGTCACCCTCCGTAACTCGCCAATCACGCGCACTCCCCGCAGCCGCAGCCGCTCGCCGCCGGGCGCGAGCACCCACGTGCGGGGAGTCAGGGCGATGCCGGCAGGCGGATCCGAGTCCGCGTTCGGCAGGGCCAGCATCTCGATCAGCCCCGTGCCCAGGCGTAGGCTCTCGTTGTCGCCGCCCGTCAGGAGCCCCACCTGGGCGCTGCGGCGCGTGGCCAGCACCAGGCCCCGCTGCACCGTGAGATGGGTTACTCGCATCGGCGACTCTGATACGACTACGCCTCGCAGCCGGCCGGCCCAGCCGTCGGTTGCCGATACCTTATGACCCCACGTAAAGTCCATAGCTTCCGCTCCCGCGCATTCACCCCCATCCTAACCTTCCCCCATCGAGGGGGAAGGAACTCTCAACACCCCTAGCCCCGGTCGTCCACCTCGCGGTACTCGCCCTCCACGGTGCCGCCGGGCGGCTCGTCGGACGGCCCCGCCTGCGAATCGCCGGGCTGCTGTTGCTGGCTGGCTACGGCCTGCGCCGCGCGCTGAACCGCTTCGTTCAGGTCGTCCAGCGCGGACTTCATCGCGTCGGCGTCCTGCGTGTCGAGCGTCGAGCGCACCGCGGCGATCTTGCTCTCCACGTCCGACTTCAACTCTTCAGGAATGGCCTCCACGTTTTCCCGAAGCAGCCGCTCCGCGGCGTAGGCGGCGTTGTCGGCCTGGTTGCGCGTCTCGGCGACCTCGCGCCTGCGCTGGTCGTCCTCCGCGTGCGTCTCGGCGTCCCGCACCATCTGGTCGATCTCCTGCTCGGTCAGGCCCGAGCTCGCCGTGATGGTGATGTGCTGTTCCTTGCCGGTGCCCTGGTCCTTGGCTGACACCTTGAGGATGCCGTTGGCGTCGATATCGAAGGTCACCTCGATCTGCGGCGCTCCCCTGGGCGCAGGCAGTATGCCGTCCAGCATGAAGCGGCCTATGCTCTTGTTCTCGGGCGCCATCGGGCGCTCGCCCTGGAGCACGTGCACCTCCACGCTGGTCTGGCCGTCGGCCGCCGTCGTGTACGTCTCGCTCCTCGCCGTCGGTATGGCCGTGTTGCGTGATATGAGCTGGGACACCACGCCGCCGAGCGTCTCGATGCCGAGCGTCAGCGGCGTCACGTCCACCAGCACAATGTCCTTGACATCGCCCTGTAGCACGCCGGCCTGTATGGCGGCGCCGATCGCCACCACCTCGTCCGGGTTCACGCCCCTGTGCGGCTCCCTGCCGAACAGACTCTGCGCGGCATCCTGCACGGCCGGCATCCGCGTCATGCCGCCCACCAGGATAACCTCGTCCAGGTCGGACGGGGATATCCCCGCGTCAGCCATCGCCACCCTGCAGGGCTCCACTGTTCGCTGCACCAGTCCATCCACCATCTGTTCGAGCCTGGATCGCGTTAGTGTCATCACCAGGTGCTTCGGACCGGATGCGTCCGCGGAGATGAACGGCAGGTTGATCTCCGTCTCGACGAGCGTCGAAAGCTCGATCTTGGCGCGTTCGGCGGCCTCCCTGAGCCGCTGCAGCGCGGTCCGGTCCTGTTGCAGGTCCACACCCTCCTCGCGCCGGAACTCCTCGCACGCCCAGTCGATGATCCGCTGGTCGAAGTCGTCGCCGCCCAGGTGGGTGTCCCCGTTTGTGGCCACCACCTCGAACACGCCGCCGCCGATGCGGAGAATGGTGATGTCGAACGTGCCGCCGCCCAGGTCGTACAGCGCGATTGTCTCGTCACCCTTCTTGTCCAGTCCGTAGGCCAGCGCTGCGGCCGTGGGCTCGTTGATGATGCGCAGCACCTCCAGGCCCGCGATGCGGCCCGCATCCTTGGTGGCGTTGCGCTGGCTGTCGTTGAAGTAGGCGGGCACGGTAATGACCGCCTGGTTGACCGGCTCGCCCAGCCTGTCCTCGGCGTCTCGCTTGAGCTTCTGGAGCACCATCGCCGAGACCTCCGGCGGCGCGTACTGCTTGCCGCCCATGGTGACGTAAGCGTCGCCGTTGGTATGCTCGCTCACCTCGAACGGCACCAGGTCCACGTCGCGCTTCACGCTGTCCTCGGCGAAGCGGCGGCCCATGAACCTCTTCACCGAATAGACAGTGTTGCGGGGGTTTGTGACCGCCTGACGCTTGGCCGTCTGGCCCTCGTATCGCTCGCCGTTGCGGGTGTTGAGCGCCACCACCGAAGGGGTGGTCCTGGCCCCCTCGGAGTTTTCGATGACGCGCGGCTCACCCCCTTCGATTACGGCCATGCACGAGTTGGTCGTACCCAGGTCTATACCCAGTATCTTTGCCATCGAGCGTCTCCTATTTGGTAGTTTCGGTCTCTTCTTCGAGTGCCGCTGACACGGCGACAACCACCTGGGCCGGCCTCAGCAGCCTGTCGTTCAGCATGTATCCCTCGCGCACGACGGATGTTATGGTGCCCTCGGGGTGGTCGTCCGTTGGCAGGCTTTGAATCGCTTCGTGGACGTTCGGATCGAACTGTCGTCCGGCGGACTCGACCCTGCTGACGCCCTGCATAAGCAACTTGCGGTCGAAGCTCCGCCGCGCGTTTCGCAGACCCTCGAGCCATTGCGGGGCCACCGCGTCGTCCGGCACGTAATCTAGTGCGCGGTCGAAGTCGTCCACAAGCTCCAGCATGTCCATGAGTAGCCCGGACGTTATGTTGCGCCTCAGCGTCTCCCGTTCGTCCTCGGCGCGGCGCCTGTAGTTGACCAGGTCCGCCTGCGCCCTCTGCGCCATTGCCCGGAACTGGTCCCGCTCCCGCTCCGCCTCCTCCAACATCTCCCGCAGGGAGGCGTCATCGTCGGCGGTGGGAGCGGGGCCCGCGTCGGCGCAATGTTCTTCCGGCACTTCGTGTCCGTTGGTCTCGGTCATGTACAGTGTCCTCCAGTTCGGAAACGCCGTCCGCTACTTCCGCTTGCCGTCCAGCAGGCTGAGCATCTGGCTTATGCTGGTGTCCAGGAAGCTCTTGAGCTCGTCTCCCTCCAGATCCTGGGCCTGCGCCCGCATGGTCAGCAGCCGGTTGAACAGCTTCAGCGCCAGTTCAACACCCGCAAGGTTCAGCCCCAGCTCGTCCACGAGGTGCTTTATCAGCCGAAGCCGGGCGATGTCCTCCTCAGAGTAGAGGCGCAGCATTCCCACGGTGCGCGACGGAGACACCAGGCCGATGCGCTCGTATTTCCTCAGCGTCTGGGGGTGCATCTGCAGCACGCGCGCCGCCACGCTGATAATATACACGCCCTGCATCTGGTCGTATTGCTGTCTCCTGTCGTACACCATTCTCTGCACCTCCCACGAGTTTCCGGGACCGAGCTAACCAATTCGCTCTCGGCCCGTTATAAACGGCACAACAGCAAATGGTGAGCAAGCCTTGCGGGCTTCTCGGGTTACTCGGTTGGCCGTATTATATCCCTTGACACATAACGTGTCAACTATATATAATTCGTCCATGTCAGACAGCCTGATAAGCACAAATTGCTAAAACGTGGCCGCTCCCGCCCGCCCGTCCCGCGAAAAAGCGGACGCGGGCCAAACCTAAGAGAGCGGAAACTCTGTTAACAGGAGGAAGCGAAATGTTGTATTTCAAGGCGTGTCCGAGGTGTAAGGGCGACGTACACCGCGACAGGGACATGTACGGGGAGTACCTGAAGTGCCTGCAGTGCGGCCACATGGTGGACTTGGTCAAGATCCACGGGCGGCTGACGATGAACGCGGCAGAAGGACGCGAGGAGGTGCAGAAGGTGAAAGTGGCGTGATAGCGCTAGGGGACCTCCCTTGTCCGCCGGACGGGGCGCCTCTCACGAGGCGCCCCGTTTCTTTGATGCGAGATTCGGTTGGGTGCGCCGCGCCCGGCTCTTGAGAAGCGGCAGGTTGGTGGGATCCATTCACGACGCCCCAGCCTACTCGTCGGCCTCTCCCAACCGGTAGCCGACGCGGGGCTCGTTGAAGATGTACCTGGGGTTGTCGGCAGTCTCCCCCAGCTTCTGGCGCAGCCGCTTCACGTAGGCCCGCACCACGCTGAAATCTTTGGACTCTCGCGTCGACCAGACCCGGCTCATCAGGCGTTCCCTGCTCAGCGTCTGGCCCGCGTTCACCGCAAGCTCGCAGAGCAGGCGATACTCCGTGTCGGTCAGCGTCACCACCCGGCCGCTCAGCGTCACCCGGCGGCGGGCGTATTCGATGGCCAGCTCTCCCAGTTGGAAGGGTTCTCCGTAGGCCTCCCTTTCCGGCGCTTCCTGCCGCCTGAGCGCCGCCCCCACCCGTGCCACCAGCTCGGTCGGCGAGAATGGCTTGGCGATGTAGTCGTCCGCGCCGGTCTCGAACGCCTGGGCGAGGTCCTGTTCCTGGTTCGCGCCGCGCCCCGACAGCAACACCACCGGCGCGTCGGTCATCTTCGATATGCGCTGCATCAAGCCCGTTTCTCCGACCCTGGTCAGCGCCGAGTCCAGCAAGATCAGGTGTGGCCGCTCCACCACGATCAGTCGCTCCACCTCCTCGGGGTTCCAGGTGACCGTCAGGGTGTAGCCGGCTTCCGTCAGTGTGCTGCGTACGTGCCACAGCACCTGGGGGTCGTCGTCCACCACCAGCACCCGCCCCCGGCCGCGGGCGGCGCGCCGGCCTCTGCCGGCCGAGGCCGGGCCCGTCCGGCCTGCCCTGTGCGGCGCGGCCTCCTCCGCTGTCGGCAGAGTGAATATGAACCGGGTCCCCAGGCCGGGCCCGTCGCTCTCGATCCAGATACGGCCCCCGTGGGCCTCCACGATGCCCCGGCACACCGCCAGGCCCAGAGCTTCTTCCCCGGTCCCGCTCCGGTCGTTCACCACCACTGGCCGCGATAGCCTGCGAAACAGCAGGGGATGAGGATGGGGCGGTACGCCGCTACCCCGGTCGGTCACGCAAACCGCGACGTGCGAGTCCTCCAGGCGGACGCTCACCGTGATGACCGAACCCTCCGAGGAGTGGCTGGAGGCATTGGACAGCAGGTGGTCCAGCACCTGGAGCGATCGCTGCCGGTCCGTCACCACGAGGGGCAGGTCCGGAGGCAGGTCCACCTCCACCGGGTTGCCGGCGCCACTATCGAGGAACGACGCCTGGGCCTGTCCCACAAGGGAGGCCAGGCTGGTGGGTTCGGGATTCAATATCAGCGTCCCCGCCTCGATGCGGGCCATCTCCAGCAGGTTCCAGATCAGGCTGCGCATCCGGTCGGCCTGCCACTCGATGATGCCGAAGAACTGGCGGACCTTGGCAACGTCCAGCCGGGTGAGGTCTTCCAGCACGGCGGCGGCCGAGCCTTTGATGGAGGTCAGGGGCGCCAGCAGTTCCTGGCTCACCATGCCCAGGAACTCGGTCTGCTGCCGACCCAGGTCCTCAAACGGCGTCACGTCCTGCAGGGTGACCACCAGCGACGCCACTTCGCCCTCCTCCGACAGTATGGGCGTGGCGTTCAGGATGGTGTTGACGCGGCGCCCGTCGGGGACCGTGACGGCAATCTCCTCGGCCCGCACCGTTTCTCCGGAGCTCAGCGCCTGTTCCAGCGGATACTCCTTCAGGGAGAACTCCCGCCCGTCGGCCCGCCGGAAGGTCACCGTCTCCAGCAGTTGTTCCACGCTCTGGTTCGGATCGCGCAGCCCGTCCACGATCCTTAAAGCCTCGCGGTTGACGAAGGAAACCTTCGCCAAACCGGCGTCCAGGACCACGACGCCCACCGGCGAGGTGTCGACCAGCGTCTCCAGGTCGGCGCGGGCTCGCCGCTCCTCCCGGTAGCGGCGGGCGTTGGCCATGGCCAGGGCCGCCTGGGAGGCGAAGAGCGCCAGCATCCCCTCGTCCTCAGGGGTGAACTCGGCGTCCCCCTCCTTGTCCGACAGGTAGAAGTTGCCCACCCGGTGGCCCAGGTGCCGGATGGGCGCCCCCAGAAAGGTCCCCGAAGGTCCCAGCGGCGGGGCGATCTCGGGCAGGCCCGACTCCCTGGCGTAGGCGGAGAAATCCGCGACCCGCAGCGGTTCCGGGAGGCTGCTCAGGTGCTCGAAGAACTCCCGCCCTCCGGGCAGGTCGAACCGAAGTTGAATCTCCTCCGGAGTCATGCCGGAGGAGATGAAGACGGGGGACCTCCTCGCGTCGTCCAGGAAAGTGACGCAGCCTTGTCGGGCGCCGGCCAGCGAACAGGCCCCGTCCACCACCGCCTGCAGCACGGCGTCCAGGTCCAGTGTCTCGGTGATGCGAATGCTGGCCTCGCTCATGCGGGAGAGGCGGTCTCTACGCGTCTGGCCCTCTGGTTCCGGTTTATCCGTTCGGTTCAAGGTAGCACCTCCCTCACGCGGTTGGCGATTCTGCGACTAGTATAGCACGTTGTGCGCTCGCAGTAGATGGATTGTAACCGACGAGCCACTGAGATATTCACTTTAAAGTTACCTAGAATTCACGCAATATCTCCTCAACACCCCCTATAATTATAACTGTGGGCTTGTGCATTTCCGCCGACAGGTTGCGCGATGCACCACGCTACCCCAAGGACATTTCTGCGCTTCGGACAAAAGGAGGAGTCGATGCTGCGCACCAAGTTTGCGGTTTCAGTGATTGTCGTGATGTTGGTCGCGGGAGTCCTATTGATCGGCTCGCGTCCTGCGGTCATCCAACCGGTCCACGCGGCGCCCGACCACAGTGTCAATTCGACACAGACTTACAACATTCCCACGCAGATGGTACCCAATAACTGGCCCATGATACCCAGCGGCCTGGGGGTGGGAGACTCCTTCCGGCTGCTCTTCGTCACCGATGGGACGACAGCCGCGACCTCGCAAGCCGTGTCCCACTACAACGCGTTTGTGCAGAACGAGGCCACGAAAAACTCCGAGTTCAAGGCGGAGATGTCGCTCGTGTTTCGGGCCCTGGTCTCCGTCTACCAGGGCATAGACGCGCGGGGCAACACCCTCACCCGCCATCTGGGCGACTCGCCGGACGCGGGCCACAACTCTCCCATCTATTGGGTGAAGGGCGACAAGGCAGCCGATGATTATGCCGACTTCTACGACGGCAGTTGGGACTCCCGCAATTACAAGAACTCCAAGGGAGCGGACATCCACCCGTCCAACGGGCGCATTTGGACCGGCAGCAGACACGACGGCACACCCGCCTACACGGACGACGCCATCAGATGGAGCCTTACGCTTGGCAGCCCGGTTGCGTGGTGGAACCTCTTCCGGCAAACGTCGGTGGTGGCCGAGGGGGAACGAAGGTGGAGCCACGTCACGGGCAACGAAATCCTGTTGGAATTTCGGCCCGCCACCGACAGCTACCCTCTTTACGCCGTGTCGCCGCTTTTCAAGGTCCGCGACGCCCTGGGCCCCAAACCGATCATCAGCGGCCCCACGGAGAAAGTGACCGGCCCCTTCGACGTGACCATCACGTTCCCAGACGACCACCACATCAAGGGCATGGAGCTGAGCGACTTGGTCGTGACCGGCGGGAAGGCGTCGAACTTGCGGGGACGCAACTACACGGACGCCGGCAAATACGGCGTGACGTTCACCGTCACCATCACGCCCGACTATGCGAAGAGCATCTATGACCAAGACCAGACCACCGTCACCGTCAGCATGAACCCCGGCGCCGTGTCCGACCAGAACGGGTGGGGCAGCATCTGGTCGGACACCCACACCGTCAAGTCGTCCTACGTGGAGAGGGTGGCCACGACCATACCCTTCGACAGCAGCGGCGTGGGCACGGTGCCGCGGTCCTGGGCCTTCATTCCTTCCTCCTCCCTCAAGGCCGGCGACAGCTTCCGGTTGCTGTTCGTCACTTCCGATACCAGAGACGCACAGTCGAGAAACATCGACGACTACAACCGCTTCGTCCAGAACGCCGCGGCCAGGAACGAACTGTTCAAGGGCTTCAGCAGCCGATTCCGCGCCCTGGCTTCCACTTACTTCGTTGACGCCATAGACAACACCGGCACCACGGGGACCGGCGTACCCATCTACTGGGTGGAGAGCGCCAAAGTCGCCGACAGCTACACCGATTTCTACGACGGCTCATGGGCATCCAAGGCAGGGACCGACGAAGTGGGGAGGCGCCTGGAGCACTCGACCGACGTCTGGACAGGCACGGATAGCAATGGGACGAGGTACACACAAGGGCTGGGCAGCAGAACCTTCTACGCCATCTATGCCGATCTGGGCCGCCATAGCACCTTCGGAGACACCGGCACCGGCACATCTTACAAGAACCACTTCTACGCCCTCTCTCCGGTGCTGAGAGTAGAAGGGGGGGCGCCTACGCCTACACCCACGCCGGAGCCGACACCCACGCCGGAGCCTACACCCACGCCGGAGCCGACGCCCACGCCGGAGCCGACGCCCACGCCGGAGCCGACGTCCACGCCGGAGC